>NZ_PDWV01000017.1 GCF_010093385.1 Pseudoxanthomonas mexicana
CCCCCCTCCTCCACCGTAGAGAGAACCACCATGGGCCTGTTCACCACCAAAGACGACGTACAGATCTACTTCAAGGACTGGGGCCCGAAGGACGGCCCGGTCGTCACCCTCAGCTACGGCTGGCCCCTGAATGCCGACAGCTGGGAGTCGCAGATGTACCACCTGGCCGCGAACGGCTGCCGCGTGATCGCGCACGACCGTCGCGGCCACGGGCGCTCCAGCCAGCCGTGGGACGGCAACGACATGGACCACTATGCCGATGACCTGGCGCAGCTGATCGAACACCTGGACCTGAAGGACATCGCGATGTTCGGCTTCTCCACCGGCGGCGGCGAAGTGGCGCGCTACATCGGCCGCCACGGTACGAAGCGGGTGAAGAAGGCCGGCCTGGTCTCGGCGGTGCCGCCGCTGATGCTGAAGACCGACGCCAACCCCGGCGGCCTGCCGATCGACGTGTTCGACGGCATCCGCGCCGGCCTGCTGGCCAATCGCGCGCAGCTGTTCAAGGACATCCCCAGCGGCCCGTTCTTCGGCTACAACCGTCCGGGCGCGAAGCCGTCGCAGGGCGTGATCGATGCGTGGTGGCTGCAGGGCATGATGGGCGGCCACAAGAACACGTACGACAGCATCAAGGCGTTCTCGGAGACCGATTTCACCGAGGACCTGAAGAAGTTCGACGTGCCCACGATCATCATCCACGGCGACGACGACCAGGTCGTGCCGATCGACGCCGCGGCGCGCGCGTCGGCCACGCTGGTGAAGAACAGCCAGCTGGTGGTCTATCCGGGCGCCCCGCACGGCATCACCGACACCCACAAGGACAAGCTCAACGCCGACATGCTGGCGTTCGTCAAGAGCTGATGCCCGACCGCCGCCGGCGCGCGTGACGGCGCGCCGGTTCTGCCCGCCCTGTTCACCGATTGCGCCGCCCGCGCTTGCGGGGCGGCGGCGATTTGGGTATCACAGGGGCACGGGGTGTCGGCCCCGCAGGGGATGGCATTGGCGATACACCAGGACCTATGGCGGCCCGTGCAGTGGGCGCAGCGTTTCGCCGCCGCGCTGGCATGGGCGATGGCGGCCGGCTTCATGCTGGCGAACATGGGCAGTGGCCACTTCGTCGACGACAGCGTGCCGCTGGTGGGGGTGCTGGTGGCCATCGCCACCTGGCGCAGCGAACACCGCCAGGTGCGCGGCGCGGTCGCGGGCCTGCTGTCGCTGCTGTTCGTGTTGCATCTGTGGCAGTTCCACGGCCTGGGCACGTGCCTGGTGCTGGCGGCCGCGGCGGTCATCGCCTGGGCCCGCCTGTGGCGGGGGTACTGGCCCGAATTCGTGATGCGTGTGTCGGCGGCGGCGCTGCTGCTGCTCGCCGTGCAGCCGGTCCTGGGCGCCCTGCAACCCCCTGCCCCGCCGGCCGATATCGGCTGGTCGCTTGCGCTCTCGGCGCTGGCGATCTTCCTGCTGGTGTATACGCCGTCGCTGCGGGCTGGACAGGCCCTGGACACCAGTGCCGAACTGATCGCCTTCGTGCTGGCGTTCGCGGTGCTGGCCCTGGTGGGCTGGCACGTGCCCGGCAGCCTGGTGGGCAGGATGGGCGTGGACTATCCGCCCATGCGCCCCATCTCGACGCTGGCCGTCGCCCTGCTCGCGCTGGCCCTGTTGCTGCGCCAGCGCGACCGCGAGCATGCCGCCTGGCTCCTGATGGCCATCGTGGCGGTCCCCCTGGTGCTCACGCTGCTGCAGACGCTGGGCCAGGTCACCACCCCGCTGAACGCCCTGCTGCACCGGGTGGGATGGCTGCCCCGCGCCAGCACGCCCCTGATCGGCGGCTATACCGACTACGGCGTGCTGACCGCGTGGGTGGGGGTGGCCCTGCTGCCGCAGGCGCTGCAACGTTGGGAGAACGTGCGCTGGGGCCTCGTGCGCGGGCTGGGCATCGCGATGGCGTCGGTGGCGGGCATGGCAGCGCTGGGCCTGCTGATCCAGTTGCCCTACCCGCGCGAAGGCATGTCGGTCTACCAGATTTCGCTGACCGCGACGGCGCAGCTGGTCGCGATGGGCCTGGCGCTGGCGGTCGCGGGCGAGAACTCCCTGCGCGAGCGTCTCTTCGGCGTGTTGCCGATGGCCGCCGCGCTGGCACTGGGCGGCATGTTCTGGCTGGCCGCCAGCGCGGACCGCGATGCGATGGCTCGCCGGGTGATGGAAACCCAGACGGCGAGCGCATCGGCGACGTTCCTGCGCGGCGTGGAGCTCCGCCGCGGCGCGCTGCGGCAGTTGTCGGCGTCGCTGGTGGCCGCGCGTCCGGAGGTGGCGGAAGCGCTGTTCGATCGCCATGTCGCCGACATGGTCCGCGCGTTCGCCGCGTTCCGCGTGGTGCGCAGCGTGGGCGATGCAGGCGAGTTCCGCTGGGTCGAACCGGGGTTCGACGCACCTGCCGCGCCGTCGCCACCGTCGCCGGTCGCCGACGAAGGCCTGCTGCAGCCGGTGCCGGGCGGGTGGTGGCTGACGGTGGACGAAGCCGGGCGGCGCACGCAGGCCTTCATCGCGTT
This sequence comes from Pseudoxanthomonas mexicana, assembly GCF_010093385.1. Taxonomy (GTDB): domain Bacteria; phylum Pseudomonadota; class Gammaproteobacteria; order Xanthomonadales; family Xanthomonadaceae; genus Pseudoxanthomonas_A; species Pseudoxanthomonas_A mexicana. The sequence continues at coordinate 2,547 of NZ_PDWV01000017.1, forward strand.
GGACGGCTTCGTCATGACCCTCAACAAGGCGATGTTCTCCGACCGCCCGGTACGCGCGACCGCGGATGGCATGGTGATGGTGGAACAGGGCCAGACCTTCGGCGAGCCGCTGTCGGTGCAGACCGTCGCCCTGCCCGGCCACGAGGTGGAGCTTTCGTTGTGGGCACCGCCCTCACTGACCTCGTTCGCGTTGCCGCGCGCACTCGTCGTGGGCGGCCTGAGCAGCGGCCTGCTGATCGCGTTCGTGCTGTTCCTGCTCGACCTGTCGCGGCGCCGCTCCACCGAGGCGGCGGAAACGGCGCGCTCGCTGCTGACCGAGACCGAACGCCGGCTCGATGCGCAGCGGCGGCTCAACGATGCGGCCGCGATGGACAGCGCCACCGGCCTGCCGCGGTTCTCGGCGCAGGCGACCCTGATCACCGAGCAGATCGGCACGCAGGCGCCGTCCGGGCACGGGCTGGCCATCGTCGACCTGGACGGGTTCGGCATGGTCAACGATTCGTTCGGACACGATGGCGGCGACGAAGTGCTGCGCCGCATGGGCCAGCGCATCTCGGGCGCGGTGGGCGAACAGGGCCGCGTGTACCGCTATGGCGGCGAAGGCTTCCTGGTGCACTTCATCGATACCGACATCGACCAGCTCAGCCGCTGGGCGGAGGAGATCCGGCGCGCGGTGGGACAGCCGATCGCGCTGTACTCCACCCATCCCTCGTTCACCGTCACCGCCAGCATCGGCCTGGCGCATGCGCCCGAACACGGCATCGACCTGCAGAGCCTGCTCCGCAGTGCGGACGACGCGCGCCACCTGGCCAAGCGCGCGGGACGCAACCAGGTGCGGCTGCCTTCCGCCGGTGCGCAGCAGGATGCCAACGATCGCCTGAGCCGCGTCACCGCCCTCCGCGAGGCCGTGGCGCGCGGCCAGTTGCGCCTGGCATACCAGCCCGTGGTGGCGGGCGACACCCTGCAACTGATCGGCTTCGAGGCGCTGGCACGCTGGCGCCATCCGGCATGGGGCGAGGTACCGCCGTCGGTCTTCATCCCGCTGGCCGAAAGCGCGGGCCTGATGGAGGACATCGGCCACTTCGTGCTGGAACAGGCCTGTCAGCAGCTCGCCCGCTGGCGGGCGATGGGGCTACGCACGCTGTGCATGGCGGTCAACCTGTCGCCCAGCCAGCTGGGCCAGCCGACGCTGGCGCCGTGGATCGCCGACTGCCTGCAGCGGCATGCGCTGCCGGCCGACGCGCTGACCCTGGAACTCACCGAGAGCGTGCTGGTGGAGGACATGGGCGCGGCGCAGCGGATCCTGCAGTCGCTGCACGAACTCGGCGTGCGCCTGGCGCTGGACGACTTCGGCACGGGTTATTCCAGCATGTCCTACCTGCAGCGCCTGCCGCTGGACGTCATCAAGATCGACCGCAGTTTCGTGGACGGCATTGCCGCGGAGGACAGCACCGATCGCGCCATCGCCCGCACGATCCTGGTGCTGGCCCACGAAATGGGCCTGCGCACCATCGCCGAAGGCGTGGAAACCGTGGAACAGATGAACGCACTGCAGCAGATGCAGTGCGACGAGATGCAGGGCTACTTCTTCGGCCGGCCGATGGAAGTGGACGAAGCGACCGCGCTGGCGCGCGGGCAGTTGCGGCAGGCGACGATCTGACGATCCGGCGCGGCATCAGCCGCGCAGCAATCCCGTCATCGCACGCGCGCCCTGGCTGTCCGGGAACACGCGCGCGTCCAGCGCCGACGTCGCGATGCCGAGGTGGTCGCCGAGCACGCCCTTGAACACGCTACGCAGGTCGGTGGTCGCGCGCAGGTCCCGGCCTTCATTGAGCTGCGCCGGTGCCAGCCCGGGCCAATCGCCGGCGATGCGGCCGCCCGCGACGGCGCCGCCGGCCAGCATCGCCAGCGCGCCCGTGCCGTGGTCGGTGCCACCGGTGCCGTTGACCGCGGCAGTGCGGCCGAATTCGGTGACCACCATCACCACCGTACGCGACCACAGCGCGCCGACACCTTCGTGGAACTGGCGCAGACCCTGATCGAGTTCGGCCAGCTTGCGCGCGAGCACCGGCTCCTGCTGCGCGTGGGTGTCCCAGCCGGTGTTCTCGACGAAGCCGATGCGCGGCCCGTCCGGCGCAGCCATGAACTGCGCCGCCGCCGCCATCGCCTGCGGCAGTCGCGCCACGTTGCCGGCGGCCTGCATGCCTTGCGCCGCGGCCGCCTGTTCAAACGGATACGCGAGCTGCGCGTCGGCCGCGTAGAGCGACTGCAGGCGTTGCAGCAGGATCGGGTTGACGTCCTCGGGCAACGGCGGCGACCACGTCGTCGCATCGGCCGGGCCGCGCAGGATCAGCGGCATCACCGTGCTGACCGACAGCGCGCGCGAGGACGGCAGCGCGGCGACGCAGCGGTTGAGCCAGCCGTTCGCCACGCCGCCGCCAGCGGGCGTGCCGCTTTCCAGGTTGTCCTGCGCTTCGAAGTGCGAGCGCAGCCGGTACGGCGGCGCGACCGCGAGCACCGGCAACCATTCGCGTCGCGCGTAGAGTTGATGGCTGAAAGCCAGGGCCGGATGCAGCGCGAAGTCTGCGTCGAGCGCGCGCGCGCCGTCCGCGGCCAGACCGCCGCGCAGGCGCGCGAACGCCGGATCGCCGAGAGGCGTGACGGCGTGCAGGCCATCGAGGCCGCCGCGCAGCAGCACGACGAGCAAGCGCGTGTCCTGCGCATCCGCCGCACGCGCCAGGTGCGGCCACAGGCTGAGCGTGGTGACGGCACCGCCAGCGGCGAGGAAATGGCGTCGGGTGAGTTTCATGATCACGTCCTCCACTGGAAGGCGGGACTGGCGAACAGCAACGCCAGCCCTTCGCGCGGCGATTCGGCACGGCGCACCGCCAGCGCGGTGTCCGCATCCAGGTGCGGACCGAACACGTCGCCTGCGGTACGCAGCGGATCCGGCGCCGTGCCGCCCGCGGTTTCCGCCAGCGTCTGCGCGGCCTGGATCCGCTTCCACACCGCATCCGCGCCGCTCCATTCCGCGGCGTCATCGGCGAAGCCCGCCGGCGAGCGCGGCGTGAAGGGAGGCTGCCCTAGCCGGCCGAGCAAACCGACCAGCGCGCGCGGTTGCTCGTTCGGCAACGTTCCGGTGCTGCGCAGGGCCGATACGACGAAGTCGTCTGGTGTCTTCAACTTGCGCGCGTCGTCGGCCCAGGCTTCGGGGCTGTCGATCATCGCTGCATACACGGTGCGCAACGCACCACCACTGCGCGCCCAGGCGGTCGCCATACGGTCCACGAGCGCACGTGGCGGCGTATCGCTGACGAAATGCCGCGCGAGCTTGCAGCAGACGTGGCGCGCGGTCGCCGGGTGCTGCGCCAGGTCGTGCAGGATGGCGCGGCCCTGCGCTTCGCCCTCGGCCGCATAGCGACGCCCAAGCACCGCGCGCGGGCCGGCTTCGTGTGCGTTGGCGCGGAAGCGGAACGTAGCGGCGCCGGCGGCGTCGAGGTCGCGCGGCAGCGGCACGCTCCAGCCGGTGAGCGCGCGCGCCAATTCGCGCACGTCGTCCTGTGCGTAGCCGCCGTCCACGCCAAGCGTGTGCAATTCTAGGATCTCGCGCGCGAGGTTTTCGTTGAGGCCTGCGCGCCGTGCGCCGTCTTCGTCCATGCGCCGCCGCTGGCGTTTCGCCAGCGGCGATTGCTCGCCCACCGAGCGCACGTTGTCCAGGTAACGCAGCATCGCCGGATGCTGCTCCACCGCGACCAGCAGGTCGGCGAACGTCCCGGTCACGTGCGGACGGATCGCCTCGCGCTCCATCGGCGCCGCATACAGCGCTGCGGCGCGCTTGTCGGCGGACACGGCGAAGTGGTTCGACCAGAACCGCACCAGCCGTTCGATGAAGTCATGCTCAGTGGCCACCGCCTGCCGGTAGCGCCAGCCGAGTTCACCCAGCTGCAGCCGTGCGAAGCGCTGGCGGAATCCCATCACCGCGTTGTCCGGGCCGTTGCCCTCGTTCTTGCGTGCGGCGCGCCGGTCGCGCAGGTAGTCGTACTCCTGCCGCAGGTAATCGGCGCTGGTGTGCAACGAGGTGCGTGATACGGCCGCAGGTGCATCGAGCTGGGCCTGCAGCCATGCGCGCGGGTCGTCGACCTGCGCCAGCGTGCCGGGGCGTGCGCCCAGGCCGAAACGGTTGGCGGCACTGGTGGTTTCGCGTCGGATCATCACGGCATCCCGTGGGGCGATGTTCCTTGCAACGCGCGGCCTGCGCCCGGGTTGACAGCTGCGCCGCGTGGTCAGCGATGTCGACGCGGTTTCATCCGCATGAACACGACGGATCAATCCGCGCACAGTTGCGCAAGGAAGGCACGTCCGGCCGATCCGGGCGGCGTGTCCTTGCGCCAGACCGCACGCATCGGCATCTGCGCGTACCGCGGATCGGCCTCGGCGATGCGCAGGCGCTTGAGGCGGCCTGCGGCGAGATCCTCTTCGACGATGTGCAGCGGCATGTGGCCCCAGCCCAGGCCCGCGCGCAGGAAGGCGTGCTTCGCACCCAGGTCGGCCAAGCGCCAGGTGAGCGGCGACTGCACCGCGAAATCGCGCCCCGCCGTCAACGGCGTGCGGTCGGTGAGCACGAGCTGCACATGCTTCGACGCGGTCTTCACCGGCACCGTGCCGCGCTGCGCCGCCATCGCGTGCGTGGGCGCCGCGACAGTGACGAAGGGCACCGCCAGCAGCGGTTCGGCCACCAGGTCGGCGGGCAGGTCGGGCAGCGAGCCCACCACGCCGATGCGGCACGTGCCCTCCAGCACGGGCTGGATCACGCCCCCCAGGACCTCCACGTACAACCGCAGCGGCGTGTGCGGAAACGCGGCGCGGCTGTGGGTGGCGGCGCGCGTCAGCGCATCCATGGGGAACATCACGTCCACGGCCACCGAGAGTTCGGGCTCGAGTCCTTCCGCCACGCTGCGGGCGCGCGCCTTGAACGTGTCCATGTGCTCGGCGACCGCGCGCGCTTCGACCAGCAGCAGTCGGCCGGCCTCGGTCAGTTGCGGGTAGCGGGCGCTGCGGTCGAACAGGCTGACGCCGAGCTGCAGCTCGAGATTGGCCAGCGTCTGACTGACCACCGACTGCGCACGGCGCAGCTTGCGGCCCGCAGCGGAAAAGCTGCCCTGCTCGGCGGCGGCGATGAAGGTGCGGAGCTGGTCGAGCGTGACGGCATCCAGCATGTATCGCTCCAGACGATGGTTTTCATCGAAATATATAGGCTTCCGGGATGCATCGCCACGCCCTAACCTGCGCTCCGTACCCGCTGCACCCACCCCTCATTCCCCGGAGTCCACCATGTCAACCGTTACCACTACCCCGAGCACCACCCGCGTTCCCGCCCTGCGTGGCGCCGTCGACCTCGTCGGCCGCAGCCTGCTGGCGTCCCTGTTCGTCATCTCCGGCCTGGGCAAGCTGGCCGCCTACGCCGGCACCGCCGGCTACATGGAGTCCGTCGGCGTGCCCGGCGCCCTGCTGCCGCTGGTCATCGCGCTCGAAGTACTGGGCGGCCTGGCCATCGTCGCCGGCTACCAGACCCGCATCGTCGCAAGCCTGCTGGCGGTGTTCTCGATTGCCAGCGCGGCGCTGTTCCACAGCAATCTGGACGACCAGATCCAGCAGATCATGTTCCTGAAGAACTTCGCCCTCGCCGGTGGCTTCATCACCCTGGCGGCCCGCGGCGCCGGCGGCTGGAGCCTCGACAACCGCTGAAGCAGCATCGCTTCATGCACCACCCGGAACGCCGGCCCATGCCGGCGTTCTTCGTTTCCGGCGCGTGCCCGCACGCGGGTACAAGCCTGCCCACAACGAGCATGCCAGCGTGCGCCTGCCCCTTCGCGGAGCCCACGCATGCGCCGCCACCTGCTCGCCATCGCCATCGCCGCCCTGTCGATCGCCGGACCCGCCGTCGTCGCGGATACCGGTCGCCTGCCAGTGGCGCCGTTCGCCACGTTGCCTGCCGACGTGCGGCATCCGGAAAGCCTGGACGTGGACCCCGCGACCGGCGAGGTCTACGTGGGCCCCTTCGACGCGCGCATGCCGGAGTCGGCCCGTAACAACCAGGTGTTGCGTTTCGCCGCCGACGGCCGGCTGCTGGCCCAGCGCCACTTCGGGCCGACGCCGCTGACAGGCGTCTCCTTCCATGACGGCCAGGTCTACGTACTGAACTTCGGCGCCTCGAAACTGCAGCGGCTGCCGGCGCGCTTCGATGCGGACAGCGCGATCGAGGATGTGGCCACGTTCGCCGCACTGTCGCCCCCCGCGCCGCCAGCGCGGCGCATCGACAATCCCGATGGCAGCCACGACACGATCACGTTCGGGTCGCAGGGCTTCTCGGCCATCAACGGCCTGGTGTTCGACCGCGCCGGCACGCTGTATGTCTCCGATTCGTTCCAGGGCGCGGTCTACCGCATCGCGAACGCGGCGACCTGCCGTCCGTGCAAGGTGGACGTGTTCGCACGCGATCCGCTGCTGGCGACGACCGGCGCATTGCCGTTCGGCGCGAACGGCATGGCCTTCAACGCCAACCAGTCCATGCTCTACATCAACAACGCCGGCGACGGCCGCGTCCTGCGCAAGCGCATGCCTGACGGCGCCATCGAGGTACTGGCCGACAGCGTCTACGGTGCCGACGGGCTGCTGTTCCACGAAGGCCTGCTGTGGGTATCCGCCAACCAGATCGACGCGCTGGTGGCACTGGATGAGCGCGGCCGCGTCCGCCATCGTGCCGGCGACTTCCTCGGCGTGGATGGGCAGGGTGCGCCGCGTGGCCTGCTGTTTCCTGCGGCCAGCGCCGTGCAGGGCCGCCGCATGATCGTGGCCAACCTCGCCCTGCCGCTCAGCGCCGCGACCGGCGACGAGTGGGAAGAGGACGTCACCCGCTGGAACCTCATGCAGTTCGATCTTCCCGATCCGCCGCCTGCCCACTGAGGAGCATCCCATGCTCAACATCACCCCGTTCGGTTGGTTCCATACCGCCATCAGCCTCGTCTCGCTGTTCGGTGGCCTGTACGCGCTGCTGCGCCACCATGACATCCGCTACGCGACGCCGCTGGGCAAGACCTACACCTGGTTCACCGTCGCCACCTGCCTCACCAGCTTCTTCCTGATGCGGACCGGCAAGCTGAGCGAAGCTCACGGGCTGACCGTACTGACGCTGGTCGTGCTGGCGGCAGCCGTGTTGCTGGGACGCAATGCGGTGACCGGCTCCTGGCGGCACGTCGCCTCGGCGCTGGCGTTCACGCTGACGGTGTACTTCCACTTCATTCCCGGCTTCACCGAGACGCTGACCCGCGTGCCAATCGGCGCACCGCTGGTGTCCGGCCCGCAGGATCCGCTGCTGCAGAAACTGGTCGGCGGCACCTTCCTGGTCTTCCTCGTGGGCATGGTGCTGCAGGTTCGCGCATTGCGCCGTGGGCGCACGACGTTGGCCCAGCCTGCGACCTGAGCCGGTTTGCGCGGCCATGCTGACCGCGTTGCCCACGCTGGACGCCCTGCTCGCCGCGCACGCAGGGTCATTGGGTGAAGACGCCACCGGGTATCGCCACCATGCGTACCGGGTGGCGAACTTCTACTGGCAACTGGCGCCCGGCGATGCGGATGCGCTCGAGAAACTGAGCATCGCCGTGGCCTTCCATGACCTCGGCATCTGGACGGCCGGCACGTTCGACTACCTGCCACCCTCGCGGGTGCTCGCGAGGGACTACCTGCACCAGACGGGAAAGGCGGCCTGGATGGTCGAGATGGATGCGATGATCGAATGCCATCACAAAGTCACGCGCACGCCTGCCGGCACATCGCCCGCAGTGGAAGCCTTCCGCCGCGCCGACTGGATCGACGTCAGCCTGGGCATGCGCCGGTTCGGCCTCTCGCGGCGTGTCGTGCGCGAGGTGATGGCGGCCTTCCCGGACGCAGGCTTCCACCGGCGGTTGGCGGAACTGACGCTCATGCGCCTACGCCACCATCCACTCGATCCGCTGCCGATGGTGCGCTGGTGACACGGTGGGCCTGCCGCATCGTGCCGACGAACGGTCATTGACTTATATATTTAGGACTCCTAACTTATTCGTCGTGATCGATACCCCCTTCCAGCGCAGACAGGCCACGCGCGGCTTGGAACAGCTCGCCCACCTGGTGCGCGCACAATCGTGGCGCCAGGACGGCACACCCTCGCTGCCGCCAACGCAGGCCGCGGTGCTGCGGATGCTGCAGGGCGTGCAGGACGGCCTGCGCGCCCGCCATATCGCCGAGCGCCTGGGCGTATCGCCCGCCAGTCTCAGCGACTCCTTGAAGGCGATGGAGGGCAAGCAGTGGATCCGTCGCACCCCCGACCCCGACGATGCGCGCGCCTCCCGTGTGAAGCTGACCTCTGCCGGCTCGCGCATGGCCACCCTGCTGCATCGCCCGGACCAGGGCATGGGTTCGCTGATCGAATCGCTCGACGAAACCGACCTCGGCGCGCTGTTGCGGGTCACCCAGTTGCTGGTCAACGAAGCGCAGGAACAGGGGCTGGCCACCGGCCGGCGGACCTGCCTGGGCTGCGAGTTCTTCCGGCCGTTCGCCTCGGGCGAACGCACGGCGCCGCATGTCTGCGCCTTCCTGGACAAGGCCTTCGGCGACAGCGAACTGCGCGTGGACTGTGCCGAACAGCAGCCTGGCGACGACGAACACCGGCTTGGAAGCGTGGCCCGCTTCCGCCAACCGACTCCGCCCTAGGCGGAAAAAAGAAGGACGGCGCCCGACTGCCATCGGACGCCGCCCGGTACCTCCCACCCACCCTACGAGAGCAAGCAAGAGGAATTTCATTATGTGCCAGAACACCCCCCGACGTTTCGCCTTGGCCGCAGCACTCACGCTGGCCATCGGCGGCGTGCACGCCCATGACGGCAAGGCCCACACCGGCGGCATTCCGTCCACCGCCAACAAGGCGGTGACCGCCGATTTCGACATCGTCCACACCAAGATCAGCACCGACAAGAACATCGCCACGTTCCACATGGCCGTGTCCGGCAAGGCCGGCAACAGCACGCCTGCCGCCACCGGCAAGCTGGCCGGCAGCGACGTGTTCTCCTACGTGTGGCCGACCACCATCGATCCGTACGAAGTCGGCTTCGAGAAAGGCGCCGGCATCCTGGCGATGGCGGTCACCGCGCATCCCGATTTCGACGACACGCCGCTGTACGACGAGAACGGCGACGGCAAGCGCGATAACGACGGCAATCTCTGGCACAGCCACTGGGTCGTGCTGAAGCCGAACGACGCCTGCGGTCCCGGCGCGCTGGGCGTGGTCGACATTCCCGAAGGCAGCAGGCCGCGTTTGCCGAAGACCTGGCCCGGCTTTCCGATCCTGCTCGACAGCCCCGGCTGGAGTCCGACGCTGAATGCAGAGACGGTCGAAGTGAAAGTGCCGTTCGACGATATCGGCGTGGTCACCGCTGGCAGTTTCGACGGCGTCACCGCCGGTCTGCGCGTCAACGCCAGCGTGCACGCACCGCTGCTGTGCGTGGTGGACGTGTTCAAGGTCGCCTCCGGCAACCTGAGCCTGCCCGGCAAGCCGAACCAGTAATCGCACCCTACTCGCTCCGGTCCGCACGGGCCGGCTGCGACCCCACGAGAATATTGCCATGAACGCCATGGATCGCCCGGCGCCACCCTGGCAGGTGGACCGCTGGTTCAACACCTCCCGTCCCCTGTCGCTGGAAGCGCTCCGCGGCAAGGTCATCGTGCTCGAGGCCTTCCAGATGCTGTGCCCGGGTTGCGTGTCGCACGGCCTGCCGCAGGCGTCGCGCGTGCATGCGACGTTCCCCGCGGACCAGGTCGCCGTTGTCGGCCTGCATGCCGTGTTCGAACACCACGCGGCGATGACGCCGGTGGCGCTGGAAGCCTTCCTGCACGAGTACCGCATCGCGTTTCCGGTGGGCGTGGACCGCCCCGGCACGCCGGGCCCGATTCCGCAGACGATGGAGGCCTACGCCATGCGCGGCACGCCGACGCTGGTACTGATCGACGCACACGGTCGGATCCGCCACCAGCATTTCGGCCAGGTCAGCGATCTGGTACTGGGGGCGCAGATCGCCTCGCTGGTGCATGAAGCTCAACTCACCGCGCGGGAACGGGACGGCGCCAGGATCGCACCGGGCTGCGGTCCAGAAGGCTGCGCGCTACCCGCCTGACCGCCTGACCGCCTGACTGCCTGGCCGGTGCCGCCCGTCGGCGGCGTTGGAACTGACACAGGGGCTTCACGGCGCGTTCGCGCCAATCAGGTTTGCATAGCACCATGCACCGCGCACCCGCCCCCTTCTCGCTGCTGCACCGACTGGCCTTCATGGGACTGGGGATGACGCTGGCGGCGCTCAGTGGGGCCTTGTTTCTCTAGAGGTTCAGGGCTCGGGAGTATGCGGATCGAGTTCCGCAACCCATGCGAGCGCGAGTATGCGCTCGTCCTGCGCGAACGTACGCACCTCCGTATTCGGCATCAGGTGTGCTGCGAATTCCGTCACGGTCACCAGCCACCGCTTGTCGGTGACGATCGCTGCGCGCGCGAACCGGCCGAACTCGCCCAGCTTCGATGCCGCATAGCGCAGGTCCTTCCCGATCGCCTCCAGCGACACGCCCTGCATGTCGCTGAGGTCGCTCAGCACGGCAATGCGCGGAAACTGCGCCAGCCGCGCTTCCAGGTCGGCGATGCAGGCATCGTAGTCCTCGCCGCTGAGCTGGCCGGTGAACCGGTACGCGGCCACGTATGGCGGGCTGGTCAGGGTTTCGATCATGCAGACACTCCCTCATGCGGAAGCGGCGACCATAGCCGCCGCCGTGCACGACGGCGTCAAGAAGACTTCACGAAGCGGGATCGCGGGTCACGTCGCGCCCCATCACCATTTCGATGAAGCGTGAAGAGCCGCCTTCGTGGAAGCCAGTCTGCGAAGCGAACTCGCGGGGATTGTGGAAGGTACCGAACAACAGGTCGAACACCGGAAGTTCGGAATAGTTCTGCCGGTGCAGGCCGCGCGCATGGTGCCAGGAATGCATCTCCGGCCGCTCCACGAACCAGCCCAGCCAGCGCGGGGTGCGCACGTTGGTGTGGGTCAGCATCGCCAGCAGCGTGGCCGCCAGCAGCGACGCCGTCGTGGCTTCCGGACTCAGGCCGACGATCACCGTCAGCGCCAGGCTGCCGACGGCCGTCCAGCCCACCGTGTCCAACGGGCTGAACCAGAAGGCGCTGAACGTATCGAGCCGCTCGGTGCTGTGGTGCAGCTGGTGGCCGAAGCGCCACAGCCAGTCGTTGCCGTGGATGGCGCGGTGCCAGGCGTAGGCGCAGGCCTGGTAGACCAGCAGCCCGACCAGCCCGCCGACCGGCCACGCGAGATGGCTCAGGTCGAACAGCTGCAACGGCAGCAGGAACTGCGTCCACAGCATCGGCAGATAGGAGGACAGTAGGAAGTAGAACACCGCCGCGAGCAGGCCGCGCGTACGCCAGCGTGCGATGCGCGGCAGGACACGCGCGGGGGCGATCGCCTCCCACAGCATCAGCACGGCGTACATGCCGAAGAAGGCGAAGGACAGCGGATGCAGAAGGAGTTCAAGGGGCGTTGGCATGGCGGTAACGGCTCTGGTCTACTACGGGGGAGGAGGCACGATACGGACCCTTGCGCCGTGCCACCGCAGCCATTTCCGCCGCCAACCTGACATTTCCGTCATGCCGCGCCGTGAACGCCCCACCATCGCCCTGCTCGCCACCCACGGCGCCGCCGCCTCGGTGCTGTACGGCATGTACGACCTGTTCCACTCGGCCGGCCGCGACTGGCCGCCGATGATCGGCCTGCCACCGGGCGAATCGGCCTTTCATCCGCTGATCGTGGCGCGCGACACCGCGCCACTGAACGTCGTCAACGACATCGTCGTCACCCCCCAGGTCGCTTTGCGCGACCTGCCCGCGCCCGACTACATCTGCATCCCCGACCTGGCGATCTATCCCGGCGACATCGCCCTGCACGGCTACGAAGAAGAAGCCCGCTGGCTGCGCGACTGCCACGCACGCGGCAGCGTGATCGCCGCGGCCTGCACCGGTGCCATGCTGCTCGCCGAAACCGGGCTGCTCGATGGACACGACGCCACCACGCACTGGGCCTATTGCGACGCGCTCGCCACGCGTCACCCCAACGTGCGCGTGCACCCGCAGCGCGTCGTCGTCACTGCCGGCCCCGACCAGCGGCTGGTGATGGGCGGCGGCGGCTCCAGCTGGCACGACCTTTCGCTCTACCTGATCGCGCGCGTGGCCGGGATCGAATGCGCGATGCAGACCGCGCGCGTGTTTCTGATCGACTGGCACCAGACCGGCCAGCAGCCGTTCGCCAGCCTGGCGCGCACGCGAACGACCTCCGACGCGGCCGTCTCGCAGGCGCAGGTGTGGATCGCGCAGCATTACGATACACCCTCGCCCGTCGCCGGCATGCTGCAGGCCAGCGGCCTGGCCGAGCGCACCTTTGCGCGCCGCTTCCAGCAGGCCACCGGACTGTCGCCGCTGGAGTACGTGCACACGCTGCGCCTGGAAGAAGCCAAGCAGCACCTGGAAACCGGCGACGAGGCCATCGAAGCCATCGCGCAGGCCGTGGGTTACGAGGACGCCGCCTACTTCAGCCGGCTGTTCCGACGGAAGGTGGGCTTGTCGCCGGCCCAGTACCGCCGGCGCTTCGGCGGCATGCGGCGGATGCTGCGGGACGCGGGCGCGCGTTAGCCCGCGTCGATCCGGCGCAGCGACCAGAACCCGATGTCGCGCCGCACGCGGTAACCGAGGCGTTCGTATAGACCCAGCGCACGCGGATTCTCGTAACTGACGTGCAGGAACGGCTGCCGGCCATGCGCCAGCGTGTCGTTGGTCAGCCAGGTGGTGAGGTGGCCCGCGTAGCCAAGCCCATGGAAGTCGGGATGCGTGCAGATCGCGCTCATCTCGCGACGGCCTTCGTCGCCCAGGCGCTCGCCGATCATCGCGGCGAGCCGGCCTTCGTGGTAGATGCCGAAGTAGCGCCCCAGGTCCATCGTCCGCGGGCGGAAGTAATGCGGATACACCAGGGCGGTCAATGCCAGCACGTCTTCGCGGTGCGTGTCGCCCAGCGGTACGATCTCCGGCCCCTGGGTGGGCGCGAGCGGCGCGTCGCACACCATCTGCGCGAGCGGGCGGAACGCCTGCAGCTGCCATCCCGGCGGCAGCGTGGGTACCACCCCGAGCAGGTACACCGACTCTCCCGGCGTCACCAGGCGACGGAGCGCATCGCCCACGCGCACGTCCGCATTGGCTACGCCCAGGAAGGGCGCGTAGTCGGCCGGATAGCGTGCCACCTCGCCGGCGCGCAGGGCGATGCCGTCATGGATCGAAGCGAGGGCGGACCAGAACGGGGTGTCGAGGGGCGCTGTCATCGACGTGCACGCGGGAGGAATCAAGATTATCCCTGCAGGGAGCCCCGGTGCATCCGGCGGGGGCGCTCCGTATGCTGCGCCCATGACCACATCGCCCGCCTTCCGTTCCCTGCTCCGCGCCGCGACCTCCGCGTCCATCCTGCTGCTGGCCGGCTGCGTGACCGCACCGCCGGCCCCCACGCGACCGCCTGCCGACACGCGCAGCGAGATCGTGCGGCGCATGCCGGCCAAGGTGTCGGACCGCGACCGCTGGGCCGCCGACATCGAGACCGCGTTCGCCGCGCAGCGCATCGAGCCCACCAGCGAGAACATCTGTGCGGTGCTGGCCATCACCGAGCAGGAATCCGGTTACGTCGCCAACCCAGCGGTGGCGAACCTCCCGAAGATCGCCCGTGGCGAGATCGACCGCCGCGCGGCCGCCCTGCACGTACCGAAGTTCATGGTCGACGCGGCACTGGCAGTGCGCTCGCCCGACGGCCGCAGCTATGCCGAGCGCCTGCGCTCGGTGCGCACCGAGCGCGACCTCAGCGAACTCTACGAAGACTTGATCGGCAGCGTGCCGCTGGGCAAGCGGCTGTTCGCCGACTACAACCCGGTGCAGACCGGCGGGCCGATGCCGGTGGGCATCCCGTTCGCGGCAGCAAATGCCTCGCGCTATCCCTATCCGGTCGAAGGCAGCATCCGCGATGAAGTATTCACCCGACGCGGAGGCCTGTACTTCGGCATTGCCCATCTGTTGGGCTACCAGACGCCTTACACGCGCAAGGTGCACCGCTTCGCCGACTACAACGCCGGCTGGTACGCCAGCCGCAATGCGGCGTTCCAGAACGCCGTGGGCATCGCTGCCGGCGTGACGCTGGCGCTCGACGGCGACCTGCGGAACCCCGGCGCCCCGATGGACAAGCCCGGCCAGACCGAGCGCGCCGTGCGCCGCCTGGCCGGCGAGCTGCACTTGGACGAGCGCGAAATCCGTGAGGCGCTGCAGCGCGGCAGCCGCCTCGATTTCGACGACACCCCGCTGTATGCGCGGGTTTACGCGCTGGCGGAAGCGCGCGCCGGCACGCCGCTGCCGCGCGCGATGATCCCGGGCATCACGCTGGAAAGCCCGAAGATCACCCGCAAACTGACCACCGCGTGGTTCGCCACCCGCGTGGACGAACGTTACCGACGTTGCATGCAGCGATAGGGCTGACTCAACCGCCCAGCGCCGCCCACCCGTGCGCGAACGACTGCCATGCCTGCGTTCCCGGCACCACGTGCATCAGCACGAAGTTCAGCGCGAACACCGCGGCGACGAAGCGGAACACGCCGCGTCCGCGGGGCGCCGCGCGATCGAACACGATCAGTACGGTCAGGATTGCAAACGTCACCGCATAGCCACCCCATGACGGATTGAAACGCGCGCCCTCGGGTAGCAACGCCAGCATCAGGCGCGCGGCTGCCGGATCGATCATCACCAGCGCCGTTGCGACCATGTAGCGCGCGTGCAGGGCCGGTTCGCGCCGGTGGACGATGGCCAAGCCCCAGAACAGGGCCAGCATCAGCGACGCGGCGGTGCCCAGGTACAGCAGCATCGACTGCAGGCCGAACATCTCCGGCGGCGCGGCCGCGATCCGCAGCTGCGACAGCCACAGTGCCGTCAGCAGCACGCCGGGCATCACGCCGTAGGAGAACTGGCCGATCTGCCGGTGCAGCGCCATCCGCCGCGTGCGGATCAGCCAGGGCTGCACCAGCAGCATCGCCATCCAGGCCAGCATCAGGCCCGCGTGCAGATGCGTGACCGCGTCGGCCAGGCCCAGGCGGCTGAAATAGGTCTTCCAGAAGCCCACGCCCACCAGGGCCACCAGGCCCCACATCCACGCACCGCTGCCGATGCCCCACGGGCCCGGTCGGCGCGGCGCCGCGCCCGTTGCAGAAACCGCCATCACGCCACCTTCGTCCTGATCGTGGCAGGTTGAACGCCCACGTCGGCGGACACCGGCCAGCCGCCTGTCGAATTCCGCCCTCCTCGTTCGTCATGTTCAGGAAGGCGTCATCCCGATGCCCTGTTTCCGGAGGTTTCCCCATGCCGTACATCGATGGTTTCGTGGCCGCCGTGCCCACCGCCAACAAGCAGAAGTTCATCGATCACGCCCGCCTCGGCGACCCCGTGTTCATCGAACAGGGCGCAACCCGCGTGATCGAGTGCTGGGAGGACGATGTGCCCGATGGCAAGGTCACCGACTTCCGCAGGACCGTGCAGGCCAAGCCCGACGAAAGCGTGGTGTTCTCCTGGATCGAATGGCCGGACAAGCCGACTCGCGACGCCGGCATGAAGAAGATGATGGACGACCCGCGCATGTCGCCGGAGAACAACCCCATGCCGTTCGACGGCAAGCGCCTGATCTATGGCGGCTTCGTGCCGACGCTGGAACTGGGCGACGGCGCCACGCCTTCGTCCTACGTGGACGGCTTCATCCTCGCCGCGCCGACGAAGGACAAGGCCGCGTTCACCGATTACGCCACCACCTTCGACACGATCTTCATGGGCTTCGGCGCCACGCGCATCATCGAAGGCTGGGGCGACGACGTGCCGCGCGGCACGCAGACGGATTTCTACCGCGCGGTGGAGGCGAAGGACGACGAGACCGTCGCGTTCTCGTGGGTGGAGTGGCCGGACAAGGCCACGCGCGATGCCGGCATGCAGAAGATGATGGAAGACCCGCGTATGGATCCGTCGAACAAGGACAATCCGCCGATGCCCTTCGATGGACAGCGCATGGTGTTCGGCGGATTCAAGCCCGTGGTGGAGCTGCGCGCCTAGGATTCGCACACCGCCATCGCCCGTCCCCGGACGGGCGATGGCGTGCGGAAACGTCTGTCGCGCGCCTCAGCGGCTCTCCGACAGCGCATGCAGGATGTCCACGTAGGACTTCTCGATGTCGGCCAGGCCCGCCGCTTTCACGCCCTGCGCGGGATGGATCAGCATGAACTCGTCCGGCCCGTGCGCGCCCGTGCCGTATCCCAGCCCGCCGAACACGAACGGCAGGCCCAGCGTGCGCGTGAACTGGTAGAACGGCGCGCTGCCGCCCAGCCCCGGCGACCCCCGCGCAGGCGCCCCGTACTTGTTGAGCACGCCCCGCATGGCCTGCACCAGGGGAGCGTCGACCGAAGTGGAGGCGGCGGGATATCCGGACAGGGGGCGTATCACGACGTCGTCGAAGCCCTTCGCATCCAGGTGCGCGCGGATCATCCGGTGGGCATCCTCCGGCTCGAGTCCGGGCGGCAGGCGGGAGTCCATCTTGGCCGTCGCGACGTGCGGCAGGATGGTCTTCATGCCCGCGCCGGTGTAGCCGCTCCACAGCCCATCCACATTGAGCGTCGGCTCGAACAGGTCGCGCACGATGGCCTCGCGTCCGGTCAGCCCATCGATCCAGCGCGATACGCCCAGGCTGCGCTGCAGCGCCGCATCGTCGGCGCCGGCCGCCAGCGCATTGACCAGGCGCTGCTGTTCCACGGTCGGCGGCGTCACCGGCGCGTAGTAGCCCGGAATGGTGATGGTGTTGCCGTCCGGCGTGGTCATGGAGGCGATCGCCTGCACCAGCCGCAGCGTGGGCGAATCCACCAGCGATTTCACCGAGCCATGCACTTCGGACCGGGCCGGCCCGCCCCACGCGCCTCCCTTCGATTCCAGCTCGAAGTACACGATGCCCTTCACGCCCAGGTTCAGCGACGCGGAGCCGTCGGGCCGCTGGATGTTCATCGGGAAGAAGGCGCCGTCGGCCTGGCGCAGGCGATCCAGCCACGGCTCGAAGATCCGTCCGACGTTCGGCGAGCCCAGTTCCTCCTCGCCCTCGGCGACGACGTACAGGTTCACCGGCAGCGTGCCGGTGGTCTTGATCATCGCGTCCAGTGCGTTGAGGAACGCCCGCTGCGGTCCTTTCTGGTTGGTCGCGCCGCGCGCCATCAGCACCATGCCGTGTTCGTTCTCCACCAGCGATCCGGCGAACGGGTCGTCGATGCGCCAGTTGTCCTCCACCGGCTGCACGTCGTACATCATGTATACCACCAGCGTGCGGGCGGCTCCGGCATCGTAGTAGCCCAGCACGCCGGGATGGCCGGGCGTCTCTACCTGCCTCACCTCATCGAACCCCAGCGCGCGCAGATCGTCGGCGACCATGGCCGCCATCGCATCGATGCCATCGTCCTGCGCGCTGATGGAGCGTTGCCTTACCCAGCGCTGCAGGTGCGCGACATGCGCCTCCAGGTCCGCATCGATGCGCGCGTACACCGCATCATGACGCCCTGCGTACGTCGGCACGCGCGAAACGTCGAAGGCCTCGGTGGTCGTCCATGCGTAAGCGGGGCGGGGGGAATCCGCGGCGCGGGCGGCAAGCGCGGTGGCGCACGACAGTGCAAGGGCAAGGCTGATCGAAAGCGTACGCAGGCCGGACATCACGACTCCCTGTGGGTTGCCATGCCCGGACCTTACACGAGCCGGATCGCATGCGCCGCGACACGGACGGCGTTTCGCGACAGGCAGCGCGTGGTTCAGGGCGATTCGCCCCCGCGGCGCGTGCCCTCGTCCGGGCCGGCACAGGCCGGTGGCCACGCGGGATCGCTGCCAGGCGCGAGTTCGACAAGGAAGAACTCGCCCGATGCAGGCCCGTCGGCTTGGGCGAACAGCAGGCGCTTCGCATCGGGCGACAACAGGGGACCGACCTGGAACACGTCCTCGCGCGCAGGCACACGACCCCGCTCGTGCCAGCCGTCGGCGTCCAGGTCGTACACGTACAGGTGCGAACGCACACCGCGATGGGCCACGACCACCAGCACGCGGCCATCGCGCGACAGGTCGGCCTCGTACTCGTCGCCGGCAGTGTTGACCGGCGCAGGCAGCGGCTCGACCTCCCAGTGGCCATTGCCAAGCGGCGTGGCGATGTAGAGATCCCTGCCCCCGATCCCGCCGGGCCGGTGCGAGCCGAACAGCAGGCGGCCGTCGGCCAGCGGGCGCGGCAGCAGTTCGGTCTGTGGGGAGTTGACCGGTCCCGGAAGGCGCTCGGGTTCACCCCACTGTCCCTCGGAACCGCGCGCCCCGCGCCAGATATCCAGATCGCCCGCGTTCGCCCGGTCGCTGGCGTAGTAAAGCCATCCGCCGTCGGGACTGTAGGCGGGATCGGTCTCCAGCGCAGCGTCGGGGCCGGAGAACGCGGGTTCGCCGGCTTCACTCCACTGCCCGTCTTCGCAACGCGACATGCGCAGCCGGTATCGATCGAACGCCGGGGGCGCCCGGAAGAACATCAGCTCGCGTCCGTCGGGAGAGAACACCGGCGATGACTCGTACTGATCGGTGCTCAAGGCCTGCGGCGTCCAGCGCGCCGGCGGCGCCGGCACCTGCAGATCGCCCGCCCACGCATCGCGACACCAGAGTCCCAGCGCGATCCCGCAGGCGGACAACAACACGCACATCCTCATGATCCGTCTCCCTTGAGCCGGCGCCACCCTATCCGGGTTCGCCCCAAGCGGGTAGCGAGCATTCCACAACCCAGCCTTGAGCCTGATTCAACCGCGCGCCGCTTCCGCTCAAGCCGGTTGGCCGATACGGTATCCGTAGCCCGAGATGGAGGTGGAGGATGACCCGGACAGGCGGATGCCGCTGCGGCGCGGTGCGCTACACGCTGAGCGCGGAGCCCTTTGCGGTGCGGTTGTGCTGGTGCCGCGACTGCCAGTACTGGAGCACCGGCAATGCGGCGGTGAATATGCTCGTCCCGCGCGATGCCGTGCGGGTGGACGGTGAACTGGACGGTTGGGACAGCATGGCCGAGAGCGGAAACCACATGCGGCGCTCGTTCTGCCCCCGGTGTGGGACCCCGATGTTCAGCGAGGCGCGCGAGAACGCCGAGCGCATGGTGATCCGCGTGGGCACGCTCGACGATGCCACGGGCATCGTGCCGACCACCGTCATCTGGACCGACTCGGCGCCGGCATGGGCCCCTATCGATCCCGCCCTGCAGGCGTTCCCGAGACAACCCTGAATCAGTCTTCCCGCTTGCGCAGGCGTTCCGGAATCCGCCGCCGCGGCGCCTGCGCCTCGCGCTCGTCCATGTCGCGCACGCGCCGGCCGGCCTCGCGGACCAGATCCGGCAACAGGTGCGTCTCGGGCAGATGCTTCCAGTATTTCTGCGGCATCTCCTGCCGCATCATCCGGGTGTTGAGACGCGCCGGGTTGAAGATGTTGGCGTAGTAGGTGCGCCACAAGGCGTCTTCGGCATCGTCGGCCGGGGCATCCGAACGCTGGGCGCCCTCGCCCGCCCACAGATGTTCACCATCCCACTGCACGCTGCGATAAGGGGTGAGGATGGCCCAGCGCATCCCGGCGAAGCGGCGCATGAAGAACGGCGCCACGCGATCGACGATGTAGTGATCGGGCTCGAACCAGGCGATGTAGGCATTGTCTTCGCCCTCGGCCTGGCGGAAGCGCACGAACGCCTTCATCTTGTGCGTATCGCGACGGACGGCCTGTGCCCAGCGCGTTGCGCGATGCACGTCGGCATCGGTGGCGCGATCCAGCAGCGCGCGCTCGCCGTTGCCGATGCGCCACAGCAGACGGTACAGCAACGCGTGCCGGCCAGGATCGCGATGGCAGAGCACCGAGGCGGCGAACGCCATGAAATCCGCCGGCACCGACAGGCCCTGCCGGCGTGCCGGCTGATCGGTGACGGCGGCGCTGGCGAGCAGTTCTCCCTGCGCATCCGCCTGCCATTCCACGACGTCCGGCGGCAGGCCGGCCTCCCATGCATGGCGCGCCTGCGCACGCCACGCATCCAGATCCCAGGCCGGGGTGACGGTGGCGCGGAACATCGTGTGCCTCAGCCGAACAGATCGGCCTGGCGCGGCGCCGGCGCCAGCTCGCGACGCAGGCGCGCCGGATCGTCCAGTCGCTGGCGTGGGTGATGATCCAGCAGCACCACGAACGGCAGCAGCTTCTGCAGCGGCGCGCGCAGGCGCGCAAGGTCGGCCACGCGCAGCTTGCCCGGGCGGCGCGAATCGACGATGCGCTGGACGTTGCGTGCGCCCAGCCCGGGTACCCGCAGCAGCATCTCGCGCGGCGCCGTGTTGAGATCGACCGGGAAGCGATCAGGATGGCGCAGCGCCCATGCCAGCTTGGGGTCGATGTCCAGGTCGAGCATGCCGCCCTGCCCCGGAACGTCCTCCACGATTTCGTTCACGTCGAACCCGTAGAACCGCAGCAGCCAGTCGGCCTGGTACAGGCGGTGCTCGCGCAGCAGCGGCGGCGCGCGCAGCGGCAGCTGGGTGGAGGCATCGGGGATGGGACTGAAGGCGGAGTAATACACCCGGCGCATGCGGAACTGGCGGTACAGCGCATCGCTGCTGACCAGGATCGCGCGGTCGTCCGCGGCATCGGCACCGACGATCATCTGCGTGCTCTGCCCGGCCGGCGCGAACTTCGGCGGTCGGCGGCGCTTCGGCTGCGCTTCCTGCTTGCTGGGCCTGGCCGCGAGGATGCGCGTATGCAGTTCGCCCATCGCGGCGCGGATGCCCGGCGCGTCTTTCTGTGGCGCGAGCTGCTTCAGGCCGGCTTCCGTCGGCAGTTCCACGTTGATGCTCAAGCGGTCGGCGTAGCGTCCTGCGGCCGCCAGCAACTCGGGAGACGCCTCGGGAATCGTCTTCAGGTGGATGTAGCCGGCGAAGCGATGGTCCTCGCGCAGGCTCCGCGCCACTTCCACCAGCTGCTCCATGGTGTAGTCGCCATTGCGGATGATGCCGCTGGAGAGGAACAGGCCTTCGATGTAGTTGCGTTTGTAGAACTCCAGCGTCAGCCGCACCACCTCGGCGGTGGCGAAGCGCGCGCGCGGCACGTTGCTGGAGACACGGTTGACGCAGTAGGCGCAGTCGTAGATGCAGAAGTTGGTCAGCAGGATCTTGAGCAGCGATACGCAGCGTCCGTCCGGCGTGTACGAGTGGCAGATGCCCATGCCCTCGGTGCTGCCGATGCCGCCCTTGCCCAGCGAATGCCGCTTGCCCGCGCCGCTGGATGCGCACGAGGCATCGTACTTGGCCGCATCGGCCAGGATCGCCAGCTTGTCTTTCAGTTGCATGGCCGGATTCTAGCGAGCGACTGCATGCAGGGACTGAGACGATCCGTCATGACCCTGAAGCCGACGCCACATTCCGACGCCTTGCGGACAGGACGTGTCGCGTCCTGTCCGCGAAGCCGAGACGACGTGGACGTCGCGTTCAGAAATCGAAGCGCGCCGCGATGGAGATCGGCACCGAAACGCGCTTGCCGGTGTCGTTGATGGAGCCCAGTCCCAGTCCGCCGATGGCGCTGTCGTCGCCTTCCAGGTCGGCGACATAGCGCACGCCCGCCTGCGCGGTGATGCTGAAGGCCTCGCTGACCGGAATCAGCACGCCCACGTCCACGCCGGCGGTGGCCGCCCACTTCTTCTCGGTGAACGGCGCGTTGGCGATGGTGATGGCGGCATCGGGGATCTCGAACGTCGCGCGGATGTCGTCGGTCTGGGTGGCGCCCAGACGCCCGGCGACGAACGGACGCGCCGAACCGGGCTGCATGAAATAGTAGCGATAACCGGCTTCCAGGCTGAGCGCCTTGTAATCGCTGAAGGTGCCGTACACCGGCAGTTCGGTGTTGAGTGCCGGCACGAAGGCACCGCCGACGCGCACCGTGCCCGGGTCGGCTTCGGTGCGGCGCACCTGGCCGAAGACTTCGGCGCGGTCGCTCAGCCCATAGGAGAACTCCAGGCCGTAGGTGAAGGCCTGGTCGTAGATGTCCTCGTGGCTGCGCGGCTGGATGCGCAGTTCGGCGCTGACGCCGGCCAGATCGGGATTCAACGGTCCCAGGTCGGGAACGGGCGCCACCGCGCCATCATGCACGTCGCCGCTGATGGGCGTGTCCGCGCCACCGAACAGCGACATCGAAAACTTGCCCTGTTCCGGGCCTGCCGCAAACGCCGGAGCGGAAACGGCAAACAGCATCAAGCCAGCCAGCCTTGTGTTCATGGTGATGGTATCCAGATGTGATGGGTGGAGTTCCGCGGCGACATGCACGCGGCCCTTCCCCTACGCGGCATCGCGCCGCTTGGATTCATTCCGATGCGGAAATCGCCGCGAGCGCACTGCTTTCACGCGTTATCGACGTGCATTAACAGGCATGGGTGGAAGCGGAATGTCGCGCACGCGCAGAGCGCGCCAGGCCACCGATGAAGATCACCGCTGCATGCGCTGCGTCTCCCATTGAGCGGGGAGCAAATGGCGACGACGTGCGCGTTTGAGCGACGCGCATGCCAACGCAGCGACGCCGGGCGCGCGATACCGCGGATGAGCCAAGGCATGCAAGAATCGCGCACCCCGACTGGAGGCGACCGTGCCGACATCTCCCGCCCTTTCCGAGACGCCCCCGCTGCATGCCACGTTCAATCCGCTGATCCGGCCGTATCTGGTGGCGATGGTGGCGTGGTATCTGCTGCTGTCCATCTTCGGCGCACCGCTGATCCTGGTATGGGTACTGGGGCCTGGACAATGGTGGGCACGGCACTACTTCGACCGGCTGGGCTGCACGCTGGACGATCGCACGCTGCAGTTCCGCAAGGGCATCCTGTTCCGGGTGGAGAAGACCATCCCGCTGGAGAACATCCAGGACGTGACCTTCATCGAAGGCCCCATCCTGCGGCTCTACCACCTGAGCATCCTGCGCGTGGAGACCGCGGGCCAGAGTCCGGGCCAGGCGCACAGCATGCAGCTGGTCGGCATTGTCGACGCGCACGCGCTGCGCGACGAAATCCTCGCCCGTCGCGAACGCTTGCGCATGCAGCGCACACCAACATCCCAGGTCCCGTACCATCAAGGCGACGCACTGGACGCGATCCGCGCGCGTTTGGACGAGATCGCGGAGCTTCTACGCGAACACCTGCGCCCGCATTGACCGGGATATCCGCGCATCGCGAGTCAGCCAGCGCACCCCGCAAGCGACTGAACTGCGCGCGCCACGGCGTCCGCTTCCGAAGCCTCCTCGTCGGGCGCCAGCGGCTCGCCATAAGCATGGCCCGTGCGATCGACGAACCGGGTGGTGGTCAGCTTCAGCGCGGCGCCGCCTAGCACCGGAAACAACTGATTTCCGGTGCTGACACCCATGGTGGCCTGGCCCATGCTGCGCGTATGTGCTCGCCCACGGAACGCGACGGCGACGGCCTCGCCGGAGCTGGCGGTCTTCGCGCCCGTCACCACAACGACGGGGACAGCGGAAAGATCCGGGGCCGTTACGCCCGGCGGCGCGATGCGCCAGGCATTCTGGCGTCCATCCCGATCACGCATATAGCCCACCGTGGCGTCCCCCAGCAGCGGATGCAGGCCGGACAGCATCGGCCACATGTTGCCGCCCGAGTTGCCGCGCAGGTCCACGATCCATCCACACGAAGCTGAGGCCGCCCGGTCGGCGATGGCGGTGGCAAGGCCCCGTGCGAAATCGAGCGACGCGGCCTGCTCCGTACCCGAGAACCCAGGAACAGCCACGATGCCTACCCGCTGTCGTACTTCCACGCGTGGCACGAAGGATGGCACGCCCTCGGTGGCGGAGCGCCTGACGTCGCTGGGCGGCAGCACGCCGCTGTGACGGTCGCCCAGTTGGGCAAGCAGACTGCGGATCAGGTCGTAGGCCGCGTCCGCCGTGTGCACCCGCTGCACGCGCGACGCGATATCGGCCTGTGTACGGTCCCAGTCGATGCGATCGGCATACAGTGCATGCGCGCGCACATGCCTGACCGCATCCTCCACGATGCGGGCAGGCGGCACGCCGTCGTCCGGTGATGGCGGGGCCTGCTCCAGGCGCAGTTCCCGCACGCTCATGCGACCCTTGCCGATCAGCAGGGGGCCGACCAACAGCCGTTCGGCCGCGGCAGGCACATAGATCTCGACCTGGCGCACCACATCAGCGGCATTGCCGGTCACAGGATTACGTTCGCTGTTGGCGAATGCGACGCGGCCGGACGCTGCATCTGCGCGCAACCAGATGCGTGCTGTATCCGATACGGCCTGCGTGGAAATGCGCCCGGTCAGGCGCACACGCTTCTCCCGGTAAGGCGTCGCATCGATGACGGCAGTGCCGCCACCGAACCGTGTATCCGCCTCGGGCGTTGCGTAGACCGTCAGCGACGCGCCGCGTTCCGATTGCACGTCACCACCCCCATCCAGGACATAGTGCGCCGGATTGCCGATGAGCGACCATGGTGACGCGGCATGCACGTGCGCAGTGCACGCCACAATCCCCACCACACCCAGCGCCCCCTGCAGGCATTTCCATACCGTCATCGCGCGCACTCCTTGCTTCGATACGTGCACGCTAGGCGATGGCGGTCGGCGTGGCAAGCTCCATGGAGGCGTCCGCTACAGCTTGAACAGCGGCTGCAGCCGTTGCGCCAGCCAGCCCGGGAAGCGCAGCGGCGCATCCAGTGCGGATACGCAGATGCAGGCGGTGCCGGGCACGGTGACCGGCTGGTGTTCGACGCCGCTGTCGAGATCGGCGATATCACCGGGCGCGAACTGGCCCAGCGCATCGTGGTAGGCGCCGCGCAGGATCTGGGTCAGCTCGGTACCGCCGTGGCTGTGCACCGGCATGCTGCGGCCGGGACCGATCTTCAGCATCAGCAGGGTGCCGCTGCGAGGGCCGGCAGCGCGGATGCAGTGCACGCCCGGTGCCATCCAGCGCCACTTCAGCGCGCGGTACGAGGCGCCGAAGTACGGATGCAGCGGCGCCGGCAGCCGGTCATCGTCCTCGTAGGGCGTGCCACGGGGGGCCGCGACGGGTGCCGGCGGCAGCGGTGCATCCAGCTGTTCCAGCATGGAGGCACGCAGGTCGGCCGGGCGGGACGGCGACAACGCCGGCTGCTGGTGTTCGACCAGCTGCCCGCCGATGCGTTCGGCCTCGTCCACGCGCGCGCGGCAGTGCGCGCAGGTTTCCAGATGGGTGGCGGCGACGACGGCCATCTCCACGGCCAGCGCGCCGGCCGCGTAGCTGACCACGGTGGAGGGGTCGAGATGATGATGCGGGTTCACGGCTGACCTCGTATTTGACCCTGCAGGCGCAGGAACGCGCGCCGCAGGTGCGACTTCACCGTACCCAGCGGCATCTGCAGCTCGTCGGCGATTTCCTGGTGGCTCTTGGCTTCGAAGTAGGACATGCGCATCAGCCGCGCCTGCACGGCAGGCAGGTCTTCGATGCGGCGCTGCAGGTGCACGTGCTCGGCATAGTCCTCGGCCGAGGTGAACGGTCGCGCCAGTTCCTCGTCGCTGGCGGGCGCGGCTTCCTCCAGCCCCTGCACCCAGCCCGGCTCGCGCCGGATGCGGGCGATATGCAGGGTGCGGCCGATGCGGAACAGCCAGGTGGAGACCGCGCCCTGCTGCGGGTCGACATGGCGGCGCGCTGCCACAGGCGCAGCAGGGCTTCCTGCGCCAGTTCCTCGGCCACGGCCTCGGGGCTGCCCAGGCCACGCAGGTACAGGCACAGGCGCGGCATGAAGTGGTCGTACAGGCGCATGAAGGCCGCGCGGTCGCGCGCGCGCGCCACCGACAGCATGTCGGCGGTCCAGTCGTGCGCGTCGCGCGTGAGGGGCGTAGGCGTGGACACCGGGGATGCGGCCCGAAGGGGCGGCGGTCTCCTTGTGAAGTCGGTGGGCATGGTATGCCAGGTCCCGGTGCGTGCGTGATGACGGTCTCTACGAAGATGACCGGGGTTCGGATGCAGAGGCCCGCGCGCTGCCGGAGGCATCCGCCGGACGCCGACCTGCGTAGACGTTCGGGTCCTGCCCACGGAGCGTCCCATGCCCCGCCGACCCTTGCGCCTGCTGGCCGCGCTGCTGTTGATGGCGCCCCCCGCCTTTGCCGGTACCGACGTCCTGCGCCAGGAGGCCATCGCCTACGCCCGCAAGGGCGACACCGTGCTCTATCGCGAATCCCACTGGCGCTACCGCCAGGAGGGGGTGGCGCGGCGCCTGGTGCTGTACCGATGCCCCGACGGGCGCGCGTTCGCCCGCAAGACCGTGGTCGAACGGCCTGCCGCGCAGGCGCCCGACTTCGACTTCGAGGATGCGCGCGACGGCTATCGCGAGGGGGTGCGCACCGGCCCCGGCGGGCGCGTGGTCTACGTCAGGGACGTCGGGGACGCCCGTCCGAAGGAGCGCACCCTGGCGACGCCCCCGATGCCGTCATCGATGCGGGCTTCGACGCCAGCGTGCGCCAGCACTGGGAGGCGCTGAGGTCGGGGCGCGGGGTCACCCAACCCTTCCTGCTGCCGAGCCGCTTCGCGTTCGTTCCGGTCAAGCTGCAGCCGGGCCCGGCCGTGCGCTGGAACGGCGTGCCCGCCCAGCGCCTGTCGATGAAGCTGGACCGCTGGTCCGGTTTCGTGGCGCCGACGATGGAGCTGACGTACGCCAGCGAGGACCGGCGCCTGCTGGAGTTCGCCGGCATCGCGACCATCCGCGACGAAGAAGGCCGCCATCAGGACGTGCGCATCGTGTTCCCGCAGGCGGCCACCCCTGCCGATGCACGCGCGCTGCAGGGCGCGCTGGCGACGCCGCTGGTGCGGCAGTGCCGCGGATGACGACGCGTCTTCCCGCATCCAATACCGCCGCTGCGCCGTAGTGATGAACGACGCAACCGAGACCCCCGTGATGCCGGCCCGCGATTCCTCCCCTTCCATGCCGGTCCGCCGTGCCGCGTCCGTCCTGCGCCGCTGGTTCGACACCCAGGCCCACGGCGACGACGGCGGGCAGCCGGACCGCATCGACTGGCTGCGCGTGTTGCCCTTCATCGGCCTGCACCTGGCGTGCGTCGCCGTGCTCTGGGTCGGGGTGTCGCCGGTCGCGGTGGCCGTGGCGGTCGCGCTGTACGCGGTACGGATGTTCGCCATCACCGGCTTCTACCACCGCTACTTCTCGCACCGCACCTTCCGCACCTCGCGCGTGCTGCAGTTCGTGTTCGCACTGATCGGCGCCTCCAGCGTGCAGCGCGGACCGCTGTGGTGGGCCGCGCACCACCGCAACCATCATCGCCACGCCGATACCGCGGCCGATCCGCATTCGCCGAACCAGCGCGGGTTCTGGTGGAGCCATGCGGGCTGGTTCCTGACCCGCGAGGGTTTCCGCACGGACTGGTCGCGCATCCCCGACCTGGCGCGCTACCCGGAGCTGCGCTGGCTGGACCGCTACGACACCGTGGTGCCGGTGCTGCTTGCCGCCGCCCTGTACGGTCTTGGCGCGCTGCTGGAAAGCACGGCCCCGCAGTTGGGCACCAACGGGCCGCAGATGCTGGTGTGGGGCTTCTTCGTTTCCACCGTGGTGCTGTTCCATGCCACGGTGACCATCAACTCGCTGGCGCACCGGTACGGCCGCCGCCGTTTCGACACCCGCGACGACAGCCGCAACAATCTCTGGCTCGCCCTGCTGACCTTCGGCGAGGGCTGGCACAACAACCATCACTTCTTCCCGGGGACCGCACGCCAGGGCTTCCGCTGGTGGGAGATCGACCTGACCTGGTACGGCCTGCGCGCGATGGCGCTGTTCGGGCTGGTGCGCGACCTCAAGCCGGTGCCCGCATGGGTGCTGGCCAAGGCGAGGCGCTGAGCATGCGCATCGCGGTCATCGGATCCGGCATCGCCGGCCTGGCTTCGGCGTGGTGGCTGTCGCGGCGGCACGAGGTTGTGCTGTTCGAAGCCAACGACTACCTCGGCGGACACACGCATACCCACAACATCGAACAGGCGGGCCGCGAGTACCGCATCGACAGCGGCTTCATCGTGTTCAACCCGGACCACTATCCGCTGCTGTGCGGACTGTTCGACGAACTCGGCGTGGCATCGCAGCCGACCACGATGAGCTTTTCCGTGCACAGCGAGTGCAGCGGCGTCGAATACAACGCGACCTCGCTGGATACGCTGTTCTGCCAGCGCCGCAACCTGGCGTCGCCGCGGTTCTGGGGCATGCTGCGCGACCTGGCGCGTTTCTACCGGGAGGCACCTGCGCTGCTCGAGGGCGATGCCACCGGACCCACCCTGGGCGACTGGCTGCAGGCCGGCGGCTATGGCGACGCCTTCCGCGACGAGCACCTGGTGCCGATGGCGTCCGCGCTATGGTCCTCGCCACCGCAGGGCATCCTGGCTTTCCCGGCGCGGTACCTGGTGCAGTTCATGGCCAACCACCACATGCTGACGTTGGGCACCCGCCCGCCGTGGCGCGTGGTGACCGGCGGGTCGGCGACGTACGTGGAGGCGCTGCGCCGTCGCTGGGGCGTGCAGGAGCGGTTGTCCTCGCCTGTGCTGGCGGTACGGCGCGATGCCGATGGTGTCGAACTGGACACGCTGCGCGGCCGCGAACGCTTCGACCAGGTGGTGCTGGCCTGCCACAGCGACGATGCGCTGCGGCTGATGCAGGACGCCGACGCACGCGAACGCGACATCCTCGGTGCGATCCGTTACCAGTCCAACGACACCGTGCTGCACACCGACGCGCGCCTGCTGCCGCAGCGCCGCAAGGCCTGGGCCGCCTGGAACGCGCACGTGCCGCGCGACCCGTCGGCACCGTGCACGGTCAGTTACTGCATGAACCTGCTGCAGGGCGTGGACTCGCCCGAGCCCTTCGTGGTCACGCTCAACCGCAGCCATGCCATCGACCCCGCCCGCGTCCTCCGCCGCATGCACTACCGGCATCCGGTCTACGACCACGCCATGGTCGCCGCGCAGCGGCGCAGGCATGAGATACAAGGACAGCGGCGCACGTGGTTCGCAGGCGCCTACTGGGGTTGGGGCTTCCACGAAGACGGTATCCGCAGTGCGCGTGACGTGGTCGATGCCATCCAGGCGTTGCCCGTCGAAGCGCCCGCGCCGGCCGGCGTCGAACCGGTGGGCGCATGAACGCGCCCCTGGCCAGCGCGGTGTACGAGGGCTGGGTGCGGCACCGCCGGCATGCGCCACGCGCGCACGCATTCCGCTATCGCATGGCGCAGCTCTACCTGGACCTGGACGAGATCGAAACGGTGTTCGCCCGCCGCTGGCTGTGGTCGGTGGATCGCCGCAACCTGGCCGAGTTCCGCCGGCACGACTACCTGGCACCGCATGACCAGCCGCTGGCCGAAGCCGTGCGCGACCGCGTCGAACGCGCGCTGGGCCACCGTCCGCAGGGTCCGGTCCGTCTGCTGACGCACCTGCGTTACGGCGGCTACGTCTTCAACCCGGTCAGCTTCTACTATTGCTTCCAGCCCGATGGCGCCACTCTGGACGCCGTACTGGCCGAGATCACCAACACGCCGTGGCGCGAGCGGCACAGCTACGTACTGCCGGTGCGCGACGGCGTGCCGTATGGCGACGGTTGGGAATGGAGCTTCGACAAGGCCTTCCATGTGTCGCCGTTCCTGCCGATCGACTGCGCCTACCGCTGGCGCTTCACCGTGCCCGACGAAGCGCTGCGCGTGCACATGCAGGTCGACCGCGAAGGACGGCGCGCCTTCGACGCCACCCTCACCCTGTTGCGCCAGCCGCTGGACGGCCGTTCGCTGGCGCGCGTGCTGTGGCGCTATCCGCTGATGACAGCGCAGGTGATGACCGGCATCCACTGGCAGGCGCTGCGCCTGTGGCTCAAGCGCACGCCCGTCCACGACCATCCTTCCCTTGCCCGCGAGACCCCATGAACGAGATCGCCGACATTCCCGCCGCCGCTTCCTTCGGTGCGCTCGATCGCCTGCTACGGTCCCAGCTGCTGGCGCGCCTGGATGCGCTGGACCACGGCATGCTGGTGGTCCGCGACGCGCTGGGCGAGCACCGCTTCGGACGTACCGGTGGCGATGCGCTGCCCGTCGTGCACCTGCGGATCGACGATCCGTCGTTCTACCGTGCCGTCGCCGCGCAGGGCAGCGTGGGCGCGGGCGAGGCCTACATCGCCGGCCAGTGGCGATGCGACGATCTGGTGGGCCTGGTGCGCCTGCTGGTACGCAACCGCGAGCTGCTCGACGGCATGGAAGGCGGGCTGGCGCGGCTGGGGGGCTGGGCGCTGCGCAGCTGGCATGCACTCCGCCGCAACACACGCGAGGGCAGCCGCCGCAACATCGCGGCGCACTACGACCTGGGCAACGATTTCTTCGCGCTGTTCCTGTCGCCGGACCTGATGTACTCCTCGGCGATGTTCGCCTCGCCGGACGAGGATCTTGAAACGGCCTCGTACCGCAAGCTCGATGCCGTGTGCCGCAAGCTGGCGCTGGCGCCCGGCGACCGGGTGATCGAGATCGGCACCGGCTGGGGTGGCTTCGCGCTGCACGCGGCGCGCCACTATGGGGCCCATGTCACCACGACCACGATCTCGCGCGAACAGCACGCGCTCGCCAGCCAGCGCGTGGCCGAGGCCGGCCTGCAGGACCGGGTGACCCTGCTGCTGCAGGACTACCGCGACCTGCAGGGACAGTACGACAAGCTGGTCTCCATCGAGATGATCGAGGCGATCGGCGCGCAGTACCTCGACACCTTCTTCGGCAAGCTGGGCAGTCTGCTGCGGCCGGGCGGACAGGCGCTGCTGCAGGCCATCACCATCGAGGATCATCGCTACGTGCAGGCGCGCGACTCGGTGGACTACATCAAGCGCTTCGTCTTTCCCGGCAGCTTCATTCCCTCGCTCAACGCCATGTACGGCGCAAAGACCCGCGTCAGCGACCTGCAGGTCGTCCACCAGGAGGACTTCGGCCTGTCGTACGCGTACACGCTGCGGGCCTGGCGGCGCCGCTTCATGATCCGGCTGGCGGAGGTGCGCGCGCAGGGCTTCGACGAGCGCTTCATCCGTCTATGGGAGTTCTACCTGGCCTATTGCGAAGGCGGCTTCCTGGAGCGGTCCATCGGCGTATCCCATTTGCTGATGGCTCGTCCCGGCCACCCGTCGGGGGCCGCATGAGTCTCCTGCACTCCCTCGCCTGGGGGGCCCTGGTCGCCGCTGCGATGATGACGCTGGGCTGGCTGTGGCAGCGGCGCCGCGAGAATGCGGGCATCGTAGATGTGCTGTGGTCGGCCTGCGTGGGCGGCAGCGCGATCCTACTGGCTGTGCTGGGCGACGGCGCGTGGCAAGCGCGCACCACGCTGGCGGTGCTCGGCGGGTTGTGGGGTGCGCGCCTGGCGCTGCACCTGTGGCACCGCGTGCGCAGCGAGCCCGAGGACGGACGCTACCGCTACCTGCGCGAACACTGGCACGGGCATCAGGGCAAGTTCTTCCTGTTCTTCATGGCGCAGGCGCTGTTGGTGGTGCTGTTCGCCCTGCCCTTCGCCGCCGCGGCGCGCAGTCCGGTCGATGCCGCATGGCCGTGGATCGTGCTGGCGGTGGCCATCTGGGTGGGCAGCGTGGCCGGCGAGGCCATCGCCGACCGCCAGCTGGCGCGCTTCCGCGCCGATCCCGCCAACCGCGGCAGGACCTGCCGCGAGGGCCTGTGGCGTTACTCGCGCCATCCCAACTACTTCTTCGAATGGCTGCACTGGTTCGCCTACGTCGCGTTGGCCGTCGGATCGCCCTGGCAGGGGTTGTCGTGGTGCGGGCCGGTGGTGATGTACGTGTTCCTGCGCTGGATCAGTGGCATTCCCTATACCGAGGCGCAGGCGCTGCGCACCCGCGGCGACGAGTACCGCGAATACCAGCGCACCACGCCGATGCTGTTCCCCTGGTTTCCCAAATCCGCCACCAAGGAGGCGACACGATGAACGCGATGGTGGAAGAACTGGCCGCCGACCGGGTTGCTCCCGGCCTGCTGGGCCTGGCCGAGCGCGGCCTGTTGCCTGATGTGCTGATCCGTGCCGGCATCCGCCGGCTGTGCGCGCAGCGGCTGCGTGACGAGACCGCGGGCGGGCAGCAGGCGCAGTCGGCTCTGCTGGCGCAACGCCTGCGCGCGCTGCGGCAGGGGGCACTGGCGGTGCACACCGATGCCGCCAACCGGCAACACTACGAACTGCCGGCGGACTTCTTCCGCCACTGCCTTGGCCACCGGCTCAAGTACAGCAGCTGCTACTACCCCACCGGCACTGAGACGCTGGACCAGGCGGAGGACGCGATGCTGGCGCTGTACGGCGAACGCGCTGCGCTCGCCGACGGCCAGGATATCCTGGAGCTGGGCTGCGGCTGGGGTTCGCTGACGCTGTGGATGGCCGAGCGCTATCCGAATGCGCGGATCACCGCGGTCTCCAATTCGCACTCCCAGCGCCAGTTCATCGAGGCGCGCTGCGCCGAACGCGGCCTGCGCAACGTGCGCGTCATCACCTGCGACGTGAACCAGCTGCAGCTGGAACCGCAGGCCTTCGACCGTTGCGTGTCGGTGGAGATGTTCGAACACGTCAGCAACCATGCCGCCCTGATGCGTCGCATCCATGACGCCCTGCGCCCGGGCGGCGCACTGTTCGTGCACATCTTCGTCCACCGCCACCTGATGTATCCGTTCGAGACGCAGGGCGAGGACAACTGGATGGGCCGGCATTTCTTCACCGGCGGCATGATGCCGTCGGCCGACCTGCTGCTGTTTTTCCAGGAACATCTGCACCTGCAGGAACGCTGGATGCTGGACGGCACGCACTATCAGCGCACCGCCAACCACTGGCTGGCCCACCACGATGCGCACCGCGACGAGGTGATGTCCGTCCTGCGCGCCGCCTATGGCGAGGCAGCGCCACTGTGGAACCAGCGCTGGCGGATGTTCTGGATGGCCTGTGCGGAACTGTTCGGCTACCGCGACGGACAGGAGTGGCTGGTGGCCCACTATCGCTTCCAGCGGCCGGCGCGGGAGCACTGACATGCGCACCCTGCCCTTCGTGCTGCTCGCCCTGATGGTCGCCACCACCACCGCCGCCTGCCGCTCCGGCAACGTCAAGCCGTCCATCCCCACGGCGGCACCGGTCGACGTGGACCGCTTCATGGGCGACTGGTACGTCATCGCGCATATCCCCTCGTTCCCCGAGCGCGAAGCCTATGCCGCCGTGGAGTCGTACGCGAAGCTGCCCGACGGCCGCATCCAGACCACGTTCCGCTTCCGCAAGGGCGCATTGGACGGACCGGAGAAGACGATGCATCCGGTCGGCACGGTCACGCCCGGCACGGGCGGTGCGGTGTGGGGCATGCAGTTCATCTGGCCGATCCAGGCCGAGTACGTCATCGCGTACGTGGACGCCGACTACCAGCAGACGATCGTGGGGCGCAGCAAGCGCGACTATGTGTGGCTGATGGCGCGCACGCCGCGGATATCCGACGCGGACTACGAAGCACGGATCAGGCAGATCCAGGCATTGGGATACGACGTGTCGAAGATCCGGCGCGTGCCGCACGCACCTTGAAGCCCAGGCGCGTAATCGCGCTTACCGGGCCGCCTGTCAGCGCGCGCTTTCCTGCGCCCTCCCGCAGGCGCTAATGTGGCCGGACCGCAGCGCCCACCGCGCCGCGGTCCGACGCCTCAAGTCGGGCCTCCCCCCCGCCGATGCCGAGGGAAGGGACTCGACGACACCGGGGGTCGGGCAGGCTGCGCTGGGGGGCTGCATGGCGACAACACCGTTCCACACTGCCGACGCGCTGCGCCAGCGCATCGCCGACGCGTGTGCCACGAGAAGATCTACCCCGCCTACCAACCCATCGTCTGCCTGCGGACCCGTGCCATCCACGGATTGGAAGTGCTGGCGCGCTGGCACGATCCCGACTTCGGCGCCGTGCCGCCAAAGGATTTCATTCCCATCGCGCTGCAGGCTTCGCTGCTGCCGCTGCTGACACTGAATCTGGTACGCCGCGCCTGTGCGGAAGCCAGCACGTGGCCTGGCCGATTCTGCCTGGCGTTCAACGTGCCGCCATCGCTGCTACAGGACGCACCGGCGGTGCGCCTGCTGCTGGAGGCGATGGCCGAGTCGTCGTTCCCGCTGGACCGCATCTGCATCGAGATGACCGAGGACGAACTGGTCGAGGACGAACCCGCCGCGGAACGGGCTTTCGGCTATCTGAAATCCCACGGCATCCGCGTGGCTCTGGACGACTTCGGCACCGGATTCTCCAGCATGGTGCGGCTGAGCCGCTTCGGCTTCGACGAACTGAAGATCGATGGTGGCCTGATCCAGCGCCTGACCACCGACCGCGAGAGCCGCAAGGTGGTGTCGGCCATCATCGGCCTGGGCCACAGCCTGGACGTGCCGGTGGTGGCCGAGTGGGTGGAGACCGAAGCGCAGGCGGACGTGCTGCGCGAGCTGGGCTGCGATTACGCGCAGGGCTGGCTGACCGGCCGGCCCATGCCGGGCGGCGCGGTGGCGCAGCTGCTGGCGACGGCGCCCGTGCATACCGCCTCGCCCGCATCGCAGCCGATGTCGCCCTACCTGCGCCAGCACCAGCTGTCCTCGCTCTACAACAGCGCACCGGTGGGCCTGGCGTTCCTGGACCTGGACATGCGCTACGCGGCGGCGAACACTCAGTTCGCACGCATGGTGGGCCGGCCGCCCTGCGAGATCGTGGGTTCGCATGTCCGAGAGGTCTACGCGCCGGATATCGCGGCATGGATCGTGCAGGCATCGCAACGGATCCTGGACAGCGGCGACACCTCCCGCATCGAATTCCGCTTCCCGGGCCGCGAAGAGACCTTTCTGGTGGTCGGCTCACGGGTGACCGATGAAACGGCCCAGCCCATCGGCATCTCCGTGGTCAGCATCGACATCACCGACCGCAAGCGCGTCGAGGAAGAGCTGCGCGCCCGCGAAGCGACCTACCGCGCCGTCGTGGAACTGGGGCCCAACGTGCTGTGGGTCAGCGATGCCGCCGGCACCCTCACCTACATCAGCCCCGTCCCGCAGGAGCCGGAAGGCTGCTCGATGGAAACGCGCATGGCCGCCTGGTATGCACGCATGGACGAGAACGACCGCGTGCGCGTGCGCGCCGAATGGCTGGCCGCCGTACACACCCGCGACACGTTCGAGACCCGCTTCCGCCTGCGCTGGTTCGACGAGCGCTGGCGCTGGGTCTCCAGCCGCGCCACGCCCCGGACAGCCCCCGACGGCACCCGCTGCTGGTTCGGCGTGTTCACCGACATTTCGCGGCAGGTGGAACTGGAGCAGCAGCTGGCAAGGCGGGATCCGGCACTTCCCAGCCCGGATTGACGGGACGGACCGTCGTTTCCGCACCCCGCCAGGAGGTGAACGCAAGAGGGTTCCTTCCGATGCAGGCGGCAGGGGCTCCCTCGCCTCTCATCGGGACGCATAGGGGCCGAACACGGCCTTGATCTTCATCGTCTCGTCCGCATCGTCCAGCACGAACACCCGATAGCGCGCGCCCCCCTTCTCCACCCTGATGACGACATGGCCCTGCGTACTGGCCGCTGCGCTCACGCCATAGGTCGTCTTCGCGGTCGCATCCGACAGGTGGGTGATGAAGATATCGCGCTGTCCGGGCCAGACGGCGTCCGAGGTCATCCGCTTGTAGGCATTCACCGCGGGATGACCGTCGGCGCGCGTGGCGATGACGATCACCCGCGGCTGCAATGCCGCCAGGAAGGGGATGCTGTTGGCATCCCAACTGCCGTGATGGTTGGCCTTCATCGCATCGACCGGGCCGCAGGCACGCCCCACTTCTGGCTCGACGTTCTTCCACGCGGCAGGCCCGAACGCGACCTCTTCGTCGACGGAGGAGAGATCGCCACCGGTGTAGTAGTCGAACCCGCCGTAGCGCACACGGAACGCGATGC
Source organism: Pseudoxanthomonas mexicana (assembly GCF_010093385.1). Taxonomy (GTDB): domain Bacteria; phylum Pseudomonadota; class Gammaproteobacteria; order Xanthomonadales; family Xanthomonadaceae; genus Pseudoxanthomonas_A; species Pseudoxanthomonas_A mexicana. The sequence continues at coordinate 38,718 of NZ_PDWV01000017.1, forward strand.
TCAGCTTGTTCTCGCCCGGCACGCCTTGCTCCGCCATCCGTTCCGCCGAGGGGAAAAGGGCGCGCACGGTCTCTCCCTCGCCCGTCCAGAGCAGGCCGTTCGCATAGAGGTTTCGGATCTCGAAACCGGGATAGGCGCCGTCGTCGTTCACCGGTACGATCTGGTCCTTGCGGCCCGGCTCGAACCTCTCCACCTTCATGCCGCGGTGCCGCACCTGCCAGTCGAGGAACCGGCGATAGTTGTCCATGGTCGCGCCGCGGAGCGGCACCGGATCGTCGTAGCCGGGCCATCCGCGATCGATGACCTTGGCGATCGGTACGGACTCGGCGACCTGGGTGATGCCGCTGAGTTGGTAGCCCTTCGCCGAGGCGGGCGAGTCCGCAGTGATCGCGCCCATGTGGTCGCCGTGGAAGTGGCTGACGACCGCGTAGTCCAGCCCCTTCGCTTCCTCGGGCAATACGCGCTGTAGGTAGCGTGCCACCCACTCTCCCGGCGCGCGGGATGCGTCCGGCCGGGTGGGCAGCGAGAACGGCGCCTGCTCGTTCGTCTTGCCGCTCATGTCCACCAGCACGCTGCTGCCATCCGGCAGGATCATCAGCTGGGCCTCGCCGCGTCCGGTGTTGATGTGGTGGATGTCCAGTTCGCCCTCGCGCCATGCGGGCAGTGTCCGGCCCGGTCCGGACGCGACATCGGAGCTGGCCAGCAGGGGAAGTGCCAGCAGGAGCAGTACCGGAGAAAGCAGGCATGCTGCGTGTCCGTTCGCCCGAGCACGATGCCCGCAGAGCCTGTCGTGCGACCGGCCGGAACTCCGGAAGCGGCGGCGTTCAATCGCGGCGGTCATGCGGGCTGGATGCCTGGCTTGCCGTGCTCAACCGCCAGGCGGGCGTTCACGGTCTTCGTCCCTCCGGGGGCCGACACCTTGTCCACGCCGATCACCTCGGTACGCCACAGCCGGGGACCGATGTCGAAGACCTGATAGCCACGGCGGTCATTGAGCAGATGGGTGTGGGGATTCTCGGATGGCACGTGTTTCCAGCCGGAAGGGATATCGCTGCCATCGCCGCCGGAGGCGATCGAGGTGGTGACGAACTCGGTCGCCACCGGCGTGCTGAGCAGATCGCCATCCACGGAGGGGATCACGCCGGCATGATGCTTGTGCACGTCGCCCGTCGCGACCACGACATTGCCCTGCCCTCTTTCCCGGAGGGTGTCGACCAGACGCGCGCGCGCCGCCGGGTAGCCGCTCCACGAGTCGGTATTGATGGGTCCGGACTTGCGGCTGTCCGGATAGGCGTAGGGCATCACCATCACCTGCGGCGCAAGCAGGTGCCAGTGCACGCCGCTGTCCAGGCCGGCGCCCAGCCACTGTTCCTGCGCGCTGCCCAGCATGTGCTCCGGTCCGGCCACCGCATCGGTGCGGCAGGGCCTGGTCGTCCCCCGTTCGCACCGTTGCTTGCTCCGGTACTGCCGCGTGTCCAGCAGATGCACCCTCAGCGTCCGGCCATAGTCCAGCCGCCGATACAGGGTGATGCCGCCCTGCGGTGAGGGAAACAGCGCGCGCCGCACCGGCATGTTCTCGTACCAGGCCTGCATGGCGGCGAATTTCCGCAGTGCGAAGACCTCGGGAGGCGTGCCGTCCTGGTCGAGCGCAGCGGCCCAGTTGTTGTCGAACTCGTGGTCGTCCCAGGTGGACAGGAAGGCGGTGGCGGCGTGGGCGGCCTGCAGGTCGGGATCGCTCTTGTACTGCGCGTAACGCCTGCGATAGTCGTCCAGCGCGTAGATTTCGCCGCCCACGTGCCTGCGATCCACGCGGCGGCCGTGGGTGTCGACAAAGGACAGCGCACCCTCCTTGCCTGCCCCCTCGTAGATGTAGTCGCCGTAGTGGAACACCGCATCCAGGTCCTGCTCCTGGCTCAGATGGCGGTAGGCGGTGAAGAGCCCGGCTTCGTGGTGCTGGCAACCGGCCACGCCGATGCGGATGCGCTCCGGCGAATCCGCTGCCGCGGGTGCGGTACGCACCGTTCCCACCGGACTCGGCGGCTGCCCCGCGACATGGAAGCGGTACCAGTAGGGGCGACGCGGGCGCAGCCCCTGCACGTCCACGTGGATGCTGTGGCCAAGCTCGGGACGCGCGATGGCCTCTCCCCTGCGCACCACGGTGGCAAAGGCCTCGTCCTCGGCGACTTCCCAGCGCACGGGAACGGCGACCATGGGCATGCCGGCATGTTCATCCAGCGGACGCGGCGCCAGGCGCGTCCAGATCACGAAGCCATCCGGCACGGGATCGCCCGACGCGACGCCCAGCAGGAACGGATACGCGGGAAAGGGCGCCGAGGCCCACACGCGCGCGGCCGGAGCCAGTCCCGCAAACAGGGCCAGGCGGCCGGCGGCCTGCAGGAAGGTGCGGCGATCGAATCGGGTAGACATGAGGGATCGGTCTGCTCTCTGGAAGGGGAGACGAGGCATGGCGCGGCGCCCTGCCGCCGGCGACGCGCACCAGCGGCATGCACACCCGCCGCCATCGGATGCCTAGAAGCGCGCCCGGATGCCGAGCGAGGCGCGACGGCCGCTGGTGATGTAGATCTGGCTGTGGTGGCCGCCCGCGCCCAGTCCGACCGGGCCGTTGGAGTAGACGGTGTGGCGGTTCTGGTCGAAGAGGTTGTTGGCGCTGAAGTACACCTCCAGCCCCAGCCAGTTGTCGCGGGTCTTGGGAATGAGGGTGTAACTGCCGGACAGGTTCACCTCCAGGTAGTCGTCGAAGGGCTGCTCCTGGACGACCGAATAGGCGCCATTGCCGTTGTTCACGCTTACCGCGCTGGTCGGGCCGCGATCCTTCTCGTCGCTCCACACGCTGTTGAGGTTCAGGCGTATGGGCCCGTACTTCCAGCCGAAGCCGAGGCCCGCCACCTGCTGGGCCACGCGCGAAAGCTTCTTCGACGGGTTGGTGTTGGTGAAATGGCCGCGCAGGGTCAGCCCGCTCAATGGACCCGGCAGGTAGTCCATGGCGTGGTTGAACTCGAACTCGTAGCCGTTGACGGTGATGTCCGCCGCGCTGTTGGTCGCGGTGCTGACCAGGTCGACGGGCTCGTCGCCGTCGTAGCCGAACTCCTCCGGCGTCAGCGTGGCCGTATCGATCAGGTCCTTGATCCGGTTGTGGAACACGCCGAACGCCACCAGCCCGACCGGCTCGAAGTACTGCGTCGCGCGCAGGGAGAAGTTGTCCGAGTACTCCGGCTTCAGGCTGGCGTTGGGCGCGCTGAGCACGTTCCCGTCTTCGGTGCCGTAGGCGATGGACCACACGCCGGCCAGGTCGCCGACCTCCGGACGCATGATGGTCTTACTGTAGCCTGCATGGATGTCCAGGCTGTCGGTCACGCTGTACTTGAGCGACGCGCTGGGAAAGAAGTCGTCGTAGCGGCCCTCGGTTTCCTTCCGCGGGTTGGTCAGATACTGGTACTTCAGGCCGTCGACCGTGGCGGCCCGGCCCGTGGCCGCGGAAACGGCATACCCGGCAGCGCGCACCTGGTCGGGGCTGAGCGGGTCGAAATCGTAGCCGATCTCACGGGTCCTCTCCCAACGCAGACCGGCCTGGCCCTTCAGCCGTTCGGTGAAATCCGCGGTTCCCATGAAATAGAGCGAGGTGATCCGTTCGTCCAGCTCGTTCACGTTCGCGATATGGGCGTTGTACCACTGCGCGGCCGTCTCGCTGCGTATCCACTGCTCGGGATTGGCCTGCATCATCTGGTGGATCCTGGCCAGGCTGTAGAGATATACGTCGCCGCCGCTCAGCGTCCTGATGTCCATGCCGCTCTCGCCCCCGTGCCAGACGTTGCGGCTCTGCACGGCGCGCAGGAACTCGGCGTTGCTCAACGGGCCGTTGTAGGTCCAGATGTTGGCGTCGGAGGTGTTGCCGAACTCGTAGCCGGCACGGGTCGCCTTGACGCCGGTCTTCCATGTGACCGGAATGCGGCCGATGTCCTGGTAGAACTCGACATTGAGCGCCCCGCCCCGGTAGTCGAGCTCGGCCGAACTGCCGCTGGTGGTGCGGATGGACGGCCTCGTGGACGCACCCAGCGCGCCGGCATACGACCCCAGCGTGAATGCGTCGGGGCTGGCCCAGTCGATGCCGTCGATCTGCTGGATCTGCCAGTCCTGGTGCATCCAGTCGCTGCGAGAGGCGCTGTAGTTGCCGCGCGCGCTCAGCGTATTCAGCAGATTGGAGACCTGTCCCTTCTTGACCGAGTCGTAGCGGCTGGTGGACGTGGCGGAGAACAGGTTGCCATCCACTTTCAGGTTTTCGTTCTGCCAGACGAAGCTGGGCACGAAGTTGCGCGAGTAGCCGACCTTGTAGGTGTAGCTGTGGTTCAACGCCAACGTGTTGGTGCTGGCGGGATACCGGGTCGTCCAGTCCAGCGAAGGATCGCCCTCATGCGGATTGGCAGCGGTCGCGCGGCCGTTGGTGAACGTGGGCGTGATGGTGTTGGGATCGATGTCGCCGCGGCTCAGGTTGGCCGAGAGCGACAGGATCAGCGTATCGGTCGCCTTGAAGTCCGCATTGAAGGACGCGACACGCCGGTTGTATTCGCGGTCGTAGCCCGACGCGGCGATCGACGTCACGGCATACGGATAGGGACTGGTGGCCGTCGCCACGTAGTTCCGGCCGGCCGTGATCTGTGCCTGTTCCACCAGGTTGGTGATGCTGCTAATGCCGGCGGTGATGCCGAGGCGCTTGTCGAAGAACACGTCCGAATACGTGATGGAGCTGCTGGGCAGCCACTTGGTGTCGTAGCCGCCTTCCATCCACCCGGTGTTCCTGCTGTCCCACAGGCCGGAGTGCGTGGTACCGCCGAGGGACACGACGACCCGCCGCCCCTTGGCGTCGAACGCCTTCCTGGTCCGGATGTCGATGGTGCCGGCCGGTGCGTTCGCATCCATGTCGGCCGAGGCGGTCTTGTTGATGCTGATCGAATCCACGCCCGCCAGTGCGCTCTGTTCGAAGCTGAAGGTACGCGAGCTCGACGAGTTGGCATCTATCCCGGGAAGGCTGACGCCGTTGAGCGTCACTCCCGTGTACTTCGCCGGCAGGCCGCGCAGGCTGATGTTGCGCGGCGCATCGTCCGCCACCACGTCGAAATCGACACCCGGCATGTACTTGAGGAACTCGCCCGGATTGCCGTCGCCGATCTCGCCGAAGCTGTCGGCCGACAGCGTGTTGGTGATGTTCATGGCGGCGCGCTGCTCCATGATCGCCCTGGCATCGCCCTCGCGCACCCCGACCACCTGCAGCGAATCCAGCGTACGCGTGCCGGAGGTGCCTGCCTCCACCCACGTGCTGCGCAACTGGAACTCCAGCCGCTCGCGTTCGCCCGGCTCAAGCTCGATGGTGCGCCGCTCCTCGTGGAAGCCGGTGTAGCTCACCGTCACCTCCACCGTGCCCACCGGCACCCCGGCCAACTGGAACTCGCCCCGCTCGCCCGAATGGACGACACGCGTGCCGGCGCTGCTGGTGATGCGCACGACCGCGTCCCGGAGATAGCCGCCCGTCGCCGGATCCAGCACGCTGCCCAGCACCGTTCCACTTCCCGCGCCCGGTTCGCCGGCTCGCGAAGGCTGCAGCAGGATCACGCGACCGTCATCGGACTTGATTTCCAGACCGGTATCGCGCAACAGCGTACGCAACGTCTGCCGCGCGTCGCCTTCGCCCACCACCGCCTGCGTGTTGACGCCATCCAGCGCATCCGCGGGGGCGATGATCTGCAGCTGCGCCTGGCGCGCGAACTCCGGGATGCCGGTCACCGCCGGCTGCGTGGGGACGTTGAACTGGCGCCGTTGCGCCATCGCGTGCGGCGCGGAGGTCAGCGCGATCGCGACGGCAGTGGCCAGGAGAAGCTTGTTGCAGCGGATCATCGGGCAAGCACTCGCATTGTTGGCCGCAGGAATTGCGGACCTCGAATGCTTGAGACGCCGTGGCCCAGCTTCCGCCATGCGTCATGAAAATTTAATCTTCCGGAACGATGACGATCTCGCGACTGGTTTCCTGTCGGACTTCGGCACCGAACACATCCGCCACCGCGCGACTGAACCCTGCCGGATTGTTGGCGGCGAACAGGCCGGTAATGGACGCATTTGCCAGGCGCGGATCGGAAATGACGATCCGGACATCGCTGTAGCGCGCGAAGGCCTCGGCCGCTTCGGCCAGGCGCTCCCCGTGGAAGGCGAGCTTGCCTTCGCGCCACGCCAACTCGCGATGCATCTGGTCTGCTGACAGCGACGCCACCTCGACGCGGCCGGCGACGCTCTTCCACGATCCACGCTGGTGCGCCGCGAGCGACTTCACCGATCCGTCGGGCGCAGGCAGAGCCACTTCGCCGTCCTGCACCACGACCTGGGCCGGCTGGCCATCCAGCTTGCGTACCACGAAGGCGGCGACGCCGGCACGCAGCTGCACTCCATCGACTTCCACCAGCAGGGGCTCGCCGCTTCCGGACGCTTCAACGAACACCTCCCCGCGCCGGATCCTCACGCGCAGGCGGCGCTCCTGTTCATACACGTCGACGCGGCTTTCGGTATTGAGGGTGAGCGTGGAACCATCGATCAGCGGTACCCGGCGCATCTCTCCCTTCGCCGTCGCGTAGGCCATCGGCATCGGCATGCTGGCGACCACCAGGACGAACAGCATGATCGACGCCGCCAGCGCAGCGACCCCGCGGCGCAGTGCCGGACCGGTGCGCCGTGGTGCGCGATCCGTGCGATGCCCGCATGGCCTGGCGGGCGCGGGCACCTCCTCCAGCGCGTGCAGGACCGACGGTTGCGCCACGCGGGCGATGACGTCCGGGCGGCGCCACAAGGCCCGCGCCCGGATGAACGCACCGCGCCTGCGCGCATCGCCGCTCAGCCAATGCTGGAGTTCTCCCTGTTCCTGCGCGTCGAGCGGTCCGCGATCCATCCGCGCAACCCATTGCGCAGCCTTCCGCTCAATCGCCTGACTGGTTTCGCGACCGTCCATAGACCCTCCTGGTATCCCGACCACTCCCCTTGGAGACGTCAGACACCCCGTTTCCGCCATCGGCCAGCCGTTCGCCCAGCCATCGGATGCCACGCGCGATGTGTTTCTCGACGGTGTTCTCGGAAATCCCCATGCGTCGGGCGATCTCCCGCTGGGGCAGCGCATGGATGCGGCGGAGGACGAAGGCCTGGCGCGCCTGTTCGGGCATGCCCGCGATCAGGTCGGCCAGGTGGCGGAGATCGTCCCGGCCCATGGCATCGCGTTCCGGCGTAGCCGCCTTGTCGGCCAGCTCGACGCTGCCCAGCTCCTCGATCGCCAGGATCGGTACGATCCGCGCGCGGCGGATGTTGCGCAACATCAGCGAGTGCGCGACCTGGAACAGATACGCGCGGGGATTGAGGATGTCGTCCAGCCGCTCGCGCTCCAGGAGCAGCGCATAGCTCTCCTGGATGATGTCCAGTGCATCCGGATCCTGGACCCGGAGCCGTGTCAGCCAGCGCCGCAGGGACACTTCGTGGGGCAGGATGTTGACCGCGAACCAGTGCTCGCGCCCGGCATCGTCGGGCACGGCCTCTTCGACCGGATATTGGAGCGACACGACGGATCCCCGAACGTGCCCAGGGGGAGGACAGGCACGACCGCCCCATTCTGGGCAGCGGGGATGACGCGGATATTACGGTGCGCCGCATCGGGAAGACGGCTCGCCGTGACTGGCCGTCTTCGATCACGGCAGACGATGGCTCACACCATCGGCAGCTTCAACCCCTGCTCCTTCGCGCACTGCACGGCGATGTCATAGCCGGCATCCGCATGGCGCATGACGCCGGTGCCGGGGTCGTTCCACAGCACGCGGGCGATGCGCTTGTCGGCCTCTTCCGAGCCGTCGCAGACGATCACGACGCCTGAGTGTTGCGAGTAGCCCATGCCGACGCCGCCGCCGTGGTGCAGCGACACCCAGGTGGCGCCACCGGCGACGTTGAGCATCGCGTTGAGCAGCGGCCAGTCGCTGACGGCGTCGCTACCGTCCTTCATCGCTTCGGTTTCGCGGTTCGGCGAGGCCACGCTGCCGGAATCGAGGTGGTCGCGGCCGATCACCACCGGCGCCTTCAGCTCGCCGTTGCGTACCATTTCGTTGAACGCCAGGCCGAGCTTGTGGCGCAGGCCCAGGCCGACCCAGCAGATGCGCGCCGGCAGGCCCTGGAAGCTGATGCGCTCGCGCGCCATGTCCAGCCAGCGATGCAGGTGCGCATCGTCGGGGATCAGTTCCTTCACCTTGGCATCGGTTTTGTAGATGTCCTCGGGGTCGCCGCTCAGCGCGACCCAGCGGAACGGACCCACGCCTCGGCAGAACAGCGGACGCACGTAGGCCGGCACGAAGCCGGGGAAATCGAACGCGTTCTTCAACCCCTGGTCGAACGCCATCTGCCGGATGTTGTTGCCGTAGTCGAAGGTCGGCACGCCCATCTGCTGGAACGCCAGCATCGCTTCCACGTGCACGCGCATGGACTGCTTGGCCGCATCGCGCACGCGCTCGGGTTCGGCCTTCTGCTCGGCCAGCCACTGCTCCACCGTCCAGCCGATCGGCAGGTAGCCGTGCACGGGGTCGTGCGCGCTGGTCTGGTCGGTGACGGCATCCGGGCGTACGCCGCGCTTCACCAGTTCCGGCAGGATCTCCGCGGCGTTGCCGAGCAGCGCGATGGACTTCGCCTCGCCGGCCGCGGTGTACTTCGCGATCCGCGCCAGGGCATCATCGAGGTCGGCGGCCTGTTCGTCCACGTAGCGCGTACGCAGGCGCATGTCGATGCTGGACTGGCGGCATTCGATGTTCAGCGAACTGGCGCCAGCCAGCGCCGCCGCCAGCGGCTGCGCCCCACCCATGCCGCCGAGGCCGGCGGTGAGGATCCATTTGCCGGCCAGGTTGCCGCCGTAGTGCTGGCGCCCCATCTCGACGAAGGTTTCGTAGGTGCCCTGCACGATGCCCTGGCTGCCGATGTAGATCCACGAGCCGGCCGTCATCTGGCCATACATCATCAGGCCCTTTCGGTCGAGTTCGTTGAAGTGCTCCCAGGTGGCCCAGTGCGGCACCAGGTTGGAGTTGGCGATCAGCACGCGCGGCGCATCTGGATGCGTGGGGAAGATGCCGACCGGCTTGCCGGACTGCACCAGCAGGGTCTCATGGTCGTCGAGTTCGCGCAGCGACTTCAGGATGGCGTCGTAGCAGGCCCAGTCGCGCGCGGCGCGGCCGATGCCGCCGTACACCACCAGCGATGTGGGGTCTTCGGCGACTTCCGCGTCCAGGTTGTTCTGCAGCATCCGGTACGGCGCCTCGCTGAGCCAGGACTTGCAGGTCAGCGTGTTGCCACGCGGGGCGCGGATGCCGCGGGAAGGGTCGTGGCGGGGATCGGGCATGGCGGGTTCCAGATGCAGGTATGCGGCCATTATCGGCGGGAGGCCCCCCCCTGCGCGAGCCGCAGCGATGCTGCAGGGCGCGAAGGCATGCGTGGCAGAATCGGGTCATGAATCCTGTCCGCCGCGCTTTTCCGGCCCTGCTGGCGGCCAGCCTGCTGTTTGCCGTGCCTGTGCAGGGCGCCCCACCCGACCGCGTCCTGGTGTTCACCAGGACCGAGGGTTTCCGCCATGACGCCATCCCGGCCGCCGTGGAAGCGCTACGGCGGCTGGCGGCGGACGAGGGCATGGCGCTGGACCACACCGAGGATGCGCAGGCGTTCCGTCCGGCCAACCTGGCGCGCTATCGCGTGATCGTGTTCGCGAGCACCACGGGCGACGTGCTGGATGAAGCACAGCAGGCGGCGATGGAAGGCTTCGTGCGTCAGGGGGGCGGCTTCCTCGGCGTGCATGCGGCCGCGGACACGGAGTACGACTGGCCCTGGTACGGTCGGCTGGTGGGCGCGTACTTCAAAAGCCATCCACAGGGCCTGCAGTCCACCCATGTGCAGCCCGAACGCCATGGCAAACCGATCGGCACGCCATGGCCGATCACGGATGAGCTGTACAACTACCGCACCCATCCGCGTGGACGGGTGCGGGGGATCGCCACGGTGGACGAGCGGCAATACGAGGGCGGCCCGATGGGCGCGGACCATCCCATCGCGTGGTGCCATGCCTTCGATGGCGGTCGTGGCTGGTACAGCGGACTCGGGCACGATGCGGCGGTCTATGCCGACCGCCACTTCATCGCCCAACTACGTGGCGGCCTGCGCTACGTCGCGGGACGTTCGGACGACTGTTGACGCCTTCGCTCTCCACACTCACGTAAAGAGCGAAAACCAACCTTACCGAATCGAGGGGTCCAGGGTACGCAAGGCCTCGGCCAGACTCGGCTGGCCCGTGCGGTCCAGATCGTCCTTCGAGTAGGAACGCCCGGGTTGGCCGTTGCACGCGGTCTTGGCATCGCGCTGGCGGATGCGGCTGCCGGTCTGCCGGATGCAGTTGAGGTCGGACAGGCGCGGCGTGTCCTCGTTCTTCACCGGCATGGCGGCCGACGTGGCGGCATCCAGCGGCGGGTCGACAACCGGCGCAGGCGTGGGCGCGGGTGACGGCTCCGGCGTCGATGCGGGGGACTGGGCCTGCGCGGTGGTCGCCATCAGGCAGGCAACGAGGGCCAGGAGGGGGAGATGCTTCATGAGGGAGCTCCGGAGGAACGTGGTCTACACGGTACGCCCCGGCGCGCGCCCGCGTCGCACGCTTCCATCCTGCGGTTCAGGTGCTCCTCATGCCGCGGGACACTGTTCCCGGCGCCCCTCGTGGAAGCGCTGGATGGCCGCGGCATCGGCTTTCTGTGGCGAGACGCCGTCGTCGAACAGGACGCGCCACACGCCATCGTCGCCGCGATGCCAGACCGAGCCGAAGCGGCCGATGCGGCTTTCCCCGGTCTTGGGATCCTCGTATAACGCCGGCCCGCTGGAGTACGCCGTGCGGCCGTCGCCTCCCAGGGTCACCACGGCGGGGTACCAGCTGAGCTTCAGCGACGTACCCTGGATCAGGGGCGTCCACTCGCGGGTGATGGCGTCGCGCCCGCGCGTGGGTGTCCTGCTGACGCCGAAGGCCGCCTCGGGATGCAGATGCTGGGCGAAGGCGGCAGCGTCGTGGTCGGCGACGGAGCGGGCGAAGCTGAGCTCGCGCTGCCAGACCTGGCACTCGGCCTGCGGGACAGTCGCCGGCGCTGCGGCCAGTGCGTGGCCCGCCAGCAGGCCCAGGACCAGCGTGGACGAAAGTCGGAGGCGCGTTGTCATGCGGAATGTCCCGGAGTCTGCCAAGCTGTCCCCGTTCTAGAGTGATTACGTAGCCTATGCACCTGCCAATCGTCAGGGGGGCGTGGCTGGCCATGCTGGTGTTGCTGGCCGCCTGCAGCTCTCCCGCCCGACGCGCCGATCCGGCACCTGCCGCCGCTTCAGCTTCGCCGCCCACCCTGCTGCTGGTCTCCATCGATGGCCTGCGCGCCGACATCCCCGGCAGCGGCCGCATGCTCACGCTCGATGCGCTGTTCGCCCAGGGTGCGCGGGCGGCGTGGGTCAATCCGTCGTACCCCACGCTGACCTTCCCCAACCACTACACGCTGGTGACGGGATTGCGCCCGGATCGGCACGGCATCGTGCACAACGACCTCGAGGACTCGATGCTGGGCCGATTCGAGTCCAAGAAGGCGTCGGGGCGGGACGGCAGGTTCTGGGGCGGCGAACCCATCTGGGTGGCCGCGCGCCGTGCGGGATTGAAGACGGCAACGATGTTCTGGCCCGGTTCGGAAGCGGAGATCGCGGGTACGCGCCCGGACCATTGGCGGCCGTTCGACGGCAAGCTGACGCCCGACCAGCGCGTGGCCGAAGTGCTGGCGTGGCTGGATCTTCCGGCGGGCGAACGCCCGCGGTTCATCACCCTGTACATGGAACAGTACGACGTCGCCGCGCATGCGGCGGGAACCTTCTCGCCCCAGGCCATGGAGGCCATGGAGACCATCGACGCCGCGCTGGCGAAGCTGCTGGCCGGACTGGATGCACGCGGTCTTCGCGCCGACACCAACCTGATCGTGCTGTCCGACCATGGCATGGCGGACGTACGCACCTCGGACACGGCCTATCTTGACGATGTGGTGCCGGAATCGCTCTACGCGTGGACATCTTTGGGCCCTGTCGCCCACATCACGCCGCACCCGGGTCAGGCGGCCGAAGTGCGCCGCCGGCTGCTCGGGCGCCATGATCATTACGCCTGCTGGGACAAGGCCTCCCTACCGCCCGCCTGGCACTACGGCCGCAACCCCCGCATCGCATCCATCGTCTGCCAGGTGGATACGGGCTGGCGCCTGCAACTGCGCCGTCACCCGCTGCCGCATCAACCCCTGAAGGGCGAACACGGCTTCGCGCCCGAAGACCCGCAGATGCGCGCCTTCTTCGTGGCCTCTGGGCCCGACTTCGTTCCGAGCGCGACCTTGCCCGCCTTCGACAACGTCGACGTCTATCCGCTGCTGGCCCACCTGCTGCGCATCCACGCAGTGCCGAACGACGGAACGCTGCAGACGTTCACCCCGGCGCTGAAACCGCGGGCGACACCGGCGCATTAATGTCCGGAAACGGTGAGTCGACGCGTGGATGCGGTGCTAGCCTGCCTCCATGGTCCCGTCCGATGCCACCTCCCTGCCCGATCGCCACGTCTGCGAACAGGCGCGGCTGAGCCGCGACGCGCGCTTCGACGGCCTGTTCTTCACCGCCGTCACCAGCACGCGGATCTACTGCCGGCCGGTGTGCCCGGCACCGGCACCGAAACCGCAGAACATCGTCTACTACCGGAACGCGGCGGCCGCAGAAGCCGCGGGCTTCCGGCCCTGCCTGCGCTGCCGTCCCGAACTGGCACCGGGCGATGGCACGTGGCGGCGTGGCGATGAGGTCGTGGCGCGCGCGTTGAAGCTGATCGACCAGGGCGCATTGACCGAGGCGCCATTGTCGGACCTTGCGCAGCGCGTGGGCCTGGGCGAACGGCACCTGCGTCGGCTGTTCACCGATCGCCTCGGTGCCACACCGGTCGACGTGCACGGCACGCGTCGCCTGCTGTTCGCCAAGCAGCTGCTGACCGAGACCACCTTGCCGATCACGCAGGTGGCGCTGGCGGCGGGCTTCGGCAGCCTGACCCGCTTCAACACCGCCTTCCGCGAGGAATACCGGATGGCGCCGCGCGATCTGCGCAAGCGCGAACTGCCGGTCGCCCGCGATGCGATGACGCTGCGGCTCGGTTACCGACCACCGTACGATTTCGGCGCCATGCTCGATTTCCTGCGCGGGCGCGCACTGCCGGGCGTCGAAGTCGTCGACGACGTCAGCTATCGGCGCGTGATCGGCACGCCCGATACGCCAGGCTGGTTGCGGGTCAGCGCCTGGGGCGGGGAGACGCATGCGCTGAAGCTGGAGCTGCAGGGCGGTGCGGCGGCGGACCTGCTGCAGATCGTCAACCGCCTGCGGCGCATGTTCGACCTGGATGCCGATCCGCAGGCGATTGCCGCGGCGCTGGGCCATGACGACCGCCTGCGCCCGTTGCTGGAGGCGCGGCCGGGGCTGCGCCTGCCCAGCGGCTGGGACGGTTTCGAGATCGCGGTGCGTGCGGTGATCGGCCAGCAGGTCAGCGTGGCCGCCGCGCGCACGCTGACGGCGCGCCTGGCGCAACGGCATGGAACACCGCTGGCGATCCCGTTCGATGGGCTGACGCACCTGTTCCCGACGCCGGAGGCGCTGGTCGATGCCGACCTGACCGAGATCGGCCTGACCCGTGCGCGGGCCGACACGATCCGCGGGATGTCGCGGGCACTGCTCGATGGCCGCGTCGATTTCCGGCCGGAGCGCACGCTGGAGGAATTCACCGCGCGCTGGGTCGCCCTGCCCGGCATCGGTCCATGGACGGCGCACTACATGGCGCTGCGCGCGCTCGGCCATCCGGATGCATTCCCCGCCGACGACCTGGTGCTGCAGAAGGCCGTGCCGACCGATGGCACGCGGATGACGGCGAAGGCGCTGACCGCGCGCGCGGAGTCTTGGCGGCCATGGCGCGCCTATGCGGTGATCCACGTGTGGAAGGCCAGTATGCCGGCGCAGAAGGCAATGCCTTCTGTAGGAGCGACGTGAGTCGCGACCGCAAGAATGAAATGCTGTTGCGACCCGAAGTATCCCGGTCGCGACTAACGTCGCTCCTACATCGAACGCTCGTATGCTGCCCACCATGATCCTCTACCGCGAACTCGACAGCCCCGTCGGCACGCTCACCGTCGCCGCAACGGACGCGGGTCTGCATGCCATCGAATTCCCGCGCAACCGGCACCCGGCAGACCGTGAGGGATGGATGCCCGGCGATCACCGCCTGCTGGATCTGGCGGCACGCCAGCTGGACGACTACTTCGCCGCGAAGCGGTGCGTGTTCGACCTGCCGCTGGCGCCGCGCGGCACCGAGTTCCAGCGCGCCGTATGGATGGCACTCGCCGGGATCGGCTACGGCGAAACGATCAGCTATGCGCAGTTGGCGCAGCGGGTGGGCAAACCCACCGCGATGCGCGCCGTGGGCGCGGCGAACGGGCGCAACCCGTTGCCCATCGTGTTGCCCTGCCACCGCGTGATCGGCGCGGACGGCGCATTGACGGGATTCGGCGGCGGCCTGCCGACCAAGCAGTTCCTGCTGGAGCTGGAGGGCGCCCTGCCGAAGTCCCGCGACCTGTTCGGCTGAGCGCGGTCACATCCCGCGGAAGCGCTGCTGGAACGCGCCGCTGACCGGCAGCACGTCGTTGCGTCCCTTCACGCTCAGCTGGTGGCGGCCCAGTTCGTCCTTGCGCACGCGGTCGATCGCCTGCACGCGCACCAGCACCCCGCGGTGCACCTGCCAGAACACGTCCGGATCCAGGCCGCCGAGCAGTTCCTTCAGCGACATGCGGATGATGGCTTCGTCATCGGCGGTCACCACGCGCACGTACTTGTCCTGCGCCTGGAAGAACAGCACCTCGTCGATGGCGATCATGCGCACGCTGTCGCCGACACTGGCGGTGATCCAGCGGATCAGGCGGTCGCCCTGCGGCCGCAGGCGCGCTTCCAGGTCGTCGATCAGCGAACGCATGTCCGGCGCGCGCGCCTCGGCCAGACGCGCCCGCATGCGCTCCACCGCCTGCGCCAGCCGCGCGTCCTGCCCCGGCTTCAGCAGGTAGTCCGCCGCCCCCGCCTCGAAGGCGCGGATCGCGTAGTCCTCGTAAGCGGTGGTGAACACGACCAGGCCGCCTTGGGCGACTACCTGCCGGGCGACGTCCAGTCCACTGACGCCCGGCATGCGGATGTCGAGGAAGGCGACGCGCGGGCGATGTTGCGCGACGGCGTCCAGCGCCGAGAGCCCGTCCTCGCAGACCGCCACGACCTCCAGCTCCGGCCAAGCCGCGCGCAACTGCTGCTGCAGCGCGCGTCGCTGCGGCGCTTCGTCCTCGGCGATCAGGGCGGTGACGGTGTTCACGCAGCCGACCCTAGCGGTACGCGGATTTCCGCGCAAACGCCACGACCTTCGGCGGCCGGCGACAGGACGAAGGCAGCGCGCGCGCCGTAGCGTGCCGCCAGCTGTTCGCGCACGTTCGCCAGACCGACGCCGGTGCTCAGGCCAGGCTGAAGACCCGCGCCATCGTCGCGCACCTGCACGCGCAACGCGTCGCCGTCGCGCACCGCGTCGATCTCGATACGGCCCGGACCGGGCCGTGGTTCGATGCCGTGCTTGATCGCATTCTCCACCAGCGTGATCAGCAGCGACGGCGGAAACGGCGTCGCACGCAGCGCCTCGTCGGCCCGCACGTCATAGGTCAGTCGCCCACCCATGCGCACCTGCATCAGCGCCAGGTAACTGCTGCAGAGGTCGAGCTGCTGGCCGAGCGTGGCGTGCAGTCCGCGGTCCTCGCGCAGCTTCGGAATCGTGGCGCGCAGGAAATCGACCAGCGCATCCAGGGTCGCTTCAGCCTGGGCCGGATCCTGCCGCACCAGCGCGCGAAGGGAGGCCAGCGTGTTGAACAGGAAATGCGGCTCCACCTGCGCCTGCAGTATCCCCAGGCGAAGGTCGGCTTCATGCACGCGGCTTTCGAGCGCGTTCAGTTCACGCACATGGCGGTGCTCGTCCCAGCGGCGGTGTTCGCTGAAGTAGGCACGCAGGGCGAGGCCGCCACCGAACAGGCCGTAGATCACCACCAGCGCCGCCACGTTGATGGCCAGTCCGATCGCCTTCACGACCGGCGAGAGCACGGGTGGCTTAACTGCCAGGCCGGCGGCGGCCAATTCCGGCTTAACCAGTTGATCGATGTACGACGAAGCCACCCGATCGACGAAGAAGCTGAGCACCATGCCGGCCAGCACGGCTACCACCACGGCCTTGCGCTCCCACGCCACCGGCCAGCCGCGATGGCGCACTGCGGTGGCCAGTGCCGGGCCCAGCGTCGCCATCAGGCTGAAGGCGATGAACTGGGTGATGCCTACCCTGATCGCGATGCCGGGGTCCTGCAGGGCCACGCCGGTACCCGCACCGATGAATGCGGCGACCACCGCGATCACGCCGCAGAACAACAGGCTGCGGCCGAGCAGCCAGCGCAGGCCGAACACCGGGTACTGGCGATAACGGCTCCACACCGCGTTCCCGCCCACCAGCACCTCGGCCGGCAGCTTCTGCCGCAGCGGATAGGTCCGTTCCATGCTTACTTCCTTTCTCCGCGCAACTGCTGGCCTGCCTGCTTCAGCGTCAGCGCGATCACCTTGCCGGCCGCATCACGCTCGAAGCGGATCTCCGCGCCCACGGCGTCCATCACGAAGACATCGCGCGCCACCGCCTGCACGGGCAGGGCCGGCTGTCCGGTACCCTGGATCGTCAAGGTGTCGCCCTGCGCCTTCACAGCGAGCGAGAACGCGGGCATGAGCGGATAGTCGCCCTCATAGTCGCGCAGGGCAGCGGCGTCGAGCTTCAGCACCGGCGCCGACGCGGCGGCATCGATGCGCTTGGCCGGCAGCGCGGCGCCCATCTGCATCCAGGTGAAGGACTGGCCTTCCGCCGTGCGCCGTGGGCGCAGCACGGCATCGAACTCGCGCGGATAGAAATCGCCCGCACTGTCGTAGCCCATCGCATACGTGCCCTGCCCGGCCGGCTGGATCTCCAAGGCGTCGCCTGTCCGGCGCAGCGTCATCTTCATGCCGCCCGCGAGTTCGTACTCGCCAGCCAGCGCATCCAGCAGCGTGCCGTCCGGCTTGGCTTCTCGCCGCGGCGCGCCCAGCGGGAAACTGGCATCGACCAGGTGCAGTCCCAGGGAACCCAGGCTGCCGATCGAGTTCCAGGTGGTGTCGGACAGGATCACCACGCCACGCTGTTTCTCGATGTCGAAGGACACGAACGACGAGAAGCCGCCCGTGCCGCCCTCGTGCACGTGCACCGTGCGTCCGCCGACCGGCATCAGCATCCAGTTCATCGCCATCGGCGGGGACTCCGACACTTTCTGCTGGGAGCGCTGCAGCGCCGCCGAGATCGGCGTGGGCTCGGTCCCCAGCTGGCCCTGCACGTAACGCACCATGTCGTCTAGCGTCGCGCGCACGCCGCCGACGCCGGCGAGATTGGTCTGGAAATGCCAGGCCGACGTGACCCGCGCGTTCGGCGTATGGCCCACGGCCGCACGCACGCCGTCCGGCGCCGTGTTGACGTAGGCATGCCGCATGCCCAGCGGCGCGAACAGGCGCTGCTTCAGCAGCCTCTCCATGTCGGCGCCCGCGCGGCGGGCGACGGCGTACGACAGCACCATCGAGGCGAAGTTGGAGTACTCGAACTTCGTGCCCGGCGCCGCGGTGAGCGTGACATCGCCCAGCGAGGCGAGCAGTGCCGTTTCGTCCAGTTTCGCGTACGGATCGGTCATGTCGGCCGCTCCCATGCGCGAGGGCAGCGCCGGCAGGCCGGAGGTGTGGGTGACGATGTGGCGCAGCAGGATGGGCATGCCCTGGTAGTCGGGCAGCTTCGTGCCTTCCGGGAGCCAGGCGGACAGCGGATCGTCCAGCGAGCCCTTGCCCTGCGCGATCAGGTCGGCCAACAGCGCCGCCGTCATCGTCTTGCTGACCGAGCCGATCTCGAACGCGCTGTCGGGCCCGATGCGCGACAGGTCCTTCGCATCCGCGCACTGGTACGTGCGGGCGACCGTGCCGGCCTCGACGACCGCCACCGCCATGCAGGCCCCGGTGCGATCGCCCTGCAGGCGTTGTTTCACCATGCCAGCCAGGGCCTGGTCGGTCATCGCGTGGGCGGGCGCGAAGACGGTGAGGCCGGCGGCGGCCAGGGTGACGGCGAGCGAATGGGCGTAGGCCATGGCGGTTCTCCTGAGGGGTCGGTCACCATGCTGTCGAAGGACATCGCCCCGCGTGCGGGTCTGCGATGGGCGGAGCGCTGACGGCGACGAAACCCGCGATCCGGACGACGGCCGGCGCGTCATGCGTCAATCCTCCAGCAACCGGCGCACCGTCGCACCGTACCTACGCACAATGGCCTCATGGTCGACATGGCGTCCATCGGCCACCACATCGCGCCCGCCTACCCGGACCGACCGGACCAGTGGCCGGTTGCCGGCGAACAGCCAGCGGTCCACCAGATCCTCCGGGGTGGCGCCGGCCAGCACCGGGGCGTCCGCATCCAGACAGACGGCATCCTGCGGATCCGGCGCGAGGCCCGTGGCATCCGCGGCGCTGTCCAGCACCCCCGCCAGCAGGGTGCGCCCCACACTGGGCGAGCCCGGCAATACCGCGATGTTGCGATGGCGCGTGACCAGTCGCTGGCCGTACTCCAGCCAGCGCAGTTCCTCCACCGGCGACACGGACACATGGGAATCCGAACCGATGCCCCAGCGTCCGCCCGCCTGCAGGTACTCGCGCAGCGGGAACAGGCCGTCGCCGAGGTTGGCCTCCGTCGTGGGGCAGATCGCGACGGTCGCGCCGCTGGCGGCGATGCCGCGTGTTTCCTCGCCCGTCAGGTGGGTGGCATGCCCCAGCGTCCAGCGCCGGTCGACCGGGAACTCGCGCAGCAGCCACTCCACCGGCCGCGCGTTGCGCAGCGCCAGGCAGTCCTGCACTTCGCCCACCTGTTCGGCGATGTGGATGTGCACCGGCGCATCGGCCGGCAGTGCGGACAGCACCTCGCGCATCGCGGTTTCCGGAACCGCACGCAGGCTGTGGAAAGCGCAGCCCACGCGCAGCGATGCGTTCTGCAGCGGGCGCAGGATGTCGAGCAGGCGGAGGAAGCCGTCCACGTCGTGACCGAACCTCCGCTGGCGCACCGCCAGTTCGCGACCGTCGAAACCGCCGGTCATGTAGAGCACTGGCAGCAGGGTCATGCCGATGCCGGTGTCGCGCGCAGCAGCGATCAGCGCCCTGGACATGGCCGCAGGATCTGCGTACGGCCTGCCGTCGGGCTGATGGTGCACGTAGTGGAACTCGCACACATGCGTGTAGCCGGCTTCCAGCATTTCGGCGTACAGCTGCGCCGCCACTGCGTAAGTGCTCTCCGGCGTCATCCGTGCGGCGAACCGGTACATGATCTCGCGCCAGGTCCAGAAGCTGTCTTCCGGGTGGGTCTGGTGTTCGGCCAGGCCCGCCATCGCCCGCTGGAAGGCGTGCGAATGCAGGTTGGCGATGCCGGGCATGCGCCAGCCGGCGTCGGTGGCGACGATCTGGCCTGCGAGGGGATCGGAGTTCGACATGCGATGCTTGCGGCGGCGACGGGGTGCGTTAGGCTACCGCGTCATCCCCGCCAAGACACGCCCGCGCAGGTCGCCCACGTCCATGCTTGCCATCGTCCTTTCACTGCTTGCCGTCGCCATCGCGCTGATGGTGGTCTTCATCGCCGTGCAGGCGAAGAACAAGGGGACCCGGGCCGCCGAGGGTGCCGGCGAGAGCGCCAGCGACCCTGCGCTTGCCACGCATCGCGAGGCGGAATGCGCATCCGATGCGGGCGGCTGCGACGGCGGAGGCGACTGATATGGACACACGCTGGGACGGTCTGCTGGTCAATGCACGTCTGGTCACCCTGGCCGGCGATGCAGGTTACGGCGTGATCGAGGACGGTGCGCTGGGCTGGCACGACGGCATGATTGTCTTTGCGGGCCATCGTACGGACCTGCCGGCGCCCCCCGCGTCGCTGGCCGATGAACGGGTGGATGCGCAGGGCGAATGGGTCACGCCCGGGCTGATCGACTGCCACACCCACGTGGTGTTCGGCGGCGACCGCGCCGGCGAGTTCGAACAGCGCCTGCAGGGCACCAGTTATGAGGACATCGCACGCAGCGGCGGCGGCATCGTTTCGACCGTGCGCGCCACCCGCGCCGCAAGCGAAGACGACCTGTTCGCGCAATCGCTGCCGCGGGCGCGCGCCTTGCGCGACGACGGCGTGACAACGCTGGAGATCAAGTCCGGCTACGGCCTGGACTTCGACAACGAACGCAAGATGCTGCGCGTGGCACGCCGCATCGGCGACGCGCTCGGCATCAGGGTGCGCACGACGTATCTGGGCGCGCATGCACTGCCGCCGGAATTCGCCGGGCGCGCCGACGATTACATCGATGCCGTATGCCGCTGGCTGCCCGCCCTGCACGCGGAGGGCCTGGTGGATGCGGTGGATGCGTTCTGCGAGCGCATCGGATTCACGGCCGCGCAGACGCAGCGGGTGTTCGAGGCGGCACGCGCATTGGGCATCCCGGTGAAGCTGCATGCCGACCAGCTGAGCGACGGCGGCGGCGCGGCGCTGGTGGCCGGCTTCGCAGGCCTGTCGGCCGACCACGTGGAGTACACGTCGGAAGCGGGCGTCGCGGCATTGAAGCAGGCCGGCAGCGTCGCCGTGCTGCTGCCTGGCGCGTTCCACGTGCTGCGCGAAACGAAACTGCCGCCACTGGACGCGTTCCGCGCCCATGGCGTGCCGATGGCGGTGGCGACCGACTGCAATCCCGGCACCTCACCCCTGCAGTCGCTGCGGTTGGCCATGTCGCTGGCCTGCACCCCCTTCCGCCTGACACCGGAAGAAGCGCTGCGCGGCGCGACCGTCCACGCCGCCCGGGCGCTGGGTTTGGAGGATCGCGGCCGCCTGGTGGTAGGACAGCGTGCGGACTTCGTGCGCTGGCGCATCGGCCAGCCGGCGCAACTGGCTTACTGGCTGGGCGGCGACCTGGTGTCGGCCGTCCACGCAGGCGGCCGCCTCATCGTCGGCGCCTAGAAAACGAAAACCCCGGCGATGGCCGGGGTTTTCTGTCGCAACCGGCAGCGCCGGTGCGGATGGCATCACGCCTTGGCGACAGCCTTCTTGGCCACGGCCTTCTTCGCCGGCGCCTTCACCACCGACTTCTTGGCGGTGGCGGTGGCCGCCCCGCCGGCCTTGGCGACGGCGTGCTTGCGCGCATTGCCGTAGCTGGACGAATAGCGCTTGCCCTTGGCCGTCTTGCGATCACCCTTGCCCATCTTTGTTCTCCTGATTCATTGAAAAGTCCGCCCTGGACGGGGCGATGCACGGGCATCCACAGCTCGGGGGCGCCGCGCGCGAGGCCGCAAAGCCTACCACAGCGGGGCCTTCCGGGCCCGCCGCAGGTCTGGCGGGACGGGCCTAGTGGGCGCACCTGGCGTCGTGGACATGCCAGTGGTTCAGGCGCAGGTTCAGCAGATGGGCCAGGCCCACCAGCGTGCCGCCCACGGTCATCACGATGGCATGCGGCACCACCGAGGCATGCAAGGGGGGGTACAGCACCCCGACCCACAGCGCCGCCAGGCCCGCCAGCAACATGCCGAGCGCGCGGAAGACGCGGTGTCGGCGGTAGCCCCAGATCAGGCTGAAGGCACCCAGCACCGTGACGAACACCACGAAGATCTCCTCCAGGCTTTCCCCCAGCCACAGCGACAGGCCCAGCGACGGCGCCAGCGCCAGCAGCAACGGCACCAGGGCGCAGTGCAGCGCGCAAACCAGGGAGCCGGCGGCGCCCAGACGATCGAGCAGGTGGCGGAACGAAGACTTCATGGCGGCAAGTATGACTTCCGGGAGGGTTACATTGTTGCTATTGGTATAATATAACATCATTCGTTATCCCCACATGAGTGACTCCGTGCCCATGCTCTCCCTGCAACGCCCCGCTCCCAGCCTGCTCGCCACCGCCCTCGCCTTGGCCCTGGCCCTGGCCTCCCCTGCCGCGTTCGCCGAGACCGCCAGCGATGCCCAGACCAAAGACCTGGAGGCCGTGGTGGTCACCGCTTCGCCGCTGAAAGGCAACGCGGAATCCGTCGCGACCCCGGTGGACGTGCTGTACGGCGAAGACCTGGACAAGGCCAAGGCCGGCACCCTCGGCGAGACCGTCGCCAAGCTGCCGGGCGTGCAGACCACCTACTTCGGCACGGGCGTCGGCCGCCCGATCATCCGCGGCCAGGAAGGCCCGCGCGTGCAGGTGCTGTCCGGCGGCATCGGTTCGATGGATGCCTCCACCGTCAGCGCCGACCACGCGGTCAGCATCGAACCCTTCCTCGCCGACCAGATCGAAGTGCTGAAGGGACCGGCCACCCTGCTGTTCGGCAGCGGCGCCATCGGCGGCGCGGTCAACGTGGTCGACGGCCGCCTGGCCGAATCCATTCCCGACCAGCCGCTGAGCGGCCGCGCCGAAGTGCGCGGCAATACCGTCAACGACGAGCGCACCGGCATGTTCCGCCTGGACGGCGTGAGCGGAAACTGGGTACTGCATGTCGACGGCCTGGTCCGCGACACCGACGACTACGACATTCCCGGCGTCGCCATCCTGCACGACCACGAAGAAGGCGAAGAACACGAGGAGGAACCCCAGCCGAAGGGCACGCTGCCCAACAGTTCGGTCAGCACGAAGGCAGGCGCCGTGGGCGCCACCTACCTGGGGGATCGGGGCTACTTCGGCCTGGCCGCCAGCACCTACCGCAGCAACTACGGCATCCCTGCCGGTGCCCACGTGCATGGCGAGGAAGACCATGACCACGACCATGATGGCGAAGCCGACCACGACGACGAAGCGCACGAGGAAGGCGCCGTGCGCATCGACATGACGCAGAACCGCTTCGACATGAAGGCCGGCGTCTACGAACCGGTCTCGTTCCTGCAGAGCATCAACCTGCGCGCCGCCTGGAACGACTACGAGCATGTCGAGCTGGAAGGCGGCGATGTGGGCACGCGCTTCAGCAACGAGGGCTACGACGCCCGCCTGGAAGCGGTGCAGAAGACGTGGAACGGCTGGCGCGGCGCCTGCGGCCTGCAGTTCGGCAGCACCGATTTCAGCGCGGTGGGCGAAGAGGCCTTCGTACCGTCCACCGTCACCGACGCGCTGGGCCTGTTCGTGGTGCAGGAGAAGGATTTCGGCCCGTGGAAACTGGAGCTGGGCGGCCGCTACGATCAGGTCAAGCTGAAGCCGGATGACCGCACATCCACCGATTTCAGTGCGGTGAACCTGTCGGCCGCCGCCATCTGGCGCCTGAGCGACGGCTTCGACCTGCGCTTCGGCCTGGACCGTTCCGAGCGTGCGCCGACCAACGAGGAACTGTTCGCCGGCGGCACCCACGTCGCCACCCAGTCCATCGAGATCGGCGATGCGTCGCTGGATACGGAAAAGGGCGTGCGCGCCGAGATCGGCGCGCATTGGCACACCGACCGCGTCGACCTGAAGCTTGCCGTCTATCAGACCCGGTTCAAGGACTTCATCTACCTCACCGACACCGGTGTGGAGGAAGAAGGCTATCCGGTGCGCCTGTGGACGCAGGACGACGCCACCTTCACCGGCGCCGAGGCCGAAGCGAAGATCCAGTTGGCCGACACCGCCGCCGGTGCGTGGGACCTGCGCCTGTACGGCGACTACGTGCGGGCGAAGCTGGATGGCAGCGGCCTGCGCACGGTGGCGTTCGAGGTGCCGCACGGCGACCACACGCACGGCTACGAGGTCGACATCGCGCAGGGCGGCTACTTGCCCCGCATCTCGCCGATGCGCTTCGGTGCGGACCTGGGCTGGTCGCTGGGCGGCTGGCGCGCCTCGCTGGGCGCGGTGCGCTACGGCAAGCAGGACGATGTGGCGCAGAACGAAGAACCGAGCGACGGCTACACGCTGGTCGACGCGCACGTGGCCTACCGCTGGGACCGCCCGGCCTCCAGCTGGGAGGTGTTCCTGGACGGCAGCAACCTGACCGACGAGGAAGCCCGACCGCATACCTCGCTGCTGCGCGACTACGCTCCGCTGCCGGGCCGCGGCGTGGCCTTCGGCATCCGCGCGTACTTCTGATCCAGCGCTGAGTCTCTCCCCCGGGCGGCTGGCCGGTACGGCAGCCGCCTTTTTGGTGTAGGAATGCTCGGGCGACTATACGGGAATGTGGTGAGTCGACATGGCGCTGGCTGTAATCGCGGCGATCGCAAACCTGCCGATACGGGAGTGTTCACCGAGGGCGGTAGCGGCAGCGGCCTGAGAAGCATGTCGATGCGACTGTAGGAGCGACGTAAGTCACGACCGCAAGGCATCCGTTGCCAGATATCCGAACCGGCTTCGTACACCGTCGGGCGATGGCTCCATCCCCCGCGCGCGACAAGGATTCAGTGCTCTGCAGGTCTGCGGTCGCGACTTACGTCGCTCCTACAACAGCTCAACCCTCACGCCGCCGCGCAGCGCGCGCACAGGCCATGCACTTCCAGCGTCTGCGCCTGCGGCTGGAAACCCAGCGCTTTCGCACGTGCATCCAGCGCGGCCACCACGTCGCGGTACTCCAGTTCCACCGCGCTGTGGCAGCGGTCGCAGATGAGGAATGGCACCGAGTGTTGTGCGCTGTTCGGGTGGTGGCAGGCGACGAAGGCGTTCACCGATTCCAGCTTGTGCACGAAACCGTTGGCCATCAGGAAGTCCAGCGCGCGATACACCGTCGGCGGCGCATCGGCGCCGACGCCCTTGGTGGCGCGCACCCACTCCAGCAGCTCGTACGCCTTCACCGGCTTGCCGGCTTCGGCGATCAGTTGCAGCACGCGCGCGCGGATCGGCGTCAGCCGCAGGCCACGTTCCTGGCACGCATGTTCCACCGCCGCCACGAACGCCTTGGCGTCATGGACGTGATGGTGCGGGTCGGTGCAGGCGTGGGCGTTGGGCATGGGCGATCCGGATTCAGGCGGACGTACTGCACTTGATGAGTGCGGCGTCGATGCGTTTCAAGGCTTCCACGCGACCGGCCAGGTAGACGGTATGCGAAATGTCGGGGCTGACCTGGGTACCGGTGATGGCCACGCGCAGCGGCTGCGCCACTTTACCCATCCCCAGTTCCAGTGCCGCCGCGGCCTGGTGCAGCGCCGCCGAAACGCTATCGGCACTCCAGTCCGCCAGCGCGGCCAGATTTTCGCGGGCCTTGGCCAGCGGCGCCTGGGCGGCAGCCCCCAGATGCTTGGCCACCGCGGCATCGTCGTACGCCGTCAGCGGCTGGTACCAGACCAGCGCCTTCTCGGCCATTTCCTTCAGCGTCTGCACGCGGTCGCGCAGCGCGATCACCACATCGGCCGGTGCCGGGCCCGTGGACAGGTCCACGCCCAGCTTTTCCAACTGGTAGACCAGGTGCGGCGCGATGTCCGCAGGCGCGTCCGTCTTCAGGTAGTGCTGGTTCACCCAGCCGAGCTTGGCCATGTCCAGGCGCGCGGCCTTGGAGTTCACATCCTTCACGTCGAACAGGGCGATCAGCTCCTCCCGCGTGAACAGCTCCTGGTCGCCGTGCGACCAGCCCAGCCGCGCCAGGTAGTTGATCAGCGCATGCGGCAGGTAGCCGGCATCCTTGTACTGCATCACGTCGGCCGCGCCGGTGCGCTTGGACAGCTTGGCGCCCTGCTCGTCCAGGATCATCGGCATGTGCGCGAACTGGGGCACCGGTGCGCCCAGCGCTTCGTAGATGTTGATCTGGCGCGGGGTGTTGTTGATGTGGTCGTCGCCGCGGATCACCTCGGTGATGCCCATGTCCCAGTCGTCCACCACCACGGCGAAGTTGTACGTGGGGTAGCCGTCCGGCCGGAAGATCACCATGTCGTCCAGCTCGCTGTTGGCGATCTCGATGCGGCCCTTGATCAGGTCGTCGAAGGCGACCACGCCGTCCAGGGGATTCTTGAAACGGATCACGCGGTTCGGGTCGTCGCGGTAAGGCAGGCCCTGCTCGCGCGCGGCGCCGTTGTAGCGCGGCTTTTCCTGCTTCGCCATCGCCGCCTCGCGCATCGCGTCGAGTTCCTCGCGCGTCTCGTAGGCGTAGTAGGCCTTGCCGTCGGCGACCAGTCGTTCGGCCACCTCGCGGTACCGGTCGATGCGGTGGGTCTGGTAGATCGGGCCCTCGTCGTAGCCCAGGCCCAGCCAGTCCATCGCCTCCAGGATCGCGTCGATGGCGGCCTGGGTGCTGCGCTCGCGGTCGGTGTCCTCGATCCGCAGGATGAACTCGCCGCCGCGGTGGCGTGCTTCCAGCCAGCAGTACAGCGCCGTGCGGGCGCCGCCGATGTGCAGGTAGCCGGTAGGACTGGGAGCGAAACGGGTGCGGCAGGCCATGGGGAACTCGACAGACGGAATACGGCGATTTTAACCCGCGCGCACCGCGTTTCCCCTGCTCGTTCAGGGGGAGGGCTTAGAATCCCCGCATGACCACGCTCTTCATCTCCGATCTGCACCTGGACGCCGAACGCCCCGCCGTGACCGAGCTGTTCGGGGCCTTCATGCAGGGCGAGGCCCGCCGCGCCGACGCGCTGTACATCCTGGGCGACCTGTTCGAGGCCTGGGTGGGCGATGACGACCCCTCCGAGACCGGCGCCTATGTCGCGGCCCGCATCCGCGAGGTAGCCGATGCGGGGGTGCCGGTGTTCTTCATCCGCGGCAACCGCGATTTCCTGCTGGGCGACACCTTCGCCCGGCGCGCCGGTATGCGCATCCTGCCGGACCCAGCCGTCGTCACGCTGTACGGCAAGCCGGTGCTGCTGATGCACGGAGACCTGCTGTGCACCAGCGACACGGCCTACCAGGCGTTCCGGGCGCAGACGCGGAATCCCGCGTGGCAAGCGCAGTTCCTGTCGCAGCCCCTGGCCGCGCGACTCGCGTTCGCGGCGCAGGCGCGTGCCGCCAGCGCCGCGCATCAGGGCGGCATGAAGCAGGACAATCAGGCCTCGTTTGAAACGCTCACCGACGTGACGCCGTCGGCCGTGGAGGCGACGCTGGCGCAGTTCGGCATCGATACGCTGATCCACGGCCACACGCACCGGCCTGCCCTCCACGATCTCACCCTCGGCGATCGTGCGTGCCGGCGCATCGTGCTGGGCGACTGGTACGAGCAGGGCTCGGTGCTGCGCGTGGGGCCCGATGGGATGACGCTGGAGAAGCTCCTGTAGGAGCGCCCCATGGGCGCGATGCTCTTCGCTCAGGCGGAGGAACAGCATCGCGCCCATGGCCCGCTCCTACAACCCCGCGGCGAGGGGGTTGCCTACGGGGCTTCCAGCGCCGCCAATTCGTCCGCGTCGAAGCCGGCCAGCAGCCGCGCTTCGATGTTGAACGGACCATGCAGGTAGCCTCCGGCGTACTCCTTCAGCAGTTCGCGGAAGCGCGCGCGCGGCTCCACGCCACGCTGCTCGCAATACCAGCGGAACCAGCGCGAACCCGCCGCCACATGCGCGACTTCCTCGCGAAGGATGAGGTCGAGGATCGCGACGGTGGCCTCATCCCCCTGCTCGCGCAGCTTCACGATCATGCCGGGCGTCACGTCCAGCCCACGCGCCTCCAGCACGCGCGGCACCAGCGCCATCCGCGCCAGGCCATCGTGCGCGGTCTTCTCGGTCATTTCCCACAGGCCATTGTGGGCGTCGAAGTCGCCGTAGTCGTAGCCGAACTCGCGCAGCCGGTTTCGCAGCAGCACGAAATGGCGCGATTCGTCGTGCGCCACCTGCACCCAGTCGGCGTAGAACGCCGCGGGCAGGCCGCGGAAGCGGTAGACCGCATCCCACGCCAGGTCGATGGCATTGAGCTCGATGTGCGCGATGGCATGGATGAAGGCGGCGCGGCCCTGCACGCTGCCCAGTCCGCGGCGAGGCAGGTCGCGCGGGTGCACCAGCGCCGGCCTTGCCGGGCGACCGGGCATGCGGATCGGATCGGGCGCCGGCGCGTCGTCGGGCGCTTCGAGTTCACCGCGACGGAACGCGTCCGCGTAGTGCTGGGTCAGTCCGACCTTCTCATCGACATCGGCCGCCGCCAGGCAGGCGCGCGCGGCCTCGAACAGCGTGGCCATGCGATGTTGCCGAATCAGCCGACGCGGCGCTTGCGCTTGGCCTCGTCCGAGCGCATCTGCTCGATGCGCTCGAAATAACCGGGCTCGATGCCGGTGACGTACTGACCGTCGAAGCAGGACGAATCGAAGCGCGGCAGGTTCGGATTGCCCTCGCGCACCGCAGCCTCCAGGTCGTCCAGGTCCTGGTAGATCAGCCAGTCGCAGCCGAGCAGCTTCTCGATCTCTTCCACGCTGCGGCCGTGTGCGACCAGTTCGTCGGCGGCCGGCATGTCGATGCCGTAGATGTTGGGATGGCGGACCGGCGGTGCGGCGCTGGCCAGGTAGACCTTGCGGGCGCCGGCATCGCGCGCCATCTGCACGATCTGCTTGGAGGTGGTGCCGCGAACGATGGAGTCGTCGACCAGCAGCACCACGCGGTTGCGGAATTCCAGGTTGATCGGGTTGAGCTTGCGGCGCACAGACTTCACCCGTTCGCCCTGCCCCGGCATGATGAACGTGCGGCCGACGTAGCGGTTCTTGATGAAGCCTTCCCGGTATTTCACGCCCAGCACGTTGGATATCTCCAGTGCGGCGTCGCGCGAGGTGTCCGGGATGGGAATGATGGTGTCGATGTCGTGGTCCGGACGCAGGCGCAGGATCTTCTCGCCCAGCTTCACGCCCATGCGCATGCGCGCCTTGTGCACCGACACGTTGTCGATCATCGAGTCCGGGCGCGCGAAGTACACGTACTCGAAGATGCAGGGCGCATGCTCCTGCGGCTCGGCGACGATCTCGCTGAACAGTTCGCCGCGCGCGGTGATGACGATGGCCTCGCCCGGCTGCACGTCGCGCATGCGCGTGAAGCCCAGGATGACCAGCGCCGCGGATTCGGAGGCGACGATGTACTCGGTACCCTCGCTGTGTTCCCGTTTACCCAGCACCAGCGGGCGGATGCCGTGCGGGTCGCGGAACGCCACCAGGCCCAGGCCCAGCACCACGCTGACGACGGCGTAGCCGCCCTTCACGCGGCGGTGCACGCCGGCCACGGCACGGATCGCGGTCTCGGGGCTGAGCGTGCGCTGCAGGTCCAGTTCGTGGGCGAACACGTTCAGCAGCACTTCGCTGTCGGAGTCGGTATTGATGTTGCGACGGTCCTGCGCGAACACGTCCTGGCGCAGCGCGTCGGTGTTGATCAGGTTGCCGTTGTGCGCCAGCGCGATGCCGTACGGCGAGTTCACGTAGAACGGCTGCGCTTCATCCATGCCTTCGGAACCGGCGGTGGGATAGCGGCAGTGGGCGATGCCCACGCGCCCTTCCAGCACGCTCATCGCCTTGGCGTTGAACACGTCCCGCACCAGTCCGTTGTCCTTGTGCACGCGCAGGCGCGTGCCGTCGGCGGTGGCGATGCCGGCGGCGTCCTGTCCGCGGTGCTGGAGGACGGTCAGCCCGTCATAAAGCTGGCCGGCAACGTTCTGGTTGCCAACGATTCCGACGATGCCGCACATGGTGACCTACTCCGGTTTCGACTCGGGCGAAGCTGCAGGGGGGACGCGCTCCTGCGGAGCGCCGGATTCTTCCAGCGGCAGGGGCAAGGGATGCAGGCGCGCATTATCGCCCGCGGGAACGCCGTTGCCAAAGTCCAGTTCCTGCACGGTCCATTCCGGCAACCAGCGTGAAAGCCACTGCGCGCCCGGCGCCAGCACCGGCACGACGGAGGACCGTTTCCATTCAGGTTCGCGCGGCAGATCGGTGAAGGCCGCCAGCAGCAGCACGATGCAGGCGATGAGCGCGCCGCGCGCCAGGCCCAGCACCAGGCCCAGCAGCCGGTCCACGCCCGACAGCCCGACCGAGGAGACCATCTTGCGCACCAGCCAGCCGGTCACGCCCACCACCACCATGACGGCGACGAAACTGAGCGCGTAGCCGCCCAGCAGATCGGCCGAGCCCGGTGGGCCGTCATCGGACAACCAGGCGGCGACTTCGGCGCCGTAGTGGAACGCCACCCACCCGGCCAGCAGCCAGGCCAGGACCGAGGCGAGCGCCCCGATGAAGCCTCGCATCAGCCCGAACAGCGTCGAGACACCGATGATGGCGAGCAGGGTCAGATCGAGCGCACTCACGCGGTACGCCCTCCGGCCACGGCGACGGGGGCCGGCATCAAGGGTGCGGACGCACCATGCCGTCGATGCCGACCTTGGAGGCCACCTGCGCCTTCAGACGATCGGCGCCGGCACGGTCGGCCACTGGCCCCACCCGCACGCGGTTCAACGTGCCCTTGTCGGTGCGCACCTGTTCAACGAACGCACTGAAGCCGGCCGCACGCACCCGGTCGCGCAGCGCATTCGCATCGCCCGCATTGGAGAACGCGCCCGCACCGACAGCGCCGCCCAAGCCCGCCGCCTCCGGCGTGGGCTACGCCGTGCAGTTGGGCGCGGCGGGCTTGGTGACCGGGGGGGCCGGTTTCGTCTCGGCGGCGACCGGCTTGGTTTCCGTGGGAGCGGGCTTCGTCACCCGCTTGGCCGGCGCGGGGGGGGGCGCCCGCGTGGGCACCGGCGGGGTCGGCGGGGTGGGCGGCGCGGCGGGGGGGGCCCG
>NZ_PDWV01000018.1 GCF_010093385.1 Pseudoxanthomonas mexicana
GTCGGGGGCCGTGTCCTGGGCCAGCCCCCCGGCATGCTGGCCCAGGACACGGCCCCCGACAACTACGGCCGCACCGTCGGCACCGGCCAACGCCAGGGCAACAACCAGGGCAACGCCGCCACCCCCAGCATGGAAGTGGACGGCCACCAGATCTACTACGACCTGCGCAACGAACTGAAAGTCGCCGACTGGCAGGCCCAGGGCATGAAGGAAGTCTCCTTCCCCCTACCCGGCCGCCGCGAGCTGATGGTCTGCGCCCTGGAGATCGTGGCCACCCGCGGCTCCGGCGGCTGCCGCCTGATGCAACCCAACGACCCCGCCCTGGCCACCATCGGCGACGCCCGCGACGTGGTCAACGTGATGCGCATCTACCGCCGCGGCGAACTGATCTGGCGCGGACCGGGGGCGTACCGCTAGTGCTTTTCCTTCCCCCCGCCTGCGGGGAGAAGGTGCCCAGCGGGCGGATGAGGGGCAGCGCGCGGTAACGAACCGGGCGCCGAGGCATCCGCACTCCGCTCGCCCCCCCACCCACCGCCCGTATCAAGTCCCGGGCCCGGATTTCCCGCGCAGGGAGAGGGAAAGCCCAACCGCCTGCAGTCACTCCCCGTCAGCTCGCACCGTCACCCGCATCTCGCGCGCGAACACCCGTTCGAACCCGTGGTACGGCAGCGGACTGGCGGACCACACCGCGTCCTCCACGGACCGTCGCCCCGCCTCGTCGAAGGTGCACGCCGGATGAGCCGCCACATGCAGTACCTCGCCACCCGGCAACTGCCGCACCAGCACCGGACACTGGCCCGTGACGCCTTCCGCCGGCAGCACCCAGTGGGTGCGGATGGCATGCCGCACAGCCTGCGAATAGGCGCGGTGCAACTCGGCGTCTTCGGAGACGGGCTGGGCGACGGCGGAGGTGGCCAGCAGCAGCATGAGTGCAGGGATGGCGTGGCGGCGGGCAGTTGTCATGGGATACGCGCATACCGATGCGGAGTACATGCCGAACACACCCTCTATGCCGCGATCCGCGTGATGCGCGCGACCGCGTCGCCCAAGGCGCGGCGCGCTTCTTCCAGGTCATAGTCGGCCTGCAGGCCCAGCCAGAAGCGTTCGCTTGTGCCCAAGGCCGCCGCCAGCCGGACCGCCGTGTCGGCGCTGATGCCGCGCTTGCCCAGCACGATTTCGTGGACGCGGCGCGGCGGCCCCCCGGCCGCCCGCGCCAGCGCGTTCTGGCTGATGCCCATCGGCAGCAGGAACTCTTCCAACAGCACTTCACCGGGATGGATATTGGGCAGGGTCTTCATGGAAGAACTCCTCTCATGACAGGTCAGTGGTAATCGACGATTTCCACGCCGTGCGCGTCGCCCTGCTTCCAGCGGAAGCAGACGCGCCATTGATCGTTGATCCGAATACTGTGCTGGCCCTTGCGGTCGCCTTTCAGCGCCTCCAGCCGGTTCGCCGGTGGAATGCGCAGATCGTCCAGCGTGGCAGCGTTGTTCAACATGCGCAGCTTGCGACGGGCAACAGCCTGAATGCCGGACGGCAGACGCCGTGAAGGCGTGCCGTTCCAGACGTTCTCGGCTTCCTTGTCGGCGAAGTCCCGGATCACGGGGCTACCATAACGCCGCCCGTCATGTAACGCAACCCGTCATAGGCTAAACGAAAAAAGGCCCGAGGACGCCGGCTCCCGGGCACCACCCGTCCGTAGGCTGGGTCGACAGACCCAGCACCAGAGGTTTACGCGCACGGGATGCTGGGTCTGTCGACCCGGCCTACAAAAGCCGACGCCGTCACCCGCAAAGAAAACCCCGCCGAGGCGGGGTTTCAGTGGATCACACGGAGCCTCAGTTGAACCGCGCGCCGGGTTCGGGGCCGGGCACGCCGCGCGCGGGGTCCATCGCGTCGACGACGGCGAGGCGCTGCGCGAGTTCATCATCGCTTAGTACGCCCTCGCGGTGCAGCCACTTGAAACGGCTACGGTGCTGCTCGGGCGAATCGTTCTCTGGCATGAAGTCGTATTGCTCGCGCATGTAAGCGGCTCGACGGGTGACGATCTCGTCGAGGATGCGCTGACCCTCCGGACCGTCGATGACCAGCAGATTGCCGGCCTCGGTCGGAATGATGGTGAAGCGCGTCGAGAACAGGTGATAGGCGCCGTAACAGGCCAGGCCCACCCAGATCCAGAACGAGATCTTCAGCCCCTGGTCGCCGGTCAGGCTCAGGCCCGTCGTCACCACACCGAGCACGATCCACAGCAGGCCCACGTTGCGCAGCCATTGGTTGCGCTCGACCAGGGTCTGCCGATCGCGGCTGATCGCCGAGTAAGGCACCGAGAACGAGCGGCTGCCGGAACTGTCCTGCACGTGGTAGTCCAGTTCCTCGTCACCGAAGACGTAACGCACCCGGTTGGAGTACTTCTTCTGACTGATTTCCATGTCGGCCTCCCCGCGGCCTCTCCGATGGCAGGGGACTATAAGCGACGGGGCGTGACACGTCAGCCCCGTGCAGGGCACAAAGAAAAACCCCGCCGAAGCGGGGCTTTCGTTTTCTGCGGCTTACATGTTCCGCCGGTACTCGCCGCCCACGTCGTACAGCGCGTGGCTGATCTGGCCCAGGCTGTGGGTCTTCACCGCCTCGACCAGGGCCTCGAACACGTTGCGGCGCTCGCGGGCGGTACGCTGCAGGTAGGCCAGGCCGTGGCCGTCGTGGACTTCCGGCTCAGCGTGTTCTTCCATCGCCGCGGCGTGGCTGTGGTCGGTCTCGCCTTCCGGCGCCAGCCCGTTGCGGCTGGCCTGCCACGCGCGGACGTTGGCGATCTGCTGGGCCTTCTCTTCCTCGGTCGAGCGGATCAGCTCGATCTCGGTGGCGATCTCGCCGCCGTGCTCGCGCGGCAGGAAGGTGTTCACGCCCACCAGCGGCAGGCTGCCGTCGTGCTTCTTGTGCTCGTAGTACAGCGACTCTTCCTGGATCTTGCCGCGCTGGTACATGGTGTCCATCGCGCCCAGCCCGCCGCCGCGCTCGCTGATGGCCTCGAATTCCTTGTAGACCGCCTCTTCCACGATGTCGGTCAGCTGGTCGACGACGAAGCTGCCCTGCCAGGGGTTCTCGTTGAAGTTCAGCCCCAGCTCCTTGTTGATGATCATCTGGATGGCCACCGCGCGGCGCACGCTCTCTTCCGTGGGCGTGGTGATCGCCTCGTCATAGGCATTCGTATGCAGGCTGTTGCAGTTGTCGAACAGCGCATACAGCGCCTGCAGCGTGGTGCGGATGTCGTTGAACTGGATCTCCTGCGCGTGCAGCGAGCGGCCCGAGGTCTGGATGTGGTACTTCATCATCTGGCTGCGCTCGTTGGCGCCGTAGCGCTCGCGCATGGCACGCGCCCAGATGCGACGGGCGACGCGGCCGATGACGGTGTACTCCGGGTCCATGCCGTTGCTGAAGAAGAACGACAGGTTGGGCGCGAAGTCGTCGATCTTCATGCCGCGCGCCAGGTAGTACTCGACAATGGTGAAGCCGTTGCTCAGGGTGAAGGCGAGCTGGCTGATCGGGTTCGCCCCGGCCTCGGCGATGTGGTAGCCGCTGATGCTCACCGAGTAGAAGTTGCGCACGCCGTTGTCGACGAAGTACTGCTGGATGTCGCCCATCATGCGCAGGGCGAACTCGGTGCTGAAGATGCAGGTGTTCTGCGCCTGGTCTTCCTTCAGGATGTCGGCCTGCACGGTGCCGCGCACGGTGGCCAGCGTCTCGGCCTTGATGCGGGCATAGGTGTCCGCGTCCACCAGCTGGTTGCCGGTGATGCCCAGCAGGCCCAGGCCCAGGCCGTTGTTGGTCGGCGGCAGTTCGCCGTGATACTGCGGCCGAACGCGGCCTTCGAAGAAGGCGTCGATCTTCTTCTGCGCCTCGGCCCAGCGCGCGTCGTCGGCCTTCAGGTACTTCTCCACCTGCTGGTCGATGGCGGTGTTCATGAACATTGCCAGGATGATCGGCGCCGGGCCGTTGATGGTCATCGACACCGAGGTGGTGGGCGCGCACAGGTCGAAGCCGGAGTACAGCTTCTTCATGTCGTCCAGCGTGGGGATGTTGACGCCGGAGTTGCCGATCTTGCCGTAGATGTCCGGACGCGGCGCCGGATCTTCGCCGTACAGGGTGACGCTGTCGAAGGCGGTGGACAGGCGCGCGGCCGGCTGGCCGACGCTCAGGTAATGGAAGCGGCGATTGGTGCGCTCCGGCGTGCCCTCGCCCGCGAACATGCGGATGGGGTCCTCGCCGGTGCGGCGGTACGGATACACGCCGCCGGTGTACGGATAGCTGCCCGGCAGATTCTCCTTCTGCAGGAACGTCAGCAGTTCGCCCCAGCCCTGGTACGGCGGCGGCGCGATCTTCGGGATCTGCTGGTGACTGAGCGAGGTGGTGTAGTTGTCGATGCGGATGGTCTTGCCGCGCACCTGGTACTCGTTCACCGGGTCGGTCACCGCCTTGTGGCGGGCCGGCCATTCGCGCAGCAGCTTGAGCGCTTCGGACGACAGCGACTGGATCGCATCGTTGTAGCGCTGGCGCAGCGTCAACAAGGAGCGGTCGGGGCCGTTGTAGGAGCGGGCCATGCCCGCGATGCTTTCCTCCGCAGCCGACGGAAGAGCATCGCGCCCATGGGGCGCATCTACAAGAGCGTCGGTGGCGTAAAGCTCCAGCGCCTTCGGCAACGCCGGATCTTCCAGATCCTTCAACGCGTTCCAGTAGTGTTGCGCGCGGCTGGCGGTCTCGGCTTCGGTCTCGATGCGGCGATTGATGCCGCGGCCCTGTTCGGCGATCTCGGCCAGGTAGCGCACGCGGCTGCCGGGGATCAGCACCGTGGCGCGTGGTTCCTTCAGATCCGTGTCGATGGCGGGCGTCCACTTCTCCGCCGGCAGCTGCAGCTTGTCGCGCAGCAGGCGGCACAGGTTGGCGAACATCCAGCTGACGCCGGGGTCGTTGAACTGGCTGGCGATGGTGGGATACACCGGCACGTCGGCGTCCGCGGTCTGGAACGCCACGCGGTTGCGCTTCCACTGCTTGCGCACGTCGCGCAGGGCGTCTTCGGCGCCGCGCTTGTCGTACTTGTTCAGCACGATCAGCTCGGCGAAGTCGATCATGTCGATCTTCTCCAGCTGACTGGCCGCACCGTAGTCGCTGGTCATGACGTACATGGGGAAGTCGACCAGGTCGACGATCTCCGAATCGCTCTGGCCGATGCCGGCGGTCTCCACGATCACCAGGTCGAAGCCCAGCGACTTCAGGAAGGCGATGCAGTCCTTCAGCACGGCATTGGTCGCCACGTGCTGGCGGCGGGTCGCCATCGAGCGCATGTAGATGCGCTCGCTGCGCAGCGTGTTCATGCGGATGCGGTCGCCCAGCAGCGCGCCACCGGTGCGGCGACGGGTGGGATCAACCGAGATCACCGCGATGTGCATCTGCGGGAAGCACGACAGGAAGCGGTTCATCAGCTCGTCGGTGACCGACGACTTGCCCGCGCCGCCGGTGCCGGTGATGCCGACCACGGGCGTTCCGCCCGTGCGGGAATGGGGAACGGGGAATGGGGAATCGGAGCCGGCGGCAGCCCATTGCTTGCGCAGCCTGGCCAGCTCCTGCTCATTGAAAACGCCATCCTCGATGGCGGACATCATGCGGCCGATGGCGGCTTCGTCGTGCAGATCGGGCCTGACGGCGTGCAGGGATTCCCCATTCCCTGTTCCCGATTCCCGCGCGTGCTGCGCACGCGCCACCACGTCCTGGATCATTTCCACCAGGCCCATCTTCATGCCGTCGTTCGGGTGGTAGATGCGCTCCACGCCGTAGGCCTGCAGTTCGGCGATCTCCTCCGGGGTGATGGTGCCGCCGCCGCCGCCGAACACGCGCACGTGGCCGGCGCCACGCTCCTTCAGCATGTCGACCATGTACTTGAAGTACTCGACATGTCCGCCCTGGTAACTGGCCAGCGCGATGCCGTCGGCGTCTTCCTGCAGCGCGGCGCGCACGACATCCTCGACGCTGCGGTTGTGGCCCAGGTGGATCACCTCCGCACCCTCGCCCTGGATCAGCCGCCGCATGATGTTGATGGCGGCGTCGTGCCCGTCGAACAGGCTGGCCGCGGTCACGAAGCGCAGCGGCGTACGGTCGGTCTGGGCGGCGGGAAACTGGCTGGCGGGTGTACTCACGCGTGCTCACTCACGGTACGAATGCAGAAGCGGGATTGTAGCCGCTCGTGCGTGAGCACCTCACCTTTTGCATACCAATGGACCGGCTCGCCTCACGATACGGGAGCGTGCGGAACGCCGGTCAGCACAGCCCGAACGGCAGCGCATGCGTGGACACGACGCGCTGCCCGACGGGGTCGCCACGAAGGAAGCGCAGCGACGCATCGAGCGTTTCCGGCGCGATGGTCACGCGGTGGTGGCCCAGGCCGGTGGTGCTGAGCAGCGTGGCCTGCGGCCAGTAACGCGCGTAGCGCTCACCCTCGCACCACGGCACATCGGTGTCTTCCAAGTCGTGCACGATCAGGCCGGGACGACCGATGCGCGGGGCCGTGGCGTGGGCATGCAGGTCGCCCACGTCATGAGCGGTGAGTTCCTGGTACTCGTCGAACAGGCGCCGGCTGAGGAACTGCGCCAGTCCCACCATGCCGCCGAAGCGGCGCGCGGCGTCGAAGGGATCGGCCGCAGGCGCCAGCAGGATCACCCGTTCTGCCTGCAGCCCGCGCGCCATGGCGATGGCGGTCCCTGCCCCGCCCAGCGAATGGCCGACGACGGCGGCCAGCGGGCCGACGTGTTCGCCTACGCGGACAATCGCGTCGGCGAACATCGGCAGCGTGGCGCGGCGGCCGCTGCTGCGGCCATGCGCGGGCTGGTCGAACGTCACCACGGCGTAGCCAGCGCGACGCAGCGGTTCCACCCACGGCAGGAAACGCAGGCCAAAGCTGGACCAGCCATGGGCCAGCAGGACGGTCGGCTGGCGGGCGGGATCGCCCCATGTATAAGTGGTCAGCCGTTCGCGGCCGAAGACCAGTTCACCCACGCGCGCGCCGCCGGTATCGGCCTGCCTCGCCCGCGTGCGGGCACCGGGCATGGGCGTGCAGAACAGCTGGAACGCGCGGGTCAGCGTGCTGCGCGGGGCGAGCCAGCTGCCGACGGCCAGGCGGACGCTCAGCAGGCGCAGCGCGAGAGGTTTGCGAACGGTCGTGCTATTTTGACGGACAGTGACAGCGGCCATGGCGGCGGACCTCGGGAGCGTCAGGCGGGGGTGGAGACAGCGGGGGCGCCGTAGGACGCCAGCAGGCGGTCCAGGGAACGGCGGGCAAGCAACGGCGCCTGTTCGGCGTCGTAAAGACGGGCGTCGTGC
Source organism: Pseudoxanthomonas mexicana (assembly GCF_010093385.1). Taxonomy (GTDB): domain Bacteria; phylum Pseudomonadota; class Gammaproteobacteria; order Xanthomonadales; family Xanthomonadaceae; genus Pseudoxanthomonas_A; species Pseudoxanthomonas_A mexicana. The sequence goes on from NZ_PDWV01000018.1 coordinate 7,366, forward strand.
AGGCCCTGGGCGACGGCGAACAGTTCGAACGCGAGCAGGACCGGGTCGGTTTTCGCCGACAGTTCGCCGGTGTCGATGCACATGCCGATCGCCTTCACCAGCTGCTGGCGCAGCTGCAGCAGCCAGTCGACGACACGGTCGTGCAGCAGGCCCGGACGGGCGTCGTATTCGTGCGCGGCCGCCAGGATGACGCAGCCATCCGGGTTGTCGCACACCCAGCGGAACCAGTTCTCCATGATCGCGCGCAGGCGCGGCAGGCCGCGCGGCTGGCCGATGGCCGGGGCGATTACGGCGCGGGCGTACCGCTCGGCCGTCCATTCCAGCACGGTCAACTGCAGGTCCTCGCGCGAGCCGAAGTGGGCGAACACGCCGCTCTTGGACATGCCGGCCGCCGTGGCCAGTTCACCGATGGACAGGCCCTCCAGACCGTGCCGGGCGGCGATGTCGTAGGCCCGCGCCAGGATCATCTCGCGGGTGGCGTTGCCCTTGTGGGTGGCGGCTTGCGGCGTCATGCGGGCAGAAATAGCACGACCGTTCGATTTGCACAACCGGCCTCGCGGCCGATGTGCCGTGGCGGCATGGTCATGCCGCCCACCGCCGATTGCATTAAACTGCCGCCCTGCGACGACCACGGCCATGTTCCGGAAACGTCGCTTTTTTCTTTTCTGACAACCCGTTAGCCGTGAAGGCAAGCCCGCGCCGGCCCCACCCGCGCACCGGAGCCCACCCATGATCTTCGAAACCCTCGACACTTCCGGCCACGAACAGGTCATCTTCTGCCACAACCCGGATGCCGGGCTGAAGGCCATCATCGCCATCCACAGCACCGTGCTGGGCCCGGCGCTGGGCGGCGTGCGCATGCGGCCCTATGCCGACAGCGCGCTGGCGCTGAACGACGCGCTGCGGCTGAGCCGCACGATGACCTACAAGAACGCCCTGGCCGGCCTGAACGTGGGCGGCGGCAAGGCCGTGATCATCGGCGACAGCACCGTGGACAAGACCGAGGTGCTGTTCCGCAGCTTCGGCCGCTACGTGGATTCGCTGGGCGGCCGCTACATCACCGCCGAAGACGTGGGGACCGACGTCAACGACATGGAGAACGTCTACCGCGAGACCGAATACGTGGTGGGCGTGCACCAGGTGCACGGCGGCTCCGGCGACCCGGCGCCGTTCACCGCCTACGGCGCGCTGCAGGGCCTGATGGCCACGCTGAACCGCAAGTTCGGCAACGAGGAGATCGGCAAGTACAGCTTCGCCGTGCAGGGCCTGGGCCACATCGGCATGGAATACGTGAAGCTGCTGAAGGAACGCGGCGCCAAGCTGTTCGTCACCGACCTGAATCCGGCGCTGGTCGAACACGCGGTGGAGGAATACGGCGCCGAAGCCGTCAAGCCCGACGAGATCTACGACCTGCCGGTGGACGTGTTCAGCCCGTGCGCGCTGGAATACGCGATCAACGAGCAGACCCTGCCCCGCCTGAAGGCCAAGGTGATCTGCGGCACCGCCAACAACCAGATGTCGCATGTCACCGGCGTGGAAGCGGCCAAGCGCGGCATCCTGTATGCGCCCGATTACGCGGTGAACGCCGGCGGCGTGATGAACGTGTCGCTGGAGATCGACGGCTACAACCGCGAGCGCGCCATGCGCATGATGCGGACCATCTACCACACGGTCGGCAGGATCTTCGACCTGGCGGAGAAGGAAAACATCGCGCCGCAGTACGCCGCCGACCGCATCGCCGAAGCGCGCATGACCGCGATCGGCAAGCTCAAGCTGCCGCTGGGCCGCACCGCGCCGCGCTTCATGGGGCATCTGCGCGGCGAACACTGACGTAGGACGTTCCATCGACAACATGGATTGGCCGCAATAGGAGGGAGGACCGAATGCGACCGGATACCGTCAGCGGGTTTCCGCTGGGCGAAGACCTGGATGCGCTGCGCGAAGCCGTGCAGCGGTTCGCGCAGACCGAGATCGCGCCGCGTGCGGCGCAGATCGACCACGACAATGCGTTCCCGCAGGACCTGTGGCCCAAGCTGGGCGAACTGGGCCTGCTGGGCATCACCGTGGACCCCGAATTCGGCGGCAGCGGCATGGGTTACCTGGCCCATCTGGTGGCGATGGAGGAGATTTCGCGCGCCTCGGGCTCGGTGGGCCTGAGCTACGGCGCGCACTCCAACCTGTGCGTTTCCAACCTCTACCTCAACGGCAACGCCGCCCAGCGCGCGAAGTACCTGCCGAAGCTGTGCAGCGGCGAGTGGAAGGGCGCGCTGGCCATGAGCGAGCCGGGCGCAGGCTCGGACGTGGTCGGCTCGATGAGCTGCCGTGCCGAGCTCAAGGATGGCGTGTGGCTCGCCAACGGCAACAAGATGTGGATCACCAACGGGCCGGAAGCCGATGTGCTGCTGGTCTACATGCGCACCGCCGGCAAGGACGCGGGCAGCAAGTGCATGACCGCCTTCATCGTCGAGCGCGGCATGAAGGGCTTCTCCACCGCGCAGAAGCTGGACAAGCTGGGCATGCGCGGCAGCAACACCTGCGAACTGGTGTTCGAGAACTGCGAGATCCCGGCCGAGAACGTGCTGGGCGAGGTCAATCAGGGCGTGCGCGTGCTGATGAGCGGCCTGAACACCGAGCGCCTGGTGTTGAGCGGCGGACCCATCGGCCTGATGCAGGCCGCGCTCGACATCACCCTGCCCTACGTGCGCGAACGCAAGCAGTTCGACGCAGCCATCGGCCCCTTCGGGCTGATGCAGGGCAAGCTGGCCGACATGTACACCGCCCTGCAGTCCAGCCGCGCCTTCGCCTACCAGGTGGCGCGCGGATGCGACGAAGGCCAGGGCTCGCGCGCCGCGGCGGCCGGCTGCCTGCTGCATGCCTCCGAAGCGGCCGTGCAGGTCACGCTGGAAGCCATCCAGTCCCTGGGCGGCAACGGCTACATCAACGAGTACCCCGCCGGCCGCCTGCTCCGCGACGCCAAGCTGTATGCCATCGGCGCGGGCACCAACGAGATCCGCCGCATGCTGATCGGGCGGGAACTGTTCGACGGCCGGGGCTGATCTGGAGGTCGTCGTAGGGTGGGCCCCGGCCCGCCGTTACGTACGTGCGTCCATCGCGAAGGCGGGCTTGAGCCCGCCCTACGCCGCGCCTTGAGCACCCCAACGCCCCGCACGCCGCTCACTCCAGCGCCGGCCACGCGGCGGCATCCAGCGTCTCCCGGTACCCATGCCAACTGGCGTAGGCCAGCCAGGGCATCAGCAGGCCCAGGCCCAGCAGCGCGGTGGCGAAGCCGATCGCCGTCAGCACCACCAGCAGCAGGCCCCACACCAGCATCACGCGCTTGTTGCGCATCACGGCATGCACGCTGGAGACGGCCGCCGTCACCATGTCCACGTCGCGGTCGGCGATCATCGGCAATGAGAAGGCGGTAACGGCGAAGGTGAGCGTGGCGAACACCGCGCCGACCGCAGACCCCAGCGCGAGGAACTCCCAGAACGCGCCCGGATCCCCGCCGTCGAACGGGAAGAACGCACCGACCCTCATGCCGGCGCGCGACCACAGCAGGATGATCACCCCCTGCCCCAGCGCGAACACCCCCGCCTGCCCCAGCACGCGGCGCGCAAGCACGAACGAATCGCGCAGGCGCGGCGTGCGCCCCTGCTCCAGCGCCCGGCTGACGCAGTACAGGCCCACGCAGATCAAGGGCGCCACGAACACGAAGCCCGACAGCAGAGTCGCGAGCAGCGCGAAGCGCCCCAGCGCATAGGCCAGCCATGAGATGCCGGCACTGACCAGCACGATCACCACCCCGAACAGCAGGCTCAATGCCGGCGCGCGGCGCAGGTCCCGCCAGCCCGCACGCAGCCAGCGCCAGGGCGCGCCCGTGTCCAGATCGGCGCAGGGCACGACGAAAGGACGCGCCGCCGGGTCTGTCGCTGGTGGTTCCGCCATGCTCCCCTCCTGCCACCAGCATACGCCGGCGCGGCCCTGTACCAACGGCCGATTTGCCCGCCGTCGGGCGGGGGCGGGATAATCGGCGCCTCACTCCTCGCGGGAACCTCCCATGTCCGACATCGTCATCGCCGCCGCCAAGCGCACCGCCATCGGCTCGTTCCTTGGCCAGTTCAACGGCGTTCCCACCCCGACGCTGGGCGCCGCCGCCATCGCCGCGGCACTGGAGCAGTCCGGCATTCCGGCCGCGGACGTGTCCGAGGTCATCATGGGCTGCGTGCTGCCGGCCAACCTGGGCCAGGCGCCGGCTCGCCAGGCCTCCCGCGCCGCGGGCATTCCCGATGCGGCCGGCGCCACCACCATCAACAAGGTGTGCGGCTCGGGCATGAAGGCCATCATGCTGGGACATGACCTGATCAAGGCCGGGTCGGCCAGCATCGTGGTCGCCGGCGGCATGGAGTCCATGAGCAATGCCCCGCACATGATTCCCAACTCGCGCACTGGCAACCGCTACGGCAACTTCCAGGCCGTCGACCACATGGCCTGGGACGGCCTGACCAATCCCTACGACGGCCAGGCCATGGGCGTGTTCGCCGAGGCCACCGTGGCCAAGTTCGGTTTCACCCGCGAGGAGCAGGACGCCTACGCCATCGAATCGGTCACCCGCGCCCAGGCGGCACAGACCTCGGGCGCCTTCGACGGCGAGATCGTTCCGGTCAAGGTCGCCACCCGCAAGGGTGAGGTGGAAGTGGCCTCGGACGAGCAGCCGGGCAAGTCGGATGTCGCCAAGATCCCCACCCTGAAGCCCGCCTTCAAGAAGGACGGCAGCGTCACCGCGGCCAGTTCGTCCAGCATCTCCGACGGCGCTGCGGCCACCGTGCTGCTGAGCGCCGACGAAGCCGCCCGGCGCGGCATCCAGCCGCTGGCCCGGATCGTCGGCCACGCCACGTATTCGCAGGCACCGGAGTGGTTCACCACCGCGCCGGTCGCGGCCATCGACAAACTGCTCAAGCAGGTCGGCTGGACCGTGGACCAGGTGGACCTGTTCGAGGTCAACGAGGCCTTCGCCGTCGTGGCCATGGCGCCGATCAAGGAACTGGGCATCCCCCACGCCAAGGTCAACGTCAACGGCGGTGCCTGTGCGCTGGGCCATCCGATCGGCGCCTCCGGCGCGCGCCTGGTGGTCACCCTGGTCAACGCGCTGCGTGTCCGCGGCCTCAAGCGTGGCATCGCCACCCTGTGCATCGGCGGCGGCGAAGCCACGGCCGTCGCGGTCGAGATCGTCTGAGTTCTTGCGCAAATATGGGGGGCGAAGCGGCCGTGCTTCGCCCGCCCCATAAGGTTTAACAACGGAGTGACAAAGATAACCGGCCAGGCGCTTGACACGCGTAATGGGCTTGTCATCATGTTGCAGGCGCGCAATTGCGCGTTGCCTAACTAACGACGAGGAAATTCAACGATGACCATGAACAAGGCTCTGATCGCGCTGGCTCTGGGTTTCGCCCTGGCTGCGTGCTCGAACCAGGAACAGGCCGCCGACGCCGCTGCTGACGCCGCCGCGACCGCGACCGAAGCCCAGGCTGCCGCCGACGCCGCCGCCGCCACCGGCGAAGCGACCGCCGACGCCGCCCAGCAGTCGGCCGACGCCGCTGCCGCTGCCGCCGACGCCGCTGCCACCGCCGCGACCGACGCTGCTGCCGCCACCACGACGGAAGCCGCTGACGCTGCTGCCGACGCCGCTGCCCAGGCTGCCGACACCGCCGAAGCCGCGACCGACGCTGCCAAGGAAGCCACCAAGCAGTAATCTGCTGGCGGTTGCCTGATTTGGCGTTAAACTGAGAGAGCCGCCAGTTCGCTGGCGGCTTTTTCTGTATCCGGGACCGGGTTCCCTTCCGTGTCGCGCCTGTTCGCGATCGGACGCAGGGGCCTTGCCCGACACCATCTTCCACACTACCGATTTGGGGATCCACCATGAAGATCAAGAGCACCGTCCTGCTGGTCGCCGCCGCCCTGGCACTGAGCGCCTGCACGAAGAGCGAGAACACCGACGCCGCCGCTGCCGACGCCGCTGCCGCCGCCGACCAGGCCGCCGCCGCTGCCGGTGACGCCGCCACCGCCGCCGGCGACGCCGCTGCTGCCGCGGGCGACGCTGCCGCCGCTGCCACCGCCGACGCCGCTGCCGCCGCCACGGCCGCCGCCTCCGACGCCGCTGCTGCGACCGAAGCCGCCGCCACCGACGCTGCCGCCGCCGCTGCTTCGGCCACCGCCGACGCCGCCCAGGCGACCGCCGACAAGGCTGCCGAAGTGGCCGAGAAGGCCGACGCCAAGGCTGAAGAAGTCAAGAAGTAATCGACTCGCGTTCGCGCGAATCGGAAAAGGCCCGCGCAAGCGGGCCTTTTCTTTTGCACTGCGGTTTGGCGCGTGCCGGGCTTTATGGTCTGATGCCGCCTTTCCTGCCTTTCCGTACCGCATGCCCGCCATCGCCTCGCAACTCGATCCGCGCTCGCCCGACTTCACTGCCAACGCGGCCTATCATCGTGTGCTGGTGCAGGAACTGGACCGCCGGCTGGCGCGCGCCGCCGACGGTGGCGGCGAGAAGGCCCGCAACCGGCATACCGAGCGCGGCAAGCTGCTGGCACGGGACCGCATCACCGCCCTGCTCGATCCCGGCTCGCCCTTTCTCGAGATCGCCCCGCTCGCCGCCGAGGACATGTACGACGGGGCTGCGCCCGCGGCCGGCATGGTGTGCGGCATCGGCCGCGTGATGGGCAACGAGGTGGTGATCGTGGCCAACGATGCCACCGTCAAGGGCGGCACCTATTTTCCGATGACGGTGAAGAAGCACCTGCGCGCGCAGGAGATCGCGCGCGAGAACCGCCTGCCCTGCATCTACCTGGTCGACTCCGGCGGTGCCTTCCTGCCGTTGCAGGACGAGGTCTTCCCCGACCGTGAGCATTTCGGCCGCATCTTCTACAACCAGGCGCGGCTGTCCGCGGAGAACATCCCGCAGATCGCCGTGGTCATGGGCAGCGGCACCGCCGGCGGCGCCTACGTGCCTGCGATGTGCGACGAAAGCGTCATCGTGAAGGAACAGGGCACGATCTTCCTGGGCGGCCCCCCGCTGGTGAAGGCCGCCACCGGCGAAGTGGTGGATGCCGAGGCGCTGGGCGGCGCGGAGGTGCACACCAGCGTGTCCGGCGTGGCCGACCACTTCGCCGAGGACGACCGCCATGCGCTGGAGATCGCGCGCGGCATCGTCGGCCATCTCAACCGCCGCAAATCCGTGCCGATCGCGTTGCGCGAGGCCCGTGAGCCGCTGTATGCCGCCGAAGAGCTGTACGGCATCGTGCCCAAGGACACGCGCCGGCCGTTCGATATCCGCGAGGTCATCGCCCGCATCACTGACGGCAGCGAACTGGACGAGTTCAAGGCACGCTACGGCAGGACCCTGGTGACCGGCTTCGCCCACCTGCATGGCTATCCGGTCGGCATCGTCGCCAACAACGGCATCCTGTTCGGCGAGAGCGCGTTGAAAGGCGCGCATTTCATCGAGTTGTGCAACCAGCGCGGCATCCCGCTGGTATTCCTGCAGAACATCACCGGCTTCATGGTCGGTCGCAAGTACGAGAACGCCGGCATCGCCAAGGACGGTGCCAAGATGGTCACCGCCGTCGCATGCTCGTCCGTGCCCAAGTTCACCGTGGTGATCGGTGGCAGCTTCGGCGCCGGCAACTACGCCATGTGCGGCCGTGCCTACGGCGCGCGCTTCCTGTGGATGTGGCCGAATGCGCGCATCAGCGTGATGGGCGGCGAACAGGCCGCCAGCGTGCTGGCCACGGTGAAGCGCGACGGCATCGAAGCCGCGGGCAAGGCTTGGAGCACGGAAGAGGAAGATGCCTTTAAGGCGCCCATCCGCGACCAGTACGAGACCCAGGGCAGCCCCTGGTACGCCACTGCGCGGTTGTGGGACGACGGCATCATCGACCCCGCCGATACCCGCCGCGTGCTGGGCCTGGGCATCTCGGCCTCGCTCAACGCGCCGATCGAGCCGGCGAAGTTCGGCGTATTCCGGATGTAGCATCAGGCGCGCGCTCGTGCAGCGCCTCCTCTTCATCGTTGTGAGCGCCGCGTGCACAAGCCCGACTCCAGGGTGAACCACGCCCACCTGGCCTGTGCCACGCCATCAATCGGCTGCGCAGGTCACAGTGCGCGCGCGAAAGGGCGGCGATAGTCCAGGGTCCCTGCCACCCGGAGCATCCCCTGCATGTCCATCTGGAAAGACCAAGGCCCCGCGAAGAAAGAGGCCGTCACGCCTCCCACCGAACCCACGCCCGCCGGCATGCGTGAAGCCCCGGCCGTGGCCGATTTCTCGCCGACGGTCACCGCCCCGCCGGGTACCCGCGCACCAGAACGCACGCCGCAGGAGACGCTGAAGGAGTCGCTGATCGCCGCCGACCTGACCATCGAGGGCAAGATCGAGGGCACGGGCCATATCCGCATCGCCGGCCGGTTCAAGGGCGATGTCAACGTGCAGGGCGACCTGACCATCGAAACCGGCGCCAAGCTCAACGGCGGCGTCCGCGCCAAGAAGGTGACCATCGCCGGCGAACTCGAGGGCAACATCGAATCGGCCTCGCGCGTCGAACTGCTCGCCTCCGGGGTCCTGGTCGGCGACGTCAAGGCCGGCTCGCTCACCGTGGCGGCAGGTTCGCGCATGCGCGGACAGGCCGATTTCGGCTGGGACGAACCGGCCAAGGCCGGCAAGGGCGGCGGCACGGAGCCCGGCAACGCCGCATGAGCCAACCCCGCCCCGGCAGTGCCGGCGCCACCCGCACCTGCCCGCACTGCAAGGCGACCATCCTGGAGAGTGCGGCGGTCTGCCCCGGCTGCCGCCATCACCTGCGCTTCGAACCCGGTGCGGGCGCCAACGCGGTGCCTGCGCTCACCCCTTTGCGCATCGAGGGCACGCTGCAGCCACCCGCCGAGGGCGCAGCGTGGGAATACAGCGTGGTGTTGTCGATCCGCAACGACCGGGGTGAGGAAGTCACCCGCCAGGTCGTCGGCGTCGGCGCCATGCAGCCGCACGAACGGCGCAGCTTCGTCCTGTCCGTGGAACTGAACCCCGCCACCGGCAAGGCTGCAGGACGGCGCACGCGGCATTAAGACACGTGGTCAGCCCTTCTTGTCGGGTCCGCAACCATTGCAGCCGCCACAGGCGGCATCGTTGGCCGAGGAACCCGCCGGGGCGATCCAGCGCCCCAGCTTCTGCTGCCACGCCGCCCTGCCCTCGCGCAGCAGCGGCAGCGCCAGCGCGATCCGCGCCTTGCGCACCGGGCCGGGAAACTGCTTCTTCAGCACCACCCCCGCGCTGACCACCACCGCGATGGCGATGATGGCGTACTGCAGGGCGAGCGAGGCGTCCATGGTTCAGCCGGCGCCCAATGCGCTGGCGACCTGGTAGGTCACCAGCGAGGCGAGGTAGGCCAGCGCGAACAGGTAGAACGCGGCGAAGCCCATCTGCTTCCACGAGTTGGTCTCGCGCTTGATCGTGGCCAGCGTGGAGATGCACATCGGGGCGTAGATGAACCACACCAGCAGCGACAGCGCGGTGGCGAGCGACCAGCCATCGCTGATCACCGGGGTCAGCGCCTGGATCGCCGCGTCGTCGTCGGCGGCCGACAACGCGTAGATGGTCGCCAGCGACGACACCGCGACCTCGCGTGCGGCCAGGCCGGGAATCAGCGCGATGCAGATCTGCCAGTTGAACCCCAGCGGCGCGAAGAACGCCGCCATCGCGTGGCCGATGCGCCCAGCGAAGCTGTAGTCGATCGCCGGACCGATCGCGCCCTCGGGCGGCGCCGGGAAATTCAGCAGGAACCACAGCAGGATGGTCAGGGCCAGGATGATGCCGCCGACGCGCTTGAGGAAGATCATCGCGCGCTCCCACAGGCCGATCAGCAGGTCGCGCGGGTGCGGAATGCGGTAGGAAGGCAGTTCCAGCAGCAGCGCATGCTCGCTCTTGTCGCGACGCCACTTCTTCATCACCCACGACACGACCAGCGCACTGAGGATGCCGGCGGCATACAGGCCGAACAGCACCAGGCCCTGCTGGTTGAAGATGCCCCACACGGTCTTCTGCGGAATGAACGCGCCGATCAGCAGCGCGTAGACCGGCAGCCGTGCCGAGCAGGTCATCAGCGGCGCCACCAGGATCGTCGCCAGGCGATCGCGCGGGTCCTGGATGCTGCGCGTGGCCATGATGCCGGGGATCGCACACGCGAAACTCGACAGCAGCGGGATGAACGAGCGGCCGGACAGACCGGCCGAGGCCATCATGCGGTCGAGCAGGAACGCCGCGCGCGGCAGGTAGCCGCTTTCCTCCAGCGCCAGGATGAAGGCGAACAGGATCAGGATCTGCGGCAGGAACACGATCACGCCGCCCAGGCCGGCGATGATGCCGTCCACCAGCAGGCTGCTGAGCGGCCCTTCAGGCAACAAGCCGCCGGCCCAGCCACCGAGCGCGCCCGTACCCGCTTCGATCAGGTCCATCAGCGGCGTCGCCCAGGCATAGACCGCCTGGAATATCAGGAACATCACCACGGCCAGCGCCAGCAGGCCGAACACGGGATGCAGCAGCCAGCGGTCCAGTGCGTCATCGATCTTCGCCGTGCGCGTGGGCATGGTCACGGCCAGCGACAACAGCCGGCGCGTTTCGGCGTGCAGGTCCGCGCCCTCGGCGAGGCGCGCGCTGGGTTCGTGCGGGTGCGCTGCCGTGCGATCGATCTGTTCGACCAGCGCACGCGCGCCGTTGTGCTTCACCGCCACGGTCTCGACGACCGGCACGCCCAGTTCGCGCTCCAGTGCAGCCAGGTCGATGGCGATGCCGCGGCGCTGCGCGGCATCCATCATGTTGACCGCCAGGATCATAGGCTTCCCGAGTTCGCGCACCTCCAGCGCGAAGCGCAGGTGCAGGCGCAGGTTGGTGGCGTCCACCACGCAGACCAGCACGTCGGGCGCGGGCTCGCCCGGATAGAAACCGCGGCAGACATCGCGGGTGACCGCCTCGTCCAGGCTGGCCGCGTGCAGGCTGTAGGCTCCCGGCAGATCGAGCACCGCGTAGTGGCGGCCGGATGCGGCCGAGTGCAACCGCCCTTCCTTGCGCTCGACGGTAACGCCGGCGTAGTTGGCCACTTTCTGGCGGCTGCCGGTCAGCTGGTTGAACAGCGCGGTCTTGCCGCAGTTCGGATTGCCGACCAGCGCCAGCCGCAGCGTCGAGGCGTCTGCGGCGCTCATGCCGCCGCTCCGTTGCGCAGGCGGATGCGCGCGGCTTCGGAACGTCGCAGTGCGAAGCGGGTGAAGCCCACCTGCACCAGCAGCGGTTCGGCACCCAACGGGCCTTTCGCCACCACTTCCACTTCCTCGCCATTGACGAAGCCCAGTTCACGCAGGCGCCGGGCAATGGCGTCCTGCGGACCATGCTCTTCCACGGACTCGACGATGGCGGGGATACGCGAGGGTAGCTCTGTGAGGATCACGCCAGACTCTCAAATGCGAACTATTCTCATTGTAGCATCGCCGCAGTGCAGGAAGGCTGCAACGCAGCGTGCCGGTATCATTCGGCGACTTCGCAAGGAACGGCTGCAATGGCGGAAGCCCCGCAGGGACACCCTCTCGTACTGGAACGCGGCGGCGCCGTGGCCCGCCTGCGCCTGGACCGCCCGGCTCTCCACAACGCGTTCGACGCCGGCCTGATCTCGGCCCTGACCACTGCCCTGGACCAGCTGGCCGGCGACCCGGCCGTGCGCGTGGTGGTGCTGGAAGGCAGCGGGGCGTCTTTCTCGGCCGGTGCGGACCTGAACTGGATGCGCGGCATGGCGTCGGCCAGCGAGGCCGAGAACCGCGACGACGCCCTCGCCCTCGCCCGCCTCATGCGCACCCTGGACGAACTGCCCAAGCCCACGATCGCCCGCGTGCAGGGCGCGGCCTTCGGCGGCGGCGTGGGCCTGGTGGCCTGCTGCGACATCGCCATCGGCGTGCCCGAGGCGAAGTTCGGCCTGACCGAAAGCAAGCTGGGCCTGCTGCCGGCGTGATCTCGCCGTACGTCATCGCCGCGATCGGCACGCGCGAGGCACGGCGCTGGTTCGCCACCGGCGAGATCTTCGATGCCGCCACGGCGCTGCGGATCGGCCTGCTGCACACGGTGGTCGAAGCGGATGCGCTCGACGCCGCCATCGAGCGCCAGATCGCGCTGCTGCTGAAGGCCGGACCGGTAGCCGCAGCGCACGCGAAGCAGCTGGTCGCACGCGTGGCCGCCACGGCCGACCGCGATCGTGCCGACCGCGACAACGCCGACCTGATCGCGCGCCTTCGGGTGTCGCCGGAGGGACAGGAAGGCCTGTCCGCCTTTCTCGACAAGCGCGCGCCCCGCTGGGTGGAGGACTGAACCGATGATCGACCATCTGGGCATCGAAGTTGCCGACTACGCGCGCAGCCGTGCGTTCTACGAGCGCGTGCTGGCGACCTTGGGATATGGCGTGGTCATGGAGGTCACGCGCGACATGACCGGCGGCTACGAGGGCTGCGGGTTCGGCCCGCCCGGTCGCCCGCACTTCTGGGTCGGCAAGGGCGACGGCGAGCCCGGTCGCGGTGCGCACATCGCGTTCACGGCTGGCAGCCGCGCGCAGGTCGACGCGTTCCATGCCGCGGCGCTGGCCGCGGGTGCGCGCGACAACGGCGCGCCCGGGCTGCGCCCGCATTACCACCCCCACTACTACGGCGCCTTCGCCATCGATCCGGACGGCCACAACATCGAAGCCGTCTGCCACCTGCCCGCGGATACCGACGCCTGATGTTCTCGAAAATCCTGATCGCCAACCGCGGCGAGATCGCCTGCCGTGTCATCCGTACCTGCCGGCGGCTCGGCATCCGCACCGTCGCGGTGTATTCCGAGGCGGACGCCGATGCCCAGCACGTACGCCAGGCCGACGAGGCCTACCTGATCGGCGGGCCGCGTCCGGCGGACAGCTACCTGCGCGGCGACGCCGTCATCGCGGCGGCCAGAGAGGCTGGCGCGGAGGCCATCCATCCCGGCTACGGCTTCCTGTCGGAGAACGCCGACTTCGCCGATGCCGTCGCGGCGGCCGGCCTGGTGTTCATCGGGCCCTCGGGCACGTCGATGCGCAAGATGGGAAGCAAGGCCGGTGCGAAGGAACTGATGGCGGCCGCGGGCGTGCCCGTCGTCCCCGGCTATACCGGCGAGGACCAGTCGCCGAACACGCTGGCCCGCGAAGCCGCGCGCATCGGCTTCCCGCTGATGATCAAGGCCGCTCATGGCGGCGGTGGCAAGGGCATGCGCGTGGTGCACCGGCTGGAGGACTTCATCGCCCAGCTGGAAAGCTGCCAGCGCGAGGCCGCCAACGCCTTCGGCCGCGACCGCGTGCTGCTGGAGCGCTACGTGACGTCGCCGCGCCACATCGAGATCCAGGTGTTCGCTGATGCTCATGGCCACACGCTGCACCTCAACGAACGCGAGTGCTCGGCCCAGCGCCGCTACCAGAAGGTGCTGGAGGAGTCGCCCTCGCCGTTCCTGACGCCCGCGCTGCGCGCGGCGATGGGCGATGCGGCGGTGAAGGCCGCGCAGGCCATCGATTACGTCAACGCCGGCACCGTGGAGTTCATCGTCGATCCCGACGGGCAGTTCTATTTCATGGAGATCAACACCCGCCTACAGGTGGAGCACCCGGTCACCGAGCTCGTTACCGGGCTGGACCTGGTGGAATGGCAGCTGCGCGTGGCCGCGAGCGAAGCGCTGCCCCTGGCCCAGGAGGACATCCGCCAGCAGGGTCATGCGATCGAGGTGCGCCTGTACGCCGAAGACCCGGAGGCCGGTTTCCTGCCCGGGTCCGGTCGCCTGGAACGGCTTGCGCTACCCGAGGCGTCCCCGGGCGTGCGGATCGACGCCGGCGTGGTGGAAGGCGACACGGTCACGATCTTCTACGACCCGATGATCGCCAAGCTGATCGTCCATGGTGCCGACCGGATGGAGGCGCTCGCCCGCCTGCGCGACGCCCTGGCGCGCTGCGACATCGCCGGCCCCAAGTCCAACATCGCGTTCCTGGAAAGGCTGGCGCGGCATCCGGCCGTGACCGGGGGCTGGATCGACACCGGCTACCTCGACCGCCCCCTGGACGAGTTCATGCCCACCCCATCGCTGGCACCGGCACAGCAACTCGCACTGGTGGCTGCTGAACTGCTCTGGCAGGAAGCCCGCGCCCGCGCTCAGGCCGGGGATGGCGACGAACCGGATTCGCCCTGGGCCATCGCCGACGGCTGGCGGCTGGGTCATGCCGGCGCGCGCCCCCTCGCCTTCGCCCACCTGGGGCAGACCTGGACGGCGCTGGCGCACGGCCATGGCGGACGCTATCGCATCGAACTGGCCGATGAGGTGCACGAAGTCGAGGACGCCCGCCTGACCGGCGACCTGCTCGGTTTGCGTATCCATGGACAGGCGCGACGATTCCGCATCCTGCGGCATGGCACGCGCCTGACGCTGCACGATGGGGAACACCGGACGGCGGTGGAGACGGGGCCGGCCTACCGGCGCACGGATATGGCCGAGGCGTCGGGGAGCGGAAAGATCGTTGCACCGATGCCGGGACGCGTCGTGCTGGTGAAGGCGCGGCCCGGCGATGAAGTGGTGGCCGGACAGGAGCTGCTGGTGATGGAAGCGATGAAAATGGAACTGGCCGTCAAGGCGTCGCGCGACGGCGTGGTTGCCGACGTGCGCGCGGCGGCCGGCGATTTCGTCGAGGCCGATACCGTCCTCGTGGCGCTGGAATGAGGGCCGCCATGGCGCCGCTGCGTCCGTGGGCCGTCGTGCTGCTGGCGGCCAGTCTGCTGGCCGGATGCGTCATGTTCGAACAAGCCCCTGCCCCGCTCACCTGCGACCCGACCCTGGTCGGACACTGGATTCCGCTGCCCGACAGCCCGCAGGATCGCGTGCCCCTGGGCAAGGACGACTATGCCGACGTCGACGCGACATGCCATGTCCGCCTGCGCGACAACAACCGCCAGGACGAACCCGGCTTCGATGCGCTGGGCTTCGAAGTGGACGGCGACCGCTACCTCGCCCTCGGCTTCAAGGAACTGGAAGGTCTGTTCGGTACCGGCAAGGAGGCCGCGCCGCCGATACCCAAAGGCCTGCCCGCGGGTGCCGTCACGTTGCTGAAATACCGCATCCATGACGATACGCTGCAGATCGCGATGCTCGACACGGTGGCCATCATGCAGCGGGTCCGACAGGGCGGCCTGAAGGCGCGCGAGACTGACGCCAGCACTTACCTGTTCGAAGGCAGTCCTGCCCAGCTGCGCGACCTGCTGCGCAGGCATCCGGAACTCTTCGACGCATTCGACGGCAAGGCCAAGACCCTGCGCATGCGTCGCGCGAAGGCGGGCACATGACGCTGCCCTCGCCTCCTCCCGACGCCGACTTCGTCCGCATCGTCGAAGTGGGGCCGCGCGACGGCCTGCAGAACGAGAAGACGCAGGTCGCGACCGCCGACAAGGTGGCGCTGATCGACCGCCTGTCGCGCACCGGCCTGCTGACCATCGAAGCCACCAGTTTCGTCAGTCCGAAATGGGTGCCTCAGCTGGCTGATGCGGCCGAGGTGTTTTCGGCCATCCAGCGGCGACCGGGCACGGCGTATCCGGTGCTGGTGCCGAACGAAACAGGCTACGACCGTGCGCGCGCCGTGGGCGTGGAGGAAGTAGCGGTGTTCACCGCCGCGTCCGAAGCGTTCAACCAGAAGAACATCAATGCGTCCATCGATGCCTCCATCGAACGTTTCCGCCCCGTGCTGGCACGCGCCGCCGCCGATGGCGTGAAAGTCCGTGGTTACGTCTCCACCGTGCTCGGCTGTCCCTACCAGGGCGAGGTGCCGCTGGCGGACGTGGTGCGCGTGGCGAAACGGCTGCATGCGCTGGGCTGCTATGAAATCTCGCTGGGCGACACCATCGGCGTGGGGACGCCGCGCAAGGCGGCCGACATGCTGAAGGCGGTCGCCGCCGAAGTGCCCCTGCCTGCGCTGGCCGTGCATTTCCACGATACCTACGGCCAGGCGCTGGCGAACTTGCTGGCCTGCCTGGACGCGGGCGTGCGCGTGGTCGATGCCGCGGTCTCCGGCGCCGGCGGATGCCCCTACGCGAAGGGTGCCAGCGGCAACGTCGCCACGGAGGACGTGGTCTACCTGCTGCACGGCCAGGGCCTGCGCACCGGCGTGGACCTGGACCTGCTGGCCGAAACCGGGCGCTGGCTGGCGACGCGGCTGGGCCGCGAGACCGGCAGCCGTGTCGGCAAGGCACTGGCGGCCGCCACATGAGCCATGACGCAGCCAGCGAAGGTCTCGACCTGCCGGCGCTCGTCGCCGCGCTGGAGCGCGCCGCTGCCGAACGCGCCCCGGATGACGCCACCGCCCTGCTCCTGCGGCAGGCACGCGACGCCCTGCTCGCCAAGCAGCAGGAGGCCGACACCGAACGTTCGCGCTATCGCAACCTGTTCGACGCCGTACCCGACCCGGTCAGCATCATCGCCGAGGACGGCACCGTGCTGGACCTCAACAAGGCCGGCATGCAGGCCTACAAGCGGCCGCGTGAGGAGATCGTCGGGCGCAACATCAACGTGCTCAATCCGGACCTGCCGCGCGACCACCTGGTGCCGGTCTGGGAAACGCTGAACCGCGGCGAGACCTACGTCATCGAAGTCACCAACATGCGGGGCGACGGCACGCGGTTCCCGGTGGAAGTGCATTCGGCCAACATCAACTTCGACGGACGCAAGAGCATCGTTGCGGTCGCACGCGACATCAGCTCCCGTCGGCTCGCGGAAATGCGCTACCGCGAGCTGATGGAGACCATCGACAAAGGGATCGTGGTCAACAACCGCGAGCTGGTGGTGCAGTACTGCAATGGCGCGGCCATGCGCATCTTCGGGATCCGCGAAGACCAGCGCGTTGGACAGGAACTGGCCCTGGACCGCTGGCACATCGTCGACGAGCACGGGCGCGAGATGCAGCGCCACGAACTGCCCGCGCAGCGTGCGCTGGACACCGGGCAGATGGTGGAAAGCGTGCTGCTGGGCATGTACCACCGGGAGCGCAAGCACCTGATCTGGCTGACCGCCACCTCGGTGCCGCAGTTCGCCCCCGGCGAAAGCCGACCGTCGCAGGTGACCACGCTGTTCAGCGACGTCACCGAACTCAAGCGCGACAGCGCGCTGTTCGACCGCGCGCAGTCACTGGCCCACATCGGCGGTTGGGAATGGGACATCGGCCGCGACCGCGTCTACCTGACCGACGAGGCCCAACGCATCCTCGGCGCGGCGCGCCCGCTGGTGACGCTGGACGACGTGCTGTCCTGCCTGCGCGAATCCGACCGCCACCGCCTGCGTGGCGCGCTGGACCTGATCACCGCCGGCGGCCAGGGCTTCGACCTGGAGCTGCAGGGCACGCAGGCCGACGGACACCCGTTCTGGATCCGCGTGATCGGCGACGCCGAACCCGGCGATCCGGGAGCCTCGCGGATCACCGGCACCATGCAGGACATCTCCCAGGACAAGCAGGCCGAGGAGACGCTGCGCATCCAGGCGCGCACCGATCCGCTGACCGGCCTGATGAACCGCGATGCCGTGCTGACCGAACTGGGCGCGCGCCTGGCCGACCCCGAACGCGCGCAGGTGGCGGTGCTGTACATCGACCTGGACCGCTTCAAGATGGTCAACGACGTGCTGGGGCACAACGCCGGCGACGAACTGCTGGTGCAGGCCTCGGACCGCATCCGCGGCGCGGTGGGTACCGATGGCATGATCGCGCGCTTCGGCGGCGACGAGTTCCTGGTGATCTGCGATGCCGGCGAGGATCCGCATCTTCCGGAAAAGCTGGCGCATGCGGTGCTGGGGGCGTTCGCCGATGCCTTCCGCTTCGGCAAGGACGAGTTCGCCATCACCGCCAGCATCGGCCTGGCCGTTTCCCCCAGCGACGGCCTGCGTCCGCAGCAGCTGATCCAGAACGCCGACATCGCGATGTACGACAGCAAGCATCGCGCGCGCAACGGCTGGCAGAGCTTCACCCAGGAGCTTGCGCAGCGCCAGCAGGACCGCCTGCAGATCGAGACGCAGCTGCGGCGGGCGGTGGACAACGAGGAATTCCGGCTGGTCTACCAGCCCCAGGTGGACCTGCGCAACGGACGCATCATCGCCGGCGAAGCACTGATCCGCTGGCAGAACCACCAGCTGGGAGAACTGCGGCCGGACGTGTTCATCAGCCATGCGGAGACGACAGGCGACATCGTCCGCATAGGCAGCTGGGTGCTGCGCGAAGCCTGCCGGCAGGTGGCGGCGTGGCGCGACCAGGGGCTGGGCATCGTGCGGGTGGCGGTGAACGTGTCGTACCGCCAGTTCGCCGGCGACGACCTGGCCGACCGCGTGCGCGCGATCCTGACCGAGTTCGACCTGCCCGGCGCGGCGCTGGAGCTGGAGTTCACCGAGCGCGTGTTGATCGAGGACGCCCCCGCCACGCTGCGCACCTTCGCCGACCTGCGCCAGTTGGGCGTGATGCTGACCATCGACGACTTCGGCGAAGGCTACAGCGCGCTGAACTACCTGCGCCGCCTGCCCATCCACGGCCTGAAGCTCAGCCCGCTGTTCACCGAGGGCGTGCCCAACAACCGCTCGGACGTGGCCGTCTGCCAGGCCGTCTCGGCCATCGCCCGCAGCCTGGGCCTGGGCCTGGTGGCCGAAGGCGTCGAGTCGGAGGCCCAGCGGCAGTTCCTGCTGAATCTCGGCGTCCCCGTCGGCCAGGGCTTCCTGTTCGCGCCCGGCCTGTCGCCGGACGAATTCGCGCGGCGGCTGGCCGACGCCCCGCTGGAGCGGGTGCTGCACGCCTGAGCGTGATGATCCCTGTAGGAGCGACGTCAGTCGCGACCGGAGACCTTCCGCTCCCACGTCCTCATTCGCAGGCCACGAACCCCGGGGCGCCTTGCTTACCGGCCCGACAAGGGGCACTGCCGGTCATGGTTCGCGGTCGCGACTGACGTCGCTCCTACAGTGGGTCCATGGCGCCCTCGCCACCCGCCATCGCGTAAAATGCCGGCCTTTTCCGCAGCAGGTCCGCCGCATGCAGCTTTCCGATACCCGCGCCGTCATCACCGGCGGCGTCTCCGGCCTCGGCCTGGCCGTCGCCCGCCATCTCGTCGCCCCCGGCGGCCAGGCCGCGCTGTTCGACGTCAACGACGACAAGGGTGCTGCGGCCGTCGCCGAGCTCGGCGAGGCCAACGTCCGCTACTTTCGCACCGACGTGACCGATGAGGCCGGCGTGGCCGCCAACATCGCCGCGGCGAAGGACGCCCTGGGCGGGCTGAATGCCGCGATCAACTGCGCCGGCATCCTCGGTGCCGGCCGGGTGCTGGGCAAGGAGGCGCCGATGCCGCTGTCCACCTTCCAGACCACGGTGATGGTCAACCTGGTGGGCAGCTTCAACGTGGCCAAGGCCGCCGCCGACCTCATGCAGCACAACGCGCCGAACGCGGACGGCGAGCGTGGCGTGATCGTCAACACGGCGAGCGTGGCGGCGTACGAAGGCCAGATCGGCCAGGCGGCGTACTCGGCATCGAAGGGCGGCGTGGTCGGCATGACCCTGCCGATGGCGCGCGAGCTGTCGCGCTTCGGCATCCGCGTGATGACGGTGGCCCCGGGCATCTTCTGGACCCCGATGGTCGATGGCATGCCGGAAGCCGTGCAGCAATCGCTCAGCGCCTCGATTCCCTTCCCGTCCCGCCTGGGCAAACCGGAAGAATTCGCCGACCTCGTCGCCTACATCCTGGGCAACACGTACCTCAACGGCGAGACGATCCGCCTGGACGGCGCCGTGCGTCTGGCGCCGAAGTGAGGCGGAAGCGGGAACGGACGGCGGGAACGGGAAACAGGGAATGACAGTTCCCCGCCGCCTACCGACTCGCAGCGCACCCTCGTTCCCCACTCCCTGCTCCGCATTCCCGCTTTTCCCAACGGATATCTCATGAAAGCTTTCGACATCAAGAAAGGCAACGTCGTCGAACACAACGGCGGCGTGTACCAGATCCGCGACATCGAGCGCAGCTCGCCGCAGGGCCGCGGCGGCAACGTGCGCTTCCGTTTCATCATGTACAGCGTGCCGGGTGGCAACAAGCTGGACGCCAGCTTCGACGCCGACGACAACCTGTCCGAAGTGGAGCTGCTGCGCCGCCAGGCCACGTATTCGTACAAGGACGGCGATGCGTTCGTGTTCCTCGACGATGAGGACTACACGCCGTACACGCTGGACGCCAACGTCATCGGCGACGACGCCGGTTACATCACCGACGGCCTGAGCGGCTGCTACGTGCAGGTGATCGACGAACTGCCGGTCGCGCTGCAGCTGCCGCAGCACGTCACGCTGGAAGTGGTGGAAACGCCGCCGGAACTGAAGGGCGGCACCGCCACCAAGCGCCCGAAACCGGCCAGGCTCAGCACCGGCATCGAAATCATGGTGCCGGAGTACATCACCACCGGCGAGCGCATCCTGGTCAACACGACCACGGGCGAATTCGGCGGCCGGGCGGACTGATCCGCGCTCAGGGTGCGCCTGCGGCCAAGGCCCGCAGGCGCGCGCCGATGGCATCCACATTGGCCTCGATGCCGCGCAGGGTCTCGCGCTGTTCCTCGGGAAGCCAACGTTCCAGGTCGCGACGCAGCGCGGCATCTTCGTTCCGCAACCGCGCCACCCTCGCCTGCGCTTCGGCGACGATACGCGTCCGTTCCTCAGTCTGCGGCAATCCATAGCCCTCTCCCGCGAGTTCGGCGGGCCGGCTTACGAAGCTGGTATCCCCCAGCCATGCCTTCAGCGCTTCCACCGCGGCCGCGGCACCGTCGGGCATGTCGCGCCCGAGATAGCGCCGCTTGAGTTCGTCGCGCAGCAGGAGCTGCTGCCGGCGCTGCGCCGCATGCTCCAGTACCAGCAGGGCCGCGCTCGCCTTCAGGTCCGCCTTCGACAACCAGCGCGCGCGCTCGCCAGGCGGCAGCGCCAGCCACGCATGCGCATCCCGTTGCGGCAGCGCCAGCGCATCGCGCGCGACCGAGAACAGCGCCTCGTAGCGCGCACTCGCCGGTTCGAAGTAATCCCCCAGGCGGCGGGCCTCATCGGCGTTGTCGAGTGGACGGCGATCGGCGATGTCTTCCCGCTCCAGCTTCCGCAGCAGGCCGGTGGGCGTGATGCTCGCCAGCGAGGCGTCCGCGAGCCGTGGGATACCGTCGTGAAGCAGCTTCCACGTCTCCACCGCGCAGTTGTTGCCGATGAAGTAGTAGCGCCCGTCGTAGCTCCAGTGCAGTTGCGCGGCCCGCTCCAGCAGCGATGCAATTTCGTCCTCCTGCAAGCGCAGCGGGATGGACTGCAGGCCACGCAGCTCGACCCGGGTGTACTCCTCGATCACCTGGTCCAGCGGCAGCAGGAACAGGCGCGACGGATACGAGCCGGTCAATCCGCGCCAGCCGGAGATCTGCACGTCGCCCACGAAGGCGCGGAACGACAGCACGCGATGATGGGCCAGGTCCAGCCTGCAGTCGGGCCCCGGCGTGCGTCCCGGCGCGCACACGACCAGCCTCAGCATGCTGTGTCCCCAGCGGCTCATCGCCTGCGTGTTGCCTTCGGCCAGCAGGTAGTCCACCTCGTAGACGCGGGCGGGATCCAGCGCCAGCAACGAGGCCTCGCCCGCCTCGGCATCCACGTCCAGGAACGGCAACCCGGGTGCGCAGGCATGCGCCGTCGCCGGCACCCTGAAGTGGGCCGAGAAGTGGCGATGCAGCGCCGGACGCCGACAAGCGTAGGAAGGGTCGAGCACGAAATGCTCGAGATTCACCGCTACGAATTCGGCAGGTCGTTCCAGCTCATAAGGATCGGGCGTACGCGCGACGAAATCGTTGCGGGAACGACGCCCCGCGACGGCAAACACGCTGCGCTGCCATCCCGCCAGATCGCGCAGGCGCGGATCGCCGGACAGGACGTTGCGCTGCGCACGGTCGTAGGCGTGGGCCAGTTCGTGTACCAGCGCACGACGGACCACGCTCAACCCGGCATCGTACGGCGACACGCCGTCGCGCGACCGCCATGCCTGCAGCAGCCGGCGCGGCAGCAGGATGCGATGGCCGACCCGTCGGCCGGCGACGTGCGCGGGCAGTCCGTCACGCCATTCCAGGACGAGCCCGGCTGGCAAGCCGTCGCGCCATGCCTGCGGCAGACGCGGCAGCACCTCGTCGACCAGCGCCTGCGTCGCGACGACATCTTCCGTGGCGAGATGTGTGGGATCGATGTCGAGCGCGGACGCCGTCGCCACCGGGCCCAGCCACGCCCACAGCAGGAGCGCGGCGATGCGCCGGCCCCGGGGCCGACGCGGGTGCATCAACGGGCCAGGATGGCCTGCGCCAGCTGCATGTCGCTGGCGCGACGCGCGGCTTCGTCCGTTTCGCGCAGGTGGCGCAGCGCGGCTTCCAGCTGGGCCCCACGGATGCGGCCATTGCTGGCCACGAAACTGGCGGCATCCTCGCGAGCCTGGACGACGATCTTGTCGTCGCCGGAGGAGCTGTCGGACGAGGCCGACGAACCGGCCGAGGAAGCGCCTGCCGACGAACCGGCGAAGCTGCCGGCGAGTACCGGCACGGAGAACGCCAGCAGCACGCCGGCCAGGATCAATCGGGACATGGAGATTTCCACACGGGGGAACGCCGTGACCGGCGCGGAGCGCAAAGATTACCCGCAAATGCCCGGCGAGCACCTGAATCCGGTGGCTCGCAAGAGCATCGCCCGTATCGTCGCTCCTGCAGGGTTGCGGGTGCCGAACGCGGGTCAGGTGTAGAACAGCTTGCCCGGATTCATCAGGCCGTTGGGATCCAGCACCCGCTTGATGCCCCGCATCACCGCGATCTCTTCGGCGCTGCGCGTGCTCTCCAGATAGCCCTTCTTCACCAGGCCGATGCCGTGCTCGGCCGAAATGCTGCCCTGATGGCGCTTCAGCGAGGCCGCGAGCAGCTTGGTGACCTGCTCGCACTGGGTGACGAAGTCCGCGTTCTCCATGCCATCGGGCTTCAGCACGTTGATGTGCAGGTTACCGTCGCCGATATGGCCGAACCACACCACCTCGAACTGGGGATACGCCTCGCCCAGCAAAGCCTGGGTCTCGGCCAGGAAAGCCGGCATGGCCGAGATCCGCACCGACACATCGTTCTTGTACGGCACGTAGCGGGCCAGGGCTTCGGTAATGCCCTCGCGCAGGCGCCACAGCTGCGCGGCCTGCGCGTCGGACTGGCTGATCACGCCGTCGCTGACCCAGCCCTGCTCCATGCAGGCCTCGAAGGCGGCCATCGCGGCGGCTTCCTTCGCCTCGTCGCCGATGGCGAACTCGGTGACCACGTAGTACGGGTGCACCTCGTCGAATGGCTTCTGCGCGCCGTGCGCCAGCACATGCTGCAGCGCGCGGTCGGTGAAGAACTCGAACGCCTCCAGCTGCAGGCGCTCGCGGAATGCGGCGAAGACCTGCATCAGCACCTCGAACGACGGCAGCGCCAGCAGCATGACGTTGGTCGGCGGCGGCGGATCGGTCAGCCGCACGGTGGCTTCCACCACCACGCCCAGCGTGCCCTCGGACCCGATGAACAGATGGCGCAGGTCGTAGCCGCTGGAGTTCTTGATCAGCGCCTTGTTGAGCTCCAGCACGTCGCCGGCGCCGGTGACCACCTTCAGGCCGGCGATCCATTCGCGCGTGTTGCCGTAGCGGATCACGCGGATGCCGCCCGCGTTGGTCGCGATGGTGCCGCCGATGGCGCACGAGCCCCGCGAGGCGAAATCCACCGGATAGACCAGGCCCTGCTCGCGCGCCGCATTGTGCACGGCCTCCAGCGGCATGCCGGCCTGCACCGTCAACGTACGGTCGACCGCATTGAAATCGATCGCCTGGTTCATGCGTTCCAGGCTGAGCACCAGTTCGCCGTTGGCCGCCACGGCGCCGCCGGACAGGCCGGTGCGGCCGCCCGACGGCACGAGCGCGACGCGAT
Organism: Pseudoxanthomonas mexicana; assembly: GCF_010093385.1. Classification (GTDB taxonomy): domain Bacteria; phylum Pseudomonadota; class Gammaproteobacteria; order Xanthomonadales; family Xanthomonadaceae; genus Pseudoxanthomonas_A; species Pseudoxanthomonas_A mexicana. Next base: position 31,424 of record NZ_PDWV01000018.1, read on the forward strand.
GCGCGTTGGCCCACTGCACGACGGCCTGGACGTCCTCGACGGTGGCCGGCAACGCGATCGCCAGCGGCGCGGGCGTCCAGCGCCGGGTCCAGTCGCGGCCGTAGTGTTCGAGGTCGGCGGGATCGGTCTTCAGGCGCAGCCCGGGGGCGGCGTCGAGCAGGGTTTGCAAGCGCGGATCGCTCATTGCACGGGTGGGTTCTCGGGGGCGCTCAGGGTGCCAGCGATGCCGTGCGGCGTCCAGCCGATGGCGAGGTCGTTTCAGAGGCAACCAAGCCGGGAAATCGGCAACCGAGCATTCCATCCCGCGCCGCAGCATCGACGGCGCGCATCTGGCATAGTGACGACCCCTTTCCATCCCCCGCACGACCTTCCGGCAATGTCGAACAAGAAGACCTCGTACCCGAAGCAGGACATCCGCGTACTGTTGCTGGAGGGGGTCAGCCGGACTGCGGTGGAGACTTTCCGGGCGGCGGGCTACACGCAGATCGAGTTCCACGAAAAGTCCCTGCCGGAAGACGAACTGAAGCGCCGCATCGCCGAGGCGCACATCGTCGGCATCCGCTCGCGCACGCATCTGACCGACGACGTGCTGGCGCAGGCGCGCCGGCTGATCGCAGTGGGCTGCTTCTGCATCGGCACCAACCAGGTGGACCTGGACGCCGCGGAGCTGGCCGGCATTCCGGTCTTCAACGCACCCTACTCCAACACCCGCAGCGTGGCCGAGCTGGTGATCGCCCAGGCCATCATGCTGATGCGCGGGATTCCGCAGAAGAACGCCGAGTGCCACCGCGGCGGCTGGAGCAAGTCGGCCGCGGGCAGCCACGAGGTGCGCGGCAAGACGCTGGGCATCATCGGCTACGGCCACATCGGCACGCAGGTCGGCGTGCTGGCCGAGGCGCTGGGCATGCACGTGCTGTTCCACGACATCGAGACCAAGCTCTCGCTGGGCAACGCGCGCCCGGCCATCGGCCTGGACGACCTGCTGGCGCAAAGCGACGTGGTGACCTTGCACGTGCCGGAAACGCCGGCCACCCAGGGCATGTTCGGTGCGGCGCAGATCGCCGGCATGAAGCGCGGCGCGCACCTGATCAACGCCTCGCGCGGCACGGTGGTCGACATCGACGCGCTGGCCGATGCGCTGAAGTCGGGCCAGGTGGGCGGAGCGGCGGTGGACGTGTTCCCGGTCGAGCCCAAGGGCAATGCCGAATCGTTCGAATCGCCGCTGCGCGGGCTGGACAACGTCATCCTCACGCCCCACGTCGGCGGCTCTACCCTGGAAGCGCAGGACACCATCGGCATCGAGGTGGCGGCCAAGCTGGTGCGCTACAGCGACAACGGCAGCACGCTGTCGGCGGTGAACTTCCCCGAGGTCACCCTGCCCGGCCACGACGGCAGCCGTCGCATCCTGCACATCCACCGCAACGGGCCGGGCGTGCTGTCGCAGATCAACGACATCTTCCGCGACCGCGGCATCAACATCGACGGCCAGTTCCTGCGTACCGATCCCAAGGTCGGCTATGTGGTCATCGACGTCACCGCCGACGAGGAACAGACCACCAGCCTGCGCGAGGCGATGGCGGCCATCGACGGTACGTTGCGGGTACGCGTGCTGTACTGAGCAGGAAGCATTGGCGTGGCAAGGCTGGCGCTCCTGAGTTTCGTCGCGCAGGCGACTGTAGGAGCGGGCCATGCCCGCGATGCTTTTCCACATCCGCCTGCAGCAGCATCGCGCCCATGGGGCGCTCCTACAGAGCGGCATCCTCGCCCGCGAGGGCCTGCATCGCCAGCCACTTGCGGGCCATGCGGCTGATCGACACGTCGGCATCGCCCGCGAGCGCTGCGATGTCGCGCCAGGCCAGGTCCAGCGACTCCTCGCTGACCACGTAGGCCTCGCTGCCGCCTGCGCGCACCACGTAGCGCACGTCGTAGTGCCAGGGGCCGGGACCGCCCTTGCGCTCGGGAATCCAGTGGCGGTCCAGATCGAAGATGTCGCCCTCCACCGCCAGGTCGGACAGGCCCGACTCCTCCTCGGCTTCCTTCAGTGCGACACGGGCCATGTCGGTATCGCCATCGGCGTGCCCGCCCAGTTGCAGCCAGCGGTCCAGCTTGCGGTGATGGGTCATGAGGATGCGCCGGCCATCACCGCTGACCAGCCACGCGCCGCCGGTCAGAGGGCCTTCCAGCCGCTCGCGGACGAACGGGTTGGCCGGCCCGTCCAGCAGGGCCAGGAACTGGGCGATGACCGCTTCTTCGTCGGGCCAGCGGCGGCCGTAATCGGCCAGGTGTTCTCGTAGCGAAGCATAAGCGGCTGACACGACGTGCTTTTCCTTTCCGCGATGGCGAAGACGGCGCCGATTATCGCCGGCCATGCTGCACCTGCGCTTGTGATCCCCCGCCCGCTTTGGCAAGGTACGGCCTTCCGTGGGGACCGTCCCCATGACCGTTGTCACCGCCCGGTGGGCCTGTCCATCGGCACTCAGTCATCTCAGGGGACGCTGCGAATGCTCAAAGCTCTGTTCAGGGTCAAGCCGGTCGCGCCGGCAGGCCACGTCGATGCCGGTGAACCCTTCGAAGGCAGCCTGGACGGCGAAGCCACCCTGAAACGGACGCTGACGGCCAAGCACCTGGTCATGCTGGGCGTGGGTGCGGTGATCGGCGCGGGCATCTTCGTGCTGACCGGCCAGGCCGCCGCCAACCATGCCGGCCCCGCGATCATGCTGAGCTTCGTGCTGGCCGGCTTCGCCTGCGCCATGGCGGGCCTGTGCTACGCCGAATTCGCTTCGATGATGCCGGTGTCCGGCAGCGCGTACTCCTATTCCTACGCGACCCTGGGCGAAGCCGTGGCGTGGTTCATCGGCTGGTGCCTGGTACTGGAATACCTGTTCGCCTCGTCCACCGTCGCGGTGGGCTGGTCGGGCTACCTGGTGAGCTTCCTGACTTCCACGCTGGGCGTACCCTTCCCCGAGCAACTGGCCACCGCGCCCATCACCTGGGCCGACGGCGGGTTCGTCGCCACCAACGGCATCATCAACCTGCCCGCGGTGCTGATCGTCGCGGCGGTCAGCGGCTTGTGCTATGTCGGCATCACCCAGTCGGCCTTCGTCAACGCGATCATCGTGGCGATCAAGGTGCTCGTCATCGCGGCGTTCCTGGGCTTCGGCGTGCAGTACGTGGACCCGGCCAACTGGACGCCCTTCATCCCGGAGAACACCGGTCCCGGACAGTTCGGTATGGACGGCGTGTTCCGCGCAGCGACCATCGTGTTCTTCGCCTACATCGGCTTCGACGCGGTCTCCACCGCGGCCGGCGAAGCGAAGAATCCGCAGCGCGACATGCCCAAGGGCATCCTGGGTTCGCTGGCCATCTGCACCGTCATCTACATCGCCGTCTGCGCGGTGCTGACCGGCATGACCCACTACAGCCTGCTGGGCACCGCCAAGCCGGTGGCCACCGCGCTGGAAGAGGTCCTGAAGGCCGATCCCGGCGCCAGCGTCGGCTGGCTGAAGACGGCGGTGGAGATCGGCGCGATCGCCGGCCTGTCGTCGGTGATCCTGGTGATGCTGATGGCGCAGCCGCGCATCTTCTATTCGATGTCCCGCGACGGGCTGCTGCCGCGCCTGTTCGGCAAGGTGCACCCGAAGTTCCATACGCCCTACGTCGGTACGATCATCGTCGGCGTGCTGGCCTGCCTGCTGGCCGGTTTCATGCCGCTCAGCGTGCTGGGCGAGCTGGTCTCGATGGGTACGTTGCTGGCCTTCGCCACCGTGTGTCTCGGCGTGCTGGTACTGCGCTTCACCCGCCCCGACCTCGCCCGCCCGTTCCGCGTGCCCATGTTCTGGCTGATCTGCCCGCTGGGCGTGCTGGCCTGCCTGTTCCTGTTCATGCAGTCGTTCATGGAACACTGGCAGATCTTCGTGGGCTGGACGGTGCTGGGGCAGGTGATCTACTTCGCCTACGGCTTCCGGAACAGCAAACTCAGGCAGCGCGCCTGATCGTCTTCAAGGCCGGCGGGCACACCGCCGGCCTTTTTGGTTGTACTCCTCGATAACGTCCCGAGACCACGCACGATGCTCCGACAGCTCCTGGCCACCAAGCACCCCCACGCCGCCCATACCGAAGCCGAAGGGCTCAGCCTGCGCCGCACGCTCGGCCCGTGGGGCCTGACCGCGCTCGGCATCGGCGCGGTGATCGGCGGCGGCATCTTCGTGATCACCGGCCAGGCCGCGGCCAACCACGCCGGCCCCGCCATCATGCTGTCGTTCGTGCTGGCCGCCATCTGCTGCACGTTCTGCGCGCTGGCCTATGCCGAATTCGCCGCGATGGTGCCGGTGTCCGGCAGCGCCTACACCTACACCTACGCGACGCTGGGCGAACTGACCGCCTGGTTCATCGGCTGGATGCTCGTGCTGGAATACGGCGTATCGGCGCCCGCGGTCGCGGTCAGCTGGCCCGGCTCCTCCCTCAGCCTGCTCGAACATTTCAACATCTACCTGCCGCAGGCCCTGGTTAGCGCGCCGCTAGACGCGCAACTGCGGCCGACCGGCGCCATCGCCAACGTCCCCGCCGCGGTGATCGTGCTGCTGCTGACCTGGCTGTGTTACGTGGGCATCCGCAAGTCGTCGGCCATGAACATGGCCATGGTGGTGCTGAAGACGGGGCTGATCGTGCTGGTGATCGTCGCCGGCTGGCAGTACGTCGATCCGGGCAACTGGCAGCCCTTCATTCCGGCCAATGAAGGCCCGGGCAAGTTCGGCTGGGACGGCGTGCTGCGTGGCGCGGCGATGGTGTTCTTCGCCTACATCGGGTTCGAGGCGGTGTCGGTGGCGGCCCAGGAATCGCATCGCCCGCAGAAGGACCTGCCCGTCGGCATGCTGGCGTCGCTGGCCATCTGCACCATCCTCTACATCGCCATGGCGGCGGTGATGACCGGCCTGGTGCCCTATACCGCGCTGGGCACGGCCGAACCGGTGGTCACCGCGGTGGCCGCCCATCCGGAACTGGGCTGGCTGCGGGTGACGGTGGAGATCGGTGCGCTGATCGGCCTGTCGTCGGTGGTGCTGGTGATGATCATCGGCCAGCCGCGCATCTTCATGATCATGGGGCGCGACGGCCTGCTGCCGCCGGTGTTCACCAAGATCCATCCCGAATACCGCACGCCGCACATCAATACGGTCATCACCGGCGTGGGCATCGCCCTGCTGGCGGCGCTGTTCCCGCTCGACATCCTGGGCGAACTGACCTCGATGGGCACCCTGATCGCGTTCGCCTCGGTCTGCGTGGGCGTGCTGGTGCTGCGCCGCACGCAGCCGGACCTGCCGCGTCCGTTCCGCATCCCCGCGGCCTGGCTGGTCTGCTCGCTGGGCGTGCTGAGCTGCATGGCGCTGCTGTCGGCGATGACGGCGCACAACTGGATGCTGATGGGCGTCTGGACCGCGGTCGGCTTCCTGATCTATTTCCTGTACGGCTACCGCCACAGCCGGTTGCGCACGCCCCGCTGAGCGGTGCCGGCATCGGGGCAAAGAAGAAGGCGCGGTTTACCGCGCCTTTTTTGCTTTCCGTGAACCGGACGTATCAGGGCTTCTTGGCCCAGGCGCTGCACCAGCCCTTCGCGGCGACCGAGTTCTTCGGGAACAGCGTGCACGGGCCATAGGCCTGGCCCGCCGGCGCCTTGAAGAAGTTGCAGTTGGCGCAGTGATCACCCGCCTTGTGCTTGGGATGCTTCACGGTGGCGGCGTTCTCGCTGTAGGCCAGCGCCTTGGCGGTGGGGTTGTTGGCGTCCAGCTTGGGGAGGGCGGCAGGCGCAGCGGCCTCGGCACGCACCGCGTGCCAAGCCAGCGGGGCCACGGCGGCGGCGGTCAGGGTGGTGGTCAGGAAACGGCGGCGGGAGGCATCGTGGCTCATATGGCTGGGCACCTGCGGGAAGGAGGCTGCAGTGTCGCGCTTCCGGCCCGCCGACCGCATTGAGCAGGATCAATCGATCGGGCCGCCAGACGGGTTCCGTTAGAATGCGCAGCATGAACGCCCTGCCCTACGACGCCGACCAGCTGCGCGACCGCGCGCAGTCCATCATCTCCAACGTGCGCGAACTGTCGCAGCTGGGCTGGACCCCGGCCACCAGCAGCAACTTCTCGCAGCGCCTGGACGAACGGCATGCGGCCATCACCGTCTCCGGCCGCGACAAGGGCCGGCTGGTGGAGGCGGACATCATGGTGGTGGACTTCGAAGGCAAGGCCGTCGGCAGCGACCATCGCCCCTCGGCGGAAACCCTGCTGCACACCCAGCTCTATCGGCGTTACCCCGAGATCGGCTGCGTGCTGCACACCCACTCGCTGGTGCAGACGGTGGCCTCGCGCCTGTTCGCCGGCACCGGCCACGTCCGGCTGGAGGGCTTCGAACTGCTGAAGGCCTTCCACGGCAACCACACCCACGAGATGGCCATCGATGTGCCGGTGTTCGCCAACACCCAGGACATGCCGACCCTGGCCGCGCAGGTTGACGCGCTGCTGGACCGGCAGCCGCTGTGGGGCTACCTGATCGACGGCCACGGCCTGTACGCATGGGGGCGCACCATGGCCGGGGCGCGCCGGCATCTGGAAGCCTTCGAATTCCTGTTCGCGGCCGAACTGGAATTGCGCAAGCTCGGCTGCCGCGGCTGATAACCGCCGGTTATCCCCGCGTTACCTTTCCGCCACAGGGCGTCCGGGCCGGGTTTGCTACCCTAGCGTTCCCCCGCCGCCTCACGCCATTGCCATGAGCCGCCTGCGCATCTTCAAGGAATCCGACCCGGCCACCCCGGAGTTCGCCAGCTACGACCCCGATTTCATCGCCACCGAGCTGAAGAAGATCGGCGTGACCTTCGAACGCTGGAAGGCGAACAAGCCGATCGAGCCCGGCGCCTCGCCGGAAGAAGTGATGGACGCCTATCGCGCCGACATCGACCGTCTGGTGGCCGAGCGCGGCTTCAAGACCGTCGATGTGGTCAGCATCGCGCCGGACAACCCGCAGCGCGAGGCGATGCGCGCCAAGTTCCTCGACGAGCACTACCACAAGGAAGACGAGGTGCGCTTCTTCGTGGCGGGGTCGGGCCTGTTCACGCTGCACGTGGACGGCAAGGTCTACGAGATCGAGTGCGTGCAGGACGACCTGATCGCCGTGCCGGACGGCGCGCTGCACTGGTTCGACATGGGCCCGGAGCCCCGCTTCGTCGCCATCCGCTTCTTCACCGAGCCGGATGGCTGGGTGGGCCACTTCACCGGCACCACCATCGCCCAGCAGTTCCCGCGCTACGACGGTCTGACCGACGGGCATTGATCGATCCTGCCGGCCCGGGGCCTGCCCGGCGGCACGCCCCTATCCAGAACAAGAGCAGCGGAGCGCGCTCCGCTCTACAGTGACCGTGAACATCGCCATGCCCGTTTCCGCCATCCTGACCGACATCGAAGGCACCACCAGCAGCATCTCGTTCGTGAAGGACGTGCTGTTCCCGTACGCACGGCGCGCCCTGCCCGGCTTCGTGCGCGACCACCGCGACGACCCGGACGTCCGCCGCTGGCTGGACGTGGTGGCCACCGAGCACGGCAGCATCTGCAGCGACGACGTCATCGTGGAGACGCTGCAGGGCTGGATCGACCAGGACCGCAAGCACACGGCGCTGAAGGCGCTGCAGGGCATGATCTGGCAGGCGGGCTACCGCGATGCCGACTTCACCGCCCACATCTATCCCGACGCGGCGCCCGCGCTGCGCGACTGGCACGCGCGCGGCTATCCGCTGTACGTGTACTCGTCCGGCTCGGTGCCGGCGCAGAAGCTGTTCTTCGGCCATAGCGACGCCGGCGACCTGACGCCGCTGTTTTCCGACTGGTTCGACACCGAAGTCGGCGGCAAGCGCGAAGCCGACAGCTACCGCGTGATCGCCGGCCGCATCGGCGTGCCGGCCAATGCCATCCTGTTCCTGTCCGATGTGGTGGAAGAGCTGGATGCCGCGCGCGAAGCCGGCCTGCAGACGCGCCTGATCGACCGCCTGGACGACTACCCTCAGCCCCGCGAGGGCGAGGCCGCGCACGGGCATGTGCGCGTGGCGTCGTTCGCCGACATCGCGCTGCCCGACTGAATCCGAACCATGGCGTCGCAACGCACGGCTACGCTGACGGGGCTGGCCGCCATCCTGCTGTGGGCTTCGCTGGCGGTACTGACGACCGCGACCGGCAACCTGCCCCCGTTTCAGGTGCTTGCGGTCAGTTTCGGCATCGCGGCGCTGCTGGGGCTGGCGCGCGCGGCACTGCGCGGCGCCGCGGGCTGGCGCGAGCTGCGCCAACCCGGCGCGGCGCTGGCGCTGTCCACGCTGGCGTTGTTCGGCTACCACGCGCTCTACTTCATCGCGCTCAAACGCGCGCCGGCGGTGGAGGCGAGCCTGCTCAATTACCTGTGGCCGCTGCTGATCGTGGTCTTCGTCGGCCTGGTCGGCGGAGTAACGGTGCGTGCCGGGCAGTGGGCAGGCACGCTGCTCGGCCTGGTGGCCGCGGCGCTGCTGGTGACCCGCGGGCATGGCCTGCAGGTAGCCCGTGCGCACGTGCCGGGCTACCTCGCCGCACTGGGTGCCGCGGTGATCTGGGCCGCGTATTCCGTGTTCAACCGCCGCTTCGCCGAGGTCCCCTCCGCCGCCATCACCGTGGCCTGCGCGGGCGTCTCGGTCCTGGGCGCTGCGGTCCATCTGCTGTTCGAAGGCACGGTCGCGCCCGATGCCACCCAATGGCTGGTTCTCGCCGTGATGGGCGCCGGCCCCGTAGGCGCCGCGTTCTGGCTCTGGGACCACGGCACCAAGCGCGGCGACATCGCCCTGCTGGGCAGCCTCTCCTATCTCGCGCCCTTGCTGTCGACGTTGCTGTTGGTCATCTCGGGTCGCGCGGAGCCGCACGGGATCCAGGCCGTCGCGATCGCGATGCTGTTGGCCGGCGCGTGGCTCAGTGTGCGATCCAGCCGCGCCGCCCGTTGATATCTATTCGAGAGCGATTCGCGTTTCTACACGCATCGTGCGGATTGCCTAGACTGCGCGCCACGTCGCCCGCCCGCCTTCGCCAGCCAGCCACGTCAACCTCGCCCGCCAGCCTTCGCTCGCCTGCCAGGTTCCAGGACGCCTCCTTCGGGAGGCGTTTCCTTTTCAGGCCCCGTGGATCTTCTCGCCCCGCGCGAGCATGGCCACCAACTTTTCCACGCGTGCCTGCCGGGTCTCCGGCTTCACCGCTGTCTGCACGCGCCAGCACACCGCGTACCGGTTGGTCTTGTCGAGCGTGTCGAAGAAGGCCTTGGCCTTTCGGTTTTTCGCCAGGGCCTTGGCGAGTTCCGCCGGCACCTCCATCGACTTCGCACCGTCGTAGGCCGCGTCCCATCGACCATCGGCCCTGGCGGCCTCGACTTCGCGCAGGCCTGCGGGCCGCATGCGACCCGCCGCGACCAGGCTTTCGATCCTGGCGACGTTGATCTTCGACCATGTGCTGCGTGCGCGCCGGGGCGTGAAGCGCTGCAGGAAGCACTGCGCGTCGTACCCCTTCTTCTGTCCGTCGATCCAGCCATGGCACAGTGCCACGTCCAGCGCCTCGCTGTAGCTCACCGACGCGACGCCCGAGTCCTTCTTGGCGATCCTCAGCCACACGCCCGTGGATTCCGGATGCTGCTCCAGCCAGCGCTCCCACGCCGCAGCATCCATGAAGTGCTCGATGGGAAGTTCCGCCCCGGCCATGATCAGGGCTCCGCGACCTGCAGGCGATACGAGGTGCGAGCCGATCGCTCGCCCTGCCACCGGTCGAAGGCGCGCACTTCGACTGCATGCGCGCCCTCGGCCAGGTCGGTGGGCAGCGCGCCGCGCCACAGGTGCTGGGATGCCTCCGCTTCGGGCGAGCGGTCGTAGCCACGCAGCGCATCGGCCATGTCGTCGCGCATGTTCTCCACCAGCAGCCTGGGGTCGGGCTGCGCCACGCGCCTCATCGGTTTCCATTCGCCGCCGTCGATGCGGTACTCCACGCGGGTCTCCGCATCGCCCATGTAGACATTGGCGAACACGCCCCACGCCGGATACGCCCCCTTCCGCAGCACGCGCGGCGCGTGCAGGCCGATGCCGCTGTCGTCCGCATCGCGCGCCGGATGCCACGACAGCGCGTAGGCGCCGCCGGCGTCCACGCGCAGCCGCGCATAGCCATTCGGCGTGCCATCGGCCATCGTCGTGTCGGGAATGCCCTCGGCATCCTTGATGCCCGACCAGTAGGCGCCGCAGGCCGCGCCGACGTTGTACTCATGCAGCGGCCGCATTCCGTGCCAGCCGGTGGATGCGTCGTGGTACCAGTGGCGCTGGGTGTGGGTGTGCCCGCTGAGCAGCAGCACATGCGGGAAGTCCTCCAGCATGGCGAACAGGCGCTCGCGGTCCTGCGGGCGGAAGCCGCGCGCACCGGATTCGTAGAACGGGATGTGCACGCCGATCACCAGCAGGCGATCCTTGCGCACCGTGGGCAGGTACGCCTGCAGGAAGGCGAACTGGTCCTCGCGCAGCCCGCCGACGTACGCAGGCGTGCTACCCGGCTGGTAGATCACGTCGTCCAGGCCGATGAAGGTCGCGGCCTCTTCTTCCCAAGCGAACGTGTCCGGGCCCAGGTGATGGCGGAACGTGCGCAGCGAATCCTCATCGCCGGCGGCATCGAAATCGAGATCATGGTTGCCCGGGATGAACAGCCAGGGCACCTGCAGGCTCATCGTCGTGCGCAGGATCTGCGGATACAGCGACAGGTCGTCGTTGGTCACATCGCCCAGGGTCAGGCCCAGCGCGGCACCATGACTCCCGACCAGCGGCTGCACGATGTCGCGCCAGTAGTAGTCCACGTCCTTCACCGAAGACGTTTGGCTGTCGGCGAACAGCAGTACGTCGAGTGCGCTGTCCTTCGCCGCCGCCCGTGGATGCAGCCCGAAGTGCGTGCAGTCGGGCTGGCGCTCCGGGATGCCGCCGTACTTCAGCGCGGGCCCGGCGTGGTACTGCAGGTTGCGCCAGCGGGCCGGCAGGCCGTCGGGGCGCACCGCCAGGTCGTAGCCCGCCGGCTTGATGATGAAGAGCGTGCGGCCGTCGATGTACTCGAGGCTGTACTCGCCCTGCGCGTCCGTCACCGCAATCTCGATGCCGTTGGACACCTTGACGCCCGGGAGGCCCGGCTCCCCCGCGTCGCGGGTCCCGTTGCCGTTGCGGTCCTCGTACACCTGTCCCCAGCTGCACGGCGGCGGCAGCGCATGGGCGGGGACCGTCAGCAACGCCAGGACGAGGGCAATCAACGAAGCGCGCATGGCTGCTCCAGCCGGAAGGACCGGAGGATTATGGCGCAGGGCCGGTGCACTTGTAGGAGCGCCCTCGGGCGCGATGTTTTTTTAGCAGCAGCGAAGAGCATCGCGCCCAAGGGCGCTCCTACAGTCGGTGGGGATGCGTCATCGGGGGGCGTGCCGCTCCCGCAGCACACCGACGGCATCGGCCAGCGACAGGCCGCGTGCGCGCAACAGCACGGTCAGGTGGTAAAGCAGGTCCGCACTCTCGCCGAGCAGCGCGGTTTCGTCCTGGGCGACGGCGGCCAGGGCCGTTTCCACGCCCTCTTCGCCCACCTTCTGCGCGACGCGGCGCACACCGGCCTCGAACAGCCGCGTGGTGTAACTGTCGGCCGGTCGTTCGCGCTCGCGCTGCGCAACGAGGGCATCCAGTTCCGACAGGAATGCCGACGGTGCCGACGGGAAGCAACTGGCGCGCTGCAGGTGGCAGGTGGGACCGTGCGGACGCGCGAGGACGAGCAGCGTGTCGTCGTCGCAATCGGCTTCGACCGACACCAGTTCCAGCACGTGGCCGGAGCTCTCTCCCTTGGTCCACAGCCGCTGCTTGCTGCGACTGAAGAAGGTCACGCGCCCGCCGGCAAGCGTGGCCTGCAGCGCTTCGCGGTTCATGTAGCCCAGCATCAGCACCCGCAGCGTCGCGGCGTCCTGCACGATGACGGGCAGCAGGCCGTTCCCCTTGTCCCAGTCGAGACGGGTGGCGTCGAACGCCGGTCGCCGGTTGTCAGTCGCCACGTCTCACCTCGATGCCTTGCTGCGCCAATGCCTGCTTCAGTGCCGGAATGCGGATGTGCCCGCTGTGGAATACGCTGGCTGCAAGCGCGCCATCCACATCCGCCTGCTGGAACACGTCGATGAAATGCGCCACCTCGCCCGCGCCGCCCGAGGCGACCAGCGGCACTTCGCAGATGGCGCGTACCGCGCGCAGCTGCACCAGGTCGTAACCCCGCCGCACGCCGTCCTGGTCCATGCAGTTCAGCACGATTTCGCCGGCGCCCAGGCGCTGCGCCTGCATGACCCAGTCCAGCGTCCTCAGCCCGGCACCCTGCATCTTCGAGGGGTCACCGGTGTAACGACGCACGCGCCATTCGCCGTCGGCTTCCAGGATGGAATCCACGCCGACCACGACGCACTGTACGCCGAAGGCCTGCGCCAGCTCACCGATCAGCTCCGGGCGCTCCAGCGCGGGCGTGTTGACCGACCCCTTGTCGGCCCCGCTGTACAGCACGCGACGGGCGGTCTCCACGTCGCGGATGCCACCCGCCACGCAGAACGGAATATCCAGCAGTCGCGAAACACGCTCGATCCAGGCGTAGTCCACCGAACGGCCTTCCGGACTGGCGCTGATGTCGTAGAACACCAGCTCGTCGGCCCCTTCGTCGCGGTAGCGCAGCGCCAGATCGGCGATATCGCCCATGTCGACGTGGTCGCGGAATTTCACGCCCTTGACCACGCGGCCTTCGCGCACGTCAAGGCAGGGAATGATGCGCCGGCTCAGCATATCAGCGCTTCCGGCAGGGCGAAGCGGCCTTCCAGCAAGGCGCGCCCGAGCACGATGCCGCCACAACCGGCATCGCGCGCTCCGACGATATCCGCCACCGCGCTCACGCCGCCCGAGGCCTGCACCGCCAACGTCGGGACGGTGGCGCGCAGGTAGGTGTACAGATCGAGGTTGGGCCCGCTCAGCATGCCGTCGCGGGCGATGTCGGTGCACAGCAGATGGCGCAGGCCGGCATCGGCGTAGCGCGTGGCGAGCGCGTCCAGGGTCTCGGCCGCGGTCTCGGTCCAGCCATGCACCGGCAGGCGCCACGCACCACCGGCATCGAGCCGTGTGTCCAGCGCCACGGTGATGCGCTCGCTGCCGAATTCGGCCAGCCACGACAGCACCGTATCCGGCTCACGGACCGCCAGTGAGCCGACCACCACCCGCTGTGCGCCGGCGTCCCGGATGCGTGCCACGTCGTCGCGATGGCGTACACCCCCGCCCGTCTGCCCCTTCAGCGCGGTCGTACGCGCGATCTCCCCCAGCAACGGCGCGAGCGTATAGCCGCCGGCACGCGCCGCATCCAGATCGACCAGGTGCAGCCATTCGGCACCCTGTGCGGCATAGCGCTGCGCGACCTCCAGCGGCGCGCCCTCGTAACGCGTCTCGCGGGCGTAGTCGCCCTGTGCCAGCCGGACCACGCGGCCATCGCGCACGTCGATGGCGGGATACACCGTGAAACCTGTCATTGCAGTCCGTACTCGATGAAGTTCTTCAGCAGTCGTGCGCCGACGGCGCCCGAGCGTTCGGGATGGAATTGCGCCCCCGCGACGTTGCCCCGCTGCACGACGGCGGCGAAGCGCTGGCCATGCTCGCTGCTGCACAGGCAGTCCTCGTCGACGGCGGCGGCATAGCTGTGTACGAAGTAGGCGTGGTCGCCGTCGGCGATGCCCTCCACCAGCGAACCAGCGCGTCGCCGCTGCAGGGTGTTCCAGCCCATGTGCGGCACGCGGATGCCGGGTGCGGCGTGCAGCTTGCGCACGCGTCCCGGCAGCAGGCCCAGGCAGGGGGTGTCGTCCTCCTCGGAATGCGCGAACAACAGCTGCACACCGACGCAGACGCCCAGCAGCGGCTTGTCCAGCGTGCGCAGCACGTCGACCAGGTCCAGTTCCCGCAGCCGCGCCATGCACACGGCGGCGGCGCCCACGCCGGGCAGGATCACCCGGTCCGCCGCGCGGATCGTCGCCGCGTCGCCAGTCAGTTCCGCGTCCACGCCCAGGCGCTGCAGCGCGTAGCGCACCGAGCCGATGTTGGAGCCGCCGGCATCGACCAGCACGACCTTCGTCACAGGGCCCCCTTGGTCGACGGCAGTTCGGCCCCCTCGCGCTTCACCGCCTGGCGCAGCGCGCGCGCCAGCGCCTTGAAGCTGGCCTCGACCTTGTGGTGGTCGTTGTCGCCTTCCACCTTCAGGTTGAGGTTCAGGCCTGCCGCATCGCACAGCGAACGGAAGAAATGCGGCACCAGTTCGGTCGGCAGGTCGCCGACGCGCTCGCGCCGGAACTCGCCGGTGAAGACGAAGTATGGCCGCCCACTGAAATCCAGCGCGGCGCTGGCCAGCGTCTCGTCCATCGGCAGGGTGAAGCCATAGCGGCCGATGCCACGCTTGTCGCCCAGCGCCTCTTTCAGCGCCTGCCCCAGCGCGAGGCCGGTGTCCTCGACGGTGTGGTGCTCGTCGATGTGCAGGTCGCCATCGGCGCGCACGTCGAGTGCGAACCCGCCGTGTTTGCCGATCTGTTCCAGCATGTGGTCGAAGAAGGGCAATCCCGTCTTCGCGACCGGCTCGGCGATGCGGTCGAGGTCCACCTCGACGCGGATCTTCGTCTCCTTGGTGTTCCGCTGCACCACCGCACGTCGCGGCGCATCCGCGAGTTCATGCGCAATGCCGGCCCAGTCCCACTCGCCGCCGAACTGCGCGGTCTTCAGCTGGAATGCCCGGATGTTCAGGTTCTCGGCGAACTGGTTGTCGGTCTGCCGGTCGCCCACCATCGCCGAACGCGACCAGTCGACGCTGCGGTCCTGCAGGTAGGGGATCACCAGACCGATGCCCGGCTTGCGCGTGGGACGATTCTCGTGCGGCCAGCTTTCGTCGATCAGCACGTCGCGGAAGCGGATGCCCTGGCTTTCGAAGACCTGCATCATCAGCGCGTGCGGCCCTTCGAACGAGGGGCGCGGGTACTGCTCCGAACCCAGGCCGTCCTGGTTGCTGACCATCACGAACTGGTAGCCCGCGTCGCGCAGCTTGAGCAGCGCCGGAACGACCCCGGGGACGAAGCGCAGCTTCTCGTAGGCGTCGATCTGGAAATCCTCGGGCTCCTCGATCAGGGTGCCGTCGCGGTCGATGAAGAGGATCGGTGTCATGGGGTGGGATTCGGGTTCAGGGCCGACAGCACGCGATCGTTCTGTTCCGGCGAGCCGATGGTGATGCGCAATGCGTCGTCCAGCTGGGGCGCGGCGCGCTGGTCGCGCACCACCACGCCGGCGGCGAGCAGTGCACGGAAAGCGCCATCAGGATCATCGAAGCGCCCCAGCAGATAGTTTCCCTGCGAAGGATAGACGCGGCGTACGCCGGGTATCCGCGCGAGCGCGTACAGCAGCCGTTCGCGCTCACGACGCACGACCGCCACGCGTTCCCGCGTCTGCTCCAGCGCCGTATCGGACAGGCCTTCCAGCGCGAGGTCGGCACACGGCGTGGGCACCGGATACGGTGCCTGGCAGCGCTGCAGCACGGCGACCAGTTCCGCGCCACCGATGACCACGCCGATGCGCGCGGCGGCCAGGGCATGCGCTTTCGATAACGTACGCAACACGGCGACGTTGGCGTGCGCACCCAGCAGCGTGGTCGCGGACGCGCCGTCGGCGAATTCGCCGTAGGCCTCGTCCACCACCACCAGCGCGTGGCCTTCCAGCGCGTGTGCCAGGGCTTTGATGCCGTCCAGCGGGATGGCCGAACCCGCCGGATTGGAGGGCGAGCACAGGAACACCAGCTTGGCCCCCTGACCGAGCGCCGCCTCGCGGATGGCGTCGAGATCGGCGCCGAAACCGGCGTCGCCATCGACCAGCGGCACCTCGATGATGCGTGCGCCCTGCAGCCGAGCGCAGACCACGTACATGCCGAACACCGGCGGCGTCACCACGATGGCGTCCTGTCCGGGCACGCACAGCGCGCGCACCAGCAGGTCGATGCCTTCGTCGCTGCCGCGCCCGACCAGCAGTTGCTCCGGCGCCACGCCATAAACCTGTGCCAGACGCGCGCGAAGCGCCGGTGGCTGCGGATCCGGATAGCGGCGGCTGCGACCCTGCCCGTCGGCTGGGTTGGCCCACGCCGATTCGTTGGCGTTCAGCCACACCTCGCCACGCAGGGCTTCGCTGCGCGCGGACTTGTAGCCGGCGAACCCTTGCAGGTCCGGGCGTACCAGGGAAAGCACGTCGCTCATGCGGCCGCCTTTCGCAGGCGCAGCGCCACGGCGTTGGCATGCGCATCCAGTCCTTCGGCGCGCGCGAGCGTCAGCGCGCACCCGCCGATGGCGGCAATGCCGGTACGGCTGGCCGACTGCACGCTGACGAAATTCTGGAAACTGGCCACACTCACACCGCTGTAGGCACGCGCGGCGCCGCCGGTCGGCAGCACGTGGTTGGTACCGCTGCAGTAGTCGCCTAACGCTTCCGGCGTGAAGTCGCCGAGGAACACCGAGCCGGCGGCTTCCACCTTGTCCAGCCGCGCGCGCGGTTCGCGCAGCGCCAGGATGAGGTGTTCCGGCGCGTAGCGGTTGCTGATGGCGAAGGCATCGTCGAGCGTGGCGACCTTGACCAGGCGCGAGGCCGACAACGCCTGCTGCGCGATATCCGCCCGGTCCAGACGGGCAAGCTGCGTGGCGAGTTCGTCCTGCACCCGGGCGATAAGGGCGTCGTCATCGGACAGCAGCAGCACCTGCGAGTCCGGGCCATGCTCGGCCTGCGAGAGCAGGTCCGCCGCGACGAAGGCCGCGTCGGCGCCCGCATCGGCGATCACCAGCACTTCCGAGGGACCCGCTGGCATGTCGATGGCGGCGGCGCCGGCCTGCGCGACCTGCTGCTTGGCTTCGGTCACGTAGCTGTTGCCGGGACCGAACAGCTTGTCGCACTTCGGCACGCTGTCCGTGCCGAAGGCCATCGCGGCGATCGCCTGCGCGCCGCCCAGCTTGAACACGCGACGCACACCCGTCAGTTGTGCGGCCACCAGCACGGCGGGATCGGCGCTGCCGTCGCGGCGTGGCGGCGTGCACAGCACGACTTCGCGGCAGCCGGCCAGGCGCGCCGGCACGCCCAGCATCAACGCGGTCGACGGCAACGGCGCACTGCCCGCGGGCACGTACAGGCCGACGCGCGGGATCGGCCGGATCATGCGTTCGCAGACCACACCGGGGGCGGTTTCCACGGCGTATGGCTGCGCCATGCCGGCACGGTGGAAGGCCTCGATCCGTTCCGCCGCCTCCTGCATCGCCTGGCGCAGAGCAGCCGGCACCGCCGTGTGGGCAGCGGCGAATTCTTCTTCGCCCACCTCGAATGCGGCCAGCTCCACGCCGTCGAAGCGTGCGGTGACCTCGCGCAGCGCCACGTCACCGCGCGCCTGCACGTCGGCCAGCAGGCCGGCCACGGCATCGCGCGTGCGTTGCGCGACCGCCTGCACGGGCCGTGCGAGCACGGCGTCGCGCCCGGCAGCATCCAGCGCATTCCAGTCGTACACCGGAGCGGGCGAAGCGCTCATGCCAGCGACCTCTCGACCGACAGCACCATCAATCCCTGCGCGCCGGCGCGCTGCAGTTCCTCCAACCGCTGCCAGGTGACCACGCCATGGCACATGGCCTGCAGCGACAGGGGGCCGTCCTCGCCGCCCGGCAGCGTGACCAGGCCCTCGCTGTCGGTCAGCAGGCGCGACAGCGCCGGCACGGTCTCGCGTTCGGCACGGAACATCAGCAGCTTGCTGTCCTTGAGTTTCAGCACGCCGTCGAGGCGGCGCAGCAGCATGTCGGCCAGACCGGCACGGGTGTCGTCGAACTCGCGCGCCGGACCGGCCAGCACCGCCTCACTCTCGAGCAGCGTTTCCACCGGCTTCAGCTGGTTGGCGGCGAGCGTGGCACCGCTGGAAACCAGATCGCAGATCAGGTCCGCCGTGCCCAGCTTGGGGGCGATCTCGACCGAACCGGACAGCTCGACGACGGCAGCATCGATCCCGCGCGCCCGCAGCCACTGCCGCAGCACGGAGGGATAGCTGGTGGCGATGCGCAGGCCCTGCAGCTGCTGCGGACCTTCCCATTCCCAGCTTTCGGGAATGGCCAGCATCAGCCGGCAACTGCCGAAGCCGAGCGGCCGCAGTTCGCGGTAGGCCTGTGGCAGCCCGATCAGGGCACGCTCGCCGGCCTGCTCATCCAGTTCGTTGCGGCCGACGATGCCGAAATCGCACACGCCGTCGGCGATCAGGCCGGGAATGTCGTCGTCGCGCACCAGCAGCAGGTCGACCGGCAGGGATTCGCCGTAGCAGAACAGCTTGTCGCGGCTTTCGCGCCAGCTCAGGCCGCAGGCGGCCAGCAGGGTGCGGGCCGGCTCGGCCAGCCGTCCGCTCTTCTGGATGGCGATGCGCAGACGCTCGCGCGTCGCGGGGGTCAGGGAGGGGCTCATGGAAGGACTCAGTGGGAGGCGGAAGCCGTCGCCGCCTGCTGGCGGTGGACGGCGGCGGCGGAAACACCGGCACCCCGCTCCAGGGTACGGGCGACGCGGCCGATCGTGGTCACGCTGACCTGGGTGAGATCGTGGATTTCCCGGTAGGGCACACCCTTCAACAGGAGCGGCACCACGCGCCAGCGGTCGGCCATGGCCTCCAGCTCGGCGGGCGTACACAGGTCCTCCAGGAAGGCACGCACCTCACCGGCTTCCGACAGCGCCACCAGGGCCTCCGCGAGGGCCTGCAGCGGCGCGTTGTCGGCGACTTCATCCTGGGGAGAGCGGCGCTTCATGTCGAGGGTGCACGCACTAATGTATTAACGTGTTAATACATTAAACGAATAACAGAGAGGCCGTCAACCCGGACACTGGCTGGAATGGGGATCGCTTTCCGTTACTTCCGGCATGGGCACGCCAGGGGACCGACGATGGGCTGGAGCGGGCAAGGACGATGAGTACACTGCCAAGGACGCCGGAAGGCGCCGCGGGTAACCGCCGCGGCGCCCTGACCGGCCACCCGGGGGGGACGGGCATGGGGCAACGGAACGACATCACATGGCATCGGCGGCTGGTGCAGTGGGTCCTGCTGCTGGCGTTATGGCCACTGGGTGCCGCGGCCGCGACGCAGGCGCACATCGCGCACGACGCCAGCTACCTGCCGCTGGCGCCGCAGACCAGCTACCTGCACGATGCCGGCGGCGCGGCCACGGTCGAGGACGCCAGGCGCCTGCTGGCCGAAGGCCGTTTCGCCCCCCTGCCCGATGGCGATGCCTCGTTCGGCTTCCAGACCGGCGCGTTCTGGTTCCGGGTGAACGTCGTCAACGGCAATCCGCGCGAGCAGCGCTGGCTGCTGGTACAGCAGTACGCGCTGAGCGACCGCATCGATGTGTACGCGCGCTACCCCGACGGCCACATGGTCCACCACGCCGGCGGCGACACGTTCCCGTTCGAGCAGCGCAGCATCCGCTACCGGCATCCGAACTTCTGGCTGGACCTGCCCAGCGGCCAGCCCGTCGAACTGCTGGTCAGGGTGCAGAGCCAGAGTTCGATGCAGGTGCCGCTGTTCTTGTATACGCCCGCCGCCTTCGCCGAGCTCTCGCGCGACGGGCAGCTGGGCATCGGTATCTACTACGGCATCCTGCTGGCGCTGTTCTTCTACAACCTGGTGCTGTGGCTGGTGCTGCGCGACGGCAGCTACTTCTGGTACCTGTTCCACATCACCGCGTTCGGGCTGGTGCTGTTCCCCCTGAACGGGCTGGGCTTCGAATACCTGTGGCCGCATTCCACCTGGCTGGCGGACAAGTCGGTGCCGCTCTCGGTCTGCCTGGCCCAGATCGGCATGCAGCAGTTCTCGCGCACCTTCCTCGACCTCAACACCCGATGGCGCTGGGGCGACCGCATCAGCAAGGCGATCATCGCGTTCTTCGTGCTGCTGGGCATCGCCGCCACCCAGCTGCCCTACCACGTGGCCACGCCGATCGCGTCGGCGGCCGTATTCCCCAGCATCGTCTGGATCGCGGTGGTCGCCCTGGTGGTGGTGCGCAGCGGTTATCGCCCGGCGAAGGTGTTCCTGCTGGCGTGGGCGATGTTCCTGCTGGGCACGGGCATCTTCGTGGCACTGGCATTCGGCCTGCTGCCCAAGACCTTCTTGACCGAATACGGCGTGCAGATCGGTTCTGCGCTGGAGATGCTGCTGCTGTCGGTGGCGCTGGGCTACCGTTACGCCGCGCTGCGCAACGAGAACGAGCGCATCGTGCGCGATGCGAAGACCCTGCTGGAGGAGCAGATCGTCGTCCGTCCCGGCGAACTGCGGCAGGCGATGTCGGAACTGCAGACGGCGCACCACCGCCTGCGCGAGTCCAGCCGCCTCGACGGTCTAACCGACCTGTACAACCGCACCCACTTCCGCGAAGCGTTCGAGCACCTGCTGTCGCAGTCGCGCAACTCGCGGCGTCCCATCTCGCTGCTGATGATCGACCTGGACCACTTCAAGCGCATCAACGACACCTACGGCCACCTGGTCGGCGACGACTGCCTGCGCTGCACGTCGAACACGCTGGCCGAGACGCTGCGGCCGTACGGTGCACTGCTGGCGCGCTTCGGCGGCGAGGAATTCATCGCCGCCCTGCCCGGCATGGGCCTGGGCGAGGCCAGCGTGGTGGCCGAGGAGCTGCGCCAGGCGCTGCGGACCGCGCCATGCCGAAGTGGCGAATTGGAGATCGCCGTTTCGGCCAGCATCGGCGTGCACTGCGTCGACCTGGAGGCCCGCGACAGCCTGGAGTCCGCGCTGCAGGTGGCCGACCAGGCGTTGTATGCGGCCAAGGCCGAAGGACGGGATTGCGTGCGGACGTTGTAGGGCGACCGGGTCCACTGTAGGAGCGACGTCAGTCGCGACCGTGCACCGTGAGAGCATGGACTTGGTCAGACCAGCGACAAGATCGCCGCACCGTCCTTGGCTGCCCTGTCGCAAGGGCAGCTTCATTCATGCGGTCGCGACTGACGTCGCTCCTACAGAGGACTCTCAGCGGTTCCGGACGGCGGCGAGGATCTCCCCCGACTCCACCAGGCGCACGGCGGTGGCGACTTCGCCATCCAGCGCGCGGTCGCGGTCGAGGAACGGGATCTTCGCGCGGATCGCCGCATGCGCGGCGGCCACGGCATGACCCGGATGGAAGGCCTCGCTGGCCGCCAGGGCGGCGCGCAGGGCATCGACCTCGGCCAGGAACACGTCGCGCCCCTCGGCGCCAGGCGATGGGCCGCCCGATACTTTCGTGGCCAGTCCTTCCGCATCGGTGCGGACCGACAGCGCGCGCGCGGCATTGATCATGTCGCGTCGCAGGTCCAGCGCCTGCGCGGCGGTGTACAGCTCCAGCGCCAGCACCTTGCCGAGGTCCTGCACCATCGCCAGCACGTGGCGCGCCTCGTTGGCACCCATCGACACATGGTCTTCCGCGTTCGCACTGGTCGGCACCGAGAACACGCTGGCCGGATGCGCGCGGCTGGCCAGATCGTTGACGATGGCCGCAGCGGTGTACTGCACGATCATGTGGCCCGACTCGGTGCCGTCCTCGTTGCCGATCAGGAACGCCGGCAGGCCGTCGTTGGTGGCCGGATCGACCAGCTTGTTGAGGCGGCGCTCGGAAATCGAGGCCAGCGTGGGGATGGCCGCCTTCACGTAGCTCATCGCCAGCGCCAGCGGCATGCCATGGAAGTGGCCGGCGGAGATCACCTGCTCTTCGACATGCTCGGCCTCGCGGTCGGGGAAGACCAGCGGGTTGTCGGTGACCGCGTTGAGTTCGATCTCCAGCACGCGCTTGGCCTGCTCCACCGCATCGCGCACGGCGCCATGCACCTGCGGAATGCAGCGCAGCGAATAGCTGTCCTGCGGCTGGTGCTTCTTGCCGCCACGGAACGGCATGCAGCGCTGGTAGAACTTCTCGCGGCCGTGGCGTTGGTCGACCGGCACCCAGTCCCAGCCGATGTCGAAGCGCAGCGCCTGCGCTTCGGCCGTATCCCAGCTGCGCGGCAGCCACGGGCGGAACTTCGGCACTAGGTGGTACGGGATGTCGGCCAGCGTCGAGCCATCCAGCAGGTCGCGCAACCGTGCCGCCACATGCACCTGGCCCGGGTGCGGACGCAGGGCGTGCACTTCCTCGGCGAAGGCGCCCAGGCGACCGGCGAACGCATCGATGGTCATCGCGGCGGCGAGGTCCGCCGTATCCAGCAACTGGTCCAGCCGGTAGGTCGCCAGCACGCCCATCGCCAGCATCTGCGCCGTGCCGTTGTTCAGCGCCAGGCCTTCCTTGTAGGACAGCGAGACCGGCGACAGCCCGGCGCGCTTGAGGGCTTCCGCACCCGGCATGCGCTCGCCATCGTAGAACGCCTCGCCGCCGCCCAGCAGCACGGTGGCCAGGTGCGACAACGGGGCCAGGTCGCCCGATGCGCCCACCGAGCCCAGCGACGGCACCACCGGCACGATGCCGGCATTGAGCATTGCGGCAAGCGCCAGCAACGTCTCGACGCGGATGCCGGAGTGTCCTTTCAGCAACGTGTTGATGCGGATGCCCAACATGGCGCGGACGATCTCCGGCGCCATCGGCTCGCCCACGCAGACGGCATGGGTGACGATCAGGTTGTACTGCAGCTCTTCGTGCAGCGAGCGGCCGGACTTCACCGCGCCCGGCAGTTCGTCGCGCAGCGGATGCGCGCCCAGCAGCTTGTCGGCATTGCTGCCGAAACCGGTGGACACGCCGTAGATCGGTTCCTCGCGGCGGACCTGTTCGGCCAGGAAGTCGGCCGCGCGTGCGACCGCCTTCAGCGCGCCCTTGTCCAGTTCGACGCTGGCGCCGAACGCGATCTCGACCAGCTTGTCGCGGGTGAGCGAGGCACCATCCAGCAGGATCGGCTTCATGTCAGCGCCCCGCCAGTGCGCGCGCCTGTTCCAGCTCCACCTTCAGGCTGCTGGCCAGTTCCTCGCGCTTCACGTCGAACTGCTGCTCGCGCAGCAGGTCCTTCACCGTCACCACACCACGCGCCAGTTCGTCCTCGCCCGCCAGCACCACGAAGCGGATGCCCGCGCGCGAGGCGTACTGGAACTGCTTGGCCAGCTTGCGGCTTTCCATCTGCACTTCGGTGTTGATGCCGGCCGCGCGCAGGCGGCGGGCGATATCCAGCGACTCGGCCAGCTGGCCCTCGTCCATCAGGGCGACCATGGCCTGCACGCTGCTCTCGTCGCTGCCGGCGATCAGGCCAGCCTCGCGCAGCTGCCAGAACAGGCGGGTCAGGCCGATGGAGATGCCCACGCCCGGCAGCTTCGACTTGGTGTAGTGGCTGGCGAGGTCTTCGTAGCGGCCGCCGGAGCAGATCGAGCCGATCTGCGGGCACTCGTCCAGCTGGGTCTCGTAGACGGTGCCGGTGTAGTAGTCCAGGCCGCGGGCGATGGAGAAGTTCAGGCAGTACGCGCTTTCCGGCACGCCCAGCGCCTTGACCAGGTCCAGCACTTCGCGCAGTTCGGCGGTGCCCTGGTTGAAGGTGTCGCTGCCCTGCCCCAGCGCGTCGAGCTTCGCGAGCGCATCGGCGTGGCCGGTGCTGCGCACGGCGATGAAGTCCAGGATGCGGTCCACGCCCTCAGCCGACATGCCGAAGCCTTCGCCGGTCAGCGTCTCGCGCACGTAGTCGGCGCCGCGCTTGTCCAGCTTGTCGACTTCGCGCAGCACCAGCGCCTGCTGTTCGCCGTCGGTGACGCCCTGCGCCTCGAAGAAGCCGCGCATCAGCTTGCGGTTGTTCAGCTGGATGGTGAAGTCGCCGATGCCCAGGTCGCTGAACACGGCATGGATCACCGCCAGGATCTCGGCATCGAAACGCACGCTCAGTGCGTCCTTGCCGATCACGTCGATGTCGCACTGGTAGAACTCGCGGAAACGGCCGCGCTGCTGGCGCTCGCCGCGGTAGACGCGCTGGATCTGGTAGCGGCGGAACGGGAACGTCAGTTCGTGTTCGTGCTCGGCCACGTAACGGGCCAGCGGCACGGTCAGATCGAAGCGCAGCGCCAGTTCGGGCAGGCCCTCGCCTTCCTTCGCCAATGCACCGGTGGACTGGACGAAGTAGACCTGCCGCTCGGTTTCGCCGCCGGACTTGGTCAGCAGGGTCTCGGACAGCTCGAAGACCGGCGTTTCCACGGGCAGGAAGCCGAAGCGCTCGTAGTTCCTGCGGATGGTGTCCAGCATGCGCTGGAAGGCGATCTGCTCGCGCGGGAGCAGTTCCATCACTCCGGGCGGGGTACGGGGCTTGATCAAGCGGGCAACTCCGACATGCGTAGACCGCGCATTTTACGTGTCCGGCGCCATCGGCCGCAGCCTTCCGGTGCCGCGGACCCGCGTGTGGCGAAAAGTCGGCCCCGGGTCTTGCCGGAACCGGGGCCGGTCACTACAATGGCGCGCTCAGTCGGGGTGTAGCTCAGTCTGGTAGAGCGCTACGTTCGGGACGTAGAGGTCGCAGGTTCGAATCCTGTCTCCCCGACCAATTGAAAAAGCCGGCCCTGGGCCGGCTTTTTTGTGCCTGAAGGAACGGTTCTCACGCGACCGGAACCCGCGCCGCCGCCTTCAGAACGCCACAAACGCCTGCAGGCGCAGATATCGGTACGAATAACTGTCGGTCCCCGTATCCGTCAGCACCGGCGTATCCGTGTAGCCGGCATCCAGCCGCAGCCATGTGTCCTTCCAGCGCGGCGTCTCCACGCCCACTTCCAGCATGCGCGCCCGCTTGGACGTGTCGCCCGCGCTGCGCTGCCGGCCCAGGCCCGCGCGCGCCGTGTACTGATAGCCACCCACGTGCCGGCGCCAGCCCACCACGCCCAGCGCCTCGCCGTACCAGCGCGGCGAATAGTAGTCCGCCTCGCGCGGCTCGCTGTTGCGGTAGTAGCGCGTACGCAGCTGCAGGCTGAGACCCTGCTCCGGCGCCACCGCGAACACTACGTTGCCGCGCAGGTGCGTGCGCAGGTTGTCGCCCACCCCGAAGTCCTGCAGGCCCGCCACGCCGCTGGCCGACCAGCGCTCGCCCATCGGCACGTCGATGCCCGCGCCCGCGAAGGTCTGCACCCAGCCCTGTGCGATGCCGTTGCGCGTCTCCAGCACGTCGCGCTCGATGAAGAACTCCTTGCGGTAGGCGTCCAGGCTGTGGATCGATGCACGGCCGATCAGGTCGTCCCCGTTCGTGCCCACATCGCCGTCCCACCGCCACCGCTCGCCCGCATCGCCCGCGCCGCTGACGAACACGCGGTCCTGGTCGTCGCGCCAGCCACGCCCGGAAAAGCGCGCGTGCTCCACCTTCACGCCCCACCAGTGCTCGATGTCGCGATGGTCCACGTCCCAGCCCAGCGCCAGCTTGCGGGCCTCGTTGCCATCCGCGTCCGATCCCACCCACAGATCGGTGCGCACGGCCTGGGTGGTTCCGTCGGTTTCCGCCTGCGCCAGCGCAGCGGGGGCCGCAGCGGCCAGGGCCAGCGCGGCGGTCATCAGGTATGGCTTCATCATTTGGTCCCCCAGGTCTTGCGCAGGCGCAGCAGTTCGGCGGCATAGCCCATCACGCACACCGGCTGCAGGATCATGGTGTAGGCCAGCGTGTAGAACACGAAGCCGGAGATGTTCCGCCGGACCCGCAGATCCTGGCTTTTGAACATGCGCGACTGCACCCGGAAGATGACGATGTTCCACAGCGCCGCCAGCGGCAGCACCAACAGGGTCATGATGCCGGCGATCCAGTAATAGCCGAAGAAGGCCAGCACGATGCCGGGAATGAAGGCGAACGTGTACACCAGGTCCAGCGGCAGGAACAGCAGGTTCCACCAGATGAACAGCGTGGTCATGCGCGGCTTCACCAGCAGGCGGCCGTGGCGCGCGAAGGCTTCCATCAGGCCACGCGACCAGCGCTGGCGCTGGCGGGCGAACTGACCCACCTTCGTGGGCACCTTGGTGAACAGGCAGGCCTCTTCGCAATAGCCGATGCGCGCGCCGGTTTCCAGCAGCGCCCACGACACCACGATGTCCTCGCCGACGCACTCGGGCCAGCCGCCCACGCCTTCCAGCGACGCGCGGGTGTAGAGCGAGAATGCGCCCTGCGCCACCAGCGTGCCGTGGTACATGCTCTGCATGCGCTTCACCGCCGCGATGCCGTGGAAGTAGTCCCACTCCTGGCTGCGCGTCAGCCAGTTCTCGCGCGAGTTGCGCACCAGCACCGCGCCGGCAACGGCCACCGTGCCGGGCGGATCGGACAGGAAGCGTTCCACCAGCTTGCGCAGCGCGTCGGCGCGCAGGTAGGAATCGCCGTCCACGGTGACCACCAGCGCCTGGCGCGTCTCGGCCAGACCGCGGTTCAGCGCCTTGGACTTGCCGCCATTCTTCGGCTGCGCCAGCACGCGGATCCGCAGGCCCGGGCGCGCGAGCTGGACGGCCATCGCACGGGCGATGGCCAGGCTGTCGTCGGTCGAGCCGTCGTCGATCACCACCACTTCCACGCTGCCCGGATAGTCCTGGCGCGCCAGGCTGGTCAGGGTATCGGCGATGTTCTCGCTCTCGTTGTAGCAGGCGACCAACACGCAGACGTCCGGCAGACGGTCGTACTTGCGCAGCACCGGGCGGCGGTCGGACAGGATGGAACCGATCAGGAAGGCATTCATGAACCCCGGCACGTACGCGATGAACGCGATCACGAACAGCGCCAGCCCGAAGCCCAGCGGCTTGGACAGCTCGTTCAACCAGGGCTGGGACAGCTTCACCGACATCGCGGCCCAGGCCAACGACGCGAGCAGGATGAAGATGTATTTCGCCCGGACGGGCACATAGAAGCGGCGGCGCGCGGGCGCGGCATCGCCCACGGGCTGCCAGGACGGCTCGGCGACCGGTTCAGGCGGCGAGGTGTCCGGCAGCGGGAGGGACGTCTTGACGTCGTACATGGGGGGATTGCATCGACAGGGGGGCGCCCCTTCAATGCAATTGCCGTGCCACACGTCACATCACGCAATAACGGAGATTTCACTGCATTTTGCAACGTCCGTCACAAAAACATGACGCTTCGCGTCACTTTTCGCCCTCGGAGACCCCCAGCAATCCGGGGTGCCGCACCTGCCCTTCGCCGCGCACCACGAAGCGTTCGACGGTCAGTGCTTCCAGGCCCATGGGGCCGTAGGAATGCAGCCGGGTGGTGGAGATGCCGATTTCGGCGCCCAGCCCCAGTTCGCCGCCATCGGAGAAGCGCGAGGACGCGTTCACCATGACCACGGCCGAACGCAGGGCGTGCACGAACGCGTCCGCGTGGGCGGGATCGCGGGTGACGATCACTTCGGTATGGTCCGACGTATGGCGGCGGATATGGGCAATGGCGGCGTCGAGGTCGTCGA
Source organism: Pseudoxanthomonas mexicana (assembly GCF_010093385.1). Lineage (GTDB taxonomy): Bacteria > Pseudomonadota > Gammaproteobacteria > Xanthomonadales > Xanthomonadaceae > Pseudoxanthomonas_A > Pseudoxanthomonas_A mexicana. Next base: position 58,906 of record NZ_PDWV01000018.1, read on the forward strand.
CCACGCCGATGGCGAGGACCAGGTCAAGGAACTCGGCGGCGAAGTCCTCCTCGGTCGCCGCCGCCGCATCCGGTATCCATGCCCTGCCCGCCTCGTCCACGCGCAGGTCCACGCCGCGTGCGCGCAGCGCGGCCGCGGCCTTCGGCAGGAAGCTCGGCGCGATGTCGCGATGGACCAGCAGGGTCTCCAGTGCGTTGCAGGCCGACGGCCGGGACACCTTGCCGTCCACCAGCAGCGCCAGCGCCAGGTCCTCGTCGGCGCCGGCATCCACGTACTGGTGGCAGACGCCCTTGTAGTGCTTGATCACCGGCACGCGCGCGTGCTCGGCCACGAAGCGGATCAGCCCCTCGCCGCCGCGCGGGATCACCAGGTCGATGATGTCGCTGAGCTGGATCAGTTCCAGGATGGTCTCACGGCGCAGGTCTTCGACCAGCGTCAGCACCGCCTCCGGCAGGCCGGCATCACGCAGCGCGCGCTTCAGCGATGCCGCGATGGCGGTGTTGGAATGGATCGCTTCCGATCCGCCGCGCAGGATCACCGCGTTGCCGGCCTTCAGGCAAAGCGCGGCGGCGTCGGCCGTCACGTTCGGGCGTGCTTCGTAGATCATCGCGATCACGCCCAGCGGCACGCGCACGCGCTCGACATGGATTCCGTTGGGCCGGTCGTAGGCACGGGTGACCTGGCCCACGGGGTCCGGCAGCTCTGCCACTTCGCGCACGGCAGCGGCGATGCCCTGCAGGCGTGCCGTATCGAGCCGCAATCGATCCAGCATGGCGCTGCCGATGCCTTTTGCGGCGGCCGCTTCGATATCGCGCGCATTGGCGGCCAGGATCACGGCTTCGTCGGCCAGCAGGGCATCGGCCATCGCGCGCAGCAGGGCGTTCTTGGCCTCCGTCGGCAAGGATGCGATGGCCGTCGCTGCGTCGCGGCATTGCAGGGCCAACGTCTTGATGTCGGTCATTCGATTTCCTTGCTCACGATCGGTCATGGAACCCATGCCCTTGTAGGAACGCCCTCGGGCGCGATGCTTTTCGATCTGGATTCCCGAGCAGGAGCATTGCGCCCGAGGGCGCTCCTACAAAAGCGTGTGGTACGGGGAGGCGATGCCTCATAGCAGCACCAGATCGTCGCGATGCACGACGTTCTCGCCATAGGTGTAACCGAGTATGCCCTCGATCTCGCGCGAATGGCGCCGGGCGATGCGGCGGATGTCCACCGCCGAGTACTGGCTGACGCCGCGTGCGATGCGGCGTTCGCCTGCATCGTCGCGCAGCACCAGCTCGACCATGTCGCCGCGGCGGAAGTCGCCCTCCGCCGTGGTCACGCCGCCCGGCAGCAGCGAGGCACCCTTCTGCCCCATCGCGTTCGCCGCACCGGCATCCACCACGATGGCGCCAGCCTCCACCGGCACGTTGCGCAGCCAGTACTTGCGCGCAGCCAGACGGTTCTGCGCGGGGCGGAAACGCGTGCCGATCAGCGCACCACGCGCCAGGGCGGACACGGTGCCCGCCTGCGTGCCGTTGAACAGGAAGGTCTCGATGCCGGCGGCGGCCGCCTTCGCCGCGGCTTCCAGCTTGGTGTGCATGCCACCGGTACCGACACCGCTGCCGGCGCCGCCGGCCATGGCGAAGAACTCGGGCGTCAGCGCTTCCACGTCCAGGATCGGCTGCGCCCCGGCCTGCGTGCGCGGGTTGGCGGTGTAGAAGCCGTCGATGTCGGTGGCGATGAACAGGGCGTCGGCATCCACCAGCGCGGCCACGACCGCGGCGAGGTTGTCGTTGTCGCCCAGCTTGAGCTCGTCGACGGAGACCGTGTCGTTCTCGTTGACCACAGGCAACGCACCGAGCGCCAGCAGTTCCTGCAGCGTCGCGCGCGCATTGAGGTAGCGACGCCGTTTGCGCAGGTCGTCGTGGGTCAGCAGGACCTGCGCGACGGGCCGATCGAAGAACCGCTGCCACAGCGCGATCAGCTGCGCCTGCCCGAGTGCGGCCAGCGCCTGCCGTTCGGCCATCGCGGCGCCGGCCTGCGGCTTGCGGTGCAGCAGGCCGCGTCCCGCCGCCACCGCCCCTGACGACACGATCACCACTTCGCGCCCGGCCGCGATGCTGGACGACACGAACTGCGCCAGGTTCAGCGCATGGCGCGGACTGAGTCCTTCGCCCTCGCCCGCCAGCAGGCTGCTGCCGACCTTGAGCACGGCACGGCGCCAGGCCGGCAAGGGTTGTTCTGCGAACGGAAGCGGCGAGGCGGGCGTCATGGTCGGATCAGCGGGTGTTCCATTCGTACACGGTGAGGTCGGAAGTGCCGGTCAGCGCCAGGGGATCGCGGGCCGCGACCGCCCGCGCCTCGTCCAGCGAGGATACGTTCACCAGCACGTAGGCGCCGCCCGACCTGCCGCTGAAACCGCCGGTCATTTCCAACTGCCCCATCGCGCGCAGTTCTTCGAGGAAGGCGAGGTGCGGCGCGATGACCGCATCGTCGAACGACGGCCGACGCATCGCCATGACCAGGTAGCGCGTCACAACGCCTCCCATCGCGCGACCAGGGCATCCAGGCGCAGGTCCGCCGCGGCGCCAGGCGACGTCCGCGCGGCCAGGCTGCCCTCCGGTGTGCGCCCCTCCCCTGCGCTGTCCGCGGATGCGGCGGCCGCCTTGTAGGCCTCGCGGAACGGGACCCCTGCCCCCGCGGCTTCGACGGCGACATCGGTGGCATACATGCCCGAATCGATCGCCGCACGCAGCCGGTCCCCGCGCCATTCCAGGTTCGCCAGCAGCGCCGGCAGCAGTTCCAGGGCCGGCAATCCGCGGCCGAAGCCATGCAAGATCGCGCCCTTGCTGGCCTGCAGGTCGCGGTGGTACCCGGACGGTAGCGACAGCAGCTGTTCGATCTCCATCCGTGCTGCCGCGACGCTGGCATGGGTGGCGCGCATCAGCTCGATCACGTCCGGGTTGCGCTTGTTCGGCATGATCGAACTGCCGGTGGTGTACTGCGCCGGCAGCGCGACGAAGCCGAACTCGGCGCTGGTGAACAGCGACAGGTCCCACGCGATGCGGCGCAGGTCCAGCGTGGCGCCGCCCAGCGCTTCCAGCGCGGCCAGTTCGAACTTGCCGCGCGAGAGCTGCGCGTAGAGGGGGCTGACCTGCATGCGCGCGAAGCCCAGCGCGGCGGTGGTGTGCTCGCGGTCCAGCTTGAGGTTGACGCCGTAGCCCGCCGCGGTGCCCAGCGGATTGGCATCCACCAGCTTCAGCGTGTCGCGCGCGCGCATGGCATTGTCGATGAAGGCTTCCGCCCAGCCCGCCCACCACATGCCGGCCGACGACACGACCGCCCGCTGGATGTGCGTGTAGCCGGGCAGCGGCAGGTCGCGTTCGGCCTGCGCGCGGTCCAGTGCCACCTTGGCGATCTCGCGCGACAGCACCGCCACGCGGTCCAGCTTTTCCTTCAGCCACAACCGCGTGGCCACCAGGATCTGGTCGTTGCGGCTGCGTCCGGTATGGATCTTGCGGCCGGCATCGCCCAGGCGTTCGGTCAGCCGCGCCTCGATGGCGGAGTGGCCATCTTCGAAACGCTCATCCAGCACGAAGTCGCCGCGCTGGAAATCCTCGGCAAGGATCGCCAGTTCGCGCTTCAACCCGGCCAGTTCGTCGCCCGACAGGATGCCGATGCGCTGCAGGCCTTCGGCATGCGCGGTGCTCGCCTGGATGTCGTGCAGGAAGAACTCGCGTCCAGCACCACGTCGTCACCTGCAAGGAAACGCTGGATCTCCGCATCCACCGCCACGCCGGGCTTCTGCCACAACAGATTCGTCATCGAAATCTCCATAGAACTGTAGGAGCGCCCTCGGGCGCGATGCTTTTCTACGACCCATGATCGCGCCCGAGGGCGCTCCTCCAAAGGCACGCCTTCGAGCTCTTCATGGCCGAACGCCAGGTTGAGGTTCTGCATCGCCTGCGTCGCCGCGCCCTTGAGCAGGTTGTCCAGGGTCGCGACCACGACCAGACGCTTGCCGCCGGGGGCCAGGGTGAAGCCGCCGATCTCCACGCCGTGCCGGCCCGCGATGCGGCTGACCCAGGGCGCCTCGTCCAGCACCTGGATCAACGGTTCGCCCGCATAGCGCTCGCGATACAACGCACGGACGTCTTCGATCTTCATCGCCGTCTGCAGCCACAGGTTCACCGTCATGGTGATGCCACGGAAGTGCGGCGCCACGTGCGGCATGAACTCCACCGGCAGACCGAGTTGGCGGCTGACCTCGCGCTCGTGCAGATGGTCGGCCAGCGCGTAGGGCATCAGGTTGTCCCGCAGCAGCTCGGTGTTGTTCTTGTCCGACGGCGTGGTGCCCGCGCCGGAATAGCCGGACACGCCGAAGCACTGCGGCGGACCGGCCAGACGGTCCTTCAGCGGGGCGATGGCCAGCTGCATGGCGGTGGCGTAGCAGCCCGGATTGCTGATGCGCTTCTGTCCCGCGTACTTCTGCCGGGTCAGTTCGGGCAGGCCGTAGTACCAGCGCTCGTCGAAACGGTAGTCGGCGGACAGGTCGACCACAACGGTATCCGGCGCCTGCGCGTCGATGGCCGCGACAAGCTCAGCGGCCTTGCCGTTGGGCAGCGCCAGGATCACCGCGTCCGCGCCCTTGCCGCCCACCTGTTCGTGGCTCAGGTTCTCGTAGCGCAGTTCGCCGGAGAACTCCGGGATGTGTTCGCTGACCTTCTGTCCGTCGAGCTCGCGCGAGGACACGAACGCCAGTTCGAGGTGCGGATGGCGCGCGATCAGGCGGATCAGCTCGGCGCCTGTGTGCCCGCGGGCGCCGACGATGCCGACGGTCTTGGAGGTGCTCATGGGGAATCCTGTTCGTGCCGTGCCAGCTTGGCCAGCAGGTTGCGTTTCACCGCCGGCCATTCGCCGTCGATGATCGAGAAGACGACGGTGTCCCGCAGGGAGCCGTCGGAGTGGCGCTTGTGGTTGCGCAGGACGCCGTCCTGCTTGGCACCCAGCCGGGCGATGGCGGCACGCGAGCGGGGATTGAACCAGCTGGTCTCGAACACCACGCTGATGCAGCCCAATGTCTCGAACGCATGCGTGAGCAGCAGCAGCTTGGCTTCGGTATTGACCCCGGTCCGCTGCACTTCCGGCGCGTACCAGGTGTAGCCGATGCTGAGCTTGGGCACGTCCGCTTCCATTCCGTAGAAGCGGGTGCTGCCGACGACGCGTCCCTGCGCATCGCGCACCACGAACGGCAGCACGCGCCCATCCGCCTGCGCCGCCAGCGCCGCGTCCACATATGCGTCCACACGGGCCGCCGTCGGCACCTGGGTGACCCACAGCGCGGCAAGCGCGTCGCCCGCCAGGGCCGCGCGCAGGCCGTCGACATGCGCATGCGCCATCGGCTCCAGGTGCGCATGCCGCCCCGCCAGGGTGGGCATCTCGCGCCATGCGGGCGGCAGGTCGTCGATCGCCATGGTCAGTCCTTCAGGGTCGGCTGACGTGTGCGGCAGTGGGCCACGCAGCGCTCGATGTCCGCGAAATCCTCGATGCCGTACCAGAACACCTTCCACTTTTCCTGCTTGTAGCAGCCATCGGACTCGGCGTAGTAGAAGATGTTCACCTGGTTGTTGTGGCGCGAGCGCCAGAACAGCTGCGGATTCTCCTCGCGCATCACGTGCCAGACAGCGCGCCCCAGGCCCTCGCCCTGCGCATCGTCCAGCACGGCGAACTTGTCCAGGTAGGCGAAGCCCTCCTCCCGCGTGAGGATCAGCGCGGTGCGGTAGTTCTCGCTGATGTAGACACGGTAAGGCGTGGTGCGCTGGAAGTAGTCCGGCACCAGCGTGCGGCCGAAGCTGGATTCGATCAGCGTCTTCAGTCGCGCCAGGTCCACACCGTCCCAGCTGCCTTCGAACCGCAGCACGCGCTCGCCGCGCCGCACCAGCGTGCCGGAACCGCGATGGGTGAACAGCTCCTTGGCCAATTCGGCGGGCTTGGTGATGGACACCGACGAGGTCAGCGGCAGGCGGTCCAGCAGATCCTTGATCTGCTCGATCTTCACCCGCATCCCGCCGTTGATCCACGGCTGCGCCATCAGTTCATCGTATTCGGTCGACAGGTTGATCGAATCGATCACCCGGCCTTCCGCATCCAGCAGGCCACCGGTGCCGGTCAGGAAGATGATCTTGTACGGCTGCAGCACCTGCACCAGTTCGTTGGCGGCGAAGTCGGCATTGATGTTGAGGATCTGCCCGCCGACGGTCTCGCCCATACTGGCGATGACGGGAATGGAGCCCGCCTTCAGGCTGGCCTCGATCGGGGCCTGGTTGATGCGGGTGACATCGCCGACCAGGCCGTAGGTGGACTGGTCCTTGTACTCGGCCTCGAAAACGCCCGAGACGATCGACGTGGCGCGCGCACCGACCTGCTGCAGTGCCTCGACCAGGGCCAGGTTCTGCTGCAGGAATACCTTGCGCACGATGGCCAGCACCTCCGGCGTGGGGACGCGCAGGCCGTTGACGGTCTGTTTGGCTATGCTCGCCGCCGTCATTTCCTCGTCCAGCTGCGGCCCCGCGCCATGCACGACGATCGGCGTCAGGCCGACTTCCTGCAGGAAGGTCAGCGAGGACGTCAGCGACTCGAGGTCGTCGCGCAGCACGGCTCCGCCGACCTTCACCACGGCGAAGCGCTTGGCGTCCAGCTGCGAGAAGCGCTTGACGTACTGCGAGATCTCCTTCGCGCTGGCCATGCTGGACAGCAGCCGGATGATGGTCTGGCGGGGTTGCTTGTTCGATTCCATGTCTCTTGCTTTCGTGGGGCGAGCCTCGGCCCGCCGTCATCATCATTGCGCATGGCGGGCCGAGGCCCGCACTACGGTGTTATTGGAGGATCCTTGCCATGCTCTCGGCGTACCGCTGCAACTGTTCCAGCGACACCCACTCGTCGGCGGTATGTGCCTGGGCGATGTCGCCGGGACCGTAGACGAAGGCGGTCAGGCCGGCCGCGGAGAACAGCGAGGCTTCCGTCCAGAAATCCACCGCATTGCCGATCGGCAGGCCCAGCTCGTCGGCCAGGTCCCGCGCGGCCAGGCGGCGTTCCTCCGCACGGGCCACATCGCCCGATGGCAGCGACGGGCCGCGGAAGGTCTCTTCGTACTCGGCCAGCGCATCGGCATTGGCCAAGCCACGGAACGTGGCGTGCAACTCGGCCGGATCCTGCGACGGCAGTGGGCGGAAACCGAAACGGACTTCGGCACTGGGCGCGATCATGTTCGCCTTGATGCCGCCTTCGACCCGTCCGATATTGAAGCGCAGGCCGGTCAGGCCGCCGAAACGCAGGTGATGCTGGGCCTGCACGAAATCCAGCGCCGATGTGCCCCAGCGCATCGCATTGTGGAGCGCACTGAGCGAGAGCGCATTCTCGGCGGAGGCGTGCCCGGCCTGGCCCTTGAACGCCATGCGAACAGCGCTGATGCCGCGATGCGCCAGCACGGCCTGGCACTGCGTGGGTTCGGCGATGATCGCCTCGCCGAACCCATGTTCGCGCGCCAGGAAGGCTGCGATGCAGCGGGCATCGTTCGCTTCCTCGTCCGTCGTGAACAGGAACGCAGCGTCGCCTTTCGTCACCTGCGCGGCGGCCACCAGCGCGGCGGCCGCGCCCTTGATGTCGCAGGCACCCAGGCCGATGGCACGGTCGCCTTCGATGCGCAGCACGTGCGGATCGGCGCTCCACGCCGGCGAGGACGGCACGGTGTCCAGGTGCACGTTGAACACCCGCTTCGGCTGCCCGCGCACGGCGAAGAACGACACCGCACCGGCGCCGTGGTCGGTCACTTCGATGGTGAAGTCCGCCAGCTGCGTGCGCAGATAGTCGAAGATCCCGTCGGTGCCGATGTCGCGCGGCGGGTTGCGGGTGTCGAAGGACACCAGCTTTTCGAGATGTTGGATAACGGATTGCAGCATGCTGTCAGCCAGGTTCCTGTAGGAGCGCGCCATGCGCGCGATGCTTTACCGGTGTTTCAACGAGGCAGGAGCATCGCGGCCATGGGCCGCTCCTACACCGATGTCATGGTCAGCGGTTGATCTCGGCCCACAGGGTCGAGCTCATGCCGAACAGCTTGATGAAGCCCTCGGCCTCCTCGACGCCCCAGTCCGCCGACTGCGCGTAGGTCGCGCCCTTGGCGTTGAGGATGTGCGGGGACTTCACCGCCACCGCGTCGACGCGGCCGCCGCGGGTTTCCAGCATCACCTCGCCGTTGACGGTGGCCTGCGAGGACTGCAGGAAGGCTTCCAGGTCCGCCTTCAGCGGATCGTGGTAGAAGCCTTCGTACACCAGCTCGACCCACTTGCGCGCGATCTCGGGCTTGAAGCGGTTCTGCTGTTTGGTCAGCACGGCCTCTTCCAGCGCGCGGTGCGCGGCCAGCAGCGAGACCAGACCCGGCGCTTCGAACACGATGCGTCCCTTCAGGCCGATCACGGTGTCGCCCGTGTACACGCCGCGGCCCACGCCATAGGGCGCGAACAGCGCGTTCAATTTCGCCAGCAGCGCGGCGCCGGCGACGGGCTGTCCGTCCAGGCTGACCGCCTCGCCGTTCCTGAAGCCGACCGTCACCCGCAACGGTTCCACCGGCCACTCGGCGCGCGGCGCGCACCAGCCACGGGCGCCCTCGCCCGGAGCCGACCAGGTGTCGATCTCGCCGCCGGACATGGTCAGGCCCAGCAGGTTCTCGTTGATGGTGTAGCTCTTCTGCTTGGCGCGCACGCCGAAGCCGCGCTCTTCCAGGTAGGCCTGTTCGTAGGCACGGGTCTGCGTGTGTTCCTTCTGGATCTCACGGATCGGCGCCACGATGCGGTAGTCGCCGCTGGCCTTCACCGCAAGATCGAAACGCACCTGGTCGTTGCCCATGCCGGTGCAACCGTGCGCGATGGCATTGGTGCCCAGCTCGGCGGCCCGCTTCAGCGCGGCGTCGACGATCAGGTAGCGGTCGGACACCAGCAGCGGGTACTGGCCCTGGTAACCCTCGCCCGCCCACACGAAAGGCTTGACGAAGCCCTCCCAGATCGCCGGGCCACCATCGACGGTGACGTGGCTGGCCACGCCCAGCTCGGCGGCGCGCTGCTCGATGAAGGCGCGTTCTCCGGCATCCACGCCGCCGGTGTCGGCGAACACGGTGTGCACGTTCCAGCCCCGTTCCTTCAGGTAGGGCACGCAGAAGCTGGTGTCGAGGCCGCCGGAGAAGGCGAGGACGATGTCTTTGGACTGGTTCATGGGTGTGGGAGGAGTGAGTGGAGAGGAGTGAGGAGTGAGTAGAAGCGGGGGCGCGGGGGG
>NZ_PDWV01000019.1 GCF_010093385.1 Pseudoxanthomonas mexicana
CAGCACGACCGAAGCGAACAGGATGGTGGCGATGGTGATGCCCGACACCGGATTGTTCGACGAACCGACCAGACCGGCCAAGTAGGCCGATACCGAGACGAACAGGAAGCCCGCCACGATCATGATGATCGCCATTGGGATGCTGACGTGCCACATGCCGACGATGGCCTGGTACAGCAGCAGCAGCGGCAGCACGAAGACCACCAGCGCCACCAGCATCCACTTCATCGGCAGGTCGCGCTCGGTCTCGGCGACATCGGCGCCGCCGGAACCGGCACGCGCAGCGGCGATGCCGCTCTTCACGCCCGACAGCAGCGACTTGCGCAGGGAGAACAGCGTCCACACGCCGCCGATCAGCATGGCGCCCACGCCCAGGTAGCGGATCTTCGCCGACCAGATCGCACCCGCGATGTCCTCAGGCCCCGCCCCTGCGATGCTCTGCGCCAGCGCGGGATCGGTGCCCATGAAGGCCATGTGGTACAGCGGGATGGCGATGTGCCAGGACAGGATGCTGCCGGACAGCACCACGATGCCGATGTTCAGGCCCACGATGTAGCCCACGCCCAGCAGCGCCGGCGACAGGTTGGTGCCCATGTAGCCCAGGTACTTGCCGAAGAAGCCGGCGCCCGCCGCGGTATCCGGGATCAGGCGCATGCCGCTGTGGGCGGCGACCTTGAGCACGGCGCCGATGGCGGCGGAGAAGGCCAGGATCTTCAGGCCGGGGCCCGGATTCTCACCCGCTTTCAGCACTTCGGCCGCCGCCTTGCCCTCGGGGAACGGCAGCGGTTCCTCGACGATCATCGCGCGGCGCAGCGGCACCGAGAACAGCACGCCCAGCAGGCCGCCGAGACCGGCGATGGCCAGCACCCAGGAATACTGGAAGTCCTGCCAGTAGCCCAGGATGATCAGGGCGGGGATCGTGAAGATCACGCCGGCCGCGATCGACGAACCGGCCGAGGCGCCGGTCTGCACGATGTTGTTCTCCAGGATCGTGCCACCGCCCAGCAGGCGCAGCACGCCCATCGAGACGACCGCCGCCGGGATGGCGGTGGCCACGGTCAGGCCGGCGAACAGGCCCAGGTAGGCGTTGGCGGCCGACAGCACGACGGCCAGCACAATGGCCAGCACGACGGCGCGGAAGGTAAGTTGCGGGGTCCCCGAGCTCATTGCATGTTCCCGAATTGCGGAAAGCCGACACGCTAGCGTCCGCTGCCCGGCAAGTCCAGCCGGAACGGGCGCCGTCGCTATACTCGCCGCGGAATCCACGCCGGAGCGGCCCTTGACCCCCCTCGCCCCCGCGTCCGCTGGCCGCGACGACTTCCTGGGCCACCCCAAGGGCGTCTACGTCTGCTTCTTCACCGAGATGTGGGAGCGCTTCTCCTTCTACGGGATGAAGGCGCTGCTGCTGCTGTACCTGACCAAGTACCACCTGTTCGCCGACGGCGCGGGTTACGACCTGATCGGGGCCTATGGCGGGCTGGTCTACTGCGTGCCGGTGATCGGCGGCGTGCTGGCCGACCGCTGGCTGGGCATGCGCAAGGCCGTGGTCTTCGGCGGGTTGTTGCTGGTGGCGGGCCATGCGGGCATGGCGCTGGAAGGCGCGGCGGCGACGATGGACGCTGGCGTGGTCACGCGCGACGAGGGCGCGCTGCGCACGATGTACGTGTCGCTGGCACTGATCGTCATGGGCGTCGGCTTCCTGAAGCCCAACATCACCGGCATCGTCGGCCGGCTGTATCCGGCGGGGGATCCGCGCCGCGATGGCGGCTTCAGCCTGTTCTACGCCGGCATCAACCTCGGCGCCCTGCTCGCCTCGCTGGTGTGCGGTTACCTGGGCGAGACGCTGGGCTGGAAATACGGTTTCGGCGCTGCCGGCATCGGCATGCTGCTGGGGCTGGCCATGTTCCTCTGGGGCCAGCGCTACATGCATGGCCACGCCGAACCGCCCTCGCCCGCGGCGCTGCGCGCGCCCGTATGGGGCGTCCCGCGGGAATGGCTGATCTACGCGGGCGCCGCGCTCGGCGTACTGCCGGTGGCCTGGCTGATGTGGGCGGCGGCCAACGGCGCGTTCGCCCTGGGCGGCGAGTTCTCGCTGGCGCTGGCCTTGATGCTGCTGGTGCTGGCCGTGGTGATGGCGTGGTTCCTCTGGTTCATCGCCACCCAGTGCACGCCGGTGCAGCGACGCCAGATGCTGGCGCTGATGGCACTGATCCTCATGTGCCTGGCGTTCTTCACCCTGTACGAGCAGACGTACGGCTCGTGGGTGATGTTCACAGACAGGATGCTGACGAAAGACCTGTTCCCGTCATTGGTACAGCCGGCATCGGTGGTGGTCTGGTCGGACAGCCTTGCCGCGAACGTCGCGCTATTCCTCGGCAGCGCACCGTGGTCGACCTGGGCGCTGGTGGCGATGCCGCTGTCGTTCGTGATCGCGTCGCGCTGGTCGGAGCGGAGCGCGCACCCGGGCCGCCCTCGCGTGCTGTTCCTGGGAACCGCGGTCCTGATGGTGATGCTGGTACTGCGAGACTCGCTGGTCCTGCCTCAGACCGCCGGTTCGCTCACTTATCTGGGTGCGATGTTCCTGGTGGTGCTCGCACCGCTGTTCGCTTGGCTGTGGGCCACGCTGGGGCGCCGCGGCCGGGACCCGTCCAAACCGGTGAAGGGCGCACTGGGCCTGCTGTTCGGCGGTCTGTCCTTCATCCCGCTGGCATTGGCCGCACAGCAGGTGGGTGCCACCGGCATGGTCGCGAGCGTGTGGTGGCTGGTGCTGGCCTATCTGCTGCTGGAGATCGGCGAGATGTGCCTGGCGCCGGTGAGCCTGGCGGCGGTCACCGAATTGTCGGTGCCGCGCGTGGTGAGCTCGATGATGGGCATGTGGCTGCTGGCGACCGCGTTCTCGGAAACGCTGGCGGCGCAGTTCGGCAAGCTCGCCGCGATGGACGTTCCGGCGGCCGGCGCCCTGGACATCGCCCACGCCGCCACCGGCTTCGCCGACCTGTTCTGGCTGATGATGTGGATCGGCCTGGGCTGCGCCGCGGTCGCGCTGCTGGCTTCGCCGTGGTTGCGGCGGGCGATGCGCACGGCGGACTGAACCCCGCCGCGCGAATCGCCTGCGGCCGTATCAGCTGCCCAGCACCTGCTGCAAGCCCGCGCGCCACTCGGGAAGCACGTGCCCGAGCACCTGTTCCAGCCTGCCGATGTCGAGGCGGGAGTAGCCGGGTCGACGGGCGCGCGTCGGATAGTCGGACGTGGCGATGGGAATCACCTTGGGTGCGCATGAGATCAGTCCGCGCGCCAATGCCTCTTCAAAAATGGCTTCGGCGAACCCATGCCAGCTTGTCTCGCCACAGGGTGTGAGGTGAAACGTTCCGGATGGCGCATTGCGCAGGCCAAGCAGTTCCGTTGTGACATCCGCGATCAGCGCCGCCGGCGTGGGCGTACCGACCTGATCGGCGACCACGCGCAGTTCGTCACGGTCCGCGCCGAGCCGCAGCATCGTCTTCATGAAGTTGTGGCCGTGCCGGCCATAAACCCATGCGGTGCGCAGGATCAGATGCCGCCCCCCGACCGAACGGACCGCATCTTCGCCAGCAAGCTTGCTGGCGCCGTAGACACCCAGTGGCGCCGTCGGATCATCCTCGCGATAAGGCCGCGAGCCCTGCCCATCGAACACATAGTCGGTCGAGTAGTGGACGAACGGAATGTCTCGCAGGGCGCATGCGCGCGCCAATACACCCGGGGCCTCCGCATTGGTACGGAAGGCCGCATCGACATCGTCCTCGGCCTTGTCTACCGCCGTGTAGGCCGCGGCATTGACCACGATGGCCGGCGCCACGCGCTCGACGAGCTCCGCAAGAGTGTCGGGGCGATCGAAATCGGCCACTTCACAATGCGCACCCTCGGGCAACTCGCCGGAGCGCGTGGTAACGACCACGTCGCCCAGCGCACGCAGACTTCGCCTCAGCTCATGCCCGACCTGGCCGTTGCCGCCGAACAGCAGGACGGTCATGGCGTGTAGGTCGGCAGCCGCTCCGGCGCCACATCCGCGAGCAGGGGCGCGACGGCGTCCTTGGCCGACAGCTGCGGCTCGGTCACCGGCCAGTCGATGCCGATGGCCGGATCGTCCCAGCGCACGCCTGCATCCGCTGTCTTGTCGTACACGGCCGTACACAGGTAGCTGAACACCGCGCGCTCCGAGACGACAGCGAAGCCATGCGCAAAGCCTTCCGGAATCCAGAACTGCCGCTTGTTCTCGGCGCTGAGCATCACGGCAGCCCATTGCCCGAAAGTCGGCGATCCGCGGCGGATGTCGACGGCGACGTCGTACACCTCGCCCTCCAGTACGCTGACTAGCTTGCCCTGGGGATTCGGCCACTGGTAGTGCAGGCCCCGCAGGACTCCGCGGACCGACGTCGATACGTTGCTCTGGACGAAGGCGGTCGGCAGGCCGTGCTGGCCGTAACGTTCCGCGTTCCATGTCTCGAAGAAGAACCCGCGCTCGTCGCCGAAGACCACCGGCTCGATCACGACGCATCCCGGCAACAACGTTTCGACCACCTTCATCGCACGATCCCACGCGATACCAGCGACAGCAGGTACTGGCCGTAGCCGTTCTTGGCCAACGGCGCGGCGAGCCTTTCGACCTGCGCGGCATCGATCCAGCCATTGCCGAAGGCGATCTCCTCGGGGCAGCAGACGCGCAGGCCCTGGCGCGCCTCGATCGTCTCGATGAAGTTGGAGGCTTCCAGCAATGACTGGTGCGTGCCCGTATCCAGCCACGCATGGCCGCGGCCCAGCGGCTCCAGGTGCAACTCGCCGGCCTCGAGATACCGCCGGTTGAGGTCGGTGATCTCCAGTTCGCCGCGCGACGATGGCTTCAGCTCCGAAGCGTATTCGCTGGCCATGCCGTCGTAGAAGTACAGACCGGTCACCGCGTAATTGGAACGCGGATTCGCCGGTTTTTCCTCAATGCCAACGACACGCCCCTGCGCATCGAACTCGGCGACGCCATAGCGCTCCGGATCGTTCACCCAGTATCCGAATACGGTAGCACCCTCGCTCCGCGCATCAGCGCGACGCAGCATGTCGGTGAAACCGTGCCCGTAAAAAATATTGTCCCCCAGCACCAGGCAGCTCGGCTGTCCGGCCACGAAGTCCCGACCGATCAGATAGGCTTGCGCCAGGCCATCCGGGCTCGGCTGCGCGGCGTACCGGATGTCCATGCCCCACTGGGAACCGTCGCCCAGCAACGTCTTGAACAGGGCCTGTTCATGGGGGGTATTGATCACCAGCACTTCGCGGATGCCCGCCAGCATCAGCACGCTGAGCGGGTAGTAGATCATCGGCTTGTCGTACACCGGCAGCAGTTGCTTGCTGATCGCCTGCGTCAACGGGTAGAGACGCGTACCCGAGCCGCCGGCGAGAATGATGCCCTTGCGCTTCGTCATTGCATCTACCTCAGACGGCCGTGCCGATGCGTTCGAGGCGGTAGCTGCCGTCCAGCACGCGCTTCACCCAGGCCTGATTGGCGAGATACCAGTCGACGGTCTCCGCGATGCCCTGCTCGAAGGTGTATTCCGGCTCCCAGCCCAGCTCGTCGCGCAGCTTGGACGCATCGATCGCATAACGGCGGTCGTGTCCCGGGCGATCGGTCACGAAGGTGATCTGGCTGCTGCGTGGCTTCCCGTCGGCGCGCGGCATCCGTTCATCGAGCAACGCGCAGATCGTGTGGACGACTTCGAGGTTCTGCTTCTCGGCATTGCCGCCGACGTTGTACGTCTCACCCACGCGCCCCTTCTCCAGGACGGTGCGGAGGGCCCGGCAATGATCGCCTACGAACAGCCAGTCGCGGACGTTCTTGCCGTCGCCATAGACAGGCAGCGGCTCCCCGGCGAGCGCGCGCGCGATGATCAGCGGAATGAGCTTCTCCGGAAAATGATAGGGACCGTAGTTGTTCGAGCAATTGGTGGTCAGGACCGGCAACCCGTACGTGTGATGGAACGCGCGCACCAGGTGGTCGGAAGCCGCCTTCGAAGCCGAATACGGCGAATTGGGCGCGTACGGCGTTGATTCGGTGAACTTTCCGGTCTCGCCCAGCGAACCGTAGACCTCGTCGGTGGACACGTGCAGGAAGCGGAACCGCTCGCGCGCCTCCCCTTCCAGTGCCTTCCAATAGTCACGGACCGACTCGAGCAATCCGAGCGTACCGACGACGTTTGTCTGGATAAACGCCGCAGGTCCGTCGATCGAACGATCCACGTGGCTCTCGGCGGCGAAGTTCACCACCGCATCCGGACGATGTTCGGCTAGCAGCCTCGCGACCAGCGCGCGGTCGCCGATATCGCCTTCGACGAAGACGTGCAGGGGGTTGTCCTGTACCGAAGCCAGCGTATCTAGATTGCCCGCGTAAGTGAGCGCATCCAGGTTGACGACCTTGGCGCCGCTTGCGACGGCGCGCAGCACGAAGTTCCCGCCAATGAAACCGGCGCCGCCGGTCACGAGCCAAGTAGGCATGTATTGCTCCCTTCTTCAATTAGTCCTAGTCACGCCAGATCCGGGTTAAAACCCATACGCATTCGGGAAGCTCAAAAAGGAATGTCGTCATCCGCGAAGTCATCCATCGGCGCCGGCTGCGAGGCCGGTGCAGGCGTCGGACGGCGCTGGCCGCCGCTCTGGTTGCCGTAGTCCTGGCGCGGGGCCCGCGCCGGGCGGTCTCCGCCCGCGCCGCCACCGCCGCCTTCACGGCCGCCGAGCATCTGCATCTCGTCGGCGATGATGTCGGTGGAGTACTTCTCCTGTCCGTCCTGGCCGGTGTACTTGTCGTAGCGAATCGAACCTTCGACGTACACCGAGCTGCCCTTGCGCAGGTATTCGCCGGCGATCTCGCCGAGCTTGCCGAAGAACACCACGCGATGCCATTCGGTGCGCTCCTGCTGGTTGCCGTCCTTGTCCTTGCGCACGCTGGTGGTGGCCAGGCTGATCCGGGTGATCGCCATGCCGCCCTGGGTGTAGCGGGTTTCGGGGTCGTTACCGAGGTTGCCGACCAGGATGACTTTGTTGATGCCGCGGGCCATATCGATATCCGTTCAGGGATGCCCGCCGAGCGCGGGCAAAGACCAGTGGAGTATACCCGCCTGGCCTTCGCCATCGGCCGCCGGCCCACGCGCCTGTAGGGCATTGCCGCACCCAAGACCCTATAATTGCGTGACTTTCCGGCCCGTCGCCCCATGTCCGTCGTCGAACCCCTCCGCACCGCCCTAGCCCTGCCCGGCATCCAGTCGCTCGCCCAGGCCGACATGGCCGCCGTCGATGCCCTGATTCGGGCGCGCCTGGCCTCGGACGTGGTGCTGATCAACCAGATCGCCGACCACATCATTTCCGCCGGCGGCAAGCGCCTGCGGCCCATGCTGGTGGTCCTGGCGGGCCAGGCCTGCGGCCCGACCACGCCGGACCATCACCAGCTGGCGGCCATCATCGAATTCATCCATACGTCCACCCTGCTGCACGACGACGTGGTGGACGAATCCGACCTGCGCCGCGGTCGCAGCACGGCCAATGCCCTGTGGGGCAACGCGCCCAGCGTGCTGGTAGGCGACTTCCTGTATTCGCGCAGCTTCCAGTTGATGGTGGAGCTGGACCGGATGGACGTCATGCGCCTGCTGGCCGACACCACCAACCGCATCGCCGAGGGCGAGGTGCTGCAACTGCTGCACGTCCACAACCCGGATACCGATGAAGCCGCCTATCTGCGCGTGATCGAGCGCAAGACAGCCGTGCTGTTCGCCGCGGGCACCCGGCTGGGCGCGATGGCGTCGGGCGCGAATGAGGGGATCCAGCGCCGCCTGTACGACTACGGCATGGCGCTGGGCTATGCCTTCCAGATCGCCGACGATGTACTCGACTACACGGCCGATGCCGAAGCGCTGGGCAAGAACCTGGGCGACGACCTGGCCGAGGGCAAGGCCACGCTGCCGCTGATCCACGCGATCCGTCATTCCGATACGGCCACCGCCGAGCGCCTGCGTGCCATCGTGCAGGAAGGCGACGCGGGCGCCATGCCCGAGGTGCTGGCCGCCATCCGTGCGACCGGCGGGCTGGACTACAGCCGCGAGCGCGCGCGCCACTATGCGGCGATGGCCGAACAGGCGCTCGATGGCCTGTCCGAATCCGATGCGCTGGCCGCGCTGCGCGGCCTGGCCCGCTATGCGGTGGAACGCGGGCACTGACCCGCGCCCCACCTCACTTCGCGAACACGTCCTCGAAGAAGTCCGCCATCATCCGGTAGGCGCGTCGGGCCGAGGGGGCGTGGTAGACGCAACCCGGCGGATTCTGCGCATCGGATTCGGCGAAGCAGTGCACCGCACCGCCGAAACTGACGAACTGCCAGTCGGCACCCGCCTTGCGCATCTCGTCCTGGAACGCGGTGATTTCCGCAGCCGAAACATAGGTGTCGTCGCCGCCGTTGAGCACCAGCACGGGCGACTTCACCGGACCGGCGGCGGGCAGGTCGGTGGCGAGTCCGCCATGCAGGCTGACCACGCCCGACAACGCATCGCCAGCGCGGACCAGTTCCAGCACCGTGCTGCCACCGAAACAGTAACCGAATGCGCCGATGCGGGTCACGTCGACCAGCGTTCCGGGTTGTTGCTTCAGCACCTCGACCGCCTTCTGGACACGGGCACGCAATTTCGGTCGATCGGCACGCATCGCGGTGGCCACCGGGCCGGCCTCGGCATCGGTCTTCGGACGGATACCCTTGCCGTAGACATCGGCGACCAGCACCACGTAGTCGTCGCCGGCGACCAGGCGCGCCTTCTCTATGGCGGAATCGTTCACGCCCTTCCAGTTGGGCACCATCACCAGGCCGGGACGCGGTTGCTTCACCGCATCGTCATAGACCAGGACGCCGGCGAAGGTGTCGCCGCCGATCGTCCATTCCACGGGCTTGGCGATGGGCGCGGCGAACAGGGCGGGCGACCAGAGAAGCGAGAACACAGCAGGCAGCAGCAGTCGGCAACGCATGGCGGGTTCCTCGTGTGGGCAGGCTGAGGAACCAGTCTACGCCGCCTCCCTGCGAATGGATTCACGCGATGGCTCAGGCGAGACCCAGGCCCGGGATCGCCGTGATCGCGTCCGGATCGAATCCGGCCAGCTCCGCGAAATGGCGGCCACGCGCGACGTAGTCCTTGTACTGACCGAAGCTGGGCGCGCCGGGCGACAGAAGCACCACGCCCTCGCCGCCCAGCGCCCCGCGCGCGGCCGTCATCGCCTCCGGCAGCGTCTCGACGCCGATCAGCGTGAACCCCGCCTCCTGCGCCACCGGTGCGAGCAACGCGTGGATGCGCGGGCCATTGGCGCCCATCGTGATGAGGGTGGCCGGCGCGTCGTGGCGCATGTGCGCCGCGAAATCGGACCAGTCCACACCCCGGTCGTGCCCACCGACTAGCAGCGCGATGCGCCGTCCCGCGAAGCAGTCCAGCGCGGCCAGCGTGGCGTGCGGCGTGGTGCTGATGGAATCGTTGACCCAGGTGATGCCGTCGCGCGTCCCCATCGTCGGCAGACGGTTGGGCAGCGGACGGAACGACTGCGCCTGCGCGGCCAGCGGCAGCGCATCGATGCCCCGCGCCTCCAGCGCCGTCAGCACAGCGCACAGGTTGCTCCGGTTGTGGCGTCCCGGCAGCGGTAGCGGGCGGGTGTCCATGACGAACACGTTGCCCCGGTACAGATCGTCCTCGCGCAGGTGCCAACCGTCGTCACGGTTGAACCAGCGTACGTCGCTGTGCGGCAGCGCCAATGCGGCCAGCCGCGGATCAGCGGCGTTGAGCACGGCGATGCGCGGGTGTGCGTCCATGACGAGCTTCAGCTTGTCCTCGATGTAACGCGCCTCGCTGCCGTGCCAGTCCAGGTGCTCGGGGAACAGGTTCAGGACGATCGCCACGTCCGGGCGTGCGCCGCTGTCGGCGACATCGCCGGTCTGATAGCTGGACAGTTCGATGGCCCATTCGTCCGGCGCCGGCCGAGGATCCAGCACCTCCAGCATCGGCAGACCGATATTGCCCGCCAGGACGGTGCGCTTTCCCGCCGCACGCAGCAGATGCGCGAGCAGCGAGGTGGTCGTGCTCTTGCCCTTGGTGCCGGTGACGCAGAACGTATGCGGGACCACGCCGTCGTCGCCCGCGTGTTCGCCGAACCACAGGCCGGTGCCCCCGATGAAGCGGGTGCCTGCCCCGGCCGCGGTCACTGCCGCGGGGGTGTAGGGGCTGATACCGGGCGACTTGATGACGATCTCGAACGCGGACAGGCGTTCGGCGCCCGCTTCTATCTCCACCGACAGCAGCGGGTCGCCCAGCGCCGCGGCGTCCGCGGCTTCCTGTTCGTTGCAGAACAGCGTCAGCGGCAGCGAGGGCTGCCGCACACGCACGGCGTGATGCGCGGCGCGGCCTTCACGTCCCCATCCCCACAGCGCGACACGCCGACCCTCAAGCTGCGAAATTCGCACGCAGGCGCTCCCACAGCGCAGCAGGAATGCGGTGCTCGCCACCGATTTCCAGCAACGGCGCCACGACCAGTTCTGATGCGTCGAGTTGCGGGCGGATCTCGCGGTTGAAACGCGCGACGATCGCGTCCTCGCGCCACTCCGGCCGGTCACCCAGCGCGGCCATCGCCGCGCGCGATTCCTGGCCTTCGCCGACGCATTCGAAAGGCTTGTGGTCCTGATACTCCAGCAAGGCGTCGAAGCCGCCGGTCTGGTTCGCGTCGTCCAACAGGTTGCGCCCGAAAATGCCGACGAGGCGTGGCTTCGGCATGAACGGCGCCAGCGCGAGGAACACGAAGTGGCATTTCGGGCACACGCCGCACCAGCGGTTGGTGGGACGCTCGCCCAGCAGATGGAAATTGCGGTTGCAACTGGAGAAATGCGCGTCGTAATGATCGGTGCGGGCGAACTGCCGCGCCACCGCCAACTCCGACAGCGGCCGCAGCAGCGAGTAGTACTGCAGGTCCGCAGCCACGTGCGACTGCACGTACGCGCCGAACGCGCTCTCGAACGCCCAGCCCTTCGACCACTGGTGGTTCACCTCGCCGGTGCCCGGGATCATGCTGCCGTAGCTGGCCGAACGCTCATTGGAGAACACCACCTGGTCCACGCTGTGCAGCAGCGCCGCCAGGACCATGATCGCCGAGTTGATCGCGGTGACCGGGATATGCCCGTTCCATGCGCCCTGGCGGTTGTACTCGAACAGCTCCGGCGCCAGCGCGCGGCCGATGTTGAGCGTCGGCAGGCCGGTACGGGCCGCGCAGGCGGCGATCAGTTGCGAACCACCGATCCAGGTGACGGTCTGCTCGACGCCCGCGCCACGCAGCGCCTCGATGCTGACCAGCGAATCCTTGCCGCCGCCGATGGCGACCAGCGCATGCTCGCGCAATCCGGCCGCGGCCGCCGGTGCCGGCGCCTGCGCCGCAACCGGGAAGCGCACGCGACCGTGCAGGCTCAAGCCATTGCGATACGCAAACTCGCCCAGGCCGTGCACGTAGACCTGTTCCATCAGCACCGCGGTGGCGGCGTCGATGGCATAGCCCTCGATGCGGATCTCGTTCGGCACCGCCGCCTTGTAGTAACTGACGCCGGTGATCAGGTGCAGCAGGCGCACGGCGTGCTCGACGGCCTGTGCGCGAGTGGCGTCCAGCGCGAACGGCGCGCCCGGGATCGTCACGGTCTCTGTAAGCTCGGGGCCTTCGTCGAAGGCGTACACCAACCGCGCGACGCCGGTCTCCGCATCGAAGGAACAGCGGACGAAACGGAAGGCGCGGATGCTGGATTTGTCGAAGGTCGTCATGCGTGATCCGTGGAAGGAACGGCCTGGCGGCGCAGGTAGCGGCGGCAGGCGAAGTATTCAAGAACGAACAGCGGTACGGCGCCGAACAGCACGGCCGCCACGGAACCGTAGAAGATGATGACAGGCAACCAGGCCAGCGCCTCCGCGAATCCTGCCGGCCTGCTGGCCGCCAGCTGGTCGATGCCGGTGGCCACTACCGCCCAGCCGGCGATCGCGAACGGCAGCAGCAGGAAGATCGCCAGCAGAACGCGCAGCGCCATGCCGCCGGCCTTCCATTGACGTCCGGCCGCGCTGGCACGCGCATGCCAGCGGGTGACGGACCACGCGCCGAACCCGGCCGCCAGCACCGTGGCCGGCAGAAGGCGCAACGCGGATGCCAGCTCCGCCATTCCGGGCGTGCGGCGGTCCGCGTCCATGAGCAACACGACCGCGACGGTCAGTGCCGCAGCGGCCATCAGGCTGGACACCATGAATTCAGTCCGCGGCGACATCGCCGGGCACTCCTTCCATCACGTCTTCCGCCGGCAGGCCGCGCAGGTTGTAGTGGCTGGCCATCACGTAGCCGTAGGCACCCGCGTCGGAGAACAGCAGCACGTCGCCCTCGGCTGTCGCCGACGGCAGCCGGCGACGCTTGCCGAAGATGTCGCTGGATTCGCAGATCGGACCCACCACATCGAACGCTTCCTGTTCCGCATCATCCAGGCGCGACAGGTTGGCCACATCGTGCCAAGCGTCGTACAGCGCGGGGCGTATCAGCGTGTGCATGCCGGCATCGCTGCCCACCCGGCGGATGCCCAGCTTCTCCACCACCTGGGTGACCTGGGCCAACAGCACCCCGCATTCGGCTACCAGATAGCGACCCGGCTCGATCACCAGTTGATAGCCGGGATACGCCGCCTTGATCGCCGCGAGACCTTCGCCCCAGGCCGCCAGATCGAAGGGTTCGTCCGTTTCCGCATAGGGGATGGGCAGTCCGCCCCCGATGTCGATGGTCTCGATGGTGCCGATCTGGTCCGCCAGCCCGCCCAGCTCGTCGGCGATCTGGTTCCAGTGCTGCGCGCTTTCCACGCCGCTGCCCAGGTGCGCGTGCAGGCCGACGACGCGCGCGTCCAGCGCACGCGCGGCGGACAGGAACTCCTCGAGCTTCACCAGCGGCAGGCCGAACTTGGATGTCTTGCCGCCGGTCTTCACCTTGTCGTGGTGGCCGTCGCCGCGCCCCAGGTCCACCCGCAGCCACAGGCGCCGGCCGCGGAACACCTCCGGCCAGTGCTGCAGCGCTTCCACATTGTCGAGCGTGACATTGATGCCGCGCTCCAGGGCGAAGGCGTACTCCTCGCGCGGTGCGAAGCTGGGCGTGAACAGCACACGCTCCATCGGCAGCGAAGGCGCCACCTCGAACACGCGCTCGAGTTCGCCGCGGGACACGCATTCCAGGCCGAAGCCCTCCTCCACCAGCGTCCGCAGGATGTCGGGATGCGAGTTGGCCTTGATCGCGAAGAAACGCCGGTCGACCGCCGCGATGCCCGCCAGTGCGCGGGCGCGGGCGCGCACCACGTCCAGGTTGTAGACGTAGCGGGGTGTGCCCGCCTGCGCCAGCGACAGCAGATGCCTGCGCGCAGCGGATGCGCTCCACCAGCGCACGCCGCGATGGCGCACGGCACCGTTGATCTCGCGCCAACTGGGTCCGAACACGCTGGCCTCGTCGGTCGGCATGGCGCCGCTGTCGATCAGGGCCTCGTGCAGCAGCGGCAGCATGCCCTCGGCATCGGCCTCGTCGATCACGAAGGTCAGGTTGAGGTCGTTGGACGACTGCGAGATCAGGTGCACGCGTTCGCGGCCGAACATGGCCCAGACATCGGACAGCTTGTGCAGCAGCGAGCGCATGCCGCGCCCGACCAGGGTGATGGCCGTGCATGGCGCGATCACCTTCCCCCGGCAGATCTCGGCCAGGTCGGCCGACAGCGCGGCCAGCACGTCGGTGCTGACCAGGTTCTCGCTGGGATCCAGCGACACGGTGACGTTGGTCTCCGACGAACCGATCAGGTCCACCGACAGGCCATGCTTCTTGAAACGGGCGAACACGTCGGCCAGGAAGCCGACCTGCTGCCACATGCCGATGCCTTCCATCGACACCAGCACGATGCCGTTGCGGCGGCTGATGGCCTTTACGCCCGGCACGGTCAGGGCATTGCCGTCGATGGTGGTCCCCGGCAGGTCCGGGCGCTCGGTATCGAGGATCGCCATGGGCACGCCGGCGTCGCGGCAGGGCTTGATGGAACGGGGATGCAGCACCTTCGCGCCGGTGGTCGCGATTTCCTGCGCTTCGTAGTAATCCAGCCGCGTCAGCAGTCGGGCATCGGGCACTTCGCGCGGGTTCGCGCTGAACATGCCGGGCACATCGGTCCAGATCTCAACGCGCTGCGCACCCAGCAGTGCGCCGAAGTAGGCGGCGGAGGTATCCGAACCACCGCGCCCGAGGATGGCGGTGCCGCCATCGGCATGCCGGGAGATGAAACCCTGCGTCAGCAGCATGGTCGTCGGCTGGCCGGCGAACGCGCGGCGCCAGTCCTGGTCCGGCGCGGTGTTGCACGACACCGACAGTCGTTGCGCCCACGGACTCTGGTTGGGCAGGAAGTTCGCCTGCAGCCAGTGGCGGGCGTCCACCCAGCCGAAATCCAGCCCCTGCGCGCGCAGATAGGCCACACCGAGGGTGGACGAGAGCAGCTCGCCCTGCGCCAGCACCTCGGCCTGCCAGTCCAGCGTGCGGGTCGCGGCACGCGCATCGACCAGCAGGTTGCGCAGCGCCGCCAGGCGGTCGCCCAGCACGGCGTCGGCATCCAGCTCCAGTTCGACAAGGAACTCGCGGTGGCGGTGTTCCAGTTTCGCCACGCGCTCGGCGCTGTCGGCCGCGCCGTCGGCGATGGCGGTCAGTTCATTGGTGACGCCGGACAGCGCCGACACCACGACCAGCACGCGAACACCCTGCTCTTCCGCCCGCTGTTTCGCCAGTTTGCCGATCGTGTTCCAGCGATGGCGGCGCGACACCGAGGTGCCGCCGAACTTGAGGACGATCCAACGATCAGACGCGGGAGTGGCAGAAGGCATGGATAGAGTGGCGAGGATGCCCGAACCCTTCGGGCGTGAACCGTCGATTCTAGCCCAAGGCCCCGCGTGCGACCCGGACCGTACCGCATGCAACGAACCCCGTCGGCAGCCACCCGACTTGATAAGCTGCCCGGCCCCCACGCGAATCCCCCCCATGACCTCTCGCCGCTACGTCCAGCTGGACGTGTTCGCCGACCGCCCCGGCGCGGGCAATCCACTGGCCGTCGTCCTCGACGCCGCCGGGCTCGATGACGCCGCCATGCAGGCCATCGCCCGCTGGACGCGATTGCCGGAAACCACCTTCGTCTTCGCGCCCACGCGCCCGGATGCCAGCTACGCCGTGCGCATGTTCAGCCCGCGCCGCGAGGTGCCGTTCGCCGGTCATCCCAGCGTCGGTACCGCGCACGTGGTACTCGATGCCGGCCTTGCAGCCCCCGTCGATGGCCTGCTGCTGCAGGAAGGTGCGGCCGGCGTGCTGCCGCTGCGCGTCGAGGGCGACGGCGCGGCGCGTACGATCGCCGTGCGCACGCCGCGCGCGACCGTGGTGAAGGAAGGCGATCGCGCAGGCGACGCGCTGCTGGGTGCCGCCCTCGCGACCCTGCCACCCGGCGAGCTGCCGCCCGCCCTGGTCGATGGCGGCCGCCGTTGGTGGCTGGCCGAGGTGCGCGACGAAGCCGCGCTGCGGACCGCCACGCCCGACTGGGATGCGATCAGTGCCCTGGCGCGGGCCACCGACAGCATGGGCGTGTGCGCCTACTCACGCACACCGGGCCGCGACTACGACCTGGCCGTGCGCGCCTTCGTCGGTGCCCCGGCGGCGTTCGAGGACGCGGCATCCGGTGCGGCGAACGCCACGCTGGCGGCGGGGCTGAAATCACGCGATGCCCTCCCCGGCCGTGACGGACGCTACGTCGTCAGCCAGGGCCGCGAGGTGGGCTACGACGCCCGCCTGCAGTTGCGCGTCGACGGCGCCGGCGATGTCTGGTCCGGCGGCCATGTGCGCACCATCGTGACCGGGCAGATCGACTGGTGATGCGTTCGCGCCCACTGTAGGAGCGACGTGAGTCGCGACCGCAAGGCAGGCGGCACGAGGAACCCCTGGTGTATGCACGCGCCACGCATCGCCGCTCACCCAACGCCCCGGTCGCGACTTACATCGCTCCTGCAGATGTAGCCGTTACTCTGCCTCGTACACCGCCTTGCCATCCACCCACGTCGAACGGACGTGCAGGTCGTCGAGCTGCTCACCGGGAATCGCCAGCGGATCCTCATCGAGCACGACGAAGTCCGCACGCAGGCCCGGCGCGAGCCGACCCACTTCGCCTTCGTCATGCGCCGCCCATGCCGCGTCGGCGGTGAAACCGCGCAGCGCCTCGGCCGCGCTGAGGCGCTGGTCGGGCATCCAGCCACCCTCGGGCGCATCGTGCCCGTCCTGACGCGTCACTGCGGCGTGTAGGCCGCGACGCGGATCGACCGATTCCACCGGGAAATCCGATCCCAGCGCCAGCTTCGCGCCGCTCGCCTGCAGGCGCTGCCAGGCATAGGCGCCACGGATGCGTACCGGTCCCAGCCGGTCCTGCGCCCATGGCATGTCGGACGTCGCATGCGTGGGCTGCATCGAGGCGATCACGCCCAATGCGGCGAATCGCGGGAATTCCTCCGGCGCCACCACCTGCGCGTGCTCGACGCGCCAGCGATGATCGGTCTTCGCCGCATCACCCAGCACGCGCGCATAGGCATCCATCACCAGCCGGTTGCCGCGGTCGCCGATGGCGTGCGTCGCCACCTGCACGCCGCAGCCGCGCGCCTTGCGCATGGCCGCCTCCAGCGCCGCCGGTTCGGTCACCAGCAGGCCACGGTTGCCGGGATCGTCGCTGTAGTCCTCCAGCAGGGCGGCGCCCCGGCTGCCCAGCGCGCCGTCGGCGTACAGCTTCACGCCCCGCATCTGCAGGCGGCCGCCGGCATGGCGGTACAGTCCGCCGGCACACAGGTCCGCCAGCGCCGCGTCGTCGCCATCGGCATAGGCGTCGATGCGCAAGGGCAACCGCCCCTCGTCGGCGAACTGCTTCATCAGTGCCAGGTCCTCGCGCGATACGCCCATGTCGTGCACGCCGGTGAGTCCGTTGCGCACGGCAGCCTGGGTGGCCTTCTCCAGCGCCTGCCGGCGGTAAGCCGCATCGGGCGCCGGCACCACCGCATGGACGAGCGACATGGCCGCATCGACGAATACGCCGGTCGGGCGGCCGCCCGCTCGCTCGATACGGCCGCCATCCGGTTGCCACTCGCCGTCCAGCGGTCGCGACGCCTTCGCCGAAGCCGCGCGCAGCGCTGCGCTGTTGGCCCAGCCGGCATGGCCGTCCACGCGCTCCAGCCACACGGGGCGATCGGGAAAGGCCGCATCCAGGTCGGCGGCGGTGGGAAACGCCTTCTCCGGCCAGTCGTTCTGGTCCCAGCCGCTGCCCAGCAGCCACGCATTGGCGGGCAGCTGCTTCTCGTATTCGCGCAACCGCGCGATCACGTCCGCCTTGTCGCGCGCGTCCACCAGGTCTGCGCGCATCAGCGCGTAGCCCAGGCCCATCACATGGCCGTGCGCATCGATCAGGCCGGGAATGACGGTCTTGCCGGGCGCTTCCACGCGGCGGGCGTCGGGATACCGGGCGCGCAGGTCATCGGCGCCGCCGACAGCGAGAATGCGGCCCTGCGCATCCCAGGCGATCGCCTGCGCAACCGGGTGCGCCGGATCGGACGTGTGCACGCGCTCCGCCGTCAGCACGTGGACCTGCGCCTGCGCCAGGCCCGCGACAACCACGCATCCCACACCCAATCCCGTCAACCACGCCAGACGCCGCATGCCGCTCTCCCCAATCGGTCCAGGGCGCGACTATGCGCAATGGCGTCGCGCACGGCAACAAAAGAGGGGCCTTGCGGCCCCTCGGTTGCGGCATTCCCCTGCCCTGCGACGTGGTGCTCGCATGAAAGGCCTGGGCGATGCTTACTTACTCCGGGCGGACGTCCACCCGGATGCGGATACGGTCACCGGGGTGATGATCGGTACGGGCATGGTAGGTGCGGTTGCCGTATTCGTAGGTCACGTCGTATCCACTGACACGGCCGTCACCATAGTAATCGTCGCCATAGCGACCATTGCCCGCGGGTACCGGATCGCAGACGCGAACCTGTCCCCGCTGCATGCGGCGATCGCGCTGCGCGCTGTCGTAGATCGAGCGCCCGGCCATGCCGCCCACCATCGAGCCCACCGCGGTCCCGACATAACGGCCGCTGCCGTCGCCGACCTTGCTGCCGAGCACCGCGCCGGCGATGCCACCGATCACCGTGGCGACGGTACGGCCCGTCTCGGCGGAACGGTCCGGATAGCGGCGGTCGCCGTAGTAGCCGTCGTCGCCATAGCGATCGTCGGGATAGCCGTCGTTGCGATAGCCATCGCGGTATTCGTCGCGGGCGTATACGTCATCGGCGTTGCGGTAGTAGCAGCGCTGCCCCGTCGTCGTGTTGGCATAGCCGTCATTGCGGCCATAACCATTATCGATGATCGGGTCCACGCGCACCACGCGCGCATAATCGTAATAGGGCTCGTCGCCGTAGCGATCCGTCGTGCCGTAGTAGCGCGCGGACTGCGCGGATGCCATGCCGGAAGCGAGCAGGCCGATGGCCAGCACGGTGGCGGATAGACGCTTCATCTCGGGTACTCCCCCACGCCGGATTGGCGTGGGGGCATGCTCGGCCGATGCGAGTGAAACACGGCTGAACTCAGCCGGCTTTCGCGGCCCGGTTTAGCCATTCGACAGCTTGCGCGGCGATGCCAGCCGCTTCGCGCCCCAGCAACGGCCCGACATGCGAACCTGAAACCGTTTGCAGCACGTCCGCGTCCCACGCCTCGGCCATGGCGCGCGTGATCGACGGTGGCACGTCATCGTCATGTGCGGACGCCACGCACAACATCGGGCATGCGGAACGTTCCGTCGCGACACCGCGCCAGGCCTCGCGCAGCACCGCACCGGATTCGTCGCGCCAGTGGCGGAACGCAAACAGCGTCGTCGCGTCGTCCGCATCGGGCATTGCTTCGCGCGTACCGCTCAGACGGGCAGCGCGCCGCCACGGCACCACATCCGGCCAGTCGCGCGTCGGCATGTCCACGTGCCACGGCACCGGAGGCAACGGATTCACCAGCACCACCGCATCCGCGCCCTCGGCGGCATCCAGCGCCAGCAATCCGCCCAGGCTTGCACCGACCAGCACGCGCGGCCGCGGCAATGCCGCCAGCGCCGCGCGCACCTGCGCCTGATAATCCTGCAGACGCGTGGCCGCCACGTCGCCGCGCACAGGCACGAGGTCGGGGGCCGCCACCCGGAAGCCCGCCGTCTCGAACACGCCACGCCACACGTTCCATTCCCAGCCGCCACCGCCCGCACCATGCACGAGCAGCGCGGCGCGCGAACGCGTCAAAGCAGGGTCGCCTCCAGCGACACCGGCACCGACAGCGCGCGCGAGATCACACAGCCCGCCTTGGCCTGCTGGGCGATCTCCTCGAACTGTGCCGCATTGATTCCCGGCACGCTGGCCGAGACGGTCAGCTTGATCGCGGTGATCGTCGGGCCCGGATCCATGCCCGGCTCCATCGTCGCCTCGGCGCGCGCCTGCAGCTTGTCGGGCGTGAAGCCCGCCTTGCCCAGCACCGCCGACAGCGCCATGGTGAAGCAGCCGGCATGCGCGACCGCCAGCAGTTCCTCCGGGTTGGTGCCCTTCTCGTCGCCGAAGCGGGTCTTGAACGAGTAGTTCTGGCCTTCGAACAGGCCGCTCTGCGGCGTGCTGAGGCTGCCCTTGCCGGACTGCAGGTCGCCGGCCCACACCGCATCGGCGTAACGCTTCAAAGCCATGGTCGTACTCCTCGGGTCAGGGGAAACGCAGGGTACACCGTCGGATGTTCACGCCATGTACCGCAGTGCGACTTGACCCCTCCACCCCCGCACGCCGATGCTGACCGCCCGCCATGACCGCCCGCCGAGCGCCACGCTCACGGGACGCGCTCTGCCCGGACAGCCATGACGGCCCTTCGACCCAACCTACGGGAGGAACGGCCTCATGTCGTACAGCACGCAACAGATCCGCAACGTGGCCCTGGCAGGCCACCCCGGCGCCGGCAAAACAACACTCTTCGAAGCCCTGCTGCATGCCGGCGGCGCCCTCCAGGTGGCAGGCACCATCGAACGCGGCACCACCGTGTCCGATCACGATCCCCTCGAGAAGAGCCGCGGCCACTCCATCGATACCGCCATCGCCAGCACCGACCACGGCGGCATGCACGTCAACCTGATCGACACGCCGGGGTATCCGGAATTCCGCGGTCCGGCACTGTCGGCCCTTTCCGCGGTGGAAACCGCCCTGATCGTGGTCGACGCCGACCAGGGCGTCGCGCATGGCACGCGCCGCCTCATGGAACGCGCCGCCCAACGTCACCTGTGCCGCGCCATCGTCATCAACAAGATCGACCATGAAGGCGCCGACTGCGCCGGCGTGCTGGCGGCGCTGCGCGAGGAGTTCGGCCCCGAAGTGCTGCCGCTCAACCTGCCCGCCGACGGCGGCAAGGCGGTCATCGACTGCTTCCGGCAATCCACCGGCGTCTCCGACCTGGGCGATGTGGCCGACTGGCACCAGAAGATCATCGACCAGGTGGTGGAGATCAACGAGACCGTGATGGAACATTACCTGGACCTGGGCGAAGGCGGACTGTCCGGCGAGGAACTGCACGACGCGTTCGAGCAGTGCCTGCGCGAGGGCCATCTGGTACCGGTGTGCTTCGCATCGGCACGCACGGGCGTGGGCGTCAAGGAACTGCTGGACGTGGCCGAGCGCCTGTTCCCCAATCCGGCCGAAGCCAACCCGCCCCCGTTCGTGAAGCTCAACGGCACCGGCCCGCAACCCATCGAGGCCGTGCCCGATGCGCGCGCGCATGTCATCGCCGATGTCTTCAAGATCGTCAACGACCCGTTCGTCGGCAAGCTGGGCATCTTCCGCGTGTACCAGGGCACGCTGAAGAAGGACTCGCAGCTGTTCGTCGACGACGGCAAGAAGCCCTTCAAGGTGGGCCACCTGTTCAAGCTCAGGGGCAAGGACCACATGGAGATCGAACAGGCCATCCCCGGCGACATCGCCGCGGTGGCCAAGGTGGAGGACCTGCACTTCGACGCCGTGCTGCACGACAGCCACGACGAGGACCACATCCACCTGGCCCCGATCGATTTTCCCAAGCCCATGTTCGGCCTGGCCATCGAGGCCGCCAGCAAGGGCCAGGAACAGAAATTGTCCATCGCCCTGCAGAAGCTGGCAGAGGAGGATCCCGCCTTCGTGGTCGAACACCAGCCCGAATTGAACGAGACCGTGATCCGCGGCCTGTCCGACCTGCACCTGCGGGTCATGCTGGAGCGGTTGAAGGAGCGCCACGGCGTGGAGGTGAAGACGCGGCCGCCGCGCATCGCCTACCGCGAGACCGTCGCGGCGAAGGCCGAGGGCCACCATCGCCACAAAAAGCAGACCGGCGGCGCCGGCCAGTTCGGCGAAGTGGCGCTGCGCATCGAGCCGCTGCCGCGTGGCGCCGGCTTCGAATTCGTCGACGAGGTGAAGGGCGGCACCATCCCCGGGCAGTTCCTGCCGGCGGTGGAGAAAGGCGTGCGCCAGGTACTGTCGGCGGGGGCGGGCGCCGGCTATCCGCTGCAGGACCTGCGGGTGATCGTCCATGACGGCAAGCACCATCCGGTGGACAGCAAGGAGGTGGCCTTCGTCGCCGCCGGCAAGAAGGCGTTCCTCGATGCCATCGCCAAGGCCAGGCCGCTGGTGCTCGAGCCGGTGGTGGACCTGGAAGTGGCGGTACCGGAAGCGCAGGTCGGCGACATCACCGGCAACCTCGCCGGCAAGCGCGCACGCATCAACGGCACCGACACCGTGCACGGCGAGATCCTGGTGAAGGCGCAGGTTCCCCTGGCGGAACTCGAAGGCTATGCCGCGGAACTGAAATCGATGACCGCCGGCCGGGGTCGCTACAGCCTGGATTTCAGCCATTACGAGCCCGTTCCACCGGCAGTGCAGCAGCGGCTGATGGAGGCCTACCGGCCACGGCACGACGAGGACTGAGCCGCGCCGCGGGGTGCGGCGTCCTGTCGCGGTGCAGCGCGATGGATGCCGCATCCGGTGCATGATCGTCCGCCGTTTCGGTCGCGGCGCCGGCGATTTCCGACGTGCGGCGGAGGCGAAACAAGAAAAAACCGAAAAAAAAGGCGTTTTGGGGCCTTTACGCTCTTGGCGCCGCCAGTTCTTTGCCCTACATTTCGCATGCCGACGCGATCGGCCCGATTACCCAACCACTCGACCGTAGAGACAGGACACATGGCAAAGAGCACCAAGAAGGCCGCGCCGAAGAAGGCCGCCAAGAAAGCTGCACCGAAGGCCGCCGCCAAGCCGGCCGCGCCGAAGCCAATCAAGGAAGCGCTGAGCAAGTCGGGCCTCGTCGCCCACATCGCCGAAGCCACCGCCGTGGCCGCCAAGGACGTCCGCGCCGTGCTGGCCTCGCTGGAAAGCGCCGTGCATGCGTCCATCAACAAGAAGGGCGCCGGCGCCTTCACCCTGCCGGGCCTGCTGAAGATCACCGCCGTCAACGTGCCGGCCAAGCCGAAGCGCAAGGGCATCAACCCGTTCACCAAGGAAGAGCAGTGGTTCGCCGCCAAGCCCGCCTCGGTGAAGGTCAAGGTGCGTCCGCTGAAGAAGCTGAAGGACGCCGCGGCCTGATCGCCGCGCACCTCGTGTGACCCGAACGGGACGGCTTGGCCGTCCCGTTTTTTTTTGCCCGCCGGTACGGCCCCTGCCGGAGGTCACCCCTTGTGATCGCATGCCGCTGCCCGCAGGTCCGGAGTGTCCCTTCCGAACAAGGCGCACCACGCATGAAGATCCAGGGTTTCCTCGACCACCTGCTCAAATCCTCCAGCGGCAACGGCAGCGTGCTCAATGCCGACTTCGGCAAGGGCGCCATCACCGGCGGCGCGCTGGGCCTGCTGCTGGGCAAGAACAAGACCTCGCGCAAGCTGGCCACCTATGGCGGCCTGGCGGCGATCGGCGTGATGGCCTACCGCGCCTATAACGACTACAAGCAGCAGCAGGGCGGTTTCGCGGCGGGCGCGGGACCGCAGACCGTGGACCGGCTGCCGCCGCCGCAGGCGGAACTGCACAGCCAGGCGATCCTGAAGGCGCTGGTGGCAGCCGCCAAGGCGGATGGCCATATCGACGCGCGCGAACGCGAAGTGATCGAAGGCGAGTTCTCGCGCATCGGCACCGATGGCGAACTGCAGCAGTGGCTGCACGCCGAACTCGAGAAGCCGCTGGACCCGGCGGAAGTCGCGCGCGCCGGCAGCACACCGGAGATCGCCGCGGAGATGTACCTGGCCAGCCTGATGGTGGCCGACGAGCAGAATTTCATGGAACGCGCCTATCTGGACGAGCTGGCTAAGCAACTGCGGCTCGAGCCATCGCTGAAGGCGCAGTTGGAGCGCCAGCTGGCGCAGCCACAGCCGCCGGCACTGCCCTGCCCCGCCACATGCGGCCTGCCGCGCGCCGCGGGCGACGCATCGCCTGGTGGTTGCTCACGCTGTCATTGCTCGGCCTCCTGCTCGCATGGGCATGGAGCCGACCGTTCATGGCGTCGCCGCGCATGTGGTGGGACATCTCGCGCGCATCGCCGCCCGACGCCTTGCCGGTACCGGTGGACGGCGTGCGTGCGCGGCAGATCGCCGACACGTTCGGCGCGCCACGCGGTGCGGACCGCACGCATCAGGGCGTGGACATCTTCGCCGCGCGCGGCACGCCCGTGCGCAGCGCCACGCGCGGTATCGTCGTCGCCATCCGCGACAGCGGCCTGGGGGGCCGCCAGGTGTGGGTCCTGGGACCGGGTCGCGAGCGGCACTACTACGCGCACCTCGACGACTGGGCGCCTGGCCTGGCCACCGGCCAGGTGATCCGCGCGGGCGACGTGCTGGGTTTCATCGGCACGTCGGGCAATGCGCGCGGGACGCCGCCGCACCTGCACTACGGCATCTACGGCGCGCAGGGCGCCTACGATCCCCTGCCGCTGTTCCGGGCCGGCGCCACGTCCACGACCGTTCGCTGAACCACGCCGGCCGGCGGAACAGTCCATCACGGCGCGCCCCCTCGTTAGGGCTGCCGGGCGCGCCTATCTTGGCCATGGTCCCCACCGCGCCACCAGCGCACGCCCCCATGCCCAACGACACCCACCGCTACCGCATCACCGTCACGCCCATCGAGGACGATGGCCTGCAGTGCAATGGCCGCTGCACCATCGAATTCGAACACGCCTGCCATGACGACTGGATGCGCATTCTCGAGAACATCCAGCGCCAGCGCGGCCTCAGCGGCGACGAGCGCGCCGCGCTGGTCGTGGGCACCAAGCTGCTGAGCGGGCTGATGCTCGACCACCGCAAGGACGCCGACGACCTGTTCGCACCCCTGCGCCCGCACATGGGCGAGTTCATCCGTTCGCTGAAGGAGCGCGGTCGCGACGCCGGCTGAGCGCGACGTCGCGAGGATAACCTCCGCACGATGAAGGCCCGCCATGCCGCCGAAGCCGCCACCCTCGAGGACATCCCCAACATCGGGCCCTCCATCGCAGGCGACCTACGCGGCATCGGGATCGCCACGCCACAGGCGCTGGTGCGCCAGGACCCGTATGCCCTGTACGAACGGGTGAACGCTGCCACCGGCCAGCGCCACGACCCCTGCCTGTGCGACTGCTTCATCGCCGCCGTGCGCTTCATGGAAGGTGGCCCGGCCACGCCATGGTGGCGCTACACCGCCGAACGCAAGCGCCATTTCGCCGACCACGCCGGTTAGCGTCCGGACAGGCATGCCCGGCTATGGTGCGCCGACGCCTTCCGGAGCCTGCCATGCGCCGCACCCGACGCCAGTTCTTCACCCTCGCCCTTGCCGCCGGCGCCACGCTCGCACTGGCGGGCTGCAGCACGCTCAATGCGGTCACCGGCCTGCTGGGCAACCAGATCAACTTCCCCCAGCCGCAGTTGCAGCGCTACCTCAACCAGAGCTTCCCGCGCGAGTTCGACAAGCTCGGCGGCCTGGTGTCCGCCACACTGACCAACCCGCGCCTGAGCATTCCCACCGGCGACGACCGGCTGCGCCTGGACTTCGACATCGGCGTGAGCGCGCTGGGCGCGCGCGATGGCAGCCGCGGGCACTCCGCGCTGGCCAGCCGCCTGCGCTACGACCCTGCCACCCGTGGCCTGCATCTGGACAACCCGGAAATACTCTCCGTGGCCGTGCCCGGCGCGGGCTCGCTGATGCCCGGCGGTACCCGCCAGCTGGTCAATACCGTGCTGCAGGAGTACGCGCGCAGCGAGCCGGTCTACAGGATCGAGAGCGACGTACTGCGCCGCCTGCCGGCCAGCAAGCAGATCGGCAACCCTCAGATCGAGGATGGCCGCGTGGTCATCCCCCTGCAATGAGAGGCGACACGATGATGAAGCCGCTTCTGGCCCGCCTTGCGCTGCTCGCTTTCCTCGCCGCGCCCCTGCTGGCATCCGCGGCCACGCCTGCCGTACTGCGGTTCGATGCGGGACAGCTGCAGAGCGCCGCGCGCGCCGGCTTTCCGCTGGAAGAGTCGCTGCTGGAAGGCTTCGCATCGTTGACCCTGAGCGATCCCGACATCAGCATCCCGCAGCCCGGCGAGCGCGTGCACCTGCAGATGAATTACGACATCGCCCTGGCAACGGGCGAGCGCTTGGAGTACGGCAACGTAGTCGTCAGCAGCGGCCTGCGCTACGACCCCGGCACGCGCGGCCTGCACCTGGTGGATCCGCACCTGGAACACCTGGGCTCCGCTGCGGGCGGGCGCGGCCTGCCCGGTTCGCGCGACGTACTGCAGGACCTGATCCGCGAGTACGCCCGCACCCGCCCGCTGTACCGGTTGAGCGCCGAGGACCTCGCGCAGGTGCCCGGCACGCTGACGGCCGATTCGCTGCGGATCCGCGACGGGCACGTGGAACTGCAGTTGCCGGTGGACGCGGCACGCTGAGCCCGGCGCCGCTCTACGGCGCCAGGCCGTTCGATGGCCAGGCGCGTGGCATTGCCTGGCCGCCGGGCGGTGCCGCTACAGTTCGAAGCGGTAGCTCAGCTTCACGATCAGCTGCTCGTCGTTGCGCAGGCTGAAACTGTCGCGCAGTGCCTCGTCGGAGCCTTCCGTCCCGGCCAGTTGCTCGTAGCCGCCGCGGGCGTACACCACGTACAGGTAGGACAGCGGCGCGAGTTCGTAGCGGTAGCGCACCTGGAAACCGAGGTTGCGCACCTGGAAGTCCTCGACCGTGTCGCTGGCCGCCACCGCATGCCCGGCCGCATCGAAGCGCCACGCATCGTGCGCCCGCGCACTGATGGCGATCGCCTCCAGCTTCACGCGAAGCTCCTGCCGCGGGTCGATGTTCCAGTCCAGGCCGGCGCGCAGCGTCGTCTCGCGACCGTCGAACGCGCCCACCAGGTCGCCTTGCGCGGCCCCCTGCCAGATCAGCCAGTCCGGGCGCCTGACGAGGTTCAGACCCGCGTTGAGGCTGAAGGCGTCGTTGATGAAATACGTGGCCCCATACCAGAAGGCCGAACCCAGCTTGCGGTTGCCCGCCAGGCCGCCGCCGAAGGCCTCGACCTCGACCTCGTGCGCCCAGTTGCCCTTGCGCGGACGCTCGTACTCGAAATATGCATTCAAGTTCGCCGGCAGACGCACGATACCGTTGCCGCGCAGCAACGTATCGCTGATCCCTGCACTGTTGACGTTGATCTGCGCATACTCGTAGCTGCCGTCGCGCAGCTGGCCTTCGCGGCTCATCCGGAACTGGTCGTTGAGCTTCTCGCCGTGGTTGTTGTGGTTGCTGCTGACGCGCCAGCGCCAATCCTTGGACGAATAGCGCGACGCCTCCGGAAGGCCGGTGAACCGCCTGCGCACTTCCCAGTGCAGGTAGTTGGTGCTGTTGCGCGACAGGTAGCCGAAGTCGTTGAGCTGCAGGTCGTTGCCGAAGTGCATGGCGATCCACTGCTGGCGCCAGCCGTGGTCCATCTCGTAGTCGGCCCAGACGGTGGCGCCGTAGTCCTGCAGCGCGTCGCCGGCCTGGTCGATGCGGCTGCCCAGCAGGCGCGTGCGGACGTTCCAGCGCGCGCTCGGCCGCCAGTTGTGGTCCACGCCGAGCACGGTGGCCTCGCGGTCGCGCCAGGGATCGTCGACGCGGGTCAGCATGGCGCCCAGATTCTGCATGTCGAAATCGCGTACCAGCCGCACCGCGTGGTAACGGCGGCCGGTAGCGCCATCCTCGTCGGCGGAGAACAGGCCGTAGTTCACCCGGCCCAGGCTGCCGTTCAACTTGACCGCCGCCGTGATGTCGCCGGTGCTGCCCACACGACGCGTGTAAAGCTGCTGGCTGTCGTCCGACGGCGTGGTCAGTTCGAAGATGCCCTGATTCTCGGTGAAGAACGGACGCTTGTCGCTGATGAAGGTCTCGGTGGCGCTGAAGTTCACCACCAGGTCGTCCGCTTCCACCTGGCCGAAGTCGGGATTGACCGTGGCCGACAGCTGGAAGCGGCCATTCGGCTTCCAGAAGATGTCCGCGCCGCCGTTGAAATCGCTGCCGCCGCCGACGTTGTCGTACAGGCCGGACACGTAGGGCGTGATGGCGAGCAACGACTGGTCGTACCGCGCAACGGTGATCGGCGCGAAGTCCGACAGGAAGCGCGGACGCTCGAAGCTCGCCTGCGGCCACGCCATGCGCTCGCCGGTGGAGCCGATCACGCGCGCCAGGAACACCTTCAACGTGCGCTGGCCGTCCGTGCCGTCGCGCATGGGCGCGGTGTGCCACGGGATCAGCATTTCGACCGACCAGCCCTGTTCGTCCTCGGCCACCGCATGCCGCCACTGGCCGTCCCAGTCGTCGCTGAACTGGTTCTCGTTGGTGATGATCTCGTCGGCGATGCCGCCGGTGGAACTGACGGTGAAGGCGTAGCCGGTGCGCCCGTCGCCGTCGAAATCGACGAAGGCATTGACGCGGTCGACCTGCTCGTCGAAGTCGCGCTGCACCTTCTGCCGCGTGCGGGGCACGTCGGGCGGCTGGGCGTTGCGGAACGCGATGGCCAGGCCATCCGGCGTGGCGAGCACCCAGGCCTCGGTGGCGAGCGAACCGGGTTCGCCGGTCAGCGGCTGGGTCTTGCGGAAGTCGGCGACGTGATGCGCGTCCTGCCACTCGGCGGAGTGGATGCGGCCGTCGATCTCGACGGCCTGCACCGCGGCACACGGCAGGACCAGCGCAAGCGCGCCGGCGAATCGGGTAAGCATCATGGGGATCGGGGGTGGGTCCGGTGCGCGCACGTTAGCCGCGCGGCACGGTCGCCACACCTGCCTTCGGTCATTTCAACCTTCCGGCTTCCTGCGGCATCCGTGCCAAGTGGAGATCAGCGCCCTTTCTTGGGCTGCAGCATCGTGCCCGTGCACTTCTTGCTACCGCACCGGCACGCCCAGATCTTCTTCAGGCGCGCGGTATGCGGCTCGTCCAGGGTGATGCCGTAGTTGTAGGTCAGCTCCTCGCCGGGCTTGATGGCGCGGATGGCCTCGATGAACACCTTGTCCTTCTTGCGGTTCTTGCCGTCGTGCTCTTCGATCACCGCTTCGCAGTTGGGATCGCAGCTGTGGTTGATCCAGCGCGCCTTGTTGCCCTTGTGGTTGGCGTCGATCACGTACTCGTCGTTGAGCGTGAACAGGAAGGTGTGGCCGGAGTCCACGTCGCCGGTGTCGTCGGCGTCCACTTCCTCGTGCGTGCGTCGCTTGCCCTTGTATTCCACCACCCGCTCGCCCTTCTCGATCGGGGCGATGGCGAACACGCCGTTGCCGTGGATGTCGGATTGGCGGGCTTCGATCTTGCGGGGCATGCGGGGGTCCGGCGGGAGGGAGGAGGGACGATTCTCGCCCAACGCGCGGCGTTTCCCAACTTTCCGTTGCCTGAACGCCTCCGCTCGGACGCGTGGCCGGTCCGCGCAGGGCGGCGCGTTCGATGCCCGTTCCCCTCATTGCGACCCCCTCCATGCGCGCCCACCCGTTCCTGTTCGCCACCGCCCTGTGCCTGGGCCTGTCCGCCTGCCAGCCCTCCGAAACCCGGACCACCTCGCGTCTGCCGCCGTCCACGCCCAGCGACACCGACCTTCTGGCCCGGGGCGAATACCTGGTGCGGACAACCGGCTGCAACGACTGCCACACGCCCGGTTATGCCGAATCCGGCGGCACGACCGACAAGGCGGGCTGGCTGGTGGGTTCGCCGATGGGTTTCCATGGTCCGTGGGGCACCACGTATCCGAGCAACCTGCGCCTGCGCATGCAGCAGCTGACCGAAGCGCAATGGCTGGAATACAGCGCCAACCTGCGTACCCGACCGATGATGCCGGACTTCGCCGTGCGCGCGATGACCGAGGAAGACCGTCGCGCGATCTACCGCTTCATCCATTCGCTGGGCGCTGCCGGCCAGCCCGCGCCCGAGGCCCTGCCGCCGGGCCAGACGCCGCCGGCGCCGTACCTGGGCCTGGTGCTGCCGACCCCGCCGGCAGATGCGCCTGCGGCCCACTGAAGCCTTGGGGCCGCCTCATCCGAGGCGGCCGTCGAACATCCAGAAGAAGCCCAGTGCCAGACCGAACACGGTCCAGAACAACTGGCCAAGTCCGCGAAACAGCTTCACGGCCAGGTATACGCCGCCAATGGCGAGCAGCACGCGCCAGACGAACCTCTGGTCCAGGCCGTGACCCGATGGCGTGGAAGCGGAAGAAGCGTGGGTGGTGTTCATGGAGGCAATCCTGGGAAAGAGACCGTCCGGAGTGGACGATGGCCATCTTCCCTGCGCGCCGGCGGCCGCATCAGTCCAAGCCGTCAGCCTTCGCGGGTGACATTCGTCAGCCGCGCGGCGCCCGCCTAAACGGGGGAAACCCCCGCATTTGAGCCCGGCGGACCAAAAGCGTACAATTTCGGTACGTTTTATGGATTCCCCCGCCCCATGCTCCGCGTCACCAAGCTGACCGACTACGCCACCGTCGTC
Organism: Pseudoxanthomonas mexicana; assembly: GCF_010093385.1. Classification (GTDB taxonomy): domain Bacteria; phylum Pseudomonadota; class Gammaproteobacteria; order Xanthomonadales; family Xanthomonadaceae; genus Pseudoxanthomonas_A; species Pseudoxanthomonas_A mexicana. The sequence continues at coordinate 30,077 of NZ_PDWV01000019.1, forward strand.
CTGACCGTGCTCGCCGCCCGGCCGGGCGAGATCCTCAGTGCGTCCGACCTGGCCGAGCATTCCGGCCTGGAGACGCCGACCGTGAGCAAGGTGCTGAAACCGCTGGCGCAGGCCGGGCTGGTGGAAGGCCTGCGCGGCGTGCACGGCGGCTACCGCCTGAGCCGCGAAGCGGCCGACATCAGCCTGATCCAGATCGTCGAGGCCATGGAAGGGCCACTCGCGATGACCGAATGCAGCCAGAGCGAAAGCCACTGCGGCATCGCCCACCAGTGCGGCGCGCGCGCCAACTGGCGCCTGATCAATGATGTGGTGGCAGACGCCCTGCGCGGCTTCACGCTGGCGCAGATGATCGCCCCGCCCCCCTCCTCTTCCGACGACATGCGCAGGCGCCCCATCGCCGTGCAGGTCGCCACCCGCTGAACCGCAGGCAGCCCCATGGCCACCGAGAATGCTGAAATCCTGGAACAGCTGGGACGTCGCTACGACGCCGGCTTCATCACCGACATCGAATCCGATTCGCTGCCGCCCGGCCTGGACGAGGACGTCGTCCGCGCCCTGTCGGCGAAGAAGAACGAACCGGAGTGGATGACCGAATGGCGCCTGGCCGCCTACCGTCACTGGCTGACCATGCCGGCGCCGCACTGGGCCAAGCTGAAGATAGGCCCCATCGATTTCCAGGCCATCAGCTACTACAGCGCGCCGAAGGCGAAGTACGCCTCGCTGGACGAGGTGCCGCAGGAACTGCTGGACACCTACGACAAGCTGGGCGTGCCGCTGCACGAGCGCGCCAAGCTGGCCGGCGTGGCGGTGGACGCGGGGTTCGATTCCGTGTCCGTCGGCACCACCTTCCGCAAGGAACTGGCCGAGAAGGGCATCATCTTCTGCTCGATGTCCGAGGCGATCCAGGAGCATCCCGAACTGGTGAAGCAATACCTGGGCACCGTGGTGCCGGTGGGCGACAACTATTTCGCCGCGCTGAACTCGGCGGTGTTCTCCGACGGCAGCTTCGTATTCATCCCCAGGGGCGTACGCTGCCCGATGGAACTGAGCACCTACTTCCGCATCAATGCCGGCCACACCGGCCAGTTCGAGCGCACGCTGATCGTCTGCGAGGACAAGGCCTACGTCTCGTACCTGGAAGGCTGCACCGCACCGATGCGCGACGAGAACCAGCTGCACGCCGCGGTCGTCGAGCTGGTCGCGCTGGAAGACGCCGAGATCAAGTACTCGACAGTGCAGAACTGGTACCCGGGCGACGAGGAAGGCCGTGGCGGCATCTACAATTTCGTCACCAAGCGCGCCGAATGCCGGGGCGACCGCAGCAAGGTGACGTGGACGCAGGTGGAAACCGGCTCGGCGATCCCCTGGAAGTACCCGTCCTGCGTGCTGCTGGGCGACGCCTCCGTGGGCGAGTTCCACTCGGTGGCGCTGACCCACCATCGCCAGCAGGCCGACACCGGCACCAAGATGATCCACATCGGCAAGCGCACCAAGTCCAAGATCGTCAGCAAGGGCATCAGCGCCGGCCGCGGCCAGAACACCTACCGCGGCCTGGTGAAGGTGGACCGCAACGCCGATGGCGCGCGCAACTACACCCAGTGCGACAGCCTGTTGATCGGCAAGAAGTGCGGCGCGCACACTTTCCCCTACATCGAGGTGAAGAACCCCACCGCGACGCTGGAACACGAGGCCACCACCTCCAAGATCAGCGACGACCAGCTGTTCTACTGCCGCGCGCGCGGCATCGGCCAGGAAGACGCCGTCAGCATGATCGTCGACGGCTTCTGCAAGCAGGTCTTCCGCGAACTGCCGATGGAGTTCGCGGTGGAAGCCAAGAAGCTGCTGGAGGTTTCGCTGGAAGGCAGCGTGGGATAAGGCTTTTCCCTTCTCCCGTCGGGAGAAGGTGCCCGTAGGGCGGATGAGGGGCAACGAAGTCCGGCGCTCTCAAACATCTGGACTCCATCGCCCCTCACCCCAACCCCTCTCTCCCACGGGACTTCCTTTGGTCGCCGCTGGGAGAGGGGCTCGAAAGAATCAAACGGAAACGAACATGCTCAAGATCGACAACCTCCACGCCAGCGTCGCCGGCAAGGACATCCTCAAGGGCCTCTCGCTGGAGGTGAAGCCGGGCGAAGTGCACGCCATCATGGGGCCCAACGGCGCCGGCAAGTCCACGCTCGGCAACATCCTGGCCGGCCGCGAGGGCTATGAGGTCACCGCCGGCAGCGTCGAGTTCGACGGCGAGCCGCTGCTGGACCTGGCACCGGAAGAGCGCGCCGCCGCCGGCGTGTTCCTGGCGTTCCAGTACCCGGTCGAGATCCCGGGCGTGAACAACACCTACTTCCTGCGCGCGGCGCTCAATGCCCAGCGCAAGGCGCGCGGCGAGTCGGAGCTGGATTCCATGCAGTTCCTCAAGCTGGTGCGCGAGAAGCTGGCCGTGCTGCACCTGAAGGACGAACTGCTCCACCGCGGCGTAAACGAAGGCTTCAGCGGCGGCGAGAAGAAGCGCAACGAGATCTTCCAGCTCGCCGTGCTGGAACCGAAGCTGGCGATCCTGGACGAGACCGACAGCGGCCTGGACATCGACGCGCTGAAGAACGTGGCCGACGGCGTCAATGCGCTGCGCTCGCCGGACCGCGCGTTCGTGGTCATCACCCACTACCAGCGCCTGCTCGACTACATCAAGCCGGACGTGGTGCACGTGCTGGCCGGCGGCCGCATCGTCGAGACCGGCGGCCCGGAGCTGGCGCTTGAGCTGGAACAGCACGGCTATGCGTGGATCAAGGACCGGGTGGCACCGGAGCAGGCCGCCTGATGAGCGCGTTGCTGGATTCCCTGTCCGCCACCTTCCACGGCGATCCCGCACGCCGCGCTGCGCTCGACGAGGCGTTGCGCGACGGCCTGCCCGGCCCGCGCACCGAGGCGTGGAAGTACACCTCGCTGCGGCAACTCGAACGTCGCAGCTTCGCCGCTGTCGAGGCGCTGCCGTCGCTGGACCCGATGCTGCTGGCCGATATCCCGGCGCCGCGCGCGGTGTTCGTCAACGGCCGCTACTCGGTCGCGCTGTCCCTGACCACCGACCTGCCGGACGGCGTCAGCCTGCAGCTGTTGTCCGAGGCACTGGCGGAGGGCGGCGACGCGGCGCGCTTCCTGCAGCGTCGTTTCGAGCGCACCGACGAAGTCTTCGCCCGGCTCAACGCCGCGCTGGCGACCGAAGGCCTGCTGCTGCGCGCCGAGGCCGACGTGCGGAGCGAGCAGCCGCTGCATCTGGTCTTCATCGGCACCGAGGACGGCGCCGACCGCGCCTGGCATCTGCGCAACCTGATCGAACTGCGCGCAGGCGCCGCGTTGACCGTGGTGGAACACCACTTCGCTGCCACGCCGCACGCGCACTTCATCAACGCCCTGAGCCACGTGCACCTGGCGAAGGGGGCGACCCTCTCGCACGCGCGCATCCAGAGCGACAGCGAGCGCGCCACCTCGCTGCTGCGTACCGACGCGGTACTCGCGCGCGATGCCGACTACCGGCGCGTCGACCTGGAGCTGGGCGCCGCGCTGTCGCGCCACGAGCTCAACGTACGCCTGGAAGGCGACAACGCGCGCCTGACGGCGAACGGCGTGCTGCTGGCCGGCGGGCGCCGGCATGTCGATCCCCGCCTGGGCATCGACCATATCGGCCGGGACACCGCCTGCGAACTGACCTGGCGCGGGCTCGGCGCAGGCCGTGGACGCGCGGTCTTCCATGGCGGCATCCTGATCCGCGAGGGTGCGGACGGCACTGATGCAGCGCTGTCGAACAAGAACCTGCTGCTGTCGGACAACGCCGAGATCGATACCCAGCCCGTGCTGGAGATCCACGCCGACGAAGTGAAGGCCGCCCATGGCGCGACGGTCGGCCAGCTCGATGCCAATGCCCTGTTCTACCTGCGCTCGCGCGGGTTGACGCAGACCGAAGCCCGGCAGCTGCTCACCACCGCGTTCTGCCGCGAACCGCTGGGCGTCATCGCGCATGCCGGCGTGCGCGAAGCCCTGCTCGCCCGGGTGGACACCGCGCTGGCGGCGCTGGAGGCACCATGAACCGCGAGGCCCTGTCCGGTGCCCGCACCGCGATCGACTGGGCGCGCGTGCGCGAGGACTTCCCGCTGCTCGCACGGCAGGTGAATGGCAAGCCGCTGATCTATCTGGACAGCGCCAACACGGGCCAGAAGCCGGCATCGGTGATCCAGACGGTCGATGACTTCTACCGCCAGCACAACGCCAACGTCAGCCGTGCCGTGCACACGCTGGGCACCGAAGCGACGGATGCGTACGAACGCGCACGCAAGAGGCTGGCGCGCTTCCTCAACGTGCGGCCGGACGAACTGGTGCTGTGCAGCGGCACCACGTTCGCGATCAACCTGGTGGCGTACTCGTGGGCGCTGCCGCGCCTGAAGGCCGGCGACACCATCCTGGTGTCGCGCATGGAGCACCACGCCAACATCGTGCCGTGGCAACTCGTGGCCCAGCGCACCGGCGCGACGATCAAGGTCGCGGAGATCCACGCCGACGGCACGCTCGACCTGGACGCGCTGCACGCCGCCATGACCAGCGACGTGAAGCTGCTGGCGATCACTCACACCTCCAACGTGCTGGGGACGGTCAATCCGGTGCGCGAGATCTGCCGCGAGGCACGCAAGCGCGGCATCGTCACCGTGGTGGACGGCTCGCAGGCGGTGCCGCACCGCGCGGTCGATATCGCCGCGATCGGCTGCGATTTCTACGCGTTCACCGGCCACAAGATGTGCGGCCCCACCGGGACCGGCGCGCTATGGGCGCGCAAGGAACACCTGCAGGCCATGCCGCCGTTCATCGGCGGCGGCGAGATGATCAAGGAAGTGAGCTTCGACGGCACGGTGTTCAACGACCCGCCGCACAAGTTCGAAGCCGGCACGCCCAACATCGCCGGTTTCATCGGGCTGGGCGCGGCCGTGGACTACCTGGACGCGCTGGGCATGGCGAACGTGGAGGCCCGCGAGGCCGAACTGTTGGCGCACGCCACCGAGGAACTGGACCGGATCGACGGCCTGCGCATCGTCGGCCGCGCGCCGGACAAGGCGGCAGTGATCTCGTTCCTGATCGAAGGGGCGCACGCGCACGACCTGGCCACGCTGCTGGACCTGGAAGGCGTCGCCGTCCGTTCCGGCCAGCACTGCGCACACCCGCTGCTGCAGTTCTACGGCATAGCCGCCACGCTGCGGGCCTCGTTCGCCTTCTACAACACGCATGAGGAAGTGGACGCCTTCATCGCCGCCCTGAAAAAGGCGCACGCCCTGCTGGCGTAACCCTGCGGGCATGCCCGCAGCCGCCCTACAATGGACGGCATGGATACCCTCAGCTTCCGCCCCGCCAACCACGCCGACATCCCGGCCCTCGTCGCCCTGGTCACGTCCGCCTACCGCGGTGACGTCAGCCGGCAGGGCTGGACGACGGAAGCCGACCTGCTGGACGGCCAGCGCATCGACCCCGATGTCCTCGCGCGCGACATCGGCCGCGAGCGCAGCCGCATTCTGGTTGCAGAGCGTGCCGGCGAAATGCTGGCATGCGCGCACGTGGCCGAGGAGGACGGCGCGGGCTACTTCGGCATGTTCTCGGTACGCCCCGACCTGCAGGGCGGCGGCGTGGGCAAGGCCATGCTGGCCGAGGCCGAACGCATCGCGCGCGAGGAGTGGCAGCTGCCGACCATGCGCATGACCGTGATCGACATCCGGGACGAACTGATCGCGTTCTATGAACGCCGCGGCTACGCGCGCACGGGCATCAAGAAGCCCTTCCCCTACGGCGACGAGCGTTACGGCATTCCCAAGCGCGCGGACCTGCGCTTCGAGATCCTGGAGAAACCGCTGACGGGAGCCGCCGCATGAGCGAGACCTGGACGTTCGTATGCGCCGCAGGCGAGCTGTTGCCCGGCGAGCTGAAAACCGTGTTCGACGAGGTCACCGGCACGCCCATCGTGGTCCTCAACCACGACGGCGATCTCTATGCCCTGGAAGACAAGTGCAGCCATGAGGACTTCGAACTGTCCTCCGGCCACTTCGATCCGGCGGACGCCAGCATCGAATGCGTCCTGCACGGGGCACGTTTCGATGTCCGCGATGGCCGTGCCCTGTGCGCGCCGGCCTACTCGCCGGTAGCGAAGTTTCCGGTGCGGCTGGAGCATGGCGGCATCTGGACACGGGACGACCGGGACTGAACGCGGAATGTGAACATTCTGTTGTAATCGCAAATCATTCTCATTATCCTGTCGCACCCTGCGGCAGATCGCCGCAGCCCGTCTCTTCGAGGCTCCGGTGCCGCGCGTCCCCCACCCCGTCCTGTCGACCGTCGTCTGCCTGCTGCTGGCATGCGTGACGCTGTTCGCGGGCGGGCTCCACGCTACGACGGTACGGCCCGTCGACGACACCCCGGCCCTGACCCGCGTTGTCCCGGCAAGCGAGGCCTTCGAGCTGACCGCGCGTGATCACGACGCCGACCACGACGCCTTGCCCCTGCCTGCCGACTCCGAGCCGGCGACGGGCCATGTACGCGCATCCGCGCCGCGGTGTCCCCTCCAAGGGCGATACCCCGCCTTCTCGATGCACGACGATCCGCGTGCGCGCCCCCCCGCCTATCGCGGCTGCGGTCCTCCCCGCTGATTTCCTGCGGCGCCGTGCGCCGTCGCGTGACGCCTCGTTTCGCCGACACACCGAACGCCGTGCGCAAGACACGGACCCGTTCCCTCTCCGTCCCGTAGCCTTCGCCACCGGGTCATCCGCTCAAGCACACCAAGGATGCCTATGAACTTCCGCCCATCCCCGCTGACCGCTGCCCTGCTCCTCGCCATCACGGCCCCGGCCATGGCCGCTCCCACCGGCGATGCCCCCGCCGATGCCGCCATGCAGGCAAAGGAACTGGACACCGTGGAAGTACACGGTGAACGCGTGCAGAAAGCCAGCTCGCCGAAGTACACCGAGGCGTTGGTGGACACGCCGCAGACCATTACCGTGGTGACCAGCGAGGTCATGGCGCAGCAGAACCTGCTGGGCCTGAAGGACGTACTCAGCACGCTGCCCGGCATCACCTTCGGCGCAGGCGAAGGCGGCGGAGGGTATGGCGACAGCATCAACCTGCGCGGCTTCACCGCCAGCAGCGACATCACCACCGACGGGGTACGCGACAGCGCGCAGTACACGCGCAGCGACACGTTCAATCTGGAGTCGATCGAACTGATCAACGGCGCCAATTCCGCTATGTCAGGCGCCGGCTCCGTCGGCGGCAACATCAACCTGGTCAGCAAGACCGCGCGCGAAGGCGACTTCAACACCTTCACCGTGGGCGCAGGATCCGACAAGTACGGCCGCGTGACGGCCGACAGCAACTTCGACTTCGAGAACGGCGTCGCCGTGCGCCTGAATGCGATGGGGCATACCCAGGATGTCCCGGGCCGCGACGAGGAGTTCAAGCACCGCTGGGGCTTCGCGCCGTCGATCGCGTTCGGCCTGGGTTCCGATACCCGCTTCACGCTGAGTTACCTGCACCAGCACGACAACAACATGCCGCAGTACGGCGTGCCGTTCGCGCTGAGCCCATTCAACGACGGCCCACTGCCCGGCGTTGATCGCGAAACGTACTTCGGTTACCGGAACACGTCGCGCCAGGAAAGCGATGTCGACATGCTGACCGGCGTACTGGAGATGGACTTCGGCGATCACGTGAGTCTGCGCTCCCTTGGGCGCCTGCAGCGCGTGGAGCAGTACACGAATGCCACCGCACTGCAGGGCAGCTGGTGCCTGGCAAACGGCACCAATCCCTATACGGGAGGTGCCTGCGCGACCCTGCCTGTCGGTCCGGGCGTGCCGGCCGGCACCGTCCAGCCGCCGGGCACATGGTCTCCGACCGGCGGGCCTCGCGGTTTTGTCCGCGATACGGAGAACTTCATCGCGCACAGCCAGACGGACCTGTCGTTCGGTTTCGACACGGGTGCGGTACGCCACGATGTGGTGGCCGGCGTATCGTTCAGCAAGGAGGATTTCGAGCTCGACAGCGGCTCCGGCTTCCGCAATGCAGACGGCAGCGAACTCGCCAACGACAACAGCAGCTATCCGCTGCAGGACCTCGACAATCCCTACAACGTGTGGACCGGTCCCAGGAATTTCGTCCGTACCGGCCACACCGAGGGCAGCTTGGACAACCAGGCGGTATACGTGTTCGATACGTTGAAGTTCAATGACCGGTGGCTGCTGAACCTGGGCGCGCGTTACGAACACAACGAAGGCGATACGGTGACCTATGGCGTGACCGAAGGCCGGATCACCGGTGTAACCAACCGCTTCGAGAACGAAGAGGATCTGTTCTCCTACCGCGCAGGCGTGGTCTACAAGCCGGCCGACAACGCCAGCGTCTACCTGTCGTACGCCAACAGCAAGACGCCATCGAAGACCTCGGTCAACGGCGCCTGCAACGCCAACACGTGCAACGTGGATCCCGAAACCGCGGTCAACGTCGAACTGGGCACCAAGTGGGACGTGCTGGAGAACCGCCTTGCCCTGACCGCGGCACTGTTCCGCAACGAGCGCCGGAACTACAAGGTGGCCAGCGCCGATCCGCTGCAGCCCGAGCAGGTACTGGATGGCAAGGCGCGCGTGGACGGTCTTGCGCTGGGCATGGCCGGCAACATCACGCGTGAGTGGGCAGTGTTCGCCAACTACACCTTCCTTGACAGCGAAGTACTTCAGAACGCGGCGGATGAAGCCGCGAGCGATCCGGTCAAGGGCCGCGAACTGACCCAGACGCCGCGCCACGCGGCCAGCCTGTGGACCACTTACGCACTGGGCGACTGGACCTTCGGCTACGGCACGACCTATCAGGGCTCGTTCTATCCGAACAACGCGAACGAGGCCGTGTATCGGAAGACGGACGCCTACTGGGTGCACCGCGCCATGATCGGTTACCAGATCAACGAACGGATCGGCCTGCAGCTCAACGTCAGCAACCTGTTTGACGAGGAGTACTACACGGGCATCCGCAACAACCTGACCGTCGATGCCGCGGGCGTGGTCACCGCCGGCAACGGCTGGGCCAATCCCGGCGAAGGTCGCTCGGCGGTGCTGACGGCCACGCTCCGCTTCTGAGGCGGGCATCGCTCGCACCTTGTCCATGCACAATGGACAAGGTGCTCCATTCGAGGTCATCGACATGCTGCTCGCCATACCCGAGGTGTTGACGCCGGAACAGGTCGCGCAGGCCCGCGCGCAGTTGGACGCCGCCGACTGGGCGCACGGCCGCATCACCGCGGGCTACCAGTCGGCCAAGGCCAAGGACAATGCTCAGCTGCCGGAGGATTCTCCCGCGGCCCGCGAAGTCGGTGCCCTGATCCTGGACGCGCTGTCGCGTAACAGCACCTTCTTCTCCGCGGCGCTGCCCAAGCGCATCTATCCGCCCCTGTTCAACCGCTATGACGGCGGCCAGTCGTTCGATTACCACGTGGACAATGCAGTCCGCTACGACCGAAGCCGCGGCGGCGTCGATCCCGTGCGCACGGACCTGTCGGCCACGCTGTTCCTCAGCGCGCCGGAGGACTACGACGGCGGAGAACTCGTCATCGAGGACACCTTCGGCACACAGCGCGTGAAGCTGCCCGCCGGCCACATGGTGCTGTATCCGGGCACGAGCCTGCACAAGGTGACGCCTGTGACCCGCGGGGCGCGCGTGGCGTCGTTTTTCTGGATGCAGAGCATGGTCCGCGACGATGGTCATCGCCGGCTGCTGTTCGAACTGGACCTGTCCATCCGCCGCCTGACCGTGGACGTGCCCGAACATGCCGCCCTGGTCCAGCTGACCGGCGTGTACCACAACCTCCTCAGGCAGTGGGCGGAGACCTGAGGGACTCAAGCAAGATTCAATCTTGTTTGCACTTGATAAGTATTCTCATTTAAAATGTCCCGTAACGGCCCGCCGGACTGGCGCGCGCCCTGGGGACCTTCTTGAACCAACCGCCTGACAACCCGATCGGCCTGCACGCACCGAGACCGGCGCGCGCACCCTGGTGGTCGCGGTCGGGCATCGCGGCCGTCGTGATCGCGCTGTCCCTGCTGCTGGGATTCCACTCACCGGTCCCTTCCGGCACGGGTCGGGCGGTTGCTGCTGCCCAGACGGCACCCGCGCTGGTCGCAGGCGAGTCCCGCGACCACGCAGGGGGCGCTCGCGAGGAGCGCCATCGCGACCTCCCCGCGAAGAAGGCACGACTGATTGCCCTGAAGGTGAAAACCACCCGCGCGCCGGGACACATCCGGGACGCCGCATCGCGCCTGTCTTCATCACGGCGTGAGCATGGCGGTCCGCAACCGGACCCGCGCATGCCGGACGCCTCTGCCGCCCTGCAACGCCTGGATCCGTCATTGAGCCTGCATCACGGCCAGGCACCTCCTGTCGCCTGATCCGCTCGCGGCCCGTCCGATCCCGGACGCTGCTTTGTGCTGATCGCGCACCCGCGCGACCGCGCCCCTGCTGCCCACTTCTTCCCGGATCCCATGAACGTCATCCGTACGTCCGTGCGCGCCTCGCTGCGTCGCAACCGCCTTGCCCTCGCCCTGCTGTCCGTCGCCACTGCCCCCGCCATCGCGCAGCCCGCGGCCGACGCCGCCGATGTCAGCACCCTCGACACCGTTGTCGTCACGGCCTCCGGTTTCGAACAGAAGATCACCGACGCACCCGCCAGCATCAGCGTGATCTCCGCGGAGGAACTGCGCCAGCGCCCCTACATCACCCTGATCGACGCCGTGCGCGACCTGGAGGGCGTCGATGTCGGCGAGACCTCCGACAAGACGGGACAGAAGACCATCAGCATCCGTGGCATGGGGCCGGACTACACGCTGATACTGATCGACGGCAAGCGCCAGAACAACCACGGCGACATCTACCCCAACTCGTTCGGCGGCAACCAGTTCAACCATATTCCGCCGCTGGACATGATCCAGCGCATCGAAGTGATCCGCGGGCCGGCGTCCACCCTGTACGGCGCCGACGCGCTGGGCGGGGTGATCAACATCATCACGCGCAAGGTGTCGGACCGCTGGCAGGGCTCGGCCACGCTCGGCCACGGCATCCAGGAGAACCGCGATTTCGGAAGCGACAGCACCTTCGACTTCATGTTGATGGGGCCGCTGGTGAAGGAACGTTTGGGCCTGGGCGTGCGCGGTTCGTGGTACGAGCGGGACGCGTCCACGCCCGAATACGAGGCGATCACCGCGCCGGACGGTACGGTGTTCGAGCGGGCACTGGGCTTCGGTGGCGGCGGCAAGACCGTGGACAACACCAACAAGAGCGCGGGCGTCACGCTGAGCTGGACGCCGACGGACAGCCAGAGCGTCATCTTCGACTACGACACGTCCAGGCAGGTGTACGACAACACGCCGTACATCAACAACCTGGGCACCGAGACGTATCCGTTGGGCACCGTGGACGGACTGGACGGCATCTGGCGCGCGGCGCCAAGGGTAGGATATGCGGCCGATCAGGAATTCACCCGCGACCAGTGGTCGGTGACCCACAACGGTCAGTGGGCGTTCGGCGACAGCTTCGTCTCGCTTGCGCACATCGACACCGGCAACCACGGCCGCACGCTGCCGTTCACCGTTGCCGAGCGGCTGCTGCACCAGGACATCTACTGCAACAACGCCGTTACCTGCGCTACCGGCCCCTATGCCGGAATGACGCGTGCGCAGCGCCAGCAACTGGCCATGGATACCTTCCTCCCGCGTCCGAAGCGCACGATGGAAAGCCGCCAGTACACGCTGGACGCCAAACTGGATTTCGCCGTCGGCGAGGCGCACCGCTTCGTCGTCGGCGGCCAGGTGATCGACGGCGAACTGGAAGACGGCGTGTTCGGCATGGAAGGCGGCGGCGATGGCGGCGGCACCGTCCAGGAGCACAGGATGTGGTCGCTGTTCGCGGAGGACAACTGGAATCCACTGGATGCACTGACCATCACACTGGGCCTGCGCCACGACGATCACAGCGTGTTCGGCAGCCAGCTCAGCCCACGCGCCTATGCCGTGTGGGACATCAGCACAGCATGGACGTTGAAGGGCGGCGTCAGCACCGGCTTCAAGACGCCCAAGACCACCGACCTGTACGACGGCGTCACCGGATTCGGCGGCCAGGGCACCACGCCCTTCGTGGGCAACCCGGACCTGCAGCCCGAGACCAGCGTCAACAGCGAGATCGCGCTGTACTGGACCTCGCCGGACGACGCGCACAACTTCAATCTCACCGTGTTCCGCAACGACTTCGACGACAAGATCGCACGCGGCGAAACCAGTCTCAGCTGCGAGCAGACCGGCGGCGTGCGCCCATGCGCCAACCTCGGCGACTACGCGCTGCTGGGTTATACGACGTATGCGCAGAACATCAACATCGATGAAGTGCGCATCCAGGGCGCGGAAGTCGCCGGACGCTGGGGCATCACGGAGGCCCTGTCGCTGCGCGCCAACTACACCTTCACCGACAGCGAGCAACTGAGCGGGGCGCAGAAAGGCCTGCCGCTGACCAACACCGCCCGCCACATGGCCAACGCCAGCCTGAACTGGCAAGCCACCGACCGCTTCAGCATGCAGCTGCTCGCCGAAGCCCGCTCCAAGCGTTATCGCGACACGATCAACGGGGTCCGCCGGGACTACCAGGACTACACGGTGCTGCATCTGGGCGCGCAGTACCGATTCAACGAGCATGTGGCGGTGTCGGGCCGCATCAACAACCTGCTCGACGAAGATTTCACCACCTTCCAGACGGTCTTCAGCGACCTCGACAACGACGGCATCTATACGTCCAACGAGGTGTCGTATCTGGACGACTACAACAACAAGGACAAGTCGCGGAACCTGTGGCTGAGCCTCAACGTCAGCTTCTGAGCCGTCGGGGCGTTCCCGCGCCGGTGGGAACGCCTCTCAATTGAGAGTTATTCTCATCCATGATGTAATGGCCGCCTGTTCCTTCCGCCTTGAGAGTGCCGTTGTCCGCTCCCGTTTCCCCTGCCCTCCAGCAACAACGCCGCGGCTTCTGGCTGCGCACGTTGCATCAGTGGCACTGGATCAGTTCGGCCGTCTGCCTGATCGGCATGCTGCTGTTCGCCATTACGGGGATCACGCTGAACCACGCCGCGAAGATCGAAGCCTCGCCCGAGGTCACCCAGCTTACCGCCACCCTTCCTGCACCCGTCGTCGCCCTGCTGGGCGATCGACAGGAAGGCAATGCCCCGCTGCCCGCGGCCGTGGGCGATTGGCTGGAGCAGGAACTGTCGATATCGATCGGGCGACGACCTGCCGAATGGTCGGACATGGAGCTCTATCTCTCGATGCCGGGCCCCGGCACCGACGCCTGGCTCAGCATCGATCGCGAAACGGGGGCGGTCGAGTACGACCGGACCCGCCGCGGCTGGATCTCCTATTTCAACGACCTCCACAAGGGCCGCAACGCCGGGCCGGCGTGGGGATGGTTCCTGGACATCTTCGCCGTGGCGTGCCTGGTGTTCTGCATCACCGGCCTGTTCCTGCTCTACCTGCACGGGCGGCAGCGCCGCATGACCTGGCCGATGGTGGGCCTGGGCCTGCTGGTGCCGCTGCTGATCGCGCTGCTTTTCATCCATTGATCCCCTTCAACGAACCGCGAGTGACCGCATGTCGAAGATCGCCGTCCACACCACGCTGACCATCGCGCTCAGCGGCCTGCTGGCCACGCCCGCCTACGCCGCCACGCTCGACATCAATGTCGAGATCCCCAAGCTCAATGTGGCCGAGTACCACCGTCCTTACGTCGCCGTGTGGATCGAAGGCGCCGACCAGAAGGTCGCCGCCAACCTGTCCGTCTGGTACCAGCAGACCAGCAATTCCGAAGGCCACGGCACCAAGTGGCTGCCCGACCTGCGCCAGTGGTGGCGCAAGTCCGGCCGCTCGCTGAAGGTGCCGGTGGATGGTGTGACCGGACCCACCAAGCCGGTCGGCAAGCACGCATTGAGCTTCAGCGACAAGCAGCATCTGGCCAGGCTGGCGCCCGGCCAGTACACGCTGGTCGTCGAGGCCGCGCGCGAAGTCGGTGGCCGTGAACTGCTGAAGATTCCTTTCACCTGGCCCGCCAAGGGCGCACCGCAGTCGGGCAAGGCGCAGGGCGCCACCGAGCTGGGCGCCGTCACGCTGACGGTCAAGCCCTGATCTTTTCTTCCATCTATCCGCTGGAGATTCCGATGAAGCGTTCCCTCGCCGTAGCCATCGCCCTGGCCTCCGCCCTCCCCGCCACCGCGCTGGCGCACAAGGCCTGGTTGCAGCCGTCGCAGACCGTCATCGCCGGCACCAATCCGTGGATCACGGTGGATGCGGCGGTATCCAACGACCTGTTCTACTTCAACCACGTTCCCCTGCGCACGGAAGGCCTGGCGATCACCGCCCCCGACGGCAGCGCGGTCGAGGCGCAGAACCTGGCCACGGGCAAGTACCGCACGGTGTTCGACGTCGAGCTGAAGCAGCAGGGCACCTACCGCATCGCCACGATCAACAAGGGCCTGATGGCCCGCTGGGAAGGCGCCGACGGCAAGCCGGGCGGCCTGCGCGGCGCGAAGCCCGAAGACCTGGCGACCAAGGTGCCGAAGGATGCGAAGAACCTGCAGGTGTCGCAGTCGATCGGCCGCATCGAGACCTTCGTGACCAACGGGGCGCCCAACGACACTGCGCTGAAGAGCACCGGAGAAGGCATCGAACTGCTGCCGGTGACGCACCCGAACGACCTGTTCGCGGGAGAAGCGGCCACCTTCCGGATGCTGGTCGACGGCAAGCCGGCGGCCGGGCTGGAATTCGAGATCACCCGCGGCGGTACGCGCTATCGCAACGCGCAGGAAGAGATCAAGGTCACCACGGATGCCAACGGCGAGTTCAGCGTGACCTGGCCGGAAGCCGGCATGTACTGGCTGGAAACCGGCACGCAGGACGACAAGACCACCGTGCCGCAGGCCAAGCAGCGTCGCCTGAGCTATGTCGCCACGCTGGAAGTGCTGCCCCAGTAAGACGGAGCCATGCCGCCGGACGCAGTACCGGCGGCATGGATCGGCATGAACATCTCCCTTCCCTCCCCCGCTGCGCAGGCAGCGCCGGTGCATGCACTGCACGGGCAGACCATGGGTACGACGTGGTCCGTCCAGTACACCAGCCCGTCGCGCATCGATCCGCATGCATTGCACGACGCCATCCAGGCGCGCCTGGACGAATTGGTCGCGCAGATGAGTACGTGGGAGGAGGACGCCGACATCATGCGCTTCAACCGCTGCGCCGCAGGCGAATGGTTCGTCCTGCGGGACGACATGCTGCAGGTGCTCATGGTGGCGCTCGACATCGCGTCACGCAGTGACGGCGCGTTCGACCCCACCGTGTCGCCGCTGGTGGCGGCATGGGGATTCGGGGCGCATGCGCAAAGGCGGGGTCGCCCCACGCCCGCGGCGCTGGTCGAAGCCCGCTCCCGCGTCGGCTGGCAGCACCTGCGGCTCGATGCCGCGCAGCACCGCGTCCGCCAGCCGGGCGGTGTGATGCTGGACCTTTCGGCCATCGCCAAGGGCTACGGCGTGGACGTGGTGGCCGCCCTGCTGCGGCGTCGCGGTATCGATGCCGGCCTGATCGAAGTGGGCGGCGAACTGTATGGCTATGGCCGCAAGGCCGACGGTCAACCATGGCGCGTGCTGGTGGAATCCTCCCCGGATGAGGAAGCCGACAACGAAGGCCTGGAACCGCGGGTACTGGCACTGGATGGCATGGCCGTCGCCACCTCGGGCGACCGCTGGCATGCGTACGCGCAGGATGGTCACCGCTACTCGCACACGATCGACCCGCGCAGCGGCGAGCCGGTGACCGATGCCGCTGCCGCAGTGACCGTGATCGCGGCCGATGCGATGCACGCCGATGCCTGGGCCACCGCCCTGACCGTCATGGGCACCGAAGAAGGTCCGGCTTTCGCGGCGCATCACGGTCTGGCGGCGCGCTTCCTGCAACGCACCGGCGAAGGCTTGCGGGAAACCATGACGCCAGCGTTCGAGCAGCACCTGGCGGCATGAGCACGGCAGGCCCTTCACCTCGGCACGGTAGCGCCGCCCTGGTTGGCAATGCGCTGGTGATGCTGTCGCTGGCCGCGTGCGCCTGGCTGTTCGCTGGCTTGCACGAGGGCGACTGGTGGCAGGCCAGCCCGTCCAGGGCCCGCGTCTTCATCGCCGCCGCCGCCTTGCTGGCGTATGCCGGACTGGTGGCGGGCATGCTGTCCCGCGCGCGCAAGCACGACACGTCGGGACAACCGGTGATGCTGGCCGGATCGGATGCGACGTGGGTGGTGCATGCCAGTCAGACCGGTTTCGCGATGGAGCTGGCCGATATGACCGCCGCGTCGCTGCGCCACGGCGGCGTTGCGGTCCAGCGCGCGGGGCTGGAACGGCTGGATGCGGCACGGTTGCAGTCCATCGGGCGCGCCGTGTTCGTCGTCAGCCCCACCGGCGAAGGCGATCCGCCCGACCCCGCGCTCGGCTTCGTCCGCCACGTGATGTCGCAGACACTCCCGCTGCACACGCTGCGCTACGCCGTCCTGGCCCTGGGCGATCGCGAATACGCGCAGTTCTGCGCCTTCGGCCACCAGCTCGATGACTGGCTGCGGCGACAGGGCGCGCAACCGCTGTTCGACCTGGTGGAAGTCGACAACGCCGACGACAGTGCCCTGCGCCACTGGCAGCACCATATCGGCCAGTTGGGCGACGGGTCCGACGCGCAGGACTGGTCCACGCCGCGGTACGAATCCTGGCGGTTGCGCGATCGTGTCGAGCTGAATCCCGGCAGCATTGGTGGGCCCGTGTTGCCCCTTTCCCTGACACCCGGATCCGGTTCGCTGCCCGACTGGGCCGCTGGCGACATCGCCGAGATCGGGCCGTGCCGCGCCATGGCCGAGGTCGACGAGGTCCTGCAGCGCACGGGCCTGGCGGGCGATGTTCCCGTGCAGTGGCAGGACCACGCGCAACCGCTGGCGCAGGTACTTGTCCGCAGCCAATGGCCCGTCGCGGACCATGAGCTCTGGCGCGGAGATGCGCAGGCGCTCGCC
The DNA here is from genome assembly GCF_010093385.1 of Pseudoxanthomonas mexicana. Lineage (GTDB taxonomy): Bacteria > Pseudomonadota > Gammaproteobacteria > Xanthomonadales > Xanthomonadaceae > Pseudoxanthomonas_A > Pseudoxanthomonas_A mexicana. Next base: position 47,204 of record NZ_PDWV01000019.1, read on the forward strand.
GATGCCTGCACGCCCCTGCCGCACCGGGAATACTCCATTGCGTCCCTTCCCGGCGATGGCGCGCTGCACCTGCTGGTGCGCCTGATGCATCACGCAGACGGTACCGCCGGCCTGGGCAGCGGCTGGCTGTGCCGGCATGCGCAGCCGGGAGACGCCATCGCCCTGCGCATCCGCCGCAATCCGAATTTTCATCCGCCCGCCGCCGATGTACCGATGATCCTGATCGGCAACGGCACGGGCCTGGCGGGTCTGTGCGCCCGCCTGAAAGCGCGGGCGCTGGCCGGCGCGACGCGCAACTGGCTACTGTTCGGCGAGCGCCAGCGCGCGCACGACGCCTTCCTCGCCGACGAACTGGCGGCATGGCAGGCGCAAGGCCTGCTCCCACATCTCGACCTGACTTTCTCGCGCGATGGCGACACCCACCGCTACGTCCAACATGCGCTGGCTTCGCACGCGAACCGGCTGCGGCAGTGGGTCGAAGAAGGCGCGGCGGTGTACGTATGCGGAAGCCTGGCCGGCATGGCGCCCGACGTGGACGCCACGCTGCGCCGCATCCTGGGCGAGGACAAGGTCGAAGCCCTGCGGACCGCCGGGCGCTATCGCCGGGACGTGTACTGACCTGTCGTCCTCAGCGGCCTTCGGCCTCGATGCGGATGGCCAACAGCTCACCACCACCGTGCAAGGCATGCCGCGTGCGCGTGTCGCCCCCGGTCAGAACGGCAGTATCGCCGCTGCACAGGTCGTCAAGGCCGCTCGCCGCGTCGAACGCCGCCTGTCCGGCGATCAGGGGGACGACCCAGTGCACTCCGGGCTCGGTGAAGAACAGCATCGGCCCCACCAGCGGACGATGCAGCAGTTCGGTACGGACCCGGCCACGCCGCCACATCAGGTTGAAATCGTGCGTCGTGCCGTCGACCAGCTCGCCCGTCACCACGTCCTCGCCCGCGAACCGATAGCGGTCGTGGGGCGGCATCAGATCGACCGTGCGCCCGTCTTCGAACCTCAGGCGCAACCCGTTCCCGCGCAGCAGCACCAGTTCGCGGTCGACGCCGGGGAACGATGAGAACGCCGCATCGCGTTCGATCTCGGCGATCGACAGCCGCCAGTCCCAGTCATCGTTGTCCGGGACCCGCGCGATCTCGCGGGTCCAGCCCAATCCATTCTTCCAGCGCACCCGCCGGTACTCGTTGGCGTGAATGACGCGCGATGATTCCGGCATGATGTCCCCCGGCAGTCCGTCGCGGGATTCTAGCCGGCGCCCGGCCTTGCCGCGCCTGCCCACCCACAAACGACAACGCCCGGACGTGCGTCCTGCGCGTCCGGGCGTTGTCGACATCCCTGTCGGTCTACCGCCGGCGAATCAGGCTGCAACCTGCTGCCGACCTGCGCGTCGTGCGCGATATGGATACGTCCCTGTCGGCATCCCGCCTGTTTCCCCCTGGCTTCCTGCCCCTGTGCCTGGCGCTCCACGTCCTGTGGAGACGCCCGGCACGGGAATCGATCAGCGCCGCGCGACCGGCTTGGCGGGCGCCGCGGTTGCGGCAGCCGGCTTGCGCGCCGGAGCGGCGCCCGTGCGCAGCTCGATGCGGTCGCGGTTCTGCTCGACGATGCTCAGGCCGATGCCCTTCACCATGGCGAGCTCCTCGGCGCTCTTGAACGGGCCGTTGGCCTTGCGGTACTCGACGATCGCGGCCGCCTTCGACGGACCGACCCCGACCAGCACGCGATCCAGCGCGGCCGCGTCGGCGGTGTTGATGTTGACCTTCTCGGTGGCCAGCGCCTGCGCGGCGATCAGCAGCGACAGGACGGCGGCGAACACGGTGTGGACGAACGACTTCATGACGACTCTCCTTGTGGCGATGGACTGTCCCTGGACGGCGGACGCCTCTTGGCATCCGCCATGTTGCCGCTGCAGGCCGATGACCTTGGCGGCAGGTTCAGTCTTGCGTTCCCACGGGCTTCAAGATATCGCCCGAGCACGGGGGAATCTGCCCGTAAACACCGCGCATGCATGTAGGAAAAGTCCTACCCCTTTCCAGGGCGTAGAATGACCGCCTGTGCCTTTCAGTACCCGGAGTTGCCATGGACACCGTCAAAGTCGACCGCTATGTAGCCGAGAAATGGGATGACGACATCGTCCCGCAGCTGGTCGAGTACATCCGCATCCCCAACAAGTCGCCGATGTTCGACAAGGACTGGGTGGCCAACGGGTACATGGAACAGGCGGTCCAGCTGATGGAGCGATGGGCGAAGGCGCAGTCGGTGCCGGGCATGCAGGTGGAAGTGGTGCGCCTTGAAGGCCGCACGCCGCTGATCTTCATCGAAATCCCGGCAACGGGACCCGACACCGGCGCCGACACCGTGCTGCTGTACGGCCATCTGGACAAGCAGCCGGAGATGACCGGCTGGGACGATGACCTGGGCCCGTGGGTGCCGGTGATCAAGGGCGACAAGCTGTATGGCCGCGGCGGCGCCGACGACGGCTACGCGATCTTCGGCTCGCTGGCCGCCATCCAGGCACTGCAGCAGCAGGGCGTGCCGCATGCGCGCTGCGTGGTGCTGATCGAGGCCTGCGAGGAATCCGGCAGCTACGACCTGCCGGCCTACGTCGATCACCTTGCCGACCGTATCGGCAAGCCGTCGCTGGTCGTCTGCCTGGACTCCGGCTGCGGCAACTACGAGCAGCTGTGGTGCACCACGTCGCTGCGCGGTCTGGCCGGCGGCAATTTCACGGTCAAAGTGCTGGAGGAAGGCGTGCATTCCGGCGATGCGTCCGGCGTGGTGCCGTCCAGCTTCCGTCTGCTGCGCCAGCTGCTGTCGCGGCTGGAGGACGAGCAGACCGGCCGCATCCTGCCGGAAGGCCTGCAGGTCGAAATCCCGGCGGACCGTCTCGCACAGGCCCAGGAAGCCGCGCGCGTGCTGGACACGGCGGTATTCGACAAGTTCCCGTTCCTGCCCGGCATGACCCCGATGGCCGAAGACCTGGCCGAGCTGGTGCTCAATCGCACGTGGCGCCCCGCGCTGTCGGTCACCGGGGTCAACGGCATGCCGCCGCTATCGTCCGCCGGCAACGTGCTGCGCCCCTACACGTCGGTGAAGCTGTCGCTGCGCCTGCCGCCTACACTGGATGGCAAACAGGCCGGCCAGTTGCTGAAGGACCTGCTGGAAAAGGATGCACCCAACGGTGCGCAGGTAAGCCTGGAGCTCGAGAAGGCCAGCACCGGCTGGAATGCGCCGGCGATGTCGCCGTGGCTGGAAAACGCCATTGATGCTTCCAGCCGCGAGTTCTTCGGCAAGCCGGCCATGTACATGGGCGAAGGTGGCACGATTCCCTTCATGGGCATGCTGGGCGAGAAGTTCCCCGGTGCGCAGTTCATGATCACCGGTGTGCTGGGCCCGCATTCCAATGCGCACGGCCCGAACGAATTCCTGCACATCCCGATGGGCAAGAAAGTCACCGCCTGCGTGGCGCGCGTGATCGCCGAACACCACGCGGCCAGTGTCCGTGGCGAGACCACCGGCGTGGCGGCGGTAGCCGGCGGCGAACAGCACGGCGACCACGGCTGCTGCTGATCCAGACAGGTCGTGCCACCTGCAGAAGGCCGGGGCGACCCGGCCTTCGATCATTCCGGCCTCATGCTCATGCCGGCTCCTGAAGGTCCGACTCACCAAGCCCCGAGTCGGCTCCTCCGCCTCCGACTCTCTGAGCGCCATGCCGGCCGCTGCCCACGCCGCGGGCAGCTGGGTTACGCTTCACGTCGCCCCACACCTTCCCAACCGGAGCGTTTCGATGGAACAGATCTTTGGCGGCGGCATCCTGTGGACCCTGCTCATCGGCTTCCTGGCCGGCCTGCTGGCGCGTGCGCTGAAACCCGGCGACGACAAGCTGGGCTTCTTCATGACCATCGTGCTGGGCATCCTGGGCGCACTGCTGGCGCGCTTCATCGGCGGGACGCTCGGCTGGTACAGCCCCGGCGAACCGACGGGATTCATCGCCTCGGTGATCGGCGCCATCGTGCTGCTGCTGATCTACGGCATGGTCCGCAAGAAGAAGTGACATCCCGGAGAGAACGAAGGCCCCGCTCACGCGGGGCCTTTCCTTTTTGCACGCGCGGGCGATACGGTCACTGACTTCTGCCGTACACGTCCTCGAACCGCACGATGTCGTCCTCGCCCAGGTAGCTGCCGGACTGCACTTCGATCAGCTCCAGCGGCACCTTGCCCGGATTCTCCAGGCGATGCTTCACGCCCAGCGGGATGTAAGTGCTTTCGTTTTCCGACAGCAGCAGGGTTTCATCGCCGCGCGTCACCTTCGCGGTACCGCTGACCACGATCCAGTGCTCGGCGCGGTGGTGGTGCATCTGCAGGCTCAGCGCGGCACCGGGCTTGACCTTGATGCGCTTGACCTGGTGGCGGCCTCCGTTGTCGACCGAATCGTAGCTGCCCCACGGACGGTGCACTTCGCGATGCAGGACGGCCTGGCTGCGTTGTTCCTGCTTCAGCCGCGCGACCACCTGCTTGACCTCCTGCACCTTGTCTTTGCGCGCGACCAGCACGGCGTCGTCCGTCTCCACCACCACGATGTCGTCCACGCCCACCAGCGCCACCAGTCGCTGCGCGTAGGCGTAGCTGTTGCGGCTGTCGACCGCGATCACGTCGCCGTGGTGCGCATTGCCATCGGCATCGCGCTCGGCCACGTCCCACAGCGCGGACCAGCTGCCGACATCGTTCCAGCCGATGTCCACCGGCAGCACCATCGCATCGGCGGTTTTCTCCATCACCGCGTAGTCGATGGAGTCCGACGGACACGCACCGAAGGCGTCCTTGTCCAGGCGCACGAAATCGCCATCGTGCCGCGCGGCCGCATGCGCCGCGCGCACGGCATCGACGATATCGGGACGGAAGCGCGCGAGTTCTTCGAGGTAGCGGCTGGCGCGGAACAGGAACATCCCACTGTTCCAGTAATAGCCGCCTGCATCCAGATAGGACCTGGCCGTGGCGGCATCGGGCTTCTCGACGAAGCGCAGGACCTGGCGCAGGCCGTCGCCGGCTTCGGCCTGGATGTAACCGAAGCCCGTTTCCGGTGCATCGGGCACGATGCCGAAGGTCACCAGCGCACCGGCCTCCGCCGCGGACGACGCCTCGCGCACGGCGCGCTGGAAGCCGGCGACGTCGCGGACCACGTGGTCCGACGGCAGCACCAGCAGCAGCGGATCGGCGCCGCCCGCCATCGCCTGCAGGGCCGCGGCGGCAATCGCTGGCGCCGTGTTGCGACCCACCGGTTCCAGCAGGATCGCCGGTACCGGCGCGCCCACCTGGCGCAACTGTTCGGCGACCAGGAAGCGGTGCTCCTCGTTCGCCACCACGATCGGCGCCAGATCGGCCAGCGCTTCCACGCGGCGCCACGTGGCCTGCACCATGGTGTCGTCGCCGGCAAGCGGCAGGAACTGCTTGGGGTAGGCCTCGCGGGAGAGCGGCCACAGGCGCGTGCCGGAGCCGCCGGACAGCAGCACGGGTTGGAGTTGGGCCATGCAAGCCTCGCAAGTCGGTAGGGCGCCAGTTTACCCTGTAGCCCTTTGACGCCTGTGCCCGCCCCCGACCGCATGAACCCTACGATTCAGGACCCTTCCGGGCGTGGCGCCCAACGCCTGGAGTGGGCGCGCGGCGCGCTCGGCGACCCCTACGCACAACTGGAGCGCGCGTCGATGGACGCCGGCTTCCGCAGCTACTGGCGCAGCCTGGGCGATGGTCCCGGGCGCATCGTGATGGACTCGCCTCCGGGCCTGGAGGATGTCCGTCCCTGGCTGTCCATGCGCGAACTGCTGGTGAGCGGCGATGTGCGCGTACCGGAGGTGCTCGCCATCGACATCGAACACGGCTTCCTGCTGCTGGAGGACCTGGGCGGTCCGACCCTGGCGCATGTGATCAGCGAGGACAACGCGGACACCTGGTTCGATGCCGCGCTGGAGCAGTTGCTGCGGCTGCAGGCGATCGTTCCACCCGCCGGCATGGGGGAGTTCGGCGAAGCGCTGCTGCAGCGCGATGCCGGCCTGTTCGACGAATGGTTCCTGCGTCGCCATCTGGGACTGGTGCTGGACTGCGGCGAGAGCGAGGGACTGGAGCTGGCCCAACGCCGGTTGATGGACAATGCGCTGGGGCAGGCGCGCGTGCTGACGCATCGGGATTTCATGCCCCGCCACCTGATGCCGGTGACGCCGGGGCCGGCGGTGCTGGATTTCCAGGATTGCGTCCGCGGGCCGATCGCCTACGACGCGATGAGCCTGTTCAAGGATGCGTTCCTGAGCTGGCCGCTGGAACGCGTGGATGGCTGGCTGGCCCGCTATCACGCCCGTGCGACGCGCGCCGGACTACCGGTGCCCGAACTGAAGGTGTTCCTGCGCGACGCCGACTGGATGGGCATCCAGCGCCACCTGAAGATCCTCGGCATCTTCTCGCGCCTGCACTACCGCGACGGCAAGACGCGCTACCTGCCCGACGTGCCGCGCTTCATCCGCTACCTGGACGAGGTCCTGCCGCGATATCCGGAACTGGATGGCCTGCGGACGCTGCTCGACGCGCGCATCAAGCCGGTGCTGCAGGCGCGGGGCGAGATCGCATGAAGGCCCTGATCTTCGCGGCCGGCCTGGGCGAGCGCATGCGCCCCCTGACGGACCACACGCCCAAGCCGCTCATCGAAGCCGGCGGCAAGCCTTTGATCGTCTGGCATCTGGAAAAGCTGGCGGCGATGGGCGTGCAGGACGTGGTGATCAATACCAGCTGGCTGGCCGACCGCTTCCCGGTGGTGCTGGGCGATGGCGCGCGCTGGGGCCTGCGGATCCAGTATCTCTACGAAGGCGACACGCCCCTGGAAACCGGCGGCGGCATGCTCAATGCCCTGGTAGTGCTGGGCGAAGCACCGTTCCTGCTGGTCAATGGCGACATCTGGACCGATTTCGATTTCAACCGGCTGCCGCGCGAGCCGCAGGGTCTCGCGCATCTTGTGATGATCGATCCGCCCGGCTACGCCACCCATGGCGACTTCGCACTGGACCCTGCCGGGCATGTCCGCGGCGACGGCGAGCGCCGCCTTACCTACGCGGGTATCGGCGTCTACCGCCCGGCCCTGCTGGACGGTTGGGCTCAGCATGTGGACGACCACGCCAGCATCGCCGGGAACGGAAAGCCGCGCTTCCGCCTGGCGCCGATCCTGCGCGCGCACATGCCTGCGGGTCGGATCCATGGCGAACATCACGCTGGCGGCTGGACCGATGTCGGCACGCCGGAACGCCTGGCCGACCTGAACCGCGAGCTGTCGCGCTGACGTTGCGGCCTGCGACGGAAGACCTCGGCGGCGCGTAGTGTGGGGCTATGGATGCTCCCGCCCACGCCCCCGATCCCGACGCCGAAGCCGAGCGGCTTCGACGGGCCCGCAGGGGCGACGGCGCTGCATTCGAAGCGCTGTACTACGACCACGCGCGCGCGCTGCATGCGCTGGCATGCCGGCTGACGGGCAACGCGGCGGAAGCCGAGGACATCGTGCAGGAGACCTTCCTGCGAATGTTCGGCTTCCTGTCCGGGCTGCGCGAAAACACACCGTTGCGGCCGTGGCTGAAGCGCGTGGCGGCCAATCTGGCGATCGACCGCCTGCGCCGGCAGCAGCACCCCGGCACCGACATGGCCCTTGCCGCGCTGGCCGATACCGCCTCCGCCTCGCCAGCCGACGCCGCCGATGCCGACACCCTGTTGCGACGCCTGCCGCCGCTCGCCCGTACTGTCGTATGGCTGCACGAAATGGAGGGCTGGTCGCATGAGGACCTGGGCCGCCGCTTCGGACGCACCGCCAGCTGGTCCAAGTCGCTGATGTCGCGCTCGCTGGCGCGCCTGCGCCAAGACCTCGACCCCCATGGAGACGCTCCCCATGACACCTGAATCCCTCCACGCGCGCCTGGCCGCACTCCCGGAGCCGGATCTGCCGCCCGCGCTGTGGCCGCGTGTCCGGCATGCGCGCACGCGGCAACGCGAACGCCGCAGGCGGTTCGCCGCCGGCGCCATGACCGCGTTGGTACTGGCGGCCTTGCCGATGGTCTACACGCGTCTCTTCCCGCCTGCCGCACCCGTACCCGAGCGCTTGGCAGTGGTTCCGCGCGCGCCGCTGCACGAGGAGCCGCTGCGCGCCGTCGACCGCGAGCTGCAGCACGCCTACGAGCGAGGCGCCAGCGAGCAGGAACTGCAATGGCTCTGGCAACGGCGTGAGGCGCTGGCGCGCAGCGGCGCTGCCCCTTCCCTGCCCCAACCGGTAGAAATCTGAGGTGGATACCGTGAATACCTTCCGTTTCGTTACGCACACCCTGATCGCCGCCGCATGGGCGACCGGTCTTGCGACCAGCGCGCACGCGCAGTCGACGCGCGAACTCGACGCCGCCCTGCTGCAGATGTCGGAACGCGGGGATCTCAAGGACACCGGCGCTCCGCAGGTGATCCAGAAACCCGCCCAGGTCCGCTACGAACTGGGTGCCGTCGTCGACGTGCGCGCGGCGCAGCGCAACGGCCTTCCCGTGCTGGCGCTGACACCCGATGGACCCGCCGCGCGTGTAGGACTGAAGGCCGGCGACCGGCTGGTGGCCCTGAACGGCGTACGCCTGGACGGCACCGCGCCGCCGGCACCGCTGCTGGAGCAGGCAATGCAGCGCGGTGCGGGCCGGGTGAGCGCCGAGATCCTGCGCGGCACCACGCCCCTGAAGCTCGAGGGAGCGGCCGGCGTGGTGGCCGTGCCCGCCTACCGCATCGAGATAGGCCCCGAAACCCGGGGCGCCTGCGGATTCGTCACCGCGCACGCCGGCACCGTTCCCAAGAGCCAGGGCATCTTCCGCGCCGACATCACGACCATCGACGGACGCAGCACGCCGCTGCAGCCGGTGAACCGGCACCGGCTGCCCGTCGGCCGCCACGTCCTGGTGGTGCGCGAATTCATCGACCGGCACCGCCTGAACTCCGCGCAGCTGCTGCAGATCGACAAGATGAAGCGCTTCGCGATGGCCAAGGCGTACAAGCCGCTGGTGGTCGACGTGAAGCCGAACACCAGCTACCGCATCGGCGCGCGCCTGCTGCGCGACAGGCTGGACACCCAGAGCCTGCGCGAAAATGCCTACTGGGAGCCGGTGGTGTGGGAGGAGGTCCCCGAAACCTGCCCCTGATGCCGCGCGGGGCCTCAGCCCGCGGCGCCGAGCGTCTGCCGCAGGAAGGGCACGGTGATCCGGCGCTGTGCCGCCAGCGAGGCACGGTCCAGCCGGTCGAGCACCGCGACCAATGCGCCCAGGTCGCGGTCGGTGCGCGTGAGCAGCCAGTCGAGTGCGGCCTCTTCCAGTATCAGGCCACGCCGTTGAGCGCGGTCGCGCAGCACGTCGCGGCGCCCTGCGTCGTCGAGGGGATGCAGCGTGAAACGTAGGCATTGCTGCAGGCGCGAGCGCAGGTCCGGCAGCACCAGGCCGATGTCGTCGGGAATGCTGCGCGCGGTGTAGAGCACATTCAGTCCCGAGCCGCGCGCCCGGTTGTGGAAGTCGAACAGCGCGACTTCGTCTTCCCGCGTACCGGCGATCGCGTCCAGGCCATCCACCGCAACCACATCATGGCCTTCCAGGGCATCGAGCGCCTCGCGCATTCGTCCTGCCGCCGCGATGGCCGGCAGATAGGCCGCCCGCCGTCCCTGTTGCTCGGCGGCCGCGCAGACGGCCAGCGCCAGGTGGGTCTTGCCGGTCCGCGACGCGCCGGCCAGGTACACCCAGTCCGCGCCCGTCCCTGCAGCCAGCCGCGACAAGGCCGCCAACGCGCCGTCCGGCGGCGCGATGAAGCTCTCGAAGCGCTGGTCCGGCGGATAGCGCAGCGCCAGCGGCAGTTGCGGTCCCAGCCCGGCCCCCGGAACGTCGCGGCTCACGGCGCCTCGTTTTCCCGCGTCGAGGCCTGCTCCACGCTGCTCTTGTCGATGTACGAATCCAGCACGATGGACGGCCGGTCGCCGGCATACAGGCGGCTCTGCGTGTAGCGTTCGTGGGCGAAGCGCAGCAGCACGTTGGCGATCGCGGCCACTGGCAACGCCAGCAGCATGCCGAGGAAGCCGAACAGCTGGCCGCCGGCCATGATGGCGAAGATCACCGCCACCGGATGCAGGCCGATGCGGTCGCCGACGATGCGCGGCGTCAGCACATAGCCTTCCAGCATCTGGCCCACCACGAACACGCCCATCACCATCGCCACCAGCGACCAGTCGCCGCCGGACTGCACCATCGCGGCGATCACGCCCAGCACGATGCCGGTGGCGGTGCCCAGATACGGCACGAAGCTGATCAGGCCGGCGATGATGCCCACCAGCAGGCCCACCTTCAGGCCCACGATCGACAGGCCGATGGCATAGATCGCGCCCAGCGCCAGCATCACCAGGAACTGGCCGCGCAGGAAGGCGCCCAGCACCTCGTTGGACTCCAGCGCCAGCCGGGTGACCGTGGCGATATGGTCGCGCGGCACCAGCGCGGCGATGCGTTCGACCAGCAGGTCCCAGTCGCGCAGGAAGTAGAAGGTCAGGATCGGCAACAGCACCAGGTTGGCGATCCACGCCATCACCGCGAAGCCCGAGCGCGAGAAATAGCCGAACAACGTGGCCGCCACGCCACCGGCCTGCTGCCAGTGGCCGCGCACCCACTCGGTCAGCCGGTCCACGTCCAGCCAGGCGACCAGCTCCAGCCCGGTCCGCTGCTCCACCCACGGCAGCGCCGTCTGCATGAACCAGTCGCGGTACGCCGGCAGCGATTCGATCACCGTGACCACCTGGCGCTCGATCATCGGCACCAGGATCACCAGCGACAGCACCAGCAACAGCAGCATCAGGGTGAAGACCAGCACGACCGCGGTCGTGCGCGAGCGCCCCGACCGTTCCAGCCGGTCCACCCACGGATCGCCCAGCCAGCCCAGCAGCGCCGCGCAGACGAAGGGCGTGAGCACGGGCGCCAGCAACCAGATCAGCCAGCCCACGATCAGGGCGATCAGCAACCATTGCCAGCGACGGGCCAGCGTACCTGCCGGCGTGGAGGAGAGATCCATGCAGCGTCCTTGTGTCAGCGCATCTGGTAGACGGGCGGTTCGCCTTCGCCGCCGGTGAACGGCGCCTCGTCGCCCATCGTGCGGCGGAAACCGGCCAGGCCGGAAACGAATTCGAGATCGAGTTCCAGCGTGTCGCCGCTGGCGCGCACCGGCGTGATGCGGCGGACCACGGCCATCTTCTGCAGGTGCCCGGTCAGGCGCAGGTAGTCGTCGGTGGTGCGGATACCGGTGAACAGCACCCGGTACGTGCCGGCGGGACCAGCGCTGCCGCGCTTGCCGTAGCGCTTCACCAGTGCATCGGCCGTGCCGTCGGCGCCAGATGCCATCGCGCGGCGCGCGTCGGCATCGCTGACCGACCATTTCGCCAGCACCTTGCCGGCGTCGACGAATCCCCAGTCGGCGGTCCAGCCGCCCTTGTTGCGGTACAGCTTGCCCACCAGTTGCATGGGCGGGCTGTAGCGCGCCGATGCGCGCGCCACCGCCGCCGTGTCCTGGCGCCAGATGGCGCCGACCAGCGCCTGCTCGGCGGCGCCGCCGGCCGGCAGGCCCAGGCTGTAGCCGCGTTCGATGGCGCGATTGAGCAGCGGCCGGGCGGCATTGGCGTGCTGCAACCCCATCAGGCGGGGCCCGCTGCCGTCGTTGATCGCCAGCCAGACCACCGGCTTGGGGCGGGGCTGCGGCCAGACCGGCAGGCCCAGCGCACCGGCCAGGCCGTTGACCTGATCTTCGTCGAAGCGCACCACCAGCGTGGTGCGGAACGTCGGCGCGCCGGTCGGCGACGTGCCCTGGTCCTGGCGGTAGTCGTAACCCTCCACGTAATCCCGGGCGTTGCGCAGTTCGGCGCCCACGCCCGGGCGCGACATCGCCGAACGGTCACCGCTGAGCTTGGCCAGCACGCTGCCCAGCGCGCGCGCGAAGCCGCCCTGGCGCTCCTCCTCGCCCTGCCCGTTCACCGGGACTTCCGCCTGGTACAGGCCGCGCGCGGAGACCGCATCGCCCTCCGTGCGCAGGCCGGACTGCGCCAGCGCGGCGGTGCTCAAGGTCAAGGTCGCCAGCAGCAGGGCGGCGGCGAGGGCGATAGCGGAAGTGCGGCGCATCAAGCGTCCTTGGACTCGACAGACCCCTCGAATTGTTGCGCGAATGGGCCTTGCCCGCCAACGTCACCCGTTCAGGACGGCCGCGCGCCCACCCGATTCCTTTAAAATCCCACCTCTCGCCCACCGACGACCGCCCGTGACCCAGCCGACGCCCCCTGCCTCCACCCCGATGACCTATCGCGACGCGGGTGTCGACATCGACGCCGGCAACGAGCTGGTCGAGCGCATCAAGCCGCTGGTCAAGCGCAGCTTCCGCCCGGAGGTGATGGGCGGTCTGGGCGGCTTCGGCGCCCTGTTCGACCTGTCCGGCAAGTACCGCGAGCCGGTGCTGGTCTCGGGCACCGACGGCGTGGGCACCAAGCTGAAGCTGGCGCAGCAGTTGGGCCGCCACGACACCATCGGCATCGACCTGGTCGCCATGTGCGTGAACGACGTGCTGGTGCAGGGCGCCGAGCCGCTGTTCTTCCTCGACTACTTCGCCACCGGCAAGCTCGATGTCGATACCACGGTCGCCGTGGTCGGCGGCATCGCCCGCGGCTGCGAGCTCTCCGGCTGTGCGCTTATCGGCGGCGAGACCGCCGAGATGCCCGACATGTACGGCCCGGGCGAATACGACCTGGCCGGCTTTTGCGTGGCCGCGGTGGAGAAGTCGCGCCTGCTGGATGGCGCCAAGGTGCGCGCCGGCGACGTGCTCATCGGCATCGCGTCCAGCGGTCCGCATTCCAACGGCTATTCGCTAGTGCGGCGCATCTACGACCGCGCCGGACGGCCCGCCGACCTGGACGTGGGCGGCGTGAAACTGGCCGATGCGCTGATGGCGCCGACCACGCTCTACGTGAAGCCGATCCTGGAGCTGCTGCAGGCGCACGACCTGCATGGCATGGCGCACATCACCGGTGGCGGCCTGACCGAGAACATCATCCGCGTCATCCCCGATGGGCTGGGTCTGGAGATCGACGCCAGCGCCTGGACGCTGCCGCCGGTGTTCGACTGGCTGCAGCGCGAAGGCGCGGTGGAAAACACCGAGATGTGGCGCACCTTCAACTGCGGCATCGGCTTCGTGCTGGTGGTGGCACCCGACCAGCTGGCCGCCGTGCAGGCCGACCTGGCACGCCTGCAACTGGCGCACTGGCAGATCGGCGAAGTCGTCACCGCCGCGGGCGGCGAACGCGTCCGCATCGGCTGATCGCGGCATGCCGCGCAGCAAGGCGATCGCCTTCGGGCTGACGCTGGCGGTGTTCGCCGCCAGCTGGATCGCGCCGCGCTGGCCGCTGGAACAGGGCATGCACAGCAGCCTGACGGTCGTGGGCCTGGGCTGGCTGTGGTGGCACGACCGCCGTTGGCCGCTGCGTCCGACGCACTTCGCCCTGATCTGCGCCTTCATCGTCGCGCACTGCATCGGCGCGCGCTGGCTGTATTCCTATGTCCCGTACGACGCCTGGCTGCAGACCGCCACCGGCTGGTCGCCGGCGCAGGCGTTCGGCTGGCACCGCAACCACTTCGACCGCTTCATCCATCTGATCTACGGTCTGTGCTTCACGCCCGCCGTCTGGCACTGGTTGCGCCAGCGCTGGCCGTCGCTGTCGGTGGGACATGCCTTCACCGTGACGGTGATGCTGATCATGTGCACGAGCCTGCTGTACGAGTGGTTGGAATGGGGCATCGCGCTGACGATGTCGCCCGAGGCCGCCGAGTCCTACAACGGCCAGCAGGGCGATGTGTGGGATGCGCATGCGGACATGCTGCTGGCCACCGTCGGCGCCCTGCTGGTATGGCCCCTGGCGCGTGCCGAGCGCCGCGGGACCCCGGCATGACCGCGCGTCGGGCCGTGCTGGCCTCGGGCAGGGGCAGCAACCTGCAGGCGATCCTGCACGCCATCGAGGCGGGCACGCTGAAGGCCGACGTGGTGGGGGGGTTCTCGGACAGGCCGGCCGCAGCCGCCCTGCAGCAGGTCCCGCCTGAAAAGCGCTGGAGCGCGCGCCCCGCGGCCTTTTCCACGCGCGCCGCCTATGAGGCCGCACTCGCGGACGCGGTGGCCGCCACCCGCCCCGACTGGGTGGTGTGCGCGGGGTACATGCGCATCCTGGGGGATGCGTTCATCGCCCGGTTCCGCGGGCGCCTGCTGAACATCCATCCTTCGCTGCTGCCGAAGTACCGCGGCCTGCATACCCACGCCCGCGCGCTGGAGGCCGGCGACCGCGAACACGGCGCCAGCGTCCACTTCGTCATTCCTGAACTGGACGCGGGCACCGTGGTGGCCCAGGTCCGAGTGCCCATCGTGGCCGGCGACAACCCCGAGACACTGGCGGCGCGGCTGCTTCCGCGCGAGCACGCGCTGCTGGTGGCCGTCCTGCAGCTGGCGGCGTCGGGTGCGTTGGCTGAACAGGGCGACATCACGCTCTGTCACGGTCAGCCGCTATTAAATCCCCTGTGCCTAGATTCGGCCGACCGATTGGTTTCCTGACCCCCCGATGCTCTCCCCCCTCCGTCCCCTGCTGCTCGGCCTGGCTCTGGCCGGTTCCGCTGCGCCCACCCGGGCGCTGGAACCGTTCGTGGCCAGCTACCAGGCCTACAACGAGGGCAAGCTGGCCGGCAACGCCAGCATGAAGGTGACGCCGCGGGCGGGCGACCAGTGGCAGATCGACCTGAACGTAAAGGGCACGCGCGGCTTCGCGCGCCTAGCGGGACTGAACATCGAGCAGAGCACGGAGTTCGACACCCGCGACGGGCAGTTCCGTCCGCTCAGCCAGGCCACCGTCCGTCACGCCCTGCTGATGGGCAAGAAGATGGTCGGCACCTACGACTGGAAAAGCGGCACCGCCCAGTGGCAGGGCGACATCAAGAAGAACCGGCGGGCACCGTTGCAGCTGCAGACCGGCGACATGAGCGCCCTGCTGATGAATCTGGCGGTGATCCGCGACGCCGCACCCGGCAGGCAACTGACCTACCGCGTGGTGGACAACGGCCGCGTGCGCGAGTACCAGTACGTGGTCTCGCCCGAGCCCGAAACCGTGACGGTCGAGGACCTGAGCTACAGCGCCCTGCGCGTGAGCCGGTCCAACGGCGGCAACGACGAGACCATCTTCTGGGTCGCCGATGGCGTACCCACCCCCGTGCGCATCCTGCAGCGGGAAGACGGCCAGGACGGCGTGGATCTGCGCCTGGTCGAATATCAGGGAGTACCGTGAACATGCTGAAGAACACGCTTGCCATGCCCCGCACGCTGCTGGCCGCCGCCCTGCTGGCCGCCGCCAGCGCACCCGCGTTGGCCGTCGAAGCCTTCACCGCCCAGTACAACGCCAGTGCGCTCGGCATGGTGGGGGAAGGCCAGATGTCCGTCTCGCCGCAGCCCGGCAACCGCTGGCAGTACACGCTGAGCGTGCGCAACCAGGCGGTGGATCTCAGCCAGAAGACCGTGTTCGATGTGCAGGATGGACGCATGCGCCCGCTCAGCAGCAGCGACACGTCGCGCCTGCTGATCAAGAAGAAGAACGTCAACACGGTCTACGACTGGTCGAAGGCCCAGGCCACGTGGAGCGGCGACGTGAAGCCGGACCGCGCCGGCCCGGTGAAGCTGGCGGCCGGCGACATGGATGCGCTGCTGGTCAACCTGGCCATCGTGCGCGACGTGGCCGCAGGCAAGCCGCTGACCTACCGCATGGTCGAGAACGGCCGCGCCAAGCCCATGACCTACCAGGTGGCGGGCAAGGAGCGCATCACGGTCGCGGGCAAGCCACAGGAGGCCACCAAGGTCGTGCGCACCGATGGCGACAAGCAGACCATCGTCTGGGTGGTGGCCGATGCCCCGGTGCCGGCGCGCATCCTGCAGCGCGAAAAGGGCCAGGACACCATCGACCTGACGCTGAAATCCTGGCGCTGAATCATCCCGGCGCCGCAATGGAAAAGCCCGGCATGGCCGGGCTTTTTCTTACTCTTTGGCCGGTGCGGTCTCGGCCTGGAACACGGTCTTGCAGTCCATCCTGATCGTGCCCGCGCCGCTTCGCCACGCGAAGGTGTTGCACTGGCGCGGGCCGTCCTGCTTCTGTTCGACCACGACCGAGAAGACCGCCTGCGCGATCTCGCCCTGCGTCACCGTCCCGTCGCCGTTCCAGTCCATGTCCTGGGTGGTGATGCCGTGGGTGGCGGCGGCGCCGGTGTAGTGCAGCCAAGCGACCAGCGCCAGCAGCGCGACGACGATGCCGAGCAGGATCTTGCGCCGCAACGCGAACCGCGAACGGATGCCGGACAGCTTGGGGTCGTGCCGGCTCACGACACGCGCCTGATCTGCGCGCCCAGGCCGCCCAGCTTCTCCTCGATGTTCTCGTAGCCGCGGTCCAGGTGGTAGATGCGGTCGATGGGGGTCTCGCCCTCGGCCACCAGGCCGGCCAGGATCAGCGAAGCGGAGGCACGCAGGTCGGTCGCCATCACCGGGGCGCCGCCCAGCCGCTCCACGCCGCGCACGATGGCGGTGTGGCCTTCGACGCGGATGTCCGCGCCCAGGCGCAGCAGTTCGTTGACGTGCATGAAGCGGTTTTCGAAGATCGTCTCGCTGATCACGCCGACGCCATCGGCCACGCAGTTCAACGCCATGAACTGCGCCTGCATGTCGGTGGGGAATGCCGGGTACGGCGCGGTGGTCAGGCTGACCGCCTTCGGACGCTTGCCCTGCATGTCCAGGGTGATGCTGTCGGCCGTGGTCTCGATCTTCGCGCCGGCTTCGGTGAGCTTGTCGAGCACGGCTTCCAGCGTGTCGGGGCGCGCGTTGCGCGCGGTGACCTTGCCACCCGTCATCGCCGCGGCGACCAGGAAAGTGCCCGTCTCGATGCGATCCGGCACCACCGAGTGGCGTCCGCCGCCCAGACGCTCGACGCCGTGGATGACGATGCGCGACGTACCGGCGCCTTCGATCTTCGCGCCCAGCGCGTTGAGGCATTCGGCCAGGTCGGTGACTTCCGGCTCCATCGCGGCGTTTTCCAGCACCGTGGTGCCTTCGGCCAGCGTGGCCGCCGCCATGACGTTCTCGGTACCGGTGACGGTAACCATGTCGAACACGAAGCGCGCGCCCTTCAGGCGCGCCGCGCGCGCCTTGATGTAGCCGTTCTCGACGGTGATCTCGGCCCCCAGCGCCTGCAGACCCTTGATGTGCTGGTCGACAGGGCGCGAACCGATCGCGCAGCCGCCGGGCAGCGACACCACCGCCGCACCGTGGCGGGCGACCAGCGGACCGAGCACCAGGATGGACGCGCGCATCGTCTTCACCAGCTCGTACGGTGCGACGAAGCGGCTGACCGTGGTGGGATCGACGGTGATGCCGCGCCCCTTCGCCAGCGTGCCCTCGTCGATGGTGATGCCGGCGCCCAGCTCGCCCAGCAGCTTCACGGTGGTCACCACGTCGTGCAGATGCGGCACGTTGGTGATCTCCACCGGCGCGTCCGCCAGCAGGGTCGCGCACAGGATGGGCAGCACGGCGTTCTTGGCGCCGGAGATGGTGACTTCGCCGTTGAGCGTGTTGCCACCGGTGACGATGATCTTCTGCATGTCGGGTTCGTTGTCGGGAAAAAGGGAATAGCGCCGGCGGCGCCTACGGGCGTTTGGCGGGGCGCGCAGGCTGCCTGAGCGCTCTTTCTAGGCGTTCGGCATGTCGCGCCTGCCAAGGATCGGATCGGTCCAGCTTGGACAGCGTCGCGCGGACATCCGCCTCATCGAGGGTCGAGTCGGACATGACGCGATGGTAGAACGACAGCACGCTCCAGCGGCCATCGTCCGGATACTCGGCCTTGAGCCTGTCGATGTAAGGCTTGGCGCGTGATGCATTGGCCTTGCGTGCGCTTGCGCTGGCCGTTCCCTCCTGGAACAGCAGGACTTCGGCCAAGGTGACCAGCGACGCCTGCCTCAGCGCCTCATCCCCGGTCGCGATGTCGAACTCGCGCACGGCATCGTCATACCGGCCCATGTTCTGGTAACCGGCTCCCGCGTTGAAATGCGCCCTCGCATCATCGGGCTTCAGTTCCAGCGCGCGCAGCGTGTACTTGAGGCTCCATTCCGGCTCGGTGGCCACCAGCAGCGAGCCAAGGACCCTCGCCTCCCAGGCATCCGGCATCCGGAAGCGGGCCGCCTGCAGATAGTAGGCGAGTTGTCGGGCGTCGCCCGACGGGCCGCTCAGCAGATTGCGGGCCGCCGTACCGGCATTCTCAAGGGCATCCTCGTCACTACCCATCGCGATCGCCGCTTCCAGCGCCTCCAGTGCCTGCTCGGGCACCGGATCACGATCCAGCAGCAGCTCGCCGACGTCACCCAGCGGCTGGGCTCGATAGATGGCCAAGTGCGGACGCTGCATCATGAAGCGGGACAGCGTGCCGACATGATCGACCATCTGTTCGTAACTGCCGCCCCAACGCGGCAACAGCGACCGCATGGTCACGTTCGCCAGTTCCGGGCAGGCGGGGTCAAGCGCCTCGGCGGCGCGGCGTGCGAGCGCTTCCAGTTCCGGACGGGAATCCAGCATGCCGATATCGATCATCCCCGTGTACGCGGGAATGAGGCGGGGATTGAGGGCGAGCGCCTTCTCGAAATGCGGAATGGCCTGCCCGGCAAGTTCGCTCATGCGCCTCATGTTCTCGCGCGGCGTCTGGGGTGCGTACTTGCCTCCGCGCGCCTTCCAGGCCGCGCCATTGAAGTAGGCGGCGCGCGCCAGGTGCGCATAGGCGCTTTCGGGTGCCTGGCGCAGCCACGCCTCCGTCAGCGCACCCACGCGTTCCGAGTCCGCCTTGGACGTCAGTAGATAGTTGAAGGTGTCATGGATGTCGTCGCTGAAGTGCTCCGTCGAGTAGTGCCGGGCGAGGCTCGCGTCGAACAGCGCCTCGATGTCGGCCATCTCCCCGCGCTGGACCATGCCCTCGATATCCTCGAGAGAGGGCCGCCGGATGCCGAAGTGATGCCGGCAATGCGCGGCGGCGTGGCCCACGGGCCAGTTGTTGTCCGGCAGGTCCGGAAACGCGAGGCAGCGCTGCAGCGGATCCTCGATGCGCTCAGCCTCGCGGGCCTTGACCAAGTAGGCGCGCCACGGCTCGGAAACGCCATCCTGCAACGCTTCATTGGCCTTGGCCGGGATGGCCGGAGAAGCCCACGCACCTGCGCATGCCAATCCGACCCCCAAGAGGGCACCACGCACGACCGACACCGCATGCATCCGCTTCATTCCCGTGAACGCTCCCGGCCGACGGAGAATCAGGCGCCAGCCTCGTCCGGCGTCTGCGTGCGCAATTGCAGCGCATGGATCGCGCCACCCATCAGGTCGCCCAGCGTGGCGTAGACCATGCGGTGGCGGGCCAGCGGCAGCTTGCCGCGGAAGGCCTCGGCCACCACCGTGGCCTCGAAGTGCACGCCGTCATCGCCCTGCACGTCCGCGCGGGCGCCAGGCAGGCCGGATTCGATCAGTTTACGGATGGTTTCGGCGTCCAACGGGCTTTCCTAATAAAATACCCGGCCATTCTACCCGTCGGCGCCCGCGCGGACGTGCAGGGCGATGACGGCGTGCACTTCGAGGCCACGGTGGTGGCCGA
>NZ_PDWV01000001.1 GCF_010093385.1 Pseudoxanthomonas mexicana
GGATGTAAGCGGTTACATGGTAGACAGCGGTCGTCGGAGCAACAACCCAAGTACTTGTTCCGATTCAGGTTTGCGCCATGCATTCTGCCACGACCGGGCGCGTGATTCAGGATCGTCGTCACGGTCGGCAGGGCCCGAGGGTCGCTTTGTTGCCCCTGCGGACTTGGATGGCCGCTGCATCCGGGATTCGCGGTCCGGACAAGGCCCGGGTCCACGGTCGCGCTGGGTGGATGCGGTGCTTCCAAGCATGGCGGTGCGTGGGCAGCGGATCGGGTCATGGCGGCCCGTCGAGCGACGACGCATTGAGGTGGTGGCAGCGGAGAAGGCGCCTGGGGTCCGTGCGTTGAGGGCGCCGCAGCGGCGTGGACACGCCGTGGCGCCGGGCACCGCACGGGCCCCAGGCGCCGTCGGCGCAGCGCCCCCTGTATCGCTTCCAACGGCAGGCAGGCGATGAAAACGGCCATGCCTCGGCGATAATCCGGACACGCCCCCTGCCGTGCCGCCCATGGACAAGATCGAACGCATCACTGCCCTGCACCGCATCCTGAAGGCTGCCCGTTATCCGGTCACGGTGAAGCGGCTGCAGGAGGAGCTGGGCTGTTCGCGCGCGACGGTCTACCGCGACCTGGCCTATCTGCGCGATGCGCTGATGGCGCCCATCGAGGGCGATGGCGAGGCCGGCTTCCGCTATCACGCCGCGGAGAGCGAGCGTTTCGAACTGCCCGGCCTGGGGTTGAGTTCGGAAGAGCTCTACGCGCTGCTGGCCGCGCAGCAGCTGCTGGTGCGCACGGGCGGTGGCGTGCTGTCGGGCGCGCTGGCACCGCTGCAGAAGCGCATCGAAGGTCGGCGGGCCGACCACGCCGGCGTGTCGCAGTGGCCGGTCGACCGGGTGCGCGTCATCCCGCACCGCGGCCGCAAGCTGGACGAGGCCAGCTTCCGCACGGTCGCCTCGGCCGTGCTGGAACGCAAGCAGCTGCAGTTCGAATACCGCGCACGTTCGACCGACGAGCGCACGCGCCGCACGGTGTCGCCGCAGCGCATCACCCACTATCGCGACAACTGGTACCTGGACGCCTGGGACCACGAGCGCAACGCTCTGCGCAGCTTCGCCGTGGACCGCATCGGCAATGCACGGCTGGGTGAGGAGCCTGCGCGCGACCTGCCCAACGAGGAGCTCAACCAGCACCTGGCCTCGAGTTACGGCATCTTCTCCGGCGAGCCCAAGGGCTGGGCCACGATCGTCTTCAGCGCCAAGGCCGCGCGCTGGGTCGCCGACGAGCAGTGGCATTCCAAGCAGCAGGGCCGCCACCTGCCCGATGGTCGCTACGAGCTGAAGATCCCTTACAGCGTTTCCCGCGAGCTGCTGATGGATATCCTGCACTATGGCGCCGACGCGGAAATCGTCGAGCCGGCGGTGCTGCGCGAACAGGCGAAAGCGCTGCTGGAACTGGCGCTGTCGAACTACGAGAAGAAGTAGCGCCGTTGCGGGCGTGGGAGCGACGTGAGTCGCGAAGCTTCGCGGATCGCCTTTAGTTCGTCATCGCGACTGATGTCGCGGCCACAGCCCGCCATCCTGGCGGTCTATGGCGCCTTCGGTTCCCCGAACCCCGGCTTGCCCACCTGTTCCGGCACCTGCGGTATGCGCACGAGCTGGCGGGCATTGATGCCGTGGTCGCGCGCGCGCTTCACCAGGTCCTGGTAAAGCGTGTCGTCCATGACGGGGTTTCGGGCCAGGACCCAGCCCATGTCGCGACCCGGATAGTCGGCCAGCGCCCAGGAGTAGTCGGGTGCCACTTCGACGATGCGCCACTTGGCCGGCACCACGCCGACGAACCACAAGGTCCATTCCCGGTTGCCGGACGCTTCCTTCACCGACGCGCGCGCTTCGCGCACCTGTTCGGGCTGGTCGAAGCCTTCGCGATAGTGGTACGCAACCCCGACCTTGTCGCGATCGCGGAAGGCGTATTCGTAACGTGCCGCAACGTGTCCGCGTTCGGCGAAGTAGGGAATGTGCGCCACCACGTGCCAGGTGCCCATGAAGCGAGGCAGGTCCACGGCCGCCGGTCCCTTCTGCACCTCGCCCCGGCTCGCGCAGCCGGCGGCCAGCACCAGCAGCAGGGCGATCAGGGCACATCGGGCTACGCGGGGAAACAACGGCATGGGCATGTGGGACTCCTTCCTCCCCGTCATACGGACACGCTAGTCATCAGGATGCGACGGCGATGTTAACCGGGGATGTCGCAATCCGTGAGATGCGTGTGAGCGAGTGTGACGGCGTACCGACATCAACCCACGGGAGTCCGCCGCCATGTCCGCCGCATCGTTCGACTTTTCGTCACCCGCTTCCCAGGATCGTCCCGACGCCGGCCTGGACCGTGCGTTGCGCAGGGTCGTGCTTGCGGGCCTGGCACTGGTGTTGATGGTGCCGCTGGCCCGGGCCAGCACCGACGCCCTCGGATGGCTGCCGCTGTGGCTGGTGGGCATGCCGGTGGCGGCCTGGTGGGCGCTGCACCGGTTCCGCGTGCCGACGGTGTTGCGCCGGGTCCGCCCGGCGGCCGCGCGCCGTCGCGCACCGCAGGCCCGGCGCCTACGCACCCGCGGCACGGGTCCGGCCCGGGCGGCCTGACCTTCGGCAGGGGGGTGGCCTTCGGCCCTTGTGCTAGCGTGGCATGTTCATGAACTGCACCTCCGGAGCCACTCCCGATGCCCAGACTTACCCACGCCTGCCTGGCCGCCGGCCTTGCCGTTGCGGGCGCCCTGTCCGCTCCTGTCCATGCGAAGGAGGCTGACGTGTCCAACGACCCGTACGCATGGCTGGAAGAGGTCGAAGGCCAGAAGCAGCTCGACTGGGTGAGGGGCGTCAACGCCAAGGCCGAGGCCGAGATCGCGGCCACGCCGGCATTCAAGCAGCTGGAGTCGGATATCCGCGCCATCCTCGATTCAGACGCCAAGATCCCGGGCGTGCAGAAGATCGGCGACTACTACTACAACTTCTGGAAGGACAAGCAGCACGAACGCGGCGTCTGGCGCCGCACCACGCTGGCCGAGTACCGCAAGGCACAGCCGCAGTGGGAGACCGTGCTGGACCTGGACGCGCTGAACAAGGCCGAGGGCAAGAACTGGGTCTGGCACGGCGCCGACTGCCGCAAGCCCGACTACACCCGCTGCCTGATCGCGCTGTCGCGCGGCGGCGCCGACGCCGATGAGACCCGCGAGTTCGACCTGGTCAACAAGAAGTTCCTCGCCGACGGGTTCTACCGTCCCGAGGCGAAGGGTGGCCTGGGCTGGAAGGACGCCGATACCGTCTACGTGTACACCGACTTCGGCGACGGCAGCATGACCAGCTCGGGTTATCCGCGCATCGCCAAGGAATGGAAGCGCGGCACGCCGCTGGAGAGCGCCACCGTCGTCTACGAAGGCAAGCCGGACGACATGTACATCGCGGCGTTCCACGACGACACGCCGGGTTTCCAGCGCGATTTCGTCAGCCGCACGCTGGCCTTCTACAACGACGAGCTGTACCTGCGCCGCGCCGACGGCACGCTGGCCAAGATCGATGCACCCAACTCGGCCAACAAGGGCGTGCACAAGGAGTGGCTGACCCTGGAGCTGCGCGAGCCGTGGACGGTCGGCGGCAAGACCTATGCGACCGGCAGCCTGTTGGCGGCCAAGTTCGACGACTTCATGGCCGGCAAGCGCGCGTTCGACGTGCTGTTCGCGCCGACCGACAAGACCTCGCTGGCAGGCTTCACCTGGACGAAGAGCCACCTCGTCCTCAACGTACTGGAAGACGTGAAGAACCGCCTGAGCGTGCTGACGCCGTCGGCCTCGGGCTGGACCACCAGCGCCTTCGTCGGCGCACCGTCCTTCGGCACCGTCGGGGTCGGTGACGTGGACAGCGACGAAAGCGATGCGGTGTGGCTGACCGTCACCGACTACCTGACCCCGACGACGCTGTCGCTGGCCGAGATCGGCCAGCCGCCCGAGCAGCTGAAGTCGATGCCGGCGTTCTTCGACGCTTCGGGCAAGAAGATCGAACAGCACTTCGCCACCTCCAAGGACGGAACCAAGGTGCCGTACTTCCTGGTCCGCCCCGAAGGCCTGAAGTACGACGGCAGCACGCCGACCCTGCTGTACGGCTACGGCGGCTTCGAGATCTCGCTGACCCCCGGCTATTCCGGCGGCGTGGGCAAGGGCTGGCTGGAGAAGGGGGGCGTCTATGCCGTCGCCAACATCCGCGGTGGCGGCGAGTACGGTCCGCGCTGGCACCAGGCGGCGCTGAAGGCCAACCGCCACAAGGCGTACGAGGACTTCGCCGCGGTCGCGCAGGACCTGATCGCCCGCAAGATCACCTCGCCCAAGCACCTGGGCATCCAGGGCGGCAGCAATGGCGGTCTGCTGACGGGCAACATGCTGACGCAGTATCCGGAGCTGTTCGGCGCCGTCGTCGTGCAGGTGCCACTGCTGGACATGAAGCGCTACAGCCACCTGCTGGCGGGCGCGTCGTGGATGGCCGAGTACGGCAATCCCGATACCGCCGACTGGGAGTTCATCCGGACCTTCTCGCCGTACCACCTGTTCGATGCGGAGAAGGACTATCCGCCGACCCTGTTCATGACCTCCACCCGCGACGACCGCGTCCATCCGGGCCATGCCCGCAAGATGGCCGCGAAGATGCTGGAGGCGGGCAAGGACGTGCGCTATTACGAGAACATCGAAGGCGGCCACGGCGGTGCGGCCAACAACGCCCAGGCCGCGCACATGAGCGCTCTGGCCTACACCTTCCTCTGGCAGCAACTGACCAAGTAAGCGTCCGACGCCCCTCTCCGGAGGGGCGCCGCCATTGCATCCCGCGTCCCCGGACCCCATCCATGAAGCCGACCTCCCTTCTGCTTGCCGCCACCGTCCTGATGAGCACCCCGATCACCTCCGCCCTGGCCGCCAGTGCCACCCCGCCCGACGTGGCGAAGAAGCCGCACGTGGTGAAGGCGCCGCACGGTGCCGAACGCAACGACGAGTACTACTGGCTGCGCGACGACAAGCGCGAGAACAAGGAGATGCTGGCGTACCTCAACGCCGAGAACGCCTACACCGATGCGGTGATGGCGCCGCTGAAGCCGCTGGAGGACAAGCTGTACGACGAAGTCGTCGCGCGCATCAAGCAGGACGACGCCAGCGTGCCGTACCGAGAACGCGGCTGGTGGTATTACGCGCGCTTCGTCACCGGCAAGGACTATCCGGTGCATGCGCGGCGCAAGGACGGCCCGGGCGTGGATGCGGTGTCGATCCAGGCCGCCAACGCCGCCGGCGACTTCACCGGCGAGCAGGTGCTGCTGGACGTCAACGCGCTGGGCGAAGGCAAGGACTACTACAACGTCGGCGACTACGAGGTCAGCCAGGACAACCGCCTGCTGGCCTATGCCGACGACACCAACGGCCGTCGCCAGTACACCATCCGTTTCAAGAACCTGGATACCGGTGAACTGCTGCCGGACACCGTCACCAACGCCGAGCCGAACCTGGTGTGGTCCGACGACGGCCGCACGCTGTTCTACGTGGACAAGGATCCGGAAACCCTGCTCAGCAAGCGGGTGAAGGCGCACGTGCTGGGCACGCCGGCCAGCCAGGACGCGCTGGTCTACGAAGAGGAAGACGACAGCTTCTACATGGGCATCGGTCGCAGCCGCGACGACAAGTTCATCTGCATCAGCGTCGAGAGCACCGTGTCCTCCGAAATGCGCTGCACGCCGGCCGCCAGCCCCGGCGTGTTCACCGTGCTGGCCCCGCGCGAGCGCGACGTGGAATACCAGGCCGACCACCTGGGCGACCGCTGGGTGATCCGCACCAACGCCGATGGCGCCACCAACTTCAAGATCGTGCCCGCGCCGACCGACTCGACTTCGCGCAAGGACTGGAAGGACTGGGTGGCCCACCGCGACGACGTGTTCGTCGAGGGTTTCGAACTGTTCGACGGCTTCAGCGTGGTGGCCGAGCGCGCCAACGCGCTGGAAAGCCTGCGCGTGATCAAGGCCGACGGCAGCAGCGACTACGTCAAGGCCGACGAGCCGGCGTACTCGATGGGCCTGTCCGCCAATCCGGAAACCGGTACCGACTGGCTGCGCTACAGCTACACGTCGATGACCACGCCGGCCACGACCTACGAGATCAACACCAAGACCGGCGAACGCCGCCAGCTGAAGCAGCAGCCCGTGCCGGGCTACGATGCGTCGAAGTACGTCACCGAGCGTGTGTGGGCGCCGGCGCGGGATGGCAAGACGAAGATCCCGGTGACGCTGGTATACCGCAAGGACGTGGCGCGCGACGGCAAGGCGCCGATGCTGCAGTACGCCTACGGCAGCTATGGCGCGTCGATGAACCCGAACTTCAGCATCACCAACGTCAGCCTGCTGGACCGTGGCGTGGTCTACGCGCTGGCCCACATCCGCGGCGGCCAGGAAATGGGCCGTGCGTGGTACGACGACGGCAAGCTCTACAACAAGATCAACACCTTCACCGACTTCATCGACGTCACCGATTACCTGGTGAAGGAAGGCTACGCGGCCAAGGACCGCGTGGCGGCGATGGGCGGCAGCGCCGGTGGCCTGCTGATGGGTGCGGTGTCGAACATGGCGCCGGAGAAGTACAAGGTCATCCTGACCCTGGTGCCGTTCGTCGACGTCGTCACCACGATGCTCGACCCCACCATTCCGCTGACCACCAATGAATACGACGAGTGGGGCAACCCGGAAGAGAAGGGCTACTACGACTACATCCTGACCTACTCGCCCTACGACAACCTGCAGGCCAAGGCCTACCCGGCGATGTTCGTCGGCACCGGCCTGTGGGATTCACAGGTGCAGTACTGGGAGCCGGCCAAGTACGTCGCCCGCCTGCGCGACCTCAACACCGGCAAGGGCCCGGTGGTGTTCCGCACCAACATGGAAGCCGGCCACGGCGGCAAGTCCGGCCGCTTCCGCCAGTACCGCGAGCGTGCCGAGATGTTCGCCTTCATGCTGGACCAGCTGGGCGTCGCTTCGAAGTAGGCGGCATCGCGGGACAGGAAGAAAGCCGGGGAAACCCGGCTTTCTTCGTTTCCGGTATCCCCGCCAGCGAGGGGCTCCAGCGCCGCCGGCCACGGCCGATAACGGTGGGGACGAGTTCGTCGGCGGAGGCGCGACATGGCAGGGTGGGGTGCGGTGATCCGCGTCGGGCATCGGCTGTTCGCGCCATCGGCTGTCGATTTGGGGTACAAGGTCGCCGTGCACGATCCGTCGCCGCCACCGCGCGAACTTCCCGAGCCGAGGCCAGCCCGCTTCCGCTGGGCCTGGCGGCTGCTGGCCTACGCCAGCCTGGGGGTGGGCATCGTCGGCGTGTTCGTCCCCGGGCTGCCGACCACCGTGTTCATCCTGGTCGCGGCGTACGCCGCGTCGCGCGGTTCGGAGCGCCTGCACCGCCACCTGGTCACTCATCCGCGCTTCGGCCCGATGATCCACGACTGGCATCTGCACCGCGCGGTGTCGCGGCGCGCCAAGTGGGCGGCCACGTGGACGATGCTCTTCAGCGCCGTGATCCTGCTCGCGCTGATGCGGTGGACCGGCTCGCACCGCTGGTGGATGGTCGCCTTGCCGATGGCCTGCATGGCCGTGGTGGGGGCCTGGCTGTGGATGCGTCCGGAGCCGCCGCGCAGCGACTGAGCGGCCGCCGCGTTCATCGGGCTGTGGCTATACTCTCGGCATGAACCGGAACGCTCGTCTTTTCCTTGCCGCCGCCCTGATGGCGGCCCTGTCCGCCTGCGGTGCCAAGGGCCCGCTGTTCATGCCGGAGAAGCCGGTCGAAGAGGCGCCCGTGACGCCCGCCGATGCCGTGCCACCCGCGGCCGACGCCGTGCCGGCCGACCCGCCGATCGATCCCGCCACGGTGCCCGCCACCGACGGGAATGGCTGAGTCCCCGTACCCGCGGGCCACGGCGATGCGTTTCACCAAGATGCATGGGGCCGGCAACGATTTCGTCGTGCTGGACCTGCGCGATGGCCTGCCGCCACCGGATGCCGCGCTGGCCGCAGCGCTGGCGGATCGCCACCGGGGCGTGGGCTGCGACCAGATCTTGACCATCGAAGCGCCGCGCAGCGCCGCGGCGGTGGCGGCCTACCGCATCTGGAACTCGGATGGTTCGCCCTCGCAGCAGTGCGGCAACGGCGCGCGCTGCGTGGCGGCGTGGCTGGTGCGGGACGGTGCGGCGACGGGAAGCACGTTCGACGTGGACAGTCCGCTGGCGACGCACGCGGTGGAGCGTCTGGGTGAGGATCGCTATGCCATCGCCATGGGCGTGCCGGAGTTCATGCCCGCGCGTATCCCGCTGCGGGGATTCGACGCGCCGCGCGCGGAGTACGACGCCGACGTGGACGAGGGCGTCAGGCTGCGGTTCGGCGCCGTATCGATGGGCAATCCGCATGCCGTGATCGAAGTGCCGTCCGTCGATGCTGCGCCCGTGCTGCACTACGGGCCGCTGCTGCAGCGGTCGCCGCACTTCCCCGAGTCGGTCAATGTCGGCTTCGCCGAAGTGGTCGCGCCCGACCGCGTGCGCCTGCGCGTGTACGAGCGCGGCGTGGGCGAAACACTGGCCTGCGGCAGCGGCGCGTGCGCGGCCGCCGCCGTGCTGATGCGGCGCGGCCGGGTGGGCCGCGACGTGGCCATCGCGCTGCCGGGCGGCGAACTGCGCATCCGCTGGCCGTCCGACGACGCGCCGGTCATCATGTCCGGGCCGGCGGCATTCGTATTCGAAGGGGAATGGAAAGCATGAGCGATACGCAAGAGAAGCTGGGCGCCCACGAAGTCGCGGCCTGGCTGCGACGGCACCCGACGTTCCTGAAGCAGTTCCCCGACCTGGCCCTGAGCCTGGTGGTCCCGCGCGACGAAGGCCCCACGGCCTCGCTGGCCAGCTACCAGCTCGAGGTGCTGCGCGACAAGAACCGTGAACTGTCCAAGCGGCTGGGCGACCTGTTCGCCAATGCGCAGGAGAACGAACGCCTGGCGGTGCGCACGCACCAGCTGGCGCTCACCCTGATGAAGCAGGGCAGTGCCGCGGATACGGTGCGCGCGATGGCGGCCTCGCTGGCCGAGGATTTCAACGGCGACCGCGTCAGCATCGTCCTGCTGGAACCGATCCCCGGGCTGGAGGAGAGCGACTGGCTGCAGGTGGTGCCGGCGGACAATCCGCACATGGCCCCGTTCCGCGACTGCCTGCGCGACGGCGAGCCGATCTGCGGCCGCCTGCAGCCCGAGAAACACGTGCTGCTGTACGGCGCGCGCGCGGATGAGGTCGCGTCGTCGGCGCTGCTGCCGTTGCCCGGCATCGGCCTGGTGGCCGTGGGCAGCCGCGACGGCAACCGCTTCTATCCGGGCATGGGCACGCTGTTCCTGCGCATGATGGGCGAGACGCTGGCGACGGCGTTGAAGCGGTTCGATGGTTGAGGCGAGGCGCGCGTCTCGTGCCGTCATTCGGGCGAATGCCGGAATCCATCGCGCTCTTGTCCTGACGGGCGGCCTGAGGCAAACGCCCAGGCCGCCCGGATTTCGGCGTTCGCGGGAATGACGGGGAGGGAAGGATCTTGTCCGTCACCGACTTCCTGGCGTATCTCGACGTGGAGCGCCGTGTCTCCGCGCACACGCTGGATGCCTACCGCCGCGATCTTGCCGCGCTGACGGAGTGGGCGCAGGCGCAGGGCATCACCGAGCTGGCGGATGTGCAGGCCGAAGCGTTGCGCGGCTTCGTCGCCGCCGAGCATCGTCGCGGGCTGTCGCCCAAGAGCCTGCAGCGCCGCCTGTCGGCCTGTCGCAGTTTCTACCAGTGGCTCCTGAAGCATGGCCGCATCGCGGCCAGTCCCGCGGCTGCGCTGCGTGCGCCCAAGGCCCCGCGCAAGCTGCCTCAGGTGCTGGATGCCGACGAGGCCGTCCGGCTGGTGGAAGTGCCCACCGACGCGCCGCTCGGCAAGCGCGATCGCGCGTTGCTGGAGCTGTTCTATTCCTCGGGCCTGCGCCTGAGTGAGCTGTGCGCGCTGCGGTGGCGCGACCTGGACATGGCCGGCGGCCTGGTCACGGTACTGGGCAAGGGCAGCAAGGAGCGCAAGGTGCCGGTCGGCTCGCATGCACGCAACGCGCTGGCCGAATGGCGTCAGGAACGCCCCGCCGGCAACGACGGCTTCGTGTTTCCAGGGCGCGCTGACGGTCCGATCTCGCAACGGGCGGTGCAGATCCGCATCAAGCAGCTGGCACAGCGGCAGGGTCTGTTCAAGCACGTCCATCCACACATGCTGCGACACAGTTTCGCCAGCCACATCCTCGAATCCTCGGGCGACCTGCGCGGCGTACAGGAACTGCTGGGCCACGCCGACGTCGCCACCACCCAGATCTATACGCACCTGGACTTCCAGCACCTGGCCAGGGTGTACGACGCGGCGCACCCGCGGGCGAAGCGCAAACGCTGAGCCCCTGTAGGAGCGACGTGAGTCGCGACCGCGGATCCGAACAAGCACGACGGCAGTATCAGGCGTGGTCCGATGGATGTCGTACGGTCGCCGGGTGCCTCGGGATCGCGGTCGCGACTCACGTCGCTCCTGCAACGGCGTCGAAAGTCATGCTTGAACCTAGGAGCGGCGTCCCCACCTCTGGGGGAACACCCCGGAGGCCTCCATGGACCCCAGCCAGAACCCCCACGTCTTCCACGCCACCACCATCCTGTCCGTGCGCCGCAACGGCCGCGTCGCCGTCGCGGGCGATGGCCAGGTGACGCTGGGCCACACGGTCATGAAGGGCAATGCGCGCAAGGTGCGCCGGCTCGGTCGCGACGGCCAGGTGCTGGCCGGCTTCGCCGGCGCGGCGGCCGATGCGTTCACCCTGTTCGAACTGTTCGAAGCCAAGCTGGAGAAGCATGGCCAGCTGACGCGCGCCGCCGTTGAACTGGCCAAGGACTGGCGCACCGAGCGTCGTCTGGGCAAGCTCGAGGCGCTGCTCGCCGTCGCCGACCGGGAAACCTCGCTGATCATCAGCGGTACCGGCGACGTGATCGAGCCGGAGGACGGCATCATCGCCATCGGTTCCGGCGGTTCCTATGCCTTGTCCGCTGCACGCGCATTGCTCGCGCATACCGAACTGGACGCGAAGTCCATCGCCGTCGAGTCGCTGAACATCGCCGGCGACATCTGCATCTACACCAATCGCAACGTGGTGGTCGAAGAGCTGTGAGAGGAGCCGTGATTGGCGATTCGTGATTCGCAAGAGCGAACGCCAAGCCGAAACCTCCCAGCTTCCCTGAATCCGCTCTTACGAATCCCGAATCTCCTATGACGAATCCCGGCTCTTCCACCATGACCCCGCGCGAGATCGTGCAGGAACTGGACCGCCACATCGTCGGCCAGCAGGCCGCCAAGCGCGCAGTCGCCATTGCGCTGCGCAACCGCTGGCGCCGCATGCAGCTCGACGACGGCCTGCGCAACGAAGTGATGCCGAAGAACATCCTGCTGATCGGTCCGACCGGTGTGGGCAAGACCGAGATCGCGCGCCGCCTGGCCACGCTGGCCAACGCGCCGTTCGTGAAGGTCGAGGCCACGCGCTTCACCGAAGTCGGCTATGTGGGCAAGGATGTCGAGCAGATCGTCCGCGACCTGGCCGATACCGCGGTGAAGATGTATCGCGAGCAGGCCAAGGCACGCATGCGCACCCAGGCCGAGGAGCGCGCCGAGGAACGCATCCTGGATGCGCTGCTGCCGCGGCGCGAAGGCGCGGGCGGCAACGGCTTCGGTTCCGGCGCCGCCACGCCCACCGTCGACATCGGTGCCGAGCCGTCGTCGAAGGAGTCCGAGACCCGCCAGAAGCTGCGCCGCCAGCTGCGCAGCGGGGAGCTGGACGGACGCGAGATCGAACTGGAGCTGTCGGCCAACGTCGGCGTGGACATCATGACGCCGCCCGGCATGGAGGAGATGGGCCAGCAGCTGCGGCAGATGTTCTCGAGCCTCGGCGGCAACAAGACCCACAAGCGCACGGTCACGATCAAGGCCGCGCGCCCGCAGCTGATCGAGGAAGAGGCCGCGAAGTTGGTCAACGAGGACGACATCCGCGCCGCTGCCATCGAGGCCTGCGAGCAACATGGCATCGTCTTCATCGACGAGATCGACAAGGTCGCCAAGCGCAGCGGCAACATGAGTGGTGCCGACGTCAGCCGCGAGGGCGTGCAGCGCGACCTGCTGCCATTGGTGGAAGGCAGCAACGTGTCGACCAAGTACGGCACGGTGAAGACCGACCATATCCTGTTCATCGCGTCCGGCGCGTTCCACCTGGCCAAGCCCAGCGACCTGATCCCCGAACTGCAGGGCCGCTTCCCGATCCGCGTGGAGCTGTCCGCGCTGAGCAAGGAGGACTTCATCCGCATCCTCACCGAGCCCAAGGCCGCATTGACCCGGCAGTACGTGGAGCTGATGAAGACCGAAGGCGTGGCGCTGCGGTTCGCCGACGATGCCGGGGATCGCATTGCCGAGATCGCCGCGCTGGTCAACGAGCGTCAGGAGAACATCGGTGCGCGCCGGCTGCATACGGTGCTGGAGCGCCTGCTGGATACGCTGAGTTACGAGGCCCCCGACCGCGACGGCCAGAGCGTCACCATCGACCGCGCCTACGTCGATGCGCACCTGGGCGAACTGGTGCAGGATCCGGATCTCAGCCGTTACATCCTATGAGGTAACGAACCCGCCGCGAGGCGGGTTCTTCCTTCATGGGGCATGGGGACTTTGGGCTGCCGGTTACAATGACGGCCCGTTCCCGTCCTGCCCGAGCCATATCCATGAGCACGCTGCCGCCCTGCCCGCAATGCCAGTCCGAGTACACCTACGAGGACGGCGCGCAGCTGGTCTGCCCGGAATGCGGGTACGAGTGGTCGGCCGAGGCGCCCGTCGTCGCCGATGAGGGTCCGCGCGTGGTCAAGGACGCCAACGGCAACGTGTTGCAGGACGGCGACAGCGTCACCGTCATCAAGGACCTGAAGATCAAGGGCTCGTCGCTGGTGGTCAAGGTCGGCACCAAGGTCCGCAACATCCGCCTGGTCGACGGCGACCACGATATCGACTGCAAGATCGACGGCATCGGCGCGATGGGCCTGAAGTCGGAATTCGTGCGCAAGGCCTGAACCGCGAGGCCGTGGCTCAATCCTCGCCGATATCCTCGTTCCACACCTCGGGATTGGCGCGGATGTAGTCGCCCAGCAGGTCGATGCATTCCTGGCTCTGCAGGTCGATGACGTTGACGCCGGACGCACGCAGCCAGTCCAGTCCGCCCTGGAAGTTCACCGACTCACCGACCACCACGGTACCGATATTGAACTGGCGCACCAACCCGCTGCAGTACCAGCAGGGCGCCAGCGTGGTGACCATGATCGTGTCGCGGTAACGACGTTGCCGGCCGGCCTTGCGGAAGGCATCGGTTTCGCCATGTACGGACGGATCGCCTTCCTGCACGCGGCGATTGTGGCCGCAGCCGAGCAGGCGTCCGTCGTTGTGGTAGAGCGCGGCGCCGATGGGAATGCCGCCTTCGGCCAGTCCCTGGCGGGCCTCGGCAATGGCGGTGTCAAGCAGGGCACGGTAGTCGATCATGGGTTTCTCGGGCGAGGGAGCGTGACGCGGCTCTAGGAATCCAGCTTCACACATCGCCTACTGTGACGCTACTCGCAGCACGGACAGGGGCCCTCTGGCATCCAGGGGCCGTGGACTGCGTCGCTACGTCAGGGAGCCAGGGGACCATGGACATGAAGACAAGCACGACGACGGGTCGAGCGAGGGCGATCGTCGCCACGCTCGTGCTGGGCATTGCCGGCACCGCTTCCACACACGCCCAGACCATCGAGCAGGGGCTGCTCCAGCTGGAGTGGGGCGACCCAGCCCCGGTGGCGCCAGGTCAGGCGAAGTCGAAGTCCCGTTTCAACGCTCGTCTGGTGAAGGACGACGGCAGCCGGATCGCGCTCGATCCTGCGCAGGCGCGCAAGGCCGCGGGCGATCTGTACGTGTTGGCCAACCGTCGCGTGGCGATCGCCTTCGGGGCCCCAGGCAAGACCGCGTCGTCGACACCGACGATCGAGGCCATCGTGCCCGCGGACCGGACCGCCCAATCCGCGCCGGTCACGGCAGCCAGTGCACGCGTGGCGGCGGCCGCGCCGGTGAACGGCGTCACCCGCTGGGTCACGCTGATGTGCAAGTTCAGCGACATCGGGACCGAACAGAAGACCCAGGCGTTCTTTCAGTCGCAGTATGGCGAGGGCGTCGGCCAGCTGGGCCACTACTGGCGCGAGGTGTCCTACAACAAGATCAACCTGGCCGGCAGCAGCGCCCATGGCTGGTTCACCCTGCCGCAACCGCGCAGCCATTACGTCACCGAGGAGAACGGGGAGGATAAGGCCGACCTGAAGAAACTGTTCGCCGACTGTGGCGCCGCGGCCGATGCCACGGTCGACTTCAACAGCGTGCAGGGCGTGAACATGATGTTCAATGGCGACCTGGACGGGTACGCATGGGGTGGCGGCATGTGCGCGCCACTGGAGGGGCGGAGCAACTTCTGCACGCGTGCGACCTGGAATCCACCGTGGTCCTTCAGCAACCTGGCGCCGCTCGCGCACGAGATGGGGCACGGCTACGGCTTGCCGCATTCGGACAATTCCGACGGCGACAGCGACACCTACGACAATCCCTGGGACGTGATGAGCGATGGCTGGTACAACGCCGTATCCGACAGTACTTACGGTACCCGGCCCAAGCACATCAACGTGTTCCAGCGGCACCGACTCAGCTGGGTGGACGGCGCGCGCCAGCAGGTCATCGTGCTGGGCGACCTGGCCACCCGCGACATCGCACTCGACTACGCGCACTTGGCCGGATCCGGCAATGTGCAGATGCTGGTGCTGTCGCTCTCGCCGCAGGCCGACCCCTACGCCTCCGTGGTGTACACGCTGGAAGCACGCAAGCGCGAAGGCCCCTACGAAGGCGCACTGGCCGGCGATGCGGTGATCGTCCACAAGGTCCAGGCATCGGGTACGGCTTACAGCATCGATGCGGACGTGCCGCCTGCCAATCGCGCCAACAACGAGGGTTCGATGTTCAAGGTGGGCGAGCGCTGGGTCACTCCGGAAGGCTCGCACGCGGTTACCGTGAAGGCGCAGACGGCGACAGGATTCGTGGTGACCGTCGGACCCCCGCGCGCGATGAGCAGCCCGCTGCCACCCTTGGTGCGGCCTGCGCAGGTGTCTGCGTCGTCGTCGTCGCCCACACGATCGACGCCGGCGATTCCCGTGAGGGGGCGCAAGCCGCCGGAGCGATGCGGTGGCGTGCGTGGCGCAACATCGCCGCAGTGCGCCATGCGCGAGCGCTGATGCGTAGGGATTTCCCTGACGGTGTACGGGGCGAACCCGATCCCGTGCGCGGGGCATGTGCCTACACGGGACATGACGAGATCGGCTACGAATCCTGACCTGCATCGCAGTTCGAAACATCCGCAACGCGAACGTGGCATTTGACGCCCGAATCCGCTCAAGACACGTGCGTGCCGGCCGACACGACGGGCATGGCGGCGTCATCTCGACCCGCCACCTTGAGTGGGGTCTTGCGTGTTCGAGCAACGAACTTTCGGTGCGTGGCGCATGGACGTCCGGACGTTCTTTGTCGGTTGTCTGTTCGTTCTGGCATGCGTCGTTCCGGTCCTGCCTTCGAAGGCGGAGACCGTGGTCCAGGGCGTGCTGCAACTGCAGTGGGCGGATCCCCCGCGCGCGCTGCCGGGGCGTGTGCAGAAGGCGCCGCAGCTCGATGCCTGGCTGGAGATCGGGCCGGGCCGGCGCATCGCGCTGGACGTGAACCAGGCACGGCGTGCCGCTGGCGACCTGTATGCACTGGCGAACCGGCGCGTGGCGGTCTCCTACAGCGCGCAGGCCAACGTGGCGTCGTCCTCCAGGGTGATGGCCGCATCGCAGCCCACGCAGGTCATCCAAGCCATCGTGCCCACCGATCGGCTACCGCAGCGCGCACTGGCCGCCGGTGCGGACGGACGCATGATGGCGTCGGCGCCGGTGCTGGGTGCCACGCGCTGGATCACCCTGATGTGCAAGTTCGCCGATATAGCGACCGAGCAGAAGCCGCGCGAGTACTTCCAGGCGCAGTACGGGAATGCGCCCGGCCAACTGGGGCACTACTGGTCGGAGGTGTCCTACGGCCAGGTCAATCTGGCCGGAAGCTCCGCCCATGGCTGGTACACACTGCCGCAGCCGCGTGCCGCGTACATGGCCACGGTCAACGGCAAGGAGAAGGCGCAGCTGTCGACGCTCTTCGCCGACTGCGCGGCCGCGGCCGAAGCCGAGGTCGACTTCAGCGGCATCCAGGGCGTCAACCTGATGTTCAATGGCGAACTGGATGGCAATGCCTGGGGCGGCGGCGGCTGCGCCACGCTCGACGGCGTCTATACCTGCACGCGGGCGACGTGGAGCCCGCCGTGGTCATTCATCAACCTGGCGCCGCTCGCCCACGAGATGGGGCACGGCTACGGGCTGCCGCATTCCAACAACAGCGATGGCGACGGCGACACCTACGACAATCCCTGGGACCTGATGAGCGACGCCTGGCGCAACGCCGCCAGCGACACGGTCCTTGGTACGCTGCCCAAGCACATCAACATGTACCAGCGCGAACGCCTGGGTTGGCTGCCTGCCGCGCGCAAGCGTGTGATCACGGCAGACAACCGCGAAACGCAGGAATTCGTCCTCGACGCCGGCAGCCTGGTGGGCAGCACGCAGGTGCAGTTGGCGGTATTGGCGATGCCGGCGCAGGCCGATCCCTACAAGACCGTCATCTACACGCTGGAGGCACGGCGACGCACGGGACCCTACGAGGCGAAGCTCGCCGGCGACGCGGTGATCATCCACAAGCTGGAGGATTACGGCATCGCCTACAGCATCGACCGGGATGTCCCGGCCGCCAACGTTTCCAACAACGAGGGCTCGATGTTGAAGGTGGGCGGACGCTGGAACACCCCCGACGAGCGGCACTGGGTGGAAGTGGTATCCGTCACCGCGAATGGCTTCGTGGTGCGCGTGGGGCCGCGGCCGCGCTCGATGAGTTCGCCGGCCCCGGTCCTGGAGCGCCCGGCCACGGTCGCGGCTTCCTCGTCCTCCGCACCGGCGCCGCGCGTGCCGGCGCCGCGGACGGCACCGCAGGCGACGGCAAGGACGGGCTGCCGCGTGCTGCCCGAGATCCTGCGTGTCCGTGCACTGTGCGCGTTGATGGAGCGCTGACCGCCAGCCTGACGCGTTCGGCTCCGGCATGCGACCGGGGCGCCGGGAGTGCGATAATCCGGCCATGAGCGAATCCCCCTACGAACGCGGCACCACCCATTTCGGCTTCCGCGACGTCGCCGCCAAGGACAAGCAGAAGCTGGTCGGCGAGGTCTTCACGTCGGTGGCCGGCAAGTACGACCTGATGAACGACCTGATGAGCCTGGGCATCCATCGGGTCTGGAAACGCTATTTCGTAGGCACCTGCCAGGTGAAGCGCGGCGACCGCGTACTGGATCTCGCAGGCGGCACCGGTGACATCGCCGCGCTGCTGAAGGACCGCGTGGGCGATGCCGGGCAGATCGTGCTGGGCGACATCAACGCCGGCATGCTGTCGGTGGGCCGCGACCGCATGACCGACCGCGGGCTGGTGCAGGGGCTGGAATACGTGCAGTGCAATGCCGAGGCGCTGCCGTTCCCGGACGCCAGCTTCGACCTGGTCACCATCGCCTTCGGCCTGCGCAACGTCACCGACAAGGACGCCGCGCTGCGCGAGATGCACCGCGTGCTGAAGGTCGGCGGGCAGGCCCGCGTGCTGGAGTTCTCGGAAGTGACCGTGGACTGGTTCAAGCCGGTCTATGACTTCCATTCGTTCAAGGTGCTGCCGAAGCTGGGCCAGCTGTTCGCCCAGGACGCCGGCAGCTACCAGTTCCTGGCCGAAAGCATCCGCAAGCACCCGGCGCAGGCCGAACTGCAGGGGATGATGGATGCCGCCGGCTTCGCCCGGACCGGTTTCCGCAACCTGTCCGCGGGCATCGTGGCCATCCACACCGGCTACAAGGTCTGAAAAGGGCGCCCAGCGCCCTGTGGGAGCGCCCCATGGGCGCGATGCTTTTCCTCGCGACCGGCACGAGCAGCAAGGGCATGGCTCGCTCCTGCAGGGGAACACGGAACGGGCGCCGAACGGACGCGGGCCTCCGCCCGGCGGGGTAAACTGGGCGCTTCCCCCGATCGCTGGAAGTCCCCTGATGCGTTCACTGGCTTTGCTGTTGTCCTGCGCCGCCGTGCTGGCGGCCGGGTGCTCCAAGGAACCCGAGTCCACCCCCGTGGCCGCGCCCAAGAAACCCGCCGTCGCCCAGGTCGCCGACCGCGACGAGCATTCCTACGCCGAGCCGCAGAAAGTCGCCATCGCCGACCTGGCGCTGGACATCGCGGTCGATTTCGACGCCAAGACCATCGGCGGCACCGCGACCTACACCCTGGACTGGAAGGACAAGGCCGCCACCCAGCTGGTGCTGGACACGCGCGACCTGACCATCTCCAAGGTGGAAGGCGAGGCCAATGGCGCCTGGTCGCCGCTGCAGTACGCGCTGGCCGCCAAGGACCCGGTGCTGGGCAGCAAGCTGACCATCGAGACGCCGGCCCGCAACGCCAAGGTCCGCGTCACCTACACGAGTTCGCCGGAGGCCTCGGGCCTGCAGTGGCTGACCCCGGAGATGACCGAAGGCAAGCAGCTGCCCTTCATGTTCAGCCAGTCGCAGCAGATCCACGCGCGCAGCTGGGTGCCGCTGCAGGACACGCCGCAGGTGCGCTACACCTACACCGCGCACGTGACCTCGCGCCCGGACGTGATGGTGCTGATGAGCGCCGACAACGATCCGGCGGCCGCGCGCGACGGCGATTACAGCTTCAAGATGCCGCAGAAGATCCCGTCGTACCTGATGGCGATCGCCGCCGGCGACCTGGTGTTCAAGCCGATCTCCGCGCGTAGCGGCGTGTGGGCCGAGCCGGCGATGGTCGACAAGGCGACGAAGGAGTTCGAAGACACCGAGAAGATGATCGCCACCACCGAGCAGCTGTACGGCCCCTACCGCTGGGACCGCTACGACATGCTGGTGCTGCCGCCGTCGTTCCCCTACGGCGGCATGGAGAACCCGCGCCTGAGCTTCATCACGCCCACCGTGATCGTCGGCGACAAGACGCTGGTCTCGCTGATCGCGCACGAGCTGGCACACAGCTGGTCGGGCAACCTGGTGACCTTCTCCAGCGCCAAGCACGGCTGGCTCAACGAGGGCTTCACCAGCTACGTGGAGAACCGCATCGTCGAATCCCTGTATGGCAAGGAACAGTCCAGCATGGAGTACGCGATCGCGCGCAACGCGCTGAAGAAGGAAATCGCCACCATGCCGGAGGCCACCCAGGCGCTGGCGGTGAAGCCGGGCACGAAGCTGGATGCCGACGACGCGCTCAGCGCCGTGTCGTACGACAAGGGCGCCTGGTTCCTGCAGATGCTGGAGGAACGCTTCGGTCGCCAGGAGTTCGACGCCTTCCTGCGCGGCTACTTCGACCACTTCGCCTTCCAGAGCATCACCACCGAGCAGTTCCTGGCGTACGCCAAGAAGCACCTGTTCGACAAGCACCCCAACCTGGTCAGCGACGCGGAGATCCAGGAATGGATCTACGCGCCGGGTATTCCCGCTGGCGCGCCGCAGGTGCAGTCGCGCGGCTTCTCCAACACCGACACCGCGCGCATCGCCTGGCAGGGCAGCGGCCAGCTGCCCAACCCGCAGCTGACCGATGCCTGGATCACCCAGCAGTGGGTGCATTTCATCGAAGGCATGGGCGACAAGCTGACCGTCGAACAGGTCAAGCAGCTGGATGACGCCTACCACTTCACCGGCACCGCCAATGGCGAGATCGCCATGCGCTGGTATCCGCTGACGATTCGCAGCGGTTACGTGGACGCGCGGCCGGAGATCGCGAAGTTCATCGAGCGCGTCGGCCGTCGCAAGCTGATCATGCCGATCTACGAGGAACTGGTGAAGACGCCGGACGGCCTGGCCTTCGCGCAGGAAACCTTCGCCCGCGCCAAGCCCGGTTACCACCCGATCACGACCGGTTCGGTCGAGGCCGTGCTGGCCAAGGCGTCGGCGGGCCAGTAAGGCATGGCGGTCCGCCCGACCCGCGCAAGGACGGTCGCCCTGGTGGCGGCCGTTCTTGTCTGCGCGATCGCCGCGTGGATCTGGCGCGAGCCTATGGCGCCGGTGCGCGCCGGCATGGCGCTGCAGGGGTGGTGGATCGGGCTGTGGGAGCAACGCCTGGTGGTCGGAGACCACCGGTGGGTCTACGACGAGCGCGAGGCGGCCGATCCCGCGGCGCCTACCGTGGTGATGGTGCACGGCTTCACCGGCAGCAAGGAAAACTGGTACCCGCTGGCCGAGCGGCTGGGGGGGCACTACCGGCTGGTGATCCCCGACCTGCCGGGCTGGGGCGAAAGCCAGCGCATCGAGGGCGCCGATTATGGCTTCGGCGCACAGGCCGACCGCCTGGCGCAGTTCCTGCAGCGCGTCCGCCGCGAGGGCAGCCCCATCGTCCTGCTGGGCCATTCGATGGGAGGCGGCATCGTCGCGGTCGCGGCGGCGCGGCATCCGCATCTGGTGGCGCGCGTTGGCCTGATCGATGCGGCCGGCGTGCGCTTCCGCGACAACCGTTTCGGCATCGACGTGCTGGCCGGGGAGAATCCCTTCGCAGTGGACGACGCGGCCTCGCTGCAGCGGTATCTGGATACCGTCTTCCACGATCGCAGCGTGCAGCCCGCCATCCCCTGGCCCGCCTCGCGGGCGGTGATCGACTGGCGCATCGCGCAGGCGCCGTTCGAGCAGCAGGTGCTGGACCGTATCGGTCGCGGCGGGGAGCGCTTCCTGCCCGGCGAGATGGCCGCCGCGATCCGGCAGCCGGCACTGCTGCTGTGGTGCCGGCAGGACCGCGTGATCGATCCCAGCGCGATGGCGCTGTACGCCCGGCAGATGCCGCAGGCGATCCAGGTTTCACTGGATGGGTGCGGCCACATGTCCATCATGGAAAAACCCGACGACGTGGCGGCCGCGGTCGCCCTGTTGATCCAGCGAGGTACACCCCGATGAAGCACACGATCAAGCCCCTACTGCTCGCCTTCGCCTGCGCCGTGGCCGTCGCCGCCTGTGGCGACCGCGAGGCCGAGCGCGCGGCGCAGGCCGCCGCCCAAGCCGCCGCCATCGAGCAGCAGGCCGACGAAGTGGCGAAGAAGTACGACAGCGCGCTGGCCTCCAACGACTGGGACATGGCGCGCATCCACGGCGTCGCCCTGCTCGACCAGTATCCGGACAGCGCCGCCGCCAGGCGCATCGGGCCCGGGCTGCAGGAGGTCAAGGCCAAGGCCGAGGCGGCGCGCGAGCTGCGCCGGATGGAATCGCTGTGGGACTATGCCCAGGTTTCCGCCGACGGCGGCACGCAGCGCTCGGCCGCGATCCTCAGCAAGGACCCCGTGGACGTGGACGGCACCGGCGCCAAGCCGGTGCAACTGGTGTTCCGCGACCATCCCAAGTGGAAGCGCAGCAGCTATCTGGTGCTGCAGGCCAGCGACTTCGCGAAGGCGTGCTACCGCCGCTGCCAGGTGACCGTGATCGCCGATGGCGGTACGCCGAAGCGGATGTCGGCCAACCGGCCGGACACCGACGAGGCCACCGCGATGTTCATCGACGACCACAAGGCGCTCTGGCGCCTGGCGCGCGAGAGCAAGGTGCTGGAGATCGAGTTCCCTGTGAAGGACGGCAGCACGCACAAGGCCGTGTTCGAGACGGGCGGGTTGGATGGCAAGCAGAGGGCCGGGGGGTGACCCGGCCACGGTAAGGGGGCGACGCGTCGGGATCAGTGCATGGCGGCCCGCTGCACCGGCGCGCGCAGGACGCGCGGGCCGAGCAGCGCGAAGCTGCCCACCCCCACCGCCTGCACCAGCAGGAAGGCCCATCCCAGGGCATTCGGGGCGATCCAGCCCAGCAGCGGCAACAGCACGCATTCGATCGCGTAGAGCGCATTGATCGCCACCATCGTCCACGCCGTGCCTCGCGGGACGGATGGCCGGCGCGCCAGCCAGAGCAGCCACGCCACATAGGGCAGCAACGCCAGGCCGACGCTGCGCAGCAGCATCTCGGGCACGCCGGTGACGGCGGCCAGCGGTGCCGCCAGCAGGGCCATCGCAAGGCCGACGGGCAGGGTCATGGCGACATCCCAGCGGATGAGCGTGCGCAGGCGGGGGTCGGGGGCAGGATGCGGATTCATGGTGGTGCCTCGTGTCGTCAGGGTGGGCGTCATGGTCGGCATGCATCTGCATGCCGTCGATTACCCCGTGGGTAAAGCGGGCAGTGAAGGGCGGGTGCTAAGGTCGCTGCATGGACACCGCCACGCCCTTCGGCCACCTGCTGCGTGACTGGCGCCAGCGCCGCCGCCTGACGCAACTCGACCTGGCCGATGCGGCGGGCGGCTCAACGCGGCCCGTGAGCTTCCTGGAAACCCATCGTTCGCTGCCCAGCCGCGCGCTGCTGATGCGGCTGGGAGCCGTGCTGGACATGCCGCTGCGCGAGCGCAACCGCATGCTGGTGTCCGCGGGTTTCGCGCCGATGTACCGCGAGCACCGCTGGGACGAGCAGGCACTCCAGGTCGCGCGCGAGGCCATCGAGCGCCTCCTGGCGGCGCATGAGCCGTACCCGGCGCTGGCGATCGACCGGCACTGGAACCTGGTGACGGCCAACGCCGCCGCGCAGCGGTTGATGGCAGGCCTGCCGGAAGCGCTGCTCGCGCCCGTCCCGAATGTCCTGCGTGCGAGCCTGCATCCGGATGGCCTGTCCTCGCGCATCGCCAACCTGCCGCAGTGGCGCGCGCACATCCTCGAGCGTCTGCAGCATCAGCACGAGGCAACCCAGGACCCCGTGCTGGACGACTTGCGGAAAGAACTGGCGGCGTATCCCGGTGGCGAGGCCGAGGACCCCGGCGCGGCGGAGGCGATCATCGTGCCCCTGCAGCTGCGCGGTCCCGATGGCCAGGCGCTGTCGTTCCTCGGCACGACGACCGTGTTCGGAACACCCAACGACGTGACCCTGGCCGAACTCGCGATCGAGTCCTTCTTTCCGGCCGACCCGGGCACCGCGGCCCTGCTGCATGCGATGGCGCAGGCCTGAGCGCACGCGGCGCCGGTCAGCTCATGCGCCGACCACCCGGTTCCGCCCCATCGCCTTCGCGCGGTACAGCGCGACATCGGCCTGGCTGAGCAACTGTTCCAGCCCGGTCATCCGTGCGGGCGCCGACGCCACCCCGATGCTGACGGTGATGTCCAGCAGGCGGCCATCCTCGAGAGGAATGAGCTCGCTGGCCAGCAGGCGCAGTCGTTCCGCGACGACGAGGGCGGCTGCGGCGTCCACGCCCGTGAGCAGCACGGCGAACT
This sequence comes from Pseudoxanthomonas mexicana, assembly GCF_010093385.1. GTDB lineage: Bacteria > Pseudomonadota > Gammaproteobacteria > Xanthomonadales > Xanthomonadaceae > Pseudoxanthomonas_A > Pseudoxanthomonas_A mexicana. Next base: position 23,547 of record NZ_PDWV01000001.1, read on the forward strand.
CTTCGCCGCCGAATCGCCCGAACAGGCCATCCTCGCGCAGATGATCGCGCATCCGGCCGGCGAACGTCGTCAGCACCGCGTCGCCCGCGGCGTGGCCGTGACGGTCGTTGACCGATTTGAAGTGGTCGATGTCCAGCATCATCGCCACCACCGTGCCGCCGGTCCGCTGCATGTGTTCCGCCAGCTCCAGGCCGCGCCGCAGGAAGGCGCTGCGGTTGAGCACGCCAGTCAGTGGGTCGTGGTCTGCGGCATGGTTCAGGGTGGCCAGCAACCGGTTGCGGGCCGCGTTCACGCTGGCCACGGTAAGCGGCGCCACCGCCAGCAGCGCCATGCCCATGCGCAGCGAAATCACAGGGTGCGCGCTCTGGTCCGGCAGCCCCAAGTCGATGATGCCGTGGGCGATGGCGATCAGCGTCCACATGCACAGCAACGCGGTGACGAGCGCGGTGGTGAACAGGCGGTAGGCGAGCGCGCACCACAACAGTGCCGGCACCGGGAAGGCGATGGCGCCCGGGCCGCCGACCGCCACCCCCAACACGAGGGCCAGTGCAAGCGCGGTAAGCGGCATGAGCACGCGTGGACGTTTCCGGGCACGCGCAAGCCCGGCGCGGACTTCTCGCCAGGCGCCGGCTGGCGATGGCGCCAGCAAGATCACGGGCAGCAAGGCGACGTAGCTGACCAGTTCGGCGGAGAACCAGAAGCCGCTGGCGGTCAGGAACCCCATCCGCATCAACGCATGCGAGGTCAGGCTGCCGACCAGGCTGGTGCAGACCGCCGCAGCGGCCGATGCCGCCAGGACCCACAGCATCGACAGCGGGTGCAGCAGGCGGCGGTCTTCCTCGCGCAGGTGCCGGAATACCAGATAGCCGGCCAGCACGCCGGCCAGGTTGGCAGCGGTGAGCCGCAGCGTGGTGGGCAGCGAAGTGCCCGTCAGCAGGTCGGCGGCGACGTAGCCCAGCGCGGCCGCGGCCCAGCCGGCCGGCGAGGCCAACGCGGGGCGGCGTGCGAACAGGCCCAGCAGCAGGGCATTGGTGGGCCAGAACGTGGCCAGCTGGGATTCGGGGCGGGTCAGGATGCCCAGGCCGCTGGCGAGGAAGACCACGCCCGCCACGAGCAGCGCCTGCAGGAGGAGTTGGCGTGCGGTCGCGAGCGTAGACGCGCGGAAGTGCTGCGGAGTGGAGTGCGGATGCTGCGCGACCATGTTGCCCCTGCCTGTTGCCGACTGCGCGGGGCAGGCCTCCGGGCCGATCCCCCGGAGTTACCTTACGTCACAAAGCCGAGCGGGGGGCGCTCGCCGAACGGCAGCCGGACAGGACATCGCCGGCCGCACCTCTCGACTCACATTTACAGTGCGTAGCCGAACTGCTGCTTGAACTGTTCGTTGAACTCGTCGAAATCGAAGCGCTGGTTCTGCGTGCCCGGATGTTCGACCTTCAATGCGCCCATCAGGTTGCCCATGCGGCCGATGGTCAGCCAGTCGTAGCCCTTCTCGATGCCGTAGATCAGGCCGGCGCGGAAGGCGTCGCCGCAGCCGGTGGGATCGGTCACGCGGCGCTCGTGCGCCGGCGGGATGTCGTAGGTCTTCTCTGGCGTGTGGATCTGCGAGCCGTGCGGGCCGCGCGTGGTGATGTAGGCCTTCACCCGCTTGACGATGTCGGCCTCGCTCCAGCCGGTGCGCTCCTGCAGCAGGTTCGACTCGTAGTCGTTGACCGTCACGTAGTCGGTCAGCTCGATGAAATGGCGCAGCTCCTCGCCGTTGAACAGCGGCATGGCCTGGCCCGGGTCGAAGATGAAGGGGATCCCCGCCTCGGCGAACTCGGCCGCGTTCTGCAGCATGCCCTCGCGCCCGTCGGGACTGACGATGCCGAAGCTCACGCCGGGCACGTCCTTCACGTGGTTCTCGTAGCTGCGCATCATCGCGCCCGGATGGAAGGCGGGGATCTGGTTGTTGTCGTGGTCGGTGGTGATGAAGGCCTGCGGGGTGAACAGTTCGTCGATCACCTTCACCTGGGACAGGTTGATGCCCTGTTCGACGAAGTGCTCGCGGTAGGGGCCGAAATCCTGGCCCACCGTGGCCATCGGGACCGGGTCGCCGCCCAGCAGCTTGAGGTTGTAGGCGATGTTGCCGGCGCAGCCGCCGAACTCGCGGCGCATGCGCGGCACCAGGAACGACACGTTCAGGATGTGCACCTTGTCCGGCAGGATGTGGTTCTTGAACTGGTCCGGGAACACCATGATGGTGTCGTAGGCAAGGGAACCACAGATCAGTGCGGACATCGGCAGACTCGGCTGGAGGCGGGTGCGGCCGCCCCGGGCCGCAGGAAAATCGGGACGTGCGCCCCATTCCCGGCGCGCCGGTGCGAAGGTTACCGGCTGGGGCCGGTGCCGACCAGCCTTGCCCGGGCGATGGCGGCCGCGCGATCGCCGGGGGCATGCGCGCGGACAGGCGACGTGGACAGCGGTTTTCGCCGGGGATTCACGAGATTTTTCCTTGCCCGCACCATGCCGGATTGTTAGGCTAGCTGACTTCGTTTTTTGCCCAAAAAATCGCCATTTCAAGGCGATCCGCCCCCAGCAGGAACCCGTCCCCCGATGTTCAAGAAGCTCCGCGGCATGTTCTCCAACGACCTGTCCATCGACCTGGGCACGGCCAATACCCTGATCTACGTGCGCGGGCAGGGGATCGTGCTGAACGAGCCCTCGGTGGTGGCGGTGCGCCAGGATCGCGCCATCGGCGGTTCGCGTTCGGTCGCGGCGGTCGGCGCGGAGGCCAAGCAGATGCTGGGCCGCACCCCGGGCCACATCACCACCATCCGCCCGATGAAGGACGGCGTGATCGCCGACTTCACCTACACCGAGGCGATGCTGAAGTACTTCATCAAGAAGGTGCACAAGTCGCGCTTCCTGCGCCCCAGCCCGCGCGTGCTGGTGTGCGTACCGGCCGGCTCCACCCAGGTCGAGCGCCGCGCCATCAAGGAATCGGCCGAGGAGGCCGGCGCCCGCGACGTCTACCTGATCGAGGAGCCCATGGCGGCCGCCATCGGCGCCGGCATGCCGGTGACCGAGGCGCGCGGTTCGATGGTCATCGACATCGGCGGCGGCACCACCGAGGTGGCGGTGATCTCGCTGAACGGCATCGTCTACTCGCAGTCGGTCCGCATCGGCGGCGACCGCTTCGACGAGTTCATCACCAACTACGTGCGCCGCAACCACGGCATGCTGATCGGTGAAGCCACGGCCGAGCGCATCAAGCTGGAGATCGGCTGCGCCTACCCGCAGGCCGAGGTGCAGGAGATGGAAATCTCCGGCCGCAACCTCGCCGAGGGCGTGCCGAAGATGATCAAGATCAATTCCAACGAAGTGCTGGAAGCCCTGCACGAACCGCTGTCCGGCATCGTCAGCGCGGTCAAGCTGGCCCTGGAACAGACCCCGCCGGAGCTGTGCGCCGACGTCGCCGAGCGCGGCATCGTGCTGACCGGTGGTGGCGCGCTGCTGCGCGACCTGGACCGCCTGATCAGCGAGGAAACCGGCCTGCACGTGCAGGTCGCCGACGATCCGCTGACCTGCGTGGCGCGTGGTGGTGGCCGTGCGCTGGAACTGGTCGACATGCACGGCAACGAGTTCTTCGCGCCGGAATGAGGCGGGTAACCGGGAACGGGGAACAGGGAGTGCAGGTTCGCGCCTGGTATCCGTTTCCGCGTCTCCCGGGATCGAACCGGTCGCCGTTCGGCGGCCGGCCCAGCACCACGCCATCGACAGGAATGGGGCATTCCCCGTTCCCTGTTCCCCGTTCCCGCACCTGATCGTCCGCCCGTGCCTTCCTACGCCGGCCCTCCCGTTGCCTCCCGTCCCGGCGAAGTCGCCAGCACCTTGCGGCTGCTGGCCTATCTGGCGCTGACCATCGCCCTGGTGATCCTGGATCATCGCGGTGGCTGGCTCTCGCAGGTGCGCGCGCAGGCCAACGTGGTGACGCAGCCCCTGTGGTGGCTGGCCGGCCTGCCCGGACGGCTGACCACGCGCGTGCAGGATGATGCCGCCACCCGCACCGGGCTGATCGAGGAGAACAGGCGCCTGCGCAACGAGATGCTGGTGGCCAATGCGCGGCTGGCCCGTCTGCAGACCGCGGCGGCGGACAATGCCCAGCTCCGCGCCCTGCTGGGGGTCAAGACCGCGCGCGGGCTGGAGGTGCAGCTCGCGCCCATCCTGGACATTGACCTGGCGCCGGGCCGCCAGCGCCTGGTGCTGGATGCGGGCAGCCGCGCAGGCGCCACGATCGGGCAGGCGGTGATCGATGCCGGTGGCCTGATGGGCCAGATCATCGAAACCACCCCGGCCCATGCCACCGTCCTGCTGCTCACCGACCCCGACCATGCCGTGCCCGTGGTGGTGGCGCGCAACGGCGTGCGCCTGATCGTCTATGGGCGCGGGCGCAGCGACCTGCTGGAGCTGGCCGACGTGCCGCTCAACAGCGGTGTGCAGGTCGGCGACATGCTGGTGACCTCGGGCCTGGGTGGGCGGTTTCCGGCCGGCTTCCCGGTCGGCAAGGTGGCCGCGCTGCGGCCCGACGACAGCCATGCGTTCCTCGTCGGCGACGTGACCCCGGCCGCGCGCCTGGACCGCGGCCGCGACGTCCTGCTGCTGAAGTCCGCGCCGCCGCAGCCGCTGCCGCCGGCGGATCCGTCGCGCTTCTTGCCTGAGGCTGCCACTCCTCCCCAGGCTGCCCAAACGCAGTCGCCTGCCGCGCCGACGACTCAAGGCCCCTCTCCCGTCGGGAGAGGGGTTGGGGAGAGGGGCAACGAAGGCGGAAATGGCGTGGGCAACCCCAGCGTATCCGCGCCTGCCACTGTTTCCCCGCAAGCTCCGCGCCCCGCGAACGCCCCGACCCTCACCCCAACCCCTCTCCCGAGGGGAGAGGGGCTCAACGGCGGTGCGCCCGCCACCGCAGAGGGGCTCAACCGCGGAGCTCGGCCTTCGCCCCGCCCGACCACGCAGGAGCCCCAGCGATGAGCCGCGCGCGCACCGGCTGGCTGATGCCGCTCAGCTTCATCGTCGCGCTGCTGCTGGGCCTGTTGCCGTTGCCCGACCTGCTGCAGCCGCTGCGCCCGTACTGGCTGGCGCTGGTGCTGGCGTACTGGGTGATCGAAGCGCCGGACAACGCCGGGCTGGGCCTGGCGGTGGTGGTGGGGCTGGTGGCGGACCTGATGTTCGGCACGCTGCTGGGCGAACAGGCCCTGCGGTTGCTGATCATGGCCTTCATCGTGCAGCGCTTCCGTGCGCGCCTGCGCTTCTTTCCGGTCTCGCAGCAGGCACTGGCCATCGGCGGCCTGCTGCTCAACGACCGCATCGTGACCACGGTGGTGCATCTGGCGCTGGGCGAGCCGACACTGCCTTGGCCTTACTGGTGGGCGCCGGTGCTGGGCATGCTGTTCTGGCCCCCGCTGTTCGTGTTGATGGATGCGCTGCGGCTCGGTCGCCGCAAGCGGGGCTGAGCGATGGCGGGCCTGCGCCGAAGGGGCAAGAATCCGCATGCCGAGGCGGACCAGTTCCGTCGTCGCGCGGTGATCGGCTTCGCCGTGGTCGGCGCCTGCCTGGTCGCGCTGGCGGCCTGGTACTTCAAGCTGCAGGTGATCGACCACGACGACTACGCGACGCGCTCGGAAGCCAACCGCATCCGGCCACGCCCGGTGGTGCCCGGCCGCGGCACCATCTACGACCGCAACGGCAGGCTGCTGGCGGAGAACGTGCCCGCGTTCCGGCTGGACGTCACCCCCGACAAGGTGAAGGACCCGGCGAAACTGGTCGCCGACCTGGGCAGGATCATCGCGCTCTCGCCCGAGGACGTCGAACGCTTCGAGGCCACGCGCAAGACCTCGCGCGGTTTCCGCCCGATCACGCTGAAGCTGCGCGTGTCCGAGGAGGAGATGGCGCGCTTCGCGGTGGACCGCTGGCGCTACCCGGGCGTGGAACTGGTGCCCTACCTGACCCGGCGCTACCCCTACGGCGACCTGTTCGCGCACATCGTCGGCTACGTGGGGCGCGTGGACGAAAAGGACCTGGAGCAGCTGGGCGAGATCAACAGTGCGCTGACCCACATCGGCAAGACCGGGCTGGAGCGCTACTACGACGAACAGCTGCGCGGGAAGATCGGTTACGAGAAGGTCGAGACCAACGTGGAAGGGCGCGCGCTGCGCGTGGTCGGCCGCGTGCCCGCCCAGGCCGGCACCGACCTGCGGCTGAGCGTGGATGCCACGCTGCAGCAGGCGATCGTCGACGCTTTCGGCGAGCTGGAGGGTTCGGCGATCGCGGTGGATCCGCGCACCGGCGAGATCCTGGCGATGGTCAGCCTGCCCAGCTACGACCCCAACCTGTTCGTCAACGGCATCTCCAGCAAGGATTTCCGGATACTCAACGAAAACCCCTCGCGGCCGCAGTTCAACCGGCTGGGGCTGGGCGGCGTGGCGCCGGGGTCGACGCTGAAGCCGCTGATCGCGCTGGCGGGCCTGGACAGCGGCAAGCGCAGGCCGGAGGACACGGTGGTGTCCACCGGCATGTTCTACCTGCCCGGCACCCGCCGCGGCTGGGGCGATGCCAGCCGGCGCGGCCACGGCGGGACCGACCTGCGCAAGGCGATCTCGCAGTCGGTGAACACCTATTACTACCGGCTGGCGCTGGACCTGGGCATCGCCCAGTTCGACGAGTACATGGCGCACTATGGCTTCGGCCAGCCCACCGGCATCGACCTGCGTGGCGAGATCGGCGGCATCCTGCCGTCGCCGCAGGCCAAGCTGAAGGCGCGCAGGGAGCGCTGGTATCCGGGCGACACCGTCAATGCGGCCATCGGCCAGGGCGACTGGAAGGTCACCCCGCTGCAGCTGGTGCGCGCCACGGCCGGCCTGGCCGACGGGCAATTGCGCCGGCCGCATCTGGTGGCGCAGACGCGCGTGGGCTTCGATCGCCCGTGGGAGCCGGTGCCGCAGCCGCCACCGGTCCCGATCAGTCCCAACCCGGCGAATGTCGAAGTGGTGCGCCAGGGCATGCAGGACACCATGCGGCCGGGCGGCACCGGCTGGCGCGTGGCGCTGGGCGCGCCCTACCTGATGGCGGGCAAGACCGGCACCGCCCAGGTGATCAGCCGGCGCGGCACCGCCGCGGTCGATCCACGCAGCCTGCCCATGCATTTGCGCCACCGTTCGCTGTTCGTCGGTTTCGCCCCGGCGGACAACCCGACCATCGCCATCGCCATCGCGGTGGAAGGCGGCGGTTACGGCGGCAGCACCGCCGGGCCGATGGCGCGCAAGATCTTCGACGCGTACCTGCTGGGGAAGATGCCGGAGAAGGAGGGCGAGGAAGGGGTGCCCGTCGGCACTACGCCAGCGACCCCGCCCGCTGCGCCGACACCGGCCGCACCGACGCGGCCGCCTGCGAATCCGGTGCCGGGCACAAGTCCGAGCCAGGGCACTAGCCCCTCTCCCACCGGGAGAGGGGTTGGGGTGAGGGTTAACGAAGGTCGTGTGGGTGCGAGCTCCAGTAACTCGACCGCGCTCGCACCGCGCTCCTCTTCTATCCCCGGCATCGCGCCTGTCCTGCCCCTCTCCCCCCCCCCTCTCTCCCACGGGGACTTCCTTCGGTCGCCGCAGGGAGAGGGGCTTGAAGTCGCCTCTGCGTCGAGGAGGTCGGCATGACCGAACTCCTGCGCTGGGGCGTCGATCTGCTGCGCCACCTGCTGCGCACGCTCGACTGGCCGTTGCTGGGCGCGCTGCTGGCGCTGATGGCGATCGGCCTGGCCGTGCTGTACAGCGCGGGCGGCGAAGCACTCGGTTCGCACCTGGTGTTGGCGCAGGGCGTGCGCTTCGGCGTGGGGCTGGTGGCGATGTGGGCGCTGTCGCGGATCACCCCGGTGCGCCTGCGCGCATGGACGCCCGGCGTGTTCGCGGTGGCGCTGGTGCCGCTGGTGCTGGTGCTGTTCATCGGCACCGGCAAGCATGGCGCGCACTGGATCGACCTGAAGTTCTTCTACCTGCAGCCCTCGGAGCTGCTGAAGATCGCGCTGCCGATGATGCTGGCCTGGTACCTGCATCGCGAGCCGCTGCCACCGGGCTGGCGCACGACGATCGTGGCGGCGCTGCTGATCGGCCTGCCGACCGGGCTGATCCTGCTGCAGCCGGATTTCGGTACCGCCATGCTGGTGGCGGCCAGTGGGGTGTTCGGCCTGTATCTGGCGGGCCTGTCGTGGTGGTGGTTCATCACCGCCGGCTTGCTCGGCGGTACCGCCGTGGGGCTGGTGATGTTCGCCCCGATCTCGTGGTTCTCGTTCCTGCGCGAATACCAGCAGAACCGCATCCTGACCTTCCGCGACCCGGAGAACGATCCGCTCGGTGCAGGATGGAACATCCTGCAGTCGAAGATCGCCATCGGCGGCGGCGGCTGGACCGGCAAGGGCTGGGGCCAGGGCTCGCAGTCGCACCTGGATTACCTGCCCGAACACACCACCGACTTCATCTTCTCGGTGTTGTCGGAGGAGTTCGGCTGGGGGGGCGTGGCCGTCGTGTTGCTGCTGTACCTGTTCGTGGTGGGGCGCTGCCTGTGGATCGCGATGGATGCGCGCGACACCTACTCGCGCCTGCTCGCCGGCACGTTGGGCATGGCGCTGTTCGTCTACGTGATCGTCAACGGCGGCATGGTGTCCGGCCTGCTGCCCGTGGTGGGCGTGCCGATGCCGCTGCTCAGCTACGGCGGCACGTCCGCGGTGTCGCTGCTGGCGGGCCTGGGCCTGGTGATGGCGGTGCGCGCGCATCGGCCTGTGCATGGGTATTGATGCCTCATCGGCACGTGCTCTGTTCACCCTGCGCGGAAAGTCGCGTGCTACCCTCGCGCCGATGATGCGACGCGTAATTCCCTGTCTGCTGGTGCTGGCCCTTGCGTCCTGCGCCACTCCGCAACCGCCGCCGCCGGCTTCTTCGGCGACGCCTTCCGCCGCCGCAACGACGACGCCCGCCGAGACCTCGGTGGAGCGCGTCGCCGAGGTGCCGCCCGAAGCGCTGGCGCCAGTCGACTTCCCCACGGCGCGTGCGCCGTTCGTGCGCGACACCGCGGCGAAGTACGGCATCGCCCCGGCCGAGATCGAAGCGACGCTGGCCAAGGCGCAGTTCCTCGAAAGCGTGGTCGCGGCGATGTCGCGCCCCGCCGAACGCGTGAAGCCGTGGAGCGAGTATCGCGTGGGCTTCCTCACCCAGGCGCGCATCGACGGTGGCCGCAGGTTCATCGCCGAGCATCGCGACGAACTCACCCGCGTCGAGCAGCAGTACGGCGTACCCGCGGAAGTGATCGTGTCGATCATCGGCGTGGAGACCAACTACGGCGGCTTCACGGGCCGGCACAAGGCGCTGGATGCGCTGTATACGCTGGCCTTCCGCTATCCGCGCAGCGGCAATCCCGAGCGCGCCGCCTACGAGTACCGCCGCGAGCAGTTCTTCCGCGATGAACTGGCGCAGCTGTTCGCGCTGGGTCGCGAGGAACGGCTCGACATCGCCACGCTGACCGGCAGCTATGCCGGGGCGATGGGGTTGGGCCAGTTCATGCCGTCGAGTTACCGCGAGTTCGCGGTCGACGGCAACGGCGATGGTCGTCGCGACCTGTTCACCACCTACCCGGACATCTTCGCCTCGATCGCCAACTACTTCCGCAAGAAGGGCGGCGAGCGCGGCGGCTGGGTGCCGGGCGGTGCGGTGGTCGCCCGTGCGCAGCTGCAGGACGGCTTCGCCGAGTTCAATCCGGAAACGTGGACGCCCGACTACACGCTGGCGCAGCTGGCCGAGAAGGGCTATCGCCCGCTGGAGCCGGTGGCGCCCGACGCCACCGCCACGCTGGTGCAGCTGGACGGCGCCGACGGCAAGCAGTACTGGCTGGGCTTCCAGAACTACTACGCCATCACCCGCTACAACAACTCGAAGATGTACGCGATGGCGGTGCACCAGCTGTCGCAGGCCATCGCCGGCCGCGAGATCCCGCCGGCATGAAGCGGCTGGCCCTGCCGCTGCTGGCGATGGCGCTGGCCGCATGCAGCACGGCGCCGAAGAAGTCTCCGCCGCCACCGACCGGCGGCACCGCCTCGCCGCCGACCGCATCCTCCGGTGCCGACGCCGGCAAGGACTGTTCGCGCTACGCGCCGGCACAGGAAGATCCGAGCACACGCGGCCACTACACCGCCGGCGGCCTGTACAAGCCCGGCGTGGCGGACAGCACGCCTGACCACCTGCCAGACCTGGACTGCATCCGCGAGCCCCAGGTCACCGCCGAACCGCGCTCGCGCGTCGGCAACAAGTCGCCGTACTCGGTGCTGGGCAAGCAGTACCGCGTACTGGACCGCGTCGACGGTTATGTGGAGCAGGGCACCGCGTCGTACTACGGCAACAAGTTCCATGGCCGTCGCACCTCCAACCAGGAGGTGTACGACATGTACGCGTACAGCGCGGCGCACAAGTCGCTGCCGCTGCCCAGCTTCGCGCGGGTCACCAACCTGGACAACGGCAAGTCGGTCGTGGTGCGCGTGAACGATCGCGGTCCGTTCCACGAGGGGCGCGTGATCGACCTCAGCTACGCCGCCGCGGTGAAACTGGGCATCACCCAGCGCGGCACCGGGCGGGTGGAAGTGCGCGCACTGACCCCCGATGGCGCCTCGCTGGCGGCGGCGCCGGCCCCCGTACCCGCGCCCGCCGCCCCGTCGGCGATGGATCAGCTGGTCGGCGCGCTGCCGAAGGACGCGGCGCGTTACCACGTGCCGGCCAAGACGGGCGACACGCCCAGCGCGGCCGGATTCGAGGCCTGGATGAAGGCCAACGGCGTGCGCGTGGCATCGGGCAGGTCGGCAACGCCCATGGCGTCCTCCACCGCCAGTGCCGTCCTGTCCGCACCGGCCACGCCGGTACGGGAGACCGCGCCAGCCCCGGCGTCCATGCCCCTGCCGCCAGCGCTGCAGCTGCAGGTCGCCAGCTTCTCCAGCCGCGACAACGCCGATCGCGCACTTGCGCGACTGGTCGCTGCGGGCATCGCCGAAGCACGCCTCAGCGATGTGCCCGGCGCGGCGCGTCCGCTGTGGCGCCTGCGGGTGGGCGCGGCCGATGCGGCCTCGGCGGAAGCACTGGCAGGCAGGATCGCCAGCCTGGGCTTCGGTCGTCCGCAGATCGTCCGCGAATAAGCCGATCGCAGCGTATTCCCGGCCTTTTTTACGTCTTTCCAACCCCAGCCACGGCCGGCCTCCCTACAATATCCGCCTTGAACCGTCAGGCCCACACGGCCTTGCCAGGAGTTTTCCGCCGATGAAGTTCCGTTTCGCTCTCGCCGCGCTCGCGACCACCGCCATGGGCCTAGCCATTGCCCAGACGCCCGCGCCTACCCCCGCGTCCGCCGCGCCGGCGACCCCCGCCGTCGAGATCCCGCCGCCGCCCAAGCCCACCGCCACGGCGTGGGTGCTGATGGACCACATCACCGGCCAGGTGCTGGCGGGCGAGAACTACACCCAGCGCGTCGAGCCGGCCAGCATCACCAAGGTCATGACCTCATACGTACTGGCGGCCGAGCAGAAGAACGGCAAGATCAAGCCCGACGACCAGGTGATGATGAGCGAGCGCGCCTGGCGCGAGGGCGGTGCCGGCACCGACGGCAGCTACAGCGGCTTCGCCGTCAACAAGACCGCGCCGTTGATCGACATGGAAAAGGGCATGGCCGTGCAGTCGGGCAACGACGCCGCCATCGCGCTGGCGGAACATGCCGCGGGCAGCCAGGAAGCCTTCGCGTCGCTGATGAACAACTACGCCGCGCAGATCGGCATGAAGGGCTCGCACTTCGTCAATGCGCACGGCCTGTCCGCGCCGGAGCATTACTCCACGGCATACGACCTGGCGCTGCTGGGCCGGGCCTTCATCCGCGACTACCCCGAGCAGTACGCGTACAACAAGATCAAGGAATTCACGGTCGGCGCCATCACCCAGCCGAACCGCAACCTGCTGCTGTGGCGCGACGCAAGCGTGGACGGCATCAAGACCGGCCACCATTCCGCCGCGGGCTACTGCCTGATGAGCTCGGCCAAGCGTGGCGACCAGCGCCTGATCGCCGTGGTGATGGGGTCCACCTCCGAGAAGCAGCGCGCCGACGACAGCCTGGCGCTGCTCAACTGGGGTTTCCGCTTCTACGAAACGCACCGCCTGTACGAACCGGGCAAGGCCATCGCCACCCAGCGCGTGTGGAAGGGCAAGGCCAAGGAAGTCCAACTGGGCGTCGCGCAGCCGATGCTGGTCAGCGTGCCGCGCGGCCGCTACGACGACCTGAAGCCGACCATGGACGTGCCCAAGACGCTGGTGGCGCCGATCGCCGCCGGCCAGGCCATCGGCACGGTGAAGGTCACGCTGGACGGCAAGGTCGTGGCGGAGTCGCCGCTGGTGGCGATCACCGCCATCGAGGAGGCCGGCTTCTTCAAGCGGCTGTGGGATGCGTTCTGGATGTGGTGGGAGTCGGAGTGATCCGCCCCGTTCCATGAGAATGCAGATGAGGAAGCCGGCGCATGCCGGCTTCTTCGTTTCGCGCGTCAGCCGATGCCGGCGGCGATCAGGCCGATGGCGATGATCGCCAGCGGAATGGCCAGCAGGTTGAGACGGCCCAGGCGCTCGCCGAAACCGAGCACGCCCACCAGCGTGCCCAGCACCACCACGCCGATGTTCATCATCGAGAACACCACCGCCGGATGGTCCGGCAATGCGCGATGGGCTTTCACGTAGAACAGGATGTTGGCGAAGTTCAGCGTGCCCAGCAGCAGGCCGGCGCCGAGCGCGGCACCCGTTAACGCGACCCGCGTACGCCAGGCGCGTGCTCCCTGCATGCACAGCATCACCGTGAATGCGGCCACGAACGCCACCTGCAGCGAGGCGGCGAAGGGCGTGCCGGCCGCGGCCAGCCGCTTGAGCAGCACGTCCACGCTCGCGTAGCCGACCAGTACCGCCAGCGGCAGCGCCCAGGCCTGCCATCCGCCGCCGCGCGGACCGCGTTCCGGCCGCGCCACCAGGCAGGCGATCGCGACCACGCCAAGCACCAGTCCGGCGATGCGCAGCGCGTTCGCCTGCTCGCCGAACCACAGGAAGGCGGCCAGCAGCGACAGCACCAGCGACATCCGTTGCGCGATGTCGGTGCGCACGATGCCGGCGGCGCGCACCGAGGCCGACAGCGCCAGGAAGATGCCGGGCAGCAGCAGTGCGAGCAGCCCCAGTTCGGCCCAGGGCGTGTCCGCGTGGCCGAGAGCCGCCAGCGGCGGGTCCAGCAGGCCGAAGCACAGCAGCGAGGCGGCCAGATAGTTCCAGGTGATGCCCTGGGCCGTGTCGATCCCGCGCCGCTGCATCAGTTTGAGCAGCACGGAGACCAGCACGCTGCAGGCGACGCTGATGAGCAGGTAGGCCACGGCACAGCTCGACAAGGGGGCGGGCGATTATCGCGCAACCGGCGGTGGCCCTATTGCCGGGAGAACGCGGCTGATGGCCTGTTGGTTTCGCATTTTCCGTGCTTGCCAGCATGGCGGCCGCCATGGCCTATCATCCGCACGGGGGACACCGGCATCCGCGCCGCGGTCGCCCGTGCCGATGGAACGCTTCCGCTTCGGGAGCGACAACCTTTCAAGGAGTGACTTCAGTGAGCAGGGGAATGAACAAGACCGTACGTATCACCGCCGGCATGCTGGCGCTCGTGGCCACGTTGCCCGCGCTTGCCCAGCGCCAGAGCGCGCAGGACCAGCGCAAGCAGCAGATGGCCGAAATCCCGACCTGCAGCAAGCCGCTGGGCACGATCTCGGTGATCGAGCCGGAGGACGGCGTGAACTGGTGGAGCGGCCAGCAGCTGCCGGCACCGTCGAAGCTGATCAAGGTCTTCGTCAACAAGTCGCGCTGCTTCACGCTGGTGGACCGTGGCGTGGGCATGGGTGCGGCGATGGCCGAGCGCGACCTGGCCGCCAGCGGCGAGCTGCGCAACCGCTCCAACATCGGCAAGGGCCAGATCCGTGCGGCGGACTACGTGCTGGTGCCCGACCTGATCTCGCAGAACAGCAACGCGGGCGGCAACGCCATCAGCGGCCTGCTGGGCGGGCTGATGGGCGGCAACGTCGGTCGTGTGGTCGGCGGGCTGGACTTCAAGAAGAAGACCGCCGACGTGGTGCTGACGGTCACCGACGTGCGTTCGTCCGAGCAGGTCGCCATGGCCGAGGGCAGCGCCAAGAAGACCGACATCGGCTGGGGCGCGGGCGGCAGCCTGTTCACCGGCAGCCATTGGGGCGGCGGTGGCGCCAGCGGCTACGCCAACACCGAGATCGGCCAGGTCATCACGCTGGCCTACCTGCAGGCCTACACCAACCTGGTGACTGAGCTGGGTGGCCTGTCCGGCAACGCGTCCGCGTCGAACGCCCAGCAGGCGGTGGAGATGACCAAGCCCGGCCGCCTGTTCGCCAACTCCAAGGGCACCGGCAAGGCCGTGCGCGACCTGGACCCCGGCATGATGCTGTACCCCACCGGCAACAAGGAGGGCGTCATGTGGGAAGTCGAGGACGAACTGGGCAACAAGGGCTGGGTCTCGTCCAGCCTGGTGCAGCTGGCGCGCTGAGCCATCTGTCGCATGTGCACGAAGGGCCGCGAAAGCGGCCCTTCGTCGTTCCGGAATGGCCGCGGCTTGGCTTTCGCGCCCGGCGTCCCAATAATTCCCGCATGGAAATCAAATCCGACAACCCCGAACACGGCTTCCAGTTCCCCGGCACCTTCGAGCTCAGCGCGATGGGCACGGCCGGCACGGGGCTGGAGACCGAACTGCCGCGCCTGCTGGAATCGGCCGGCGTGGAGGTCCTGCACGAGGACATCACCTGGAAGCACTCGGCCAACGGCAAGTACGTGTCGGTGCGCATCCGCTTCCGCGCGGAAGACCGTGCCCAGTACGACGCCGCCCACCAGTCGCTGCGCGATCACCCGGAAGTGAAGTGGACGCTGTGAGCGCGCCTTGCATCGTCCGCGAACTGGGTCGCCAGCCGTATGAGCCGGTGTGGCGCGCGATGCAGCGCTTCACCGACGCGCGCACCGACGCCACCGTCGACGAGCTGTGGCTGGTCGAGCACGATCCGGTGTTCACCCTCGGGCAGGCCGGCAAGGACGAGCACGTGCTGGCGCCGGGCGACATCCCGGTGGTGCACGTCGATCGCGGCGGGCAGGTGACCTATCACGGGCCCGGTCAGATCGTGGCGTACCCGCTGTTCGACCTGAAGCGCCTGAAGGTGGGCGTGCGCGACTACGTCTGCAGGATCGAGCAGGCGATGATCGACACGCTGGCCGAATGGAACATCCACGCCGATCGCAAGGACGGCGCCCCCGGCGTTTACGTGGCCGGTGCCAAGATCGGCGCGCTCGGCATCCGCGTGCGTCGCGGCTGCACGTTCCATGGCCTGGCCTTCAACATCGCCATGGACCTGGAGCCCTTCCATCGCATCAACCCCTGCGGTTACCAGGGCCTGCAGGTGGTCTCGCTGGCGGACCTCGGCGGTCCCGGCGGCATGGACCAGGTGAAGTCGGTCTTGCTGAAGCACGTGGCCGACCAGTTCGGCCTGTCGCTGCGGCACGAGGCCGCATTGCCGGACCTGTCGCAGGCGGCGTGATCCAGCGTGTTGTAGGAGCGATGTCAGTCGCGACCGCACGGCCGGCCTGCTGGCGCGTGTGGAGGGAGTGCAAATGCATGCACCCTGACAACAAGCATCCTGACCACGGTTCAATGCCGAGTCGTGGTCCGCCGTCGCGACTGACGTCGCTCCTACAAAAGCCGTTGGCCCATGCCACAATCGGCCGCGATGAACGACGCGACCCTCTCCCTCGATGCAGAGCTTGAAGCACTGACCGAACGCGGACTGGCGCGCTTGCGAGCCGCGTCGGTGAACGTGGATGCGATGCTGGCCGACGCGCACGCCATCGAACGTGTTTCGCGCGTGATCGCCACCAGCGATTTCGCGCTGGAAACATTGCGCCGGCAGCCCGAACTTCTCGCAGCCCTGCTCCACGACGATGGCGCTGCGCCGTGGCCGGTGCCCGCGTTGGTCGCGGACAACGCCGCGCAATGGCCGGAGCTGCTTCGCCGCTATCGCGCGGCCGAATCCACGCGCCTGGTATGGCGCGACGTGCATGGCCTGGACACGGTCGACGACACGCTGGCGGGCACCACGCGCCTGGCGGAAGTCTGCCTGCAGACCGCACTCGACGCGCTGGAAGCCGAGTTCGCGCAACGCCATGGCGTGGTGCGCGCGACCGATGGCAGTGTGCAGCGCCTGGTGGTGTTCGGTCTGGGCAAGCTGGGCGGCGGCGAACTGAACTTCTCCTCCGACATCGATCTGGTCTACGCGTATCCGCAGGGCGGGGAGTCGGACGGCGCGCGACCGCTCGCCGCCGAGGATTACTTCATGCGGCTGGGCCAGCGGCTGGCGAAGCTGCTGGACGAGCCGACCGTCGACGGCTTCTGCCACCGCGTCGACCTGCGCCTGCGCCCGTTCGGCAATGCCGGGCGGGTGGCGCTTTCGTTCGCCGGCATGGACCAGTACTTCCAGCGTGAAGGACGCGACTGGGAACGTTATGCCTGGCTGAAGGCACGTGCCGTGGCTGGCGACATCGACGCGGGCGAGCGCTGGCTGGAGTCGCTGCGGCCGTTCGTCTACCGCCGCTACCTGGACTACACCGCGCTGGACGGCCTGCGCGAGATGAAGGCCGCCATCGCCGCGGAGGTCGCGCGCCGCGAGCTGGCCGACGACATCAAGCGGGGGCCCGGCGGCATCCGCGAAATCGAGTTCCTGGTGCAGGCCCTGCAGCTGATCCGTGGCGGGCGCGAAGCCGCGCTGCGCGAGCGGAGGCTGCGCATGGCCTTGCCCGCGCTGGTCGCTACGCGGCAGATGTCGGAAGAGGAGGGCGATGCGCTGGCGCAGGCCTACCGATTCCTGCGCCGGCTGGAGAACCGCCTGCAGATGTTGCGCGACGCGCAGACGCATGCGCTGCCGGAGGACGCGCTGGAGCGCCATCGCATCGCGCGCGGCCTGGATCATCCCGACTGGGACAGCCTTCGCGTGGCATTGGACCTGCAGCGCGCGCGGGTGTCGGCCGAGTTCGCCGAACTGCTCGCGCCGCGCCAGCGCGACGCTGCGCCGGATGCGTTGGCGCTGTACTGGCGGGCGCTGCCCGATGGCGGCGATGTGGAAACGCTGGCCGCGTCCGGATTCGCCGATGCGGGCAGCGCCGATGGTGCGCTGCGCGAGTTCGCCCAGTTCAGCGGCGTGCGCGCGCTGTCGGATGCGTCGCGTGCGCGGCTCGACCGCGTGCTGCCGGCCCTGCTCGATGCCTGCGCCCGGTCGTCGCAACCGGATGCGGCATTGCGGCGCGTACTGTCGCTGCTGCAGGCAATCCTGCGCCGCGCCAGCTACCTGGCGCTGCTGGACGAACAACCTAGTGCGCTGGGCCGGCTGGTCGACGTGCTGGCGCGTAGTGCGCTGCTGTCCGAGCGGTTGGCGCAGTATCCCTTGCTGCTGGACGAACTGCTGGATACCCGCGTTTCCGGCCCGATGCCCGACCGCGACGAGCTGCGCATCGAATGCGAGGCGGCGCTGGTGGAAGACGACCCGGAAACCTGCCTGCGGGTACTGAACGAACGGCGGCTCGCGCTGAGCTTCCGCGTGGCGCTGGCCGCGCTCGACGGTCGCCAGGCGGCGCGCGACAGCGTACGCCAGTTGGCGTGGCTGGCCGACGAAGTGGTCCGCGTGGTCGTGCAGGTCGCCACGCGCGATGTCGCGTCTGTCCATGGCGTTGTCGCCGGCGGGCGGTTCGCGGTGATCGGCTACGGCAGCCTGGGCGGCGAGGAACTCGGCTTCGGTTCGGACCTGGATCTCGTCTTCCTGTTCGATGCACCGCCGGGGGCGGAATCCGACGGCGCACGCCCGATGGAGGCCGGTCGCTGGTATGCGCGGCTGGCGCAGAAGATCGTCGCGCTGCTCGGCGCGGTAACCGCGGCGGGCCGGCTGTACGACGTGGACGTGCGCCTGCGCCCGGATGGCGCCAAGGGTCTGCTGGTCTCGTCGCTGGCCAGCTTCCGCGAGTACCAGCGCGAGCGCGCATGGACATGGGAACACCAGGCGCTGGTGCGCGCGCGCGGCGTGGCCGGCGACGCCATGCTGTTGCAGGCGTTCGAGGACATCCGCACGACGACGCTGGCGCGTTCGCGCGAAGGCGGCGTGTTGCGCGACGAGGTGGTGAAGATGCGGGCCCGCATGCGCGCCGAACTCGATCGCAGCGACGTCGCACGCTTCGACCTGAAGCAGGGCGCGGGAGGCCTGGTCGACCTGGAGTTCCTGCTGCAGTACCTGGTGCTGCGCGATGCGGAAGCGCAGCCGGCGCTGCTGCAGCCACGCGCCACGCCGGGCCTGATCGCCGCGCTGGCGACCGAAGGCGCATTGTCCGCGGAGGAAGCAAGCGCGCTGGATGCGGTCCACGCCACGTTCGTTGCCGAGGGCCTGGCCTGCCCGCTGGACCGGCGCCCGCGGCTGGTGGGGGAGAACGCGGCGCTGGCGACGGCGCGCGCGGTGGTGATGCGGACGACCCTCGCGCACGGCCTTCCGTCCGACACGCCGTAGGCGCGGGTGGGTACTGCTCGCTGTCATCCCCTGTAGGAGCGGGCCATGCCCGCGATGCTCTTGATTCGGCATACAGAGCAAAGGCATCGCGGGCATGGCCCGCTCCTACAAGCGAGCGTTTCGCAGCCTTGCGGGGGCGCCCGTTGCTAGCGGTCAGGAAGGTCCAGGCGCGCGCGTACTTCGGCGGCGATGCGCGCGGTCTCGCGCAGGGGTTCGCCGCCGAACGGTGCCTGCCCGTCGGCGAGATCGCGGACGCGACCATGCCGCAGCAGCGCATCGATGAAGCGGCGGGGGCGTCCGGTGACGCGCTCGGGTTCGAACACCTGCACCGGCGCGCGCGTACCGCAGGCCTCAGACAGCATGTTGACCGAGTCCGGCGTGCAGACGATGCGGTCGGCCCAGGCCAACTGGCCCGCATAGGGATTCGGGCCATCGGGGGCGCCGCACCAGAGCAGGGTGTTTGCGCGTGCCGACCATCGCTGGCGCACCGCGTCGACCACCCCGGGCGGCGTGCGCCGCGACGTGGTGACCATCAGGCTCTGCGTGGCAGATGCGGTGTCGAGAAGGGTCACCAGTCGCCCCAAGGCCGCGGCATCGAACCGGTAGTGCGCGCTGTCGCCGCCCAGCAGCACCGCGGTACGCGGCGAGGGCAGGGCGGCGAACGAGGGAAAGGCGGCACGCGCGTCCGCGAGCCAGGCGTCGTCGACCGGATTCAGGCTGCCCAGCAGGGTGAGGACGTTCGGGCCGGTGAGGCCATCGTGCTCGGGTGCGATGACGAGATCCCAGTGCGACGGATCGATTCTGGGATCGAGGATCTGGATGGCGCGGCTGCCGCGCATGCGCAGCAGGCGCGTCGCCAGTGCCGCCTGCCGGCCGCAGCCGATCGCCAGCGCGGGTGGCTGCATCTGCAGGTGGTGGAATGCCGTACCGAAAGCATGGGTTGCGCCCGGCAGCAGGTGGGGCGCGACCCAGCGCCACGGCGCGCGTGGCGAAAGCACCGCCTCGCGCGCTTCGCCGCCGAGTGCACGCGCCAACGACTGCGCCTGGCGTACGTTGCCGGCGTGGCCATCGGTCAGTGTACAGAGGCCGCGTGAATCGGCCAGGGCGGGGCTTGTTCGTTCCACTGGTTAAAACAATCCGTTCCGGGGCGGTTGGATGTTGCCATAGTCAGGACACTCTACACTGCCCCCTCGCGCCGCCGGCCCCGCCGCTGCAGCGGCTCCCTTCCTTGCGACAGGTAACCCATGTCCCACGCTCTCGATGCCGCCTCGCTCGACCAGTTGTTCCGCACCGCCCGCACCTACAACGCCTTCACCGGCGAGGTCAGCGACGACACCCTGCGCCAGCTGTACGACCTGCTGAAGTTCGGCCCCACCCAGGCCAACACCACCCCGGCACGCTTCGTGTTCGTGAAGTCGGCCGAGGCCAAGGCCAAGCTGGGTCCGGCGCTGGACGAGGGCAACTACGCCAAGACGATGGCGGCGCCGGTCACCGTGATCATCGGCCGCGACGAGGACTTCCACGAGAAGCTGCCGTTCCTGTTCCCGCATACCGACGCCAAGGCCTGGTTCGACGGCCCGCGCGAGAACCGCTTCAAGCCCGCGCTGCGCAATGCCAGCCTGCAGGCGGCCTATCTGATCATCGCCGCGCGCGCGCTGGGCCTGGATGCCGGCCCGATGACCGGCTTCAACGCCGCCAAGGTCGATGAGGCCTTCTTCGCCGGCACCGCCATCAAGTCGGACATCCTGGTCAACCTGGGCCATGGCGACCCGGCCAGCATCTTCCCGCGTTCCCCGCGACTGGGCTTCGACGAAGCCGCACGCATCCTCTGATATCCCCACCACCCGGAGATTCCCCATGCGCAAGACCCTGATCGCTGCCGCCCTGTTCGCCTTCGCCGGCTCCGCCTTCGCCGCGCCGGTGACGTACAAGCTCGACCCCGGCCACACCAACGTGCTGGCCAGCTGGAACCATTTCGGCTACTCCAACCCGAGCATCAACTTCGGCCAGGTCGATGGCACGCTGGTCTATGACGCCGACCAGGTCTCCGCCTCCAGCGTCCAGGTCACCCTGCCGCTGACCGGCCTGAGCGCGCTGGCCGACCAGTTCTACGACCACCTGACCAGCGACAAGTGGTTCGACGCCGCCAAGTATCCCGCTGCCACCTTCAAGAGCACGCGGGTCGAGGCCGCGGGCGATGGCAAGCTGAAGGTCACCGGCGATCTGACCATCAAGGGCGTCACCAGGCCGGTGGTGCTGGACGTGACCCTGAACAAGGCCGGCGAGCATCCGATGAAGAAGGTGCCGGCGATCGGCTTCGACGCCACCGCCACCGTCAAGCGCAGCGACTTCGGTGTGGGCGCCTACGCCCCGATGGTCAGCGACGAGGTGGCGCTGAAGATCACCACCGAAGCGACCGCCGACGCCGCGAAGTGATTCCTTGCGATCCGGCGCGCCTCCCTCCGCCGGCATCGCCAGAAGGACGCGCCGCCCCGCTGATGCCGGGCGGCGTTTTTTTGCCGGCCCGTTCGTTGGGCGCCGGTGGCGCCGGCTGCTAGACTGGCGACCTTGTTCCACCACCGCCTGCACCG
The DNA here is from genome assembly GCF_010093385.1 of Pseudoxanthomonas mexicana. Lineage (GTDB taxonomy): Bacteria > Pseudomonadota > Gammaproteobacteria > Xanthomonadales > Xanthomonadaceae > Pseudoxanthomonas_A > Pseudoxanthomonas_A mexicana. The sequence continues at coordinate 44,808 of NZ_PDWV01000001.1, forward strand.
CCATGAGCCAGACCGCCACCGCGCCCGCCAACGCCGAGAAGCGCTACACCGTGAGCCGCGCGGACCTGCCGCTGAGCTGCCCGCTGCCGTCGATGGCGCTGTGGAATTCGCACCCGCGCGTCTACCTGCCCATCGAGGATGCCCCGGGTGGCGAGGTGCAGTGCCCCTACTGCGGTTCGCACTTCGTCCTGGCCGACTGACCGGCGGATGCGGTCACGCCGCATCGACGATCGACCATGCGCCGGCTGACCGTCGTCCAGCTGCTGCCGGCGCTGGAATCCGGCGGCGTCGAACGCTCCACTCTCGAGATCGCCGACGCGCTGGTGCGCGCCGGGCATCGCGCCGTCGTGGTCTCGGCCGGCGGTCGCCTCGTGCCGACACTGCAGGCATCGGGCGCAGAACACGTCACCCTGGACATCGGCCGCAAGTCGCTGCTGACGCTGCGCCACGTTCCGGCGCTGCGTCGGCTGTTGGCCGACGTCGGGACCGACATCGTGCATGCGCGTTCGCGGCTTCCTGCATGGATCGGGCTGAGCGCACTGCGCGGCATGCCGGCGCCATCGCGCCCGCGTTTCGTCACCACCATGCATGGGTTGAACTCGCCCGGGCGCTACAGCGCGGTGATGACGCGTGGCGAACGGGTGGTCTGCGTATCGGACACCGTGCGCCGCTACCTGCTGCAGCACTATCCGTGCACGGATCCGGACAGGCTGGTCGTGATCCCGCGCGGCATCGATCCGGCGCAGTTCCCGCGTGCGCCGTCGCCCGATCCCGCCGCGCGGGCGTGGGCGGCCGGGCAACATCCCGCGCTCGCCGGTGCAGGTCCGCTGTTGCTGCTGCCCGGGCGCGGCACGCGCCTGAAGGGCCATCACGATGCCATCGCCCTGCTCGTGCGCCTGCGCGGGGCCGGCATCGAGGCATGCCTGTGGATGCCGGGTACGCGCGAAGCGGGGCGCGAGCCATACGTTCTGGAGCTCGAAGCCGAAGCGCGACGCGCGGGCTGCGCGCATGCGATCGCGATCACGCCACCCACCGCGGGCATCGCGCGCGCCTATGCCGCCAGCGACCTAGTACTGCAGCTGTCGCGCAAGCCTGAAGCCTTCGGGCGTACCGTCATCGAAAGCTTGTCGGTGGGCCGCCCGGTGGTCGGTTGGGCGCATGGCGGCGTGGGCGAGTTGCTGGCGGAACTGCAACCGCAGGGTGTCGTACCGGCGTTCGACGAAACCCACCTGTTCGACACGACGCGGACGATGCTCGCCCATCCGCCGCCGCCATTGGCTACGATGCACGCCTACACCCTGCGCGCCATGCAGGACGCCACGCTCGCCCTTTACCACGATCTCGCCGATGACCGCCGACACGCCATCGCTCCCTGACACGCAAGGCCAGCGACGCACCCACGGATGGCGCTGGGCGCCCGCATGGGTGTTGACGTTCGTCGCGCTGTGGCCGGCACCGGGCTATGCCGAGGCCGTGATGGTGCTGGGTGCGCTGGCCGCCATCGTGCGCCTGCTGCTGGACCGTTTCCGCGGAGGCACGCGGTTGCTGAGTGGCGCGGCCTGGGCGCTGACCAGCGCGCTGTTCGCCGCCTACTGGCTGCCGCAAGCCATCTCGGCCGTCGATGCCGTCGATGCGGGGCGCGCGCTGCGCGAGGCGGCGGTGGATCTTCGCTACCTGCCATTCCTGTGGCTGGTCGCGGCATCGGTTGCCAATGCGCAGGCGCGGCGCGTTACGTTCAATGGCCTGGCCGTGATCGTGGGCATCTGGACCCTGGATGCGCTGGCGCAGGTGGTGTCCGGCACCAGCCCGCTGTTCTGGGGCCTGGACCAGCTGAAGCAGCTCATCAGCGGGCGGCCGATGTGCACGGTCGAGCAGATTGCCGGCATCGACCGATTGAGCGGCTTTCTCGGCCCGTGCAACCGCAAGCTCGGCGTGGTGATGGCCAGCCTGTCGCCCTTCCTGCTGTTTGCCGCAGCCGCGCGCCTGCGAGTGGCCGGATGGCTGTTGGCGTCTGCGGCGATCGGCGTGGTGGTTCTCCTGGCCGGTGCGCGCGCCGCGTGGATCACCTATGCGCTGGTGCTGGTCTTCTCCGGCTGGAAGCTGCTGGGCTGGAAGCGGCTCCTGGGCGTGTTCGGCTTCGGTCTCGTGGTGCTGGGCGTACTCGCCGTCGCCTCCACGCAGGTGCGCGAGCGCTCCTGTTGACCACGCATGTGCTCACCGCCGACGAAGCAGGCGTGGACACCGCGTTGTCCGGCCGCGCGCAGATCTGGTCCGCCGCCGGTTGCATGATCGCGGAGCATCCGGTCAACGGCGTCGGCGCGCGTGGCTTCCGCCAGGCATACCCGGACTGCGATGCCAGCCCGGGGTCGCGCCCGGCCTGGGGCCAGGGACCGGCGTTGCACGCACACCAGCTGGTACTGGAGGTGCTCAGCGAGACCGGCATCATCGGCCTGCTGCTCTGGCTGGCAGGCGCCGCGCTGGCATGGCGCGCATGGCGTTATGCCGCACCGCAGGCGAAGGGACGTGCGCGGCCGGCGATGCTGGCGCTGGCGGTGACCGTCTTCCCGTTCAACACCCACCTGGCGTTCTACTCCACGTTCTGGGGCGGGCTGACGCTGATGCTGGCGGCGCTGTACGCCGGCAGCCTGCTGGCGCGCGATGACGACTGAGCCGCGGCGTGTCCCGCGCTGCGCGTTCGTCGCGCCCGCGAACCTGCTGGGGATCGTGATTGCGGCCCTGCCGCAGCGCATGCTGCTGGCGCTGGGCGCGATGGCGACGTGGCTGCTGTGGCCGGCGCTGGGCAAGCGGCGTCGCTATGCGGCCACCAACATCGCCCTGTGCTTTCCCGAACTGGACCCCACGGCGCAGGCGCGGCTGCTGCGCGCCAACCTGCGGGCGACGGTGACGGGCCTGCTGGAGCTCGTGCGCGGCTGGTTCGCTTCGCCGCACCGCCTGCGGGGACTGGCCGAGGTGGAAGGCCTGGAACACCTGCGTGCCGCGCGCGCGCGCGGTCAGGGCGTATTGCTGTTCGGCGGCCACTTCCCGCACTCGGAACTGTGTGCGCGCCTGCTGGGCGAAGCACTGGGCGAGCGCCTGGCCATCGTGGCGCGCCACAACAACGATCCCTGCATCGAGCGCTGGCTGGACGGCGCGCGGCGTCGCGCGTTCGCCGACGTGATCGGCAAGAAGGACGTGCGCGGGCTGCTGCGCACGCTCTCGCGCGGCGGCATCGTGGCGTACTCCGCCGCCCAGGATTTCAACTACCAGAACGCCTTCGTGCCGTTTTTCGGCACCCCCGCCGCCACGCTGACGGCCACGCCCGACCTGGCACGGCGCAGCAACGCCGCGGTGCTGCCGTTCTGGTTCCATCGCGACGCGTCCGGACGGTACCGGCTGCGCGTGGAACCCACCTGGGACGGCTGGCCCAGCGGCGATCCCGCGCAGGATGCCGCGCGCTACATGGCCGAGCTCGAGGCAGTGGTGCGCCAGCATCCCGAGCAGTACCTGTGGGTGCACCGGCGCTTCAAGACGCGGCCGCCGGGCGAGCCGGACCTCTACCGGTAGAGCTCGCCGCGCCCGTCCGGCTGCCGCTTGAAGCGGCGATGGATCCAGAGGTACTGCGTGGGCGCTTCGCGCACCATGGCTTCGATCGCGGCGATCACGCGCGCGGTGTCCGCGGTGGCGTCGTTCGAGGGGAAGTCCTCGAACGCAGGCGACAGCTTCAGCGTGTAGCCGCCATCCACGCGCCGCACGTGCGAAAACGCGATCACCGCCGCGCCGGACAGGCGCGCCAGCTGGTGGGTGGAGGTCAGGCTGTAGGCGGGATGGCCGAAGAACGGCACGAACACGCTTTCGCCGCGGCGTGTGTCCTGATCGGGCGCGAACCACAGCAGCCCGCCCTGCTTGAGGTGCTTCAGCGCCGGGCGCAGCTCGTCGCGGGTGAACATGGCGCTGGCGTAGCGCAGGCGGCCGCGTTTCACCGCCCACTCCATCGCGCCCTGGTCGTGCGGGCGGTACATGCCGGCCAGCGGTGCGTAGTCGCACATCAGGCGGGCCGAGATCTCCAGCGTGGTGAAGTGGCCCGACACGACGATCACGCCGCGCCCGCCGGCCTGCGCCGCCTTCAGGTGTTCCAGTCCCTCCACCCGGACGCCGCCGCGCATCGGCGCGACGCTGCCCCACCAGGCGCGTGCGAACTCGAACAGGCCGATGCCCAGTTCGCCGAAGTTGGCGCGCGCCAGCGCCTCCTGGCGCGACGCGTCCAGCTCCGGGAAGCACAAGGCGATGTTGCGCCGGGCCACGTGTCGGCGGTCGCGCAGCAGCCGGTACAGCAGGGCGCCGATGGCGCGGCCCAGCGGGCGCTGCAGGCGCCACGGGATGCGGGCGGCCAGCCATGCCAGACCGATGCCCAGCCACGCGGGCCATTGCCGCGGTGCCATGGGCGGGCGCTCGCCGGCGTCGGAGGATCGCTTCTCGGGTTCGGCCATGGCCCATTGTAGCGGCGCCCCCGGTTATCCTTGTGGCCCATGTCCGACCGCACCGCCGAACGCCTGCTGCGCGCCCTGTATTCGGCGGTGCTTTACGTACTGACGCCGATCACCGTCTACCACCTGATCTGGCGCGGTTTCCGCTATCCGGAATACTTCCAGCGCTGGAACGAGCGCTACGGCAGCTACGGCACGCCCGGCGGCGCGGTGGATGTCTGGCTGCATGCGGTGTCGGTGGGCGAAGTCAATGCGGCCGCACCGGTGGTCGATGCGCTGTTGAAGCGGCATCGCGGCCTGCGCGTGCTCGTCACCACCATCACGCCGACCGGATCGCAGCGCGTCCAGGCGCTGTGGGGCGAGCGCGTGCTGCACGTGTATTCGCCCTACGACCTGCCCGGCGCGGTGGCGCGCTTCCTCAGCCACTACCCGCCGCGCTTGGCGCTGATCATGGAGACCGAGTTGTGGCCCAGCCTGCTGTTCGGCTGCCACGACCGCAAGGTGCCGGTCTACATCCTCAATGCGCGGCTGTCGGCGCGCTCGCTGCGGGGCTACAGCGTGCTGCGCCCGCTGATCGCGCGCACCCTGCGCACCGTGCGCAAGGTCGCGGCGCAGTCCGGCGACGACGCCGCCCGCTTCGTGCAGCTCGGCGCGCTGCCCACCCAGGTGCGCGATGTCGGCAACCTCAAGTTCGACATCCCGGTGCCGGACAACGTACGCGAGGTGGTGGACGGGTTCCGCCAGCATCTGAGCGGTGGCCGGCGCGTGTGGATCGCCGCCAGCACGCATGAGGACGAAGAAGCGCCGGTGCTGGCCCTGCACGCGCGTCTGCGCCGCCGCTGGCCCGACCTGCTGCTGCTGTGGGCGCCGCGGCACCCGGAACGGTTCCCGCGTGCGGCGGCTGCCGCGCGCGAGACAGGCTGGACGGTCGGCACGCGGCGCGCCGATCGCTGGCCTTCCGCGGGCGACGACGTGTTCGTGCTCGATACCCTGGGCGAACTGATGGCGTTCTACGCCTGCGCGGACGTGGCCTTCGTCGGTGGCAGCCTGCAGGCGATCGGCGGCCACAACATGCTGGAGCCGGCCGCAGTGGGGACGCCTGCGGTCACGGGCCCGCATCTGCACAACTTCAGCGAGATATCCCGCCGCCTGAAGGAGGCCGATGCGCTGGTGATCGCACCCGACGCGGCGGGTGTGGGCGATGCGATCGAGACCCTGCTGGCCGACGATGCGCGCCGGCAGCAGATGGCCGACCGCGGCCGCGCGCTGGTCGAGCACGGGCGTGGCGCGCTGGCCCGCACCCTGGCGATGATCGCACCGCACCTGCCGGCGCCGGTGGCATGAGCGCGGGGGTACCGCAGTCGCTGGCCGGCGTGCGTGTGCTGGACCTGACGCGCGTGCTGGCCGGTCCGTGGTGCACGCAGGTGCTCGCCGACCTGGGCGCGGACGTGATCAAGGTGGAACGTCCGGGCAGCGGCGACGATACGCGGGGCTGGGGGCCGCCCTTCCTGAAGGATGGCGAGGGCAACGAAACCCCGGAATCCGCGTATTACCTGTGCGCAAACCGCAACAAGCGCTCGCTGACGGTGGATCTCTCCAGCGCCGAGGGCCAGGCCGTCATCCGGCGGCTTGCGATGCGGAGCGACGTGCTGGTGGAGAATTTCAAGGTCGGCGACATGGCCCGCCATGGCCTGGACGCCGCCACGCTGCGGGCCGCCCATCCGCGGCTGGTGTACTGCTCGATCACCGGCTTCGGCCAGGACGGCCCGTATGCGCAGCGCGCCGGCTACGACTTCGCGGTGCAGGGGCTGGGTGGATTGATGAGCGTCACCGGGGCCGCCGACGGCGAGCCGCAGAAAGTCGGCGTGGCGGTAGCCGACCTGTTCACCGGCATGTACGCCACCGTGGCGATCCTCGCCGCGCTGCGCCATCGCGATGCGACCGGCGAAGGGCAGGTGATCGACATGGCGCTGCTGGATGCGCAGGTCGCGATGCTGGCCAATCTGGGCAGCCATTAACTGGTGGGTGGCGAAGTCCCTGCGCGCCAGGGCAACGCGCACGCCAACATCGTGCCGTACCAGGTCTTCGCGGTCGCCGACGGCCATATCATCGTCGCGGTCGGCAACGACCGGCAGTTCGCCCGGCTGTGCGAACTGCTCGGTCTCGCAGCGCTCGGGCAGGACGCGCGCTTTGCGACGAATGCGGGACGCGTGCGTCATCGCGATGCGTTGATCCCGGTCCTGCAACAGGCGTTCCGCGCGCGCGACCGGCATGCGTGCCTGGCCTCGCTGGAGGCAGCGGGCATTCCGTGCGGGCCGGTCAACGATCTGGCCGAGGTATTCGCCGATCCGCAGGTGCGGGCGCGCGGCATGGTCGTCGACGCTCCCCATCCGCATGCCGGCGCGTTGCCGCTGGTGGGTAGTCCGATCAAGCTGTCGGTAACACCGGTGCAACCGCCAAGCGCGCCGCCGCTGCTGGGCGAGCACACCGATGAGGTACTGCGTGAAGCGGGATACGGGGATGACGAAATCGCGGTGCTGCGTGCGCGCGGCGCGATCTGAGTCCTGACGGTAGGAGCGACGTGAGTCGCGACCGGAAACCTTCTGTCTCCAGCCAGATATCCGATATCGTTCGGGCGTGCGGTCGCGACTCACGTCGCTCCTACAGGACACCCGAGTCCAGACACGACAACGGCGGGCCGAAGCCCGCCGTCGGGATCGCGCGTGATGCGCGAGAGTTACTGCGAAACCGGCTGCGACGACAGGCGCGACTCGGCGTCGGCGGTCAGCAGGCGGTTGATGTCCTGCACGTCGGTGCCGTCCAGCGTGCCCGCGGCCTGTTCCAGCACCAGGCGGTTCTGCAGGAAGTTGTAGCGGGCCTGGGCGTACTCGACCTGCGCCTGGAACAGCGTGCGCTGGTTCTGCAGCACGTCCAGCACGGTGCGGGTACCCACTTCCAGGCCGACCTGCGAGGCGTCCAGCGCGCTCTGCGCGGAGACCACGGCCAGGCGGCGGGCTTCCACTTCGCTGACGCCGGCCACCAGCGCCTGGTAGGCATTGCTGGTGTTGCGGATCAGCGCGCGGCGCGTCTGTTCCAGACCGTCCGAGGCGCGGTCGCGCTGGGCCAGCGCCTGGCGCAGGCCCGACTGGGTGGCGCCACCGGAGAAGATCGGCACGGTCAGCGTCACGCCCCAGTTGTAGCCCTCGCCATCGCGCGACAGCGTACCGGGCACGCTGTCCCAGCTGGTGCCGTTGGAGTAGCCGCCGCTGAAGTCGAGCGTGGGATAGTGGCCGGCGCGCGCGCTGGACACGCCATGCTGCGCCGATTCCAGCGTGTACTGGGCGGCCTTCAGGTCCGGGTTCTGCTCCAGCGCGCGGTCCACCCACGCCTGCGCGTTCTGCTCCGGCGGCAGTTCCGGGCGGAAGTCGTCCGGCAGGCCCTTCAGGCCGCTGATGGGCTGGCCGGTGAGCTCGGCCAGCGCGCGGTAGCTGTCGTCCAGCGCATTGCGGGCCAGGATGGTGTTGGCACGCGCGCTGTCGTACTGCGCACGGGCTTCGTGCACGTCGGTGATCGGGGCCAGGCCCACGTCCAGGCGCTTCTGCGCGTAGTCGAACTGCTTCTTGGACGCCGCCTCGTTGGTCTCGGCCGCGGCCAGCGACTCGATGCCGATCAGCACGTTGAAGTAGGCGGCCGAGGTCCGGGTGATCAGGTCGTTGTTCGCCGAGGCCAGGTCGTAGTCGGCCGCCTGGCTGAGCGCCTTCTGGCCGCGCAGGTTGGCGATGCGGCTCCAGTCGAAGATCGTCTGGCTGACCCTGGCGCCGTAGCTGCGGCTCTTGCCGTCGCCAAGCGGGTCGCCCGGCCGGCTGTTGTGCTCCAGGTCGTAACCGACGCTGCCGGTGATCTGCGGCAGCAGCGCGGCGCGGGCCTGCACGGCGCCTTCCTTGTCGATCAGCCGGGTGGATTCGGCGATGGACAAGGTGGTGTCGCCGGCGCGCGCCAGCTCATAGGTCTGCATCAGGTCGGTGGCATTGGCCGCGGACGGCAGGGCCAGGGCGAGCGCAAGTGCGAGGGGGCGACGGCTCATGCGGGTTCCTTTTTTGAATCTTCAGAAGACGAACTGGGGCGCCGGCGCGGCGCCGACCAGGTAGGGGAGGTCGGTCTCGAACAACGATTCGATGCGCGGACCGTTGACATCGTTGACGTGCAGCACGGCTTCCATCACGGGGGAAACGCCGCGCACCACGAACAGGCGGCCACCGGGACGCAGCCATTGCAGGAAGCGGGCCGGCACGACGGCGACGGCGCCGGTCACGCACACCACGTCGAAGCGGCGGTCGGTATCCCAGGCCAGCGCGTCGGCGGTCTCGATGCGGATGTTGCTGCCAAGTCCGGTCGCGTCCAGACGCGCGCGCGCGGCGGCGGCAAGTTCGGGATGGATCTCCAGGCTGACCACCTCGCGCGCCAGGTTGCCCAGGCAGGCGGTCAGGTAGCCGCTGCCGGTGCCGATCTCCAGCACATCCTCGCCGGCCTGCGGCTTCAGCGCCTGCAGGGTGCGGCCCTCGACGACGGGGTTCATCATCGACTGGCCATGGCCCAGCGGCAGCTCCAGGTCCGCGTATGCCAGGGCACGGTGCGTCTCGGCTACGAAGGTTTCGCGCGGCAAGGTAGCCAGCGTCTCCAGCACGCGCGCATCCAGCACGTCCCAGGGACGTACCTGCTGCTCGACCATGTTTTCGCGGGCCTGGGTGTAGTTGATCGTCATGGGGGTGGTCATCCGACGCGGAGGGCTGGGCCGGGCATTTTACCGGGCCGGCTGCCTCCGCGCTGGGCAAGGATCGGGGCAGCCCCGCCGACAGGCGCAGTGCCGGAAGTCACCGCGACCTCCGTCGCCCGGGGACACGCTTCAGTTTCAGCGGCGGCCATACGCCCTCAGGAACATGTCCACCGTGGCGTCGATGTGGCGACGCCGGTCGAGCGGACCGGGCTGGCTGCACAGGCCGCAGGTCATGCGCGCATGCACTTCGCCCTTGATCAGGGTGAAGAACTGCACCGAGGCGATGGCTACGTCGGGCACGTCCAGTTCGCCCTTGGCCACCAGGGCCTGCAGCAGCGCCGCGAACGCATCGTGGGTGCGCTGCGGGCCGGCTTCCCAGAAGGTCTGCTTCAGCCTGTCGTCGATGTTGCCCGGCACCATCATCATGCGGTGCGTGCTGATGGCTTCCTCGCTGGTGATCAGTGCGAAGAAGGCCTCGCCGATCGCCTTGAGCTGGTCGCGCACGCTGCCGGTCAGTTCGATCTCGAACAGGGCATCGGGCAGCATTTCCGCACACTTGGCCTGCACGGCCGCCGCGAACAGCGCGTCCTTGTCGCCGAAGTGGCTGTAGACCGTCAGCTTGGACACCCCCGCCTCGGCGGCGATCTGGTCCATGCTGACGCCGTTGAAGCCCTCGCGGGCGAACAGCTGCTTGGCGGCCTCCAGGATGGCGGCACGCTTGCCCAGGTCCTTGGGCCGGCCGGGGCCGCTGGCGGTGGGCTTGGGGGGGGACTTGCGACGGGATGGAGAGGGAGGCGGACTGGCCATGGCGTAATACTAGACTACCCGGTTCGATATTTATACTATACCGCCAAGTCCATTAATTGATGCCGCAACGGGAGCTGTCATGCGCCAGACGCGCTGGAACGGAGTGTTCGTCGTCCTGATGGCCGGCCTGGCCGCCTGCAGTGCGGACAAGCCTGCCGAATCGCCGCGGCCGGCCCTGGTGGTCCAGCCCGGCGGTGGCGCGGACGCCGCGTTGTCGGCGTACGCGGGCGAGGTGCGCGCCCGCGAGGAGAGCCCGCTGTCGTTCCGCGTGGGCGGCAACCTGATCCGCCGCAACGTGGACGCCGGTGCCCGCGTGCAGAAGGGCGAGGTACTGGCGCTGCTGGACTCGGGCGACTTCGCGCTGCAGGCGCAGGCCGCGCAGGCCCAGTTGGCCGCGGCCGAAGCCGACCTGGCCCGCGCGCGCGGCGACCGCGACCGCTACGCCAAGCTGGTCGGCGACCAACTGATCAGCCAGTCCGCCTACGACGCGCAGATCGCCGCCTACAAGGCGGCCGAAGGCCAGGCGCGCGCCGCGCGCGCGCAGATGGACGTGATGCGCAACCAGGAAGGCTATTCGCAGCTGCGCGCGCCGCGCGACGGCGTGATCGCCAGTCGCCAGGCCGAAGCGGGGCAGGTGGTCGCCGCCGGCCAGACCATCTTCACCCTGGCCGCCGATGGTGGCCGCGAAGTGGCCATCGGCCTGCCGGAAAACCGCATCCGCGAATTCAGCGTGGGCCAGCCGGTGATGATCGAGCTGTGGAACGCGCCGGGGCAGCGCCTGCCCGGCACGATCCGGGAAATCGCGCCGGCGGCCGACGCGCAGACGCGCACCTATGCCGCGCGCGTCAGCCTGGTCGGCGAGGCGCAGCAACAGGTCGAGCTGGGCCAGAGCGCACGCGTCTACGTGCAGGAAAACGGAACCAAGGCGGCCCTCAAGCTGCCATTGTCCGCCGTGCAGCGCGGCGAGGATGGCAAGACCTCCGTCTGGATCGTCGATCCGGCCACCGGCAAGGTGCGCGCCCAGTCCGTGCAGCTGGGCCGCTATGGCGAATCCTCGGTGCCCGTACTCGCTGGCCTGAAGGCCAGCGACTGGGTGGTCGCCGCCGGCGGCCACCTGCTGCGCGAGGGCCAGGTCGTGGCGCCGGTGGACCGCAACAACCGGCCGCTGAAGCCCGCGGCCGGCGGTGGCGCGGCCAACATCGCCTCGCGGGCGGAGTAACGGCATGCGCCGCTTCAACCTCTCCGAGTGGGCGCTGACCAACCGCAGCCTGGTGCTGTTCGCGATGATCCTGCTGGGCATCATCGGCGCATGGTCGTACCGGCATCTGGGCCAGTCCGAGGATCCGCCCTTCACCTTCAAGGCGATGGTGGTGCGGACGGTGTGGCCGGGGGCGACGGCCGACGAGGTCGCGCAGCAGGTCACCGAGCGGATCGAGAAGGCGGTGATGACCACCGGCAACTACGAATACATCCGCTCGTACTCGCGGCCGGGCGAGTCGCAGGTGATCTTCGCCGCGCGCGACAGCCTGCGCTCGCGCGACATGCCGCAGCTCTGGTACCAGGTGCGCAAGAAGGTCGGCGACATCCGGGCGACTCTGCCGGCCGGCGTGGTCGGTCCGTTCTTCAACGACGAGTTCGGCGACACGTTCGGCAACATCTACGCGCTGACCGGCGAAGGCTTCGACTACGCGGTGATGAAGGACTACGCCGACCGCATCCAGCTGGAACTGCAGCGGGTGGACGATGTCGGCAAGGTGGAACTGGTCGGCCTGCAGGACGAGAAGGTCTGGATCGAGCTGTCCAACACCAAGCTGGCCACGCTCGGCTGCCGTGCAGCAGGCGCTGGAAGAGCAGAACGCGGTGACGCCGGCCGGATTCTTCGAGACCGCCAGCGACCGCGTGCAGCTGCGGGTTAGCGGCGAGTTCACCTCTGTGGACGAGATCCGCGAGTTCCCGATCCGTGCCGGCGGGCGCACGGTCAAGCTGGGCGACATCGCGCAGATCAAGCGCGGGTTTGCCGATCCGGCCGCGCCGCGCATGCGCTTCATGGGCCAGCCCGGCATCGGCATCGCGGTGGCGATGAAGGACGGCGGCGATATCCTCAAGCTGGGCTCGACGCTGGAGGCGGAGTTCCACCGGCTGCAGAAGACGCTGCCGCTCGGCATGGAGCTGCGCAAGGTATCCGACCAGCCGGCGGCGGTGGAGGCGTCGGTGGGCGAGTTCGTGCGCGTGCTGGCCGAAGCCGTGGTCATCGTGCTGCTGGTCAGCTTCTTCTCGCTGGGCCTGCGCACGGGACTGGTGGTGGCGGTGTCGATCCCGCTGGTACTGGCGATGACGTTCGCGGTGATGCACTACTTCGGCATCGGCCTGCACAAGATATCGCTGGGTGCGCTGGTGCTGGCGCTGGGCCTGCTGGTCGACGACGCGATCATCGCGGTGGAGATGATGGCCATCAAGATGGAGCAGGGCTTCGACCGGCTGAAGGCGGCCAGTTTCGCCTACGAATCGACGGCGTTCCCCATGCTCACCGGCACGCTGGTGACGGCGGCGGGCTTCCTGCCGATCGCGACCGCGGCCTCCAGCACCGGCGAGTACACGCGTTCGCTGTTCCAGGTGGTGACCATCGCGCTAGTGGTGTCGTGGATCGCGGCGGTGCTGTTCATTCCGGACCTGGGCGACAAGATGCTGCCCGATCTGGGTAACCCGCAACCGCCGAAAGCGGGATCGCTCGCCGCGCGCTGGCAGGGTGTCCGCGCCCGGCTGGCGGATCGTTGGCCGCAGTACGCCGGCATGCTCGCGCCGAAGGCGCACGACGCGCACGACCACAATCCCTACCACACGCCGTTCTACAACCGCTTCCGTCGCTGGCTGGCATTCTGCCTGCGGCGTCGCTGGCTGGTGATCGGCGTGACTGCGGCGGCCTTCATCGCTTCGATCGCGCTGTTCCGCTTCGTGCCGCAGCAGTTCTTCCCGGACTCGGTGCGCCCCGAGCTGATGGTGGACCTGGAGCTGGCCGAAGGCAGTTCGCTGAAGTCCACCGATGCGCAGGCACGCAAGCTTGAGAAGCTGCTGGCCACGCGCGAAGGCATCCAGAACTACGTGGCCTACATCGGCACCGGCTCGCCGCGGTTCTACCTGCCGCTGGATCAGCAGCTGCCGCAGGCGCACTTCTCGCAGTTCGTGGTGCTGACCGACGATACCCGGGCGCGCGAGGCCACCCGCCGCTGGCTGATCGAGGAGGTCGCGCCGCAGTTTCCCGAACTGCAGTTCCGCGTGACCCGGCTGGAGAACGGGCCGCCGGTCGGCTATCCGCTGCAGTTCCGCGTGTCCGGCGAGCATACCGACCGCGTCCAGGCGATCGCGCGGCAGATGGCGGAGAAGGTGCGCGCCAATCCGCACGTCGCCAACGTCAACCTGGACTGGAGCGAGCCCAGCAAGATCGTGCGCCTGCAGATCGACCAGGATCGCGCGCGCGCGCTCGGCGTCAGCACGGCGCAGGTGTCGCACTTCCTGTCCGGCTCGCTGTCCGGCCTGAGCGTCAGCACCTACCGCGAGGGCAACGAGCTGGTCGAGATCCTGCTGCGCGGACCTGAAGAGGAACGCACGCGACTGGACCTGCTGGGCAGCCTGGCGGTACCCACCAGCAACGGCGGCAGCGTGCCGCTGTCGCAGATCGCGGACCTGGAGTACGCCTTCGAGGACGGCATCATCTGGCATCGCGACCGCCTGCCGACGGTGACGGTACGCGCCGACCTCAACAGCGACGACGTGACCGCGCCGACGGTGGTGGCGCAGATCCTGCCCACGCTGGAGGAGATCCGCTCCGCGCTGCCGCAGGGATACCTGCTGGAGACGGGCGGCACCGTGGAGGATTCGGCGCGCGGTCAGAAGTCCATCGCCGCCGGCATGCCGCTGTTCCTGCTGGCCGTGACCACGCTGCTGATGCTGCAGCTGCGCAGCTTCTCGCGGATGGCGCTGGTGCTGCTGACCGCGCCGCTGGGCCTGATCGGGGTGACGCTGGCGCTGCTGGTGTTCCGGGTGCCGTTCGGCTTCGTCGCCATGCTGGGCACCATTGCGCTGGCCGGCATGATCATGCGCAATTCGGTGATCCTGGTGGACCAGATCGACCAGGACATCCAGGCCGGCCACGATCGCTGGCACGCCATCATCGATGCGACCGTACGCCGGTTCCGTCCCATCGTGCTGACGGCGCTCGCCGCGGTGCTGGCGATGATCCCGCTGTCGCGCAGCGCGTTCTTCGGGCCCATGGCCGTCGCCATCATGGGCGGCCTGACCGTGGCCACGGTGTTGACCCTGTTCTTCCTGCCGGCGCTGTATGCGGCGGGGTTCAAGGTCGGGCCCGAGCGGGACACGGGGCCCCGGGGCTAGTCCCGATCCGCGGGGGGGGATTAAAGAAGCCCCCCGCCGCAGCCGATACTGGGAGGGTTGAAGCCCTCCGGACTCCGTTCCCCCGTGCGCCGCCTGTCGATCCCCGGCCTTTGCCTGCTGGCGCTGCTCGCCGCGATGCCCGCGTGGGCGCTCGATCCTGGGCGAAGGGTGGACGAGTACACGCTCGCGCACTGGACGATGGAAGACGGTCTGCCGCACAACCTGGTGCATACGATCAGCCAGGACGCCGAGGGCTACCTGTGGGCGGGGACCTGGGAAGGCGCTGCGCGTTTCGATGGCCGCCGCTTCACACCGTACGACGCCGGCACCGTGCAGGGGCTGGAAGTGGAGGGCGTGCGCGCCATCGTGCCTGACCCGCGCGGCGGCATGGTGCTGAGCCTGGGCCGCATCGGGCCGGGGCTGGTGCGTGTCCATGAAGGTCGCTGGGAACGCCTGCCCGGAGAGGCGGGTGCGTTGCCGGACGTGTCCGTGCTGAGGTTCGGGCCGGATGGCACGTTGTGGATCGGCACGGACCACTCGCTCTTCAGCCTGCAGCGCGATGGCCGGCTGCGCGACGTCGGCGGCATGCATGCGGGGCTGGCGAACGAACGCGTGCAGGCCATCCTCCCGCTGCCGGACGGGCAGGCCCTGGTGGGCAACCGGCATGGCCTGTTCCGGGTCGCGGGCGGCCGCGTGCAGGACTGGGGACGCGCGCAGGGCCTGCCCGACACGGCCGTGCTGGCGATCCAGGCCTCGCGCTGGGGCGGTGTGCTGGTGGGTGGCAGCGCCGGTGTATGGCGGCTGGAGCATGGGCGCGCCCGGCAGATCACCGCCGAACGCGCCGAGGCCATGCTGGAAGACCGCAACGGCAACCTGTGGATCTCCACCCTCGATGGCCTGCGCCGGTACGTCCAGGGGCGCTACGAGACGCTGGGTGAGCGCAATGGTCTGATGGGGCGCCTGGCGCCGGCGCTGTTCGAGGACCGCGACGGCCTGCTGTGGGTGGGCACCACCAACGGCCTGTTCCGGCTGTCGGACGGTCCTGTCTTCGGGCTGGGCCGCAGCAGCGGCCTGCGCGACATCTACGTGCGCAGCATCATCGAACGGCCCGGGCAGGGTGTCTGGATCGGCCATCCCATGGGGGTCGATGTCTGGGATGGCGGAATGGCCAGGGCGGTATCGCTGGCGTTCGATGGCAAGGCCGACCCCTCGGTGCTGTCGCTCGCCAATGCGCGCGACGGCGGGCTGTGGGTGGGGACGTACGACCAGGGCGTGATCCACCTGCCGGCGGCGTCCGGCACGGCGCAGGGCGTTCCCTGGCGCATCGACGAGGCGCGCGGCCTGCCCTCCAACCATGTGCGGGCTTTGCTTGAACGTGCGGACGGTTCCCTGTGGATCGGCAGCAACGAAGGCGTCACCGTCTATCGGGATGGCCGCATCGCACGCCATTACGCCGCGGGCGAGGCATTGCCGGACGGCAACGTGTACGTGCTCCACGAAAGCGGCATCGGCGAACTGTGGATCGGCACCAGCAATGGCATGGCGGTGATGCGCCCGGACGGGACCGTGCGGACGTGGAAGCCGAAGACGGGGTTCCCGGCGGTCGCGGCGTTCGATTTCCTGTCCGATCCGGACAGCAGCCTGTGGATCGCCACCGACCGCGGCCTGCTGCACTGGCGCGATGGCCGCTTCGTGCAGTTCGACCACCGTCAGGGTCTGCCGAACAACCGCCTGTTCCGGCTGCTGGAAGACGAGAACGGCGACTTCTGGGCGTCCAGCAACCGCGGCGTGTTCCGCATCTCACGACCGGCGCTGACCGCGGTGGAGAATGGCCACCTGGCGCGGCTGCCGGTGGAGGCTTTCACCCACGCCGACGGCCTGCCCAGCAGCCAGGCCAACGGGGCCAGCGCGCCGGCCGGCTGGCGCATGCGTGACGGCAAGCTGTGGTTCGCCACCGCCAACGGTGTGGGCGTGATCGATCCTGACGACGCCCGCCGCCAGCGCGCCAAGGGGATCACGCTGGTGGTCGAGGCCGTCGAGGCCGATGGCCGCGTGCTGCCCCTGCAGTCGTACCACGCACTGCCGGCCGACACGCGGCGCGTGGTCATCCGGTTCACCGGCCTCAACCAGCGCGCCCCCGAGCGCCTGCGCTACCGCTACCGCATGGTCGGCTTCGACCACGACTGGATCGAGACCGACAACGGCATCGCCCACGACGCGGTGTACACCAACCTGCCCTCGGGCCAGCTGCGCTTCGAGGTGCAGGCGATGAACGCACCCGCGGACTGGGCGCGCAAGGAGGGCGTGGCAACGCAGACGGTGGCCTTCGACAAGGCCGCACCGTGGTGGATGCGCGCCTGGGCGATGGCTGCATATCTGTTGTTGCTCGGACTGGCGGGATGGGGCGTATTGACGCTGCTCATGCGCCGCCAGCGCCAGCGCCAGCGACGGCTGGAAGCGCTGGTGGACGCCCGCACGTCCGAGCTCAGCGAGAAGAACGCGCAACTGGAGCAGGCGGGCGAGGCGCACGCGCGCCTGCTGGAACAGCTGGCCTACCAGGCCCGCCACGATCCGCTCACCCGCCTGGCGAACCGCCGTGCCGGCGATGCGTTCCTGGCCGAAGCGCGTGAGGCCAGCCTCCGCGAGGGCCGTCCGCTGTGCGTGGCGCTGCTGGACATCGACCATTTCAAGTCGGTCAACGACCGCTACGGCCATGCCTTCGGCGACGAGGTCCTGTCGCAGGTGGCGGCCGTGGCCGAACGGCTGGCCGGTGGCCACGACGGGGTGCTGATCGCGCGCTACGGCGGCGAGGAATTCCTGGTCTGCCAGCAACTGCCATGGACGGTTGCGCGTGCGCGACTGGAAGTGCTGCGCCAGGGCATCGCACAGACGGCCATCGACGCGCCCGATGGCAGCCAGCTGCACTGCACCGTCAGCATCGGCATGGCGGATCTGCAGCCGGGCCAGGCGCTGCGCGACCTGTTGCGCGAGGCCGACGAGCGCCTGTACCGCGCCAAGCAGCAGGGACGCAACCGGCTGGTGTCGAACTGAGCGGGCCCCCTGCGGCGGGCGATCAGTCGCGCAGTTCGGCCACGTAGCAGTGCGCCTGCATCTGTTCGATCACCGCCTGCGCCGCGACCTGCGTGGACACGCCGCGGCCGCCGGTCGCCAGGTCGTTGGTGAACACCTGCGCATTCAGTGCGGCGTCCACCGCGCGTTCGATGCAGTCGGCTTCTTCGTGCAGGCCCAGCGAGTGGCGTAGCAGCAGCGCGCAGCTGAGGATGGTGGCGTAGGGGTTGGCGATGCCCTTGCCGGCGATGTCCGGCGCGGAGCCGTGGATGGGTTCGTACAGCCCGACCTTGCCATCGCCCAGCGAAGCGGACGGCAGCAGGCCCAGCGAGCCGGCCAGCATCGAGGCCTCGTCAGTGAGGATGTCGCCGAACATGTTCTCAGTGACGATCACGTCGTACTCCCGCGGCTTGGCCAGCAGGTGCATGGCCATCGAATCGACCAACTGGTGCTCCAGCTTCACGTCGGGGAACTCTTCGCGTCCGATCCTGGAGGCGACATCGCGCCACAGGCGTGAGGTTTCCAGCACGTTCGCCTTGTCCACCGACACCAGGTAGCTGCGGCGCTGGCGGGCCAGCCTGAACGCGCTGCGCACCACGCGCTCGATCTCGGTGACCGAATAGCGGCACAGGTCGCTGGCGCCGCGCGCATCGCGGGTCTTCTCGCCGAAATAGATGCCGCCCGTCAGCTCGCGCACCACCACGATGTCCACGCCGGTCAGCAGGTGCGGCTTGATGGGCGAGGCGCTCAGCGCTGCCGGGTGCGGACGCACCGGGCGCAGGTTGGCGAACAGGCCCAGGCCCTTGCGCAGTGCCAGCAGGCCCTGCTCGGGGCGCACGGTCGCGTTCGGATCCGACCACTTCGGTCCGCCGACCGCGCCCAGCAGCACGGCGTGCGCCTGCTGGCAGCCCTGCAGCGTCGCCTGCGGCAGCGGTTCGCCGTGGCGGTCGATGGCGATGCCGCCGATGTCGTATTCGTGGAAGTCGAAGCTGTGCCCGTGGCGGCGCGCCAGCGTACGCAGGACGGTGACGGCGGCGGCGGTGACTTCGGGACCGATGCCGTCCCCGGGCAGTACGGCGATGTCAGCGTGCATGGTGGGTGGCCTCGTAGGTTTCGATGTCGGTGTGGCGGGCCAGCAGGTAGCCCAGTTCGTCCACGCCCTCCAGCAGGCAGGTCTGCGCGAAGGCGTCCAGCGGGAAGCCGAAGACGGAACCGTCGGGTGCGCGCAGTTCGCGCGCGGCGACGTCGATGGTCAGCTCGTCGTCGGGCCGCTCCATCAGCGACTGCACGATCTCCTCCGGCAGCACGATGGGCAGCAGGCCGTTCTTCAGGCTGTTGTTGCGGAAGATGTCGGCGATCTCGCTGCTGACGATGGCGCGCAGGCCCAGATCGGTCAGCGCCCAAGGGGCATGCTCGCGCGAGGAGCCGCAGCCGAAGTTGCGTCCGGCCAGCAGGATGCGGCGACCCTGGTTCTCGGGCTGGTTGAAGGGGAACGCCGGGTTCGGCGAACCATCGGCCTGCCAGCGCCAGTCGTTGAAGGCGTTCTTGCCCAGGCCTGCGCGCTCGGTCGTGGAGAGAAAGCGCGCGGGGATGATCTGGTCGGTGTCGATGTTGGTCTGCGCCAACACCACGCTCTTGGAGCGCAGTTCGCGGAAGCCGGCCATCACGCCACCTCCTTCTGCGCGTCGAACAGCTCGCGCGGATCGCTGACGCGACCGTTCACCGCGGCCCACGCCGCCGTCAGCGGCGATGCCAGCAGGGTGCGGGCACCGGGCCCCTGGCGGCCTTCGAAATTGCGGTTGCTGGTGCTCACGGCCAGCTGGCCGGGCGCGACCAGGTCGCCGTTCATGGCGATGCACATCGAACAGCCGGGTTCGCGCCATTCGGCGCCGGCCTCGCGCACGATGCGGTCGATGCCTTCGGCCTCGGCTTCGCGCTTGACGATCTCCGAACCCGGCACCACCAGCATGCGTACGCCCGCGGCGACCCTGCGGCCACGCAGCACCTGCGCCACTTCGCGCATGTCGCGCAGGCGGCCGTTGGTGCACGAGCCGACGAACACCACGTCCACCGGCGTGCCCGCCACCGCCTGGCCGGCGCTCAGACGCATGTAATCCAGTCCCTTCTGGTCGGCGGCATTGGCGGGCGCCGGAATCGGCGCATCCACCGCGATCGCGGTGCCCGGATGCGTGCCCCAGGTCAGGGTGGGGCGGATGTCGGCGGCATCGATGCGCACTTCGGCGTCGAACGCGGCGCCGTCGTCGCTGCGCAGCGTCTTCCAGTAGGCGACGGCCGCGTCGAACGCCTCGCCCTTCGGGCCGCGTGGCGTCTTCGCCACCCAGTCGAACGTGGTCTGGTCCGGGGCCACCATGCCGGCGCGCGCGCCGGCTTCGATGGACATGTTGCACAGGGTCATGCGCTGCTCCATGTCCAGCGCCTCGATGGCGCTGCCGCGGAACTCGATGACATGGCCGGTACCGCCATTGACGCCGATCACGCCGATCGCGTGCAGCACGATGTCCTTGGCGCCCACGCCGGGGGCGAGCGCGCCATCCACGGTGATGGCCATCGTCTTCGGCCGGCGCTGCAGCAGGCACTGCGTGGCCAGCACATGGCCGACTTCGCTGGTGCCGATGCCGAAGGCCAGCGCACCGAACGCACCGTGCGTGCTGGTGTGGCTGTCGCCGCAGACGATGGTCATGCCCGGCAGGGGGAAGCCCTGCTCCGGCGCGATCACATGGACGATGCCGCGGTTGGGCGACGCCATGTCGAACAGCTCGATGCCGTAGTCGGCGCAGTTGCGCGCCAGCGTGTCCACCTGCGTCTCGGCCGCCTTCGTGTAGTACGGCAGCTTGCCGTCGGCGCCGGCGGGCAACGTGGGCGTGGAATGGTCCATCGTCGCCTTGGTGCGGTCCGGACGGCGCGGCGACAGGCCGCGTGCCTTCAGCTCGGTGAAGGCCTGCGGCGAGGTGACCTCGTGGATCAGGTGCAGGTCGATGTACAGCACGGCGGGGGCGGCGTCGGTCTCGGGGACTACGACGTGGACGTCCCACAGCTTGTCGAACAGGGTGCGTGGTGCGGTCATGCGGGGGTTCCGGTGATGCGTTGGAGATGAGGAGTGAGCGGAGAGGAGTGAGGAGTGAGCGAGGGCAGTGCTTCTACTCACTCCTCACTTCTCTCCCCTCACTCCTGCCAGTCACGCGGCGGCCGCTTCCTGCTTCTCGGCGCGGCGTTGGCGGAGCAACCGGTTGGCCACGTCCAGCCACGCCAGCGCGCTGGCTTCGATGATGTCCTTGCTGGTGCCGGTGCCTTCGTACTCTTCACCGTCGCAGCGTACGGACAGGCTGGCTTCGCCGCGCGCGTCCGCGCCGATGCCCACGCTGTGCACCTGGTAGCTCTCCAGCTGCAGCTGCACGCCGGTGGCGGCGGCCAGCGCACTGAACAGCGCATCGACCGGACCGTTGCCCTGTGCGGTTTCCGAAATGCGGTTACCGTCCGGATCCGACAGTTCGACCAGCGCGTTGGCACGGCTGCCGACGTCGCTGATCGTCATCGACGACAGCCGGTAACCATCGCTGACCGGTGCATCCTGCATCAGCGCCTGCAGGTCGGCGTCGCCGATCACACGCTGCTTCTCGCACAGCGTCTTGAACTGCTCGAACACCAGCTTCAGTTCGTCCTCTTCCAGCCAGTAGCCCAGCGCGCGCAGGCGCTGCTCCACCGCGGCGCGGCCGCTGTGGCGGCCCAGCACCATCTGCGAGGACGGCCAGCCCACATCCTGAGGCTGCATGATCTCGTAGGTGCCGCGGTGGCGCAGCATGCCGTGCTGGTGGATGCCGGATTCGTGCGCGAACGCGTTGGCGCCGACGATCGCCTTGTTGCGCTGGACAGGCATGCCCACCAAGCGCGACAGCAGCTGCGAGGTCGGTACGATCCGGCGCGTGTCGATGCGCGTGTCCAGGTTGTAGAAGGCGTTGCGGACCTTCAGCGCCATCACCAGCTCCTCGATGGCGCAGTTGCCGGCGCGCTCGCCGATGCCATTGATCGAGCCTTCCACCTGACGCGCACCGCCTTCGATGGCGGCCAGCGAGTTCGCGACCGCCAGGCCCAGGTCGTTGTGGCAGTGCGCGCTGAACACCACCTTGTCGGCGCCCGGTACGCGGGCGATCGCGCGCTCGAACATGCCGCGGATCTCTTCCGGCGTGGTGAAGCCCACCGTGTCCGGCAGGTTGATGGTGGTCGCGCCGGCCGCGATGGCGGCGGCGATCGCCTGGTGCAGGAAATCCTCCTCGGTGCGGGTGGCGTCCTCGGCGGAGAACTCGATTTCGTCGATGTGGCCCCGGGCCAGGCGCACGTGCCTGTCGATGGACTCCAGCACCTGCTCGCGGCTCATGCGCAGCTTGTGTTCGCGGTGCAGCGGGCTGGTGGACAGGAACAGGTGCAGGCGGGGCTTGGCGGCCGCGGTCACGGTGCGCAGCGACGTCTCGATGTCCGCCGCCAGGCAGCGGGACAGTACGACCAGCGTGGTCTCGCGCAGTTCGCGCGCGATCATCGCGTGCGCTTCGCGGTCGGACTGCGAGCTGGCGGGGAAGCCGGTTTCGATGGCATCCACGCCCAGCTCTGCCAGGCCCCGCGCCATGACCAGCTTCTGTTGCGGCGTCATGCTGCAGCCGGGGGATTGCTCGCCATCGCGCAGGGTGGTGTCGAAGATGCGGATATGCGTGGGGGACGGATGGGTGGGCGTGTTCACCAGATGGGTTCCTCGTGTACTTCTGTTTCCATGGCGGGGGCCTCGTATCGGCGCGCACCGGTCTTTGCGGGGGAGGGGAGGACGGCCGCGCGCGGCGCGCGGCCCTTGGCAAGCGAGGGCTCGCCCTCGGCGTTGCGGCGGCGTGGCTTGCGCGGCGGACGCGGGCGCACGTCGGACAGCAGCTGCGCCAGCACGGTGGCGTCGATGTTGCCTCCGGACACCACCGCACACTTGCGCCTGCCGGCCACGCGCCGACCCGCGGCCAGTGCCAGCGCCCCGGCGCCTTCGGCGATCAGATGCTCTTCCAGCGCCAGCCGCACCAAGGTCTCGCGAAGTTCGGCTTCGCGCACGGTCACCACGTCGTCCAGCAGCTGCGTGCACAGGCGGCGGGTGATGAAGCCGGGCACCTTCACCCGTACGCCGTCGGCCAGCGAAGCGACCGGGTTGACCGGCGTGACGTCACCCTTCATGGCGCGGATCATCGAATCCACGCCCTCCACCTGCGCGCCGACCACGCGCACGCCCTGCGACTTCAGCGCCAGCGCGACGCCCGAGGCCAGGCCGCCGCCGCCGATGGGCACGATGACGACATCGGGCGTGTAGGGCGCGATCTCGATGCCCACGGTGCCCTGGCCGGCGATCACGTCCGGATCGTCGAAGGCGGACAGGAAGCGGTAGCCATTCTGTTCGGCCAGCTCCTTCGCGAAGGCGAAGGCTTCGTCGTAGCTGTCGCCGTGCTGGCGCACGGTGGCACCCCAGTGCGCCACCCCGGCGATCTTGGTCGCCGGTGCGCCGTGCGGCATCACGGTGATGGCCTGCACGCCCAGCCGGTAAGCGGCCCAGGCCAGGCCCTGCGCATGGTTGCCCGCCGAGGCCGCGATCACCGGGCGGCGATCGCCGCGCTCGCGTGCGGCCAGCAAGGCATTCAGTGCACCCCGCCCCTTGTACGAACCGGTGCGCTGCAGGTTTTCCCGCTTCAGCATCACGCCGAAGCGTTCGGCGTGATGCATCGGCGTGGGCGGCAGGTAACGGCGCAACCGCGCCTGCGCCGCCAGCACGTCGGCCACGGTGACGACGACGTCGCCTACGTCCGGTTCGTTGCTGGCGGGGGCGCGGCTGGCATCAGGCATCGCGGCACGCGAACGGCTGATGTCGAAGAAGACGCCTCCGGACCACGACATCCGCGTTGGCGGGCGTGGCATTCATGCGGCGCGGTCCTGGTGGCGACGGTCCCGGCTCAGTTCCTGCACCGCGCTGAAGGACAGTTCCTCCACGTCGTAGATTTTCAGCAGCTGCTGACGCAGCGTCTCCGGCGCGCGGGTGCTGTCGATCACCAGCGCCAGCGCCCAGTAGCCGTCGCCGTCGTGGGTGGCATGGACCGCGTGGGGCGGAAAGCCTCGGCGCTCGATCATGCCCAGCACGCGCAGCAGGGCGCCCTCGGCAGGTTTGAGCTTGAGTTCAAGCCGGTAACGCATTCTTCTTCTCCGGACCGTCGGCCGCGACGGCAGGCTCGGCGGATGGTGTTGCGGGACTGGCATCCAGCATCGAGCTGTTGGCATGGTTCGGCGGCACCAGCGGCCAGACGTTGGCCTTGATGTCGATGGTGACGTGCAGCAGCGCAGGGCCCGGCTGGGCCAGCAGGTCGGCCAGGCCATCCTCGACTTCGTCGCGCCGGCTGATGTGGCGGGCCGGTATGCCGAACACGCGCGCCAGCGCGGCGAAGTCCGGATTGTCGGACAGGTCGATCTCGCTGTAGCGCTCGGCGAAGAACAGTTCCTGCCACTGCCGCACCATGCCCAGCGCGCTGTTGTCGATCAGCTCGATCTTCACCGGCAGCTTGCAGCGGGCGATGGTGGCCAGCTCCTGGACGTTCATCATGAAGCCGCCGTCGCCGTTGACCAGGACGACGGTGCGGTTGGGGCAGGCGAACTGCGCACCCATCGCCGCCGGCAGGCCGAAGCCCATCGTGCCCAGCGCGCCGCTGGTCCGGTGGTGGCGCGGGTGAGTGAACCGGCAGTGCTGCGCCACCCACATCTGGTGCTGGCCCACGTCGCAGGCGACGATGGCGTCCGCCGGCGCCACTTCGCTGAGCCGCTTCAGCAGGCCGGGCGCGTAGATGTCGGTACCGGGCGCGTCGTAGCGGAAGCCGAAGCGCTCGCGGTTGCCCACGCAGCGCTTGCGCCACTCGTCGCAGGTGCTGCGTGCCGCCGTCAGCGCCTTCAGGCTGGTGGCGACATCGCCGGGGACGGCGATGTCGGCCGTGCGCAGCTTGCCGATCTCATAAGCGTCGGCGTCCACGTGCAGGACGCGGGCAAACGGGGCGAACTCGGCCAGCTTGCCGGTGGCGCGGTCGTCGAAGCGCGCGCCCACCACGATCAGCAGGTCGCATTCCTGCACCGCCATGTTGGCCGCGCGCGTGCCGTGCATGCCCAGCATGCCCAGGTAGTGCGGGTGGCCGGCGGGCAGGGCGCCCAGGCCGCGCAGGGTCAGCACGGTGGGGATCTTCGTCGCGTCGACGAACTGGCGGAAGGCGTCGACCGCGTCGGCGATGCCGATGCCGCCGCCGCCGTAGATCACCGGCTTCTCGGCGCCGGCGATGGCGGCCAGTGCCTCGGCCAGCTTCGCATCTTCCGGGGCGGGTACCGGATCGACGCTCGCCGGCACGTGGTTGGGCAGGTGCGAGGCATCCGACATCTGCACGTCCTTGGGCAGATCGATCAGTACGGGACCGGGGCGGCCTTCGCGCGCGATCCGGAAGGCTTCGCGCACCATGGTCGGCAGGTCTTCCACGCGCCGGGCGACGAAGCTGTGCTTCACGATCGGCAGGGTCAGGCCGAACACGTCCAGCTCCTGAAACGCATCGGTGCCCATCAGCGTGGTGGCGACCTGGCCGGTCAGGCAGACCATCGGCACCGAGTCCAGCATCGCGTCGGCGATGCCGGTCACCAGGTTCGACGCGCCGGGACCAGAGGTGGCCACGCACACGCCGACCTTGCCGCTGGCGCGCGCATAGCCATTCGCCGCCAACGCCGCGCCCTGCTCGTGGCGCACCAGGATGTGCTTCAGGTTGGAATCCACCAGCGCGTCGTAGAACGGCATGATGGTGCCGCCCGGGTAGCCGAACAGCGTGTCCACGCCCTCGGCTTCCAGGGCGTGGGCCAGCCAGCGGGCGCCATTGCGTGGGGCAGTGGCCGCGGCGGCGTTCATGCGGCGGCCTGCTCGTCTGTATCGGGTTGCGCGGCGTTGGCCTGCAGCCACACCATCTTCGCGCGCAGCTCCTTGCCCACCTTCTCGATCGGGTGGTCCTTGTCGGCCTGCTGGAACTTCTTGTAGTTCGGCAGGCCGGCGTCGTACTCGGCCTGCCAGTTGCGGGTGAAGGTGCCGTTCTGGATGTCGGTCAGCACGTCCTTCATGCGCGCCTTCACCGACGCGTCGATGACGCGCGGGCCGCTGACGAAGTCGCCGTACTGCGCGGTCTCGGAGATGAACTCCAGCATGCGGGTGATGCCGCCTTCGTAGAACAGGTCGACGATCAGCTTCAGTTCGTGCAGGACTTCGTAGTACGCGATTTCGGGCTGGTAGCCGGCTTCCACCAGCGTCTCGAAGCCGGCCTGCACCAGCGAGGACGCGCCGCCGCACAGCACGGCCTGTTCGCCGAACAGGTCGGTCTCGGTCTCTTCCTTGAACGTGGTCTTGATGATGTTGGCGCGCGCGCCGCCCAGTCCGCCCGCGTAGGCCAGCGCGAACTGCTCGGCCTGGCCGCTCTTGTCCTGGTAGACGGCGTAGATGCACGGCACGCCGCGGCCGATTTCGTATTCGCGGCGCACCAGCGCGCCCGGGCCCTTCGGCGCCACCAGCACCACGTCCAGATCGGCGCGCGGCTCGATCATGCCGAAGTGCACGTTCAGTCCATGCGCGAACAGCAGCACGGCGCCCTGTTTCATGTTCGGCGCCAGCACCTCGTTGTAGAGCTTCTTCTGCACCATGTCCGGCGTCAGCACGGCGACCAGGTCGGCGTCCTTCACCGCGTCGGCGACCGCCTTCACCGCGAAACCGTCGGCCTGCGCCTTCGCTTCGGTCGGACCGCCCGGACGCAGGCCCACCGTGACGTCGAAGCCGGAATCGCGCAGGTTCAGCGCATGCGCGCGGCCCTGGCTGCCGTAGCCGACGACGGTGATCTTGGGGTGCGGGAGAGCGTTGGCGGTGGTCATGGCGCGGTTTTCCTGAGGGTTGAGGGGAAATCGAAGGGGCTTAAACAAAAAACCCCGCACTTCTCAGTGCGGGGTTTTGCGAATCTGGCGTCTCTGCTGCTTACACGCCGGTCCGTCCCGCACTTGTGGGCGAGGTAATAAGGACGAGTACGAGGAAGGACGCCGCAGAGGCTGCGGTGAGGTCGGTCGTCGTGGGCGTGTGGCGCTGCAACATGCGGCAAGAGAAACATGCCGTTCCAAACCGTGTCAAGCGCTTTCGCGCCGAATGCGACGATCGGATGATTTCAGTCGAGATGGTTGCAACTGAAACCGTGGAAACGCAGCAGAATCAAGGCTTCCCACGTCATCGCCGCACTGCTGGTTTTCATGCCCGAGTACCGCTCCCGAACCTCCACCCACGGTCGCAACATGGCCGGCGCCCGCGCGCTGTGGCGCGCCACCGGCATGAAGGACGCCGACTTCCACAAGCCCATCGTGGCGGTGGCCAACTCCTTCACCCAGTTCGTCCCGGGCCATGTGCACCTCAAGGACCTCGGCCAGCTGGTGGCGCGCGAGATCGAGCGGGTCGGCGGCGTCGCCAAGGAATTCGACACCATCGCCGTGGACGACGGCATCGCGATGGGCCACGACGGCATGCTGTATTCGCTGCCGTCGCGGGAGGTCATCGCCGATTCCGTCGAGTACATGGTCAACGCGCACTGCGCCGACCGCTGGTGTGCATTTCCAACTGCGACAAGATCACGCCCGGCATGCTGATGGCCGCGCTGCGGCTGAACATCCCTACCGTGTTCGTGTCGGGTGGACCGATGGAAGCCGGCAAGACGCGCCTGGCCGACCACAAGCTCGACCTCGTCGACGCGATGGTGATGGCGGCCGATCCGAACGTGTCCGACGAAGAGGTCGCCGCGGTCGAGCGCAGCGCCTGTCCGACCTGCGGGTCGTGCAGCGGCATGTTCACCGCCAACTCGATGAACTGCCTGACCGAAGCGCTCGGCCTGTCGCTGCCGGGCAACGGCACGGTGGTGGCCACGCATGCCGATCGCGAGCAGCTGTTCAGGCGTGCCGGCGTCTTGGCCGTCGAGTTGTGCCATCGGTGGTACGGCGGCGAGGACGCGACCGCATTGCCGCGCGGCATCGCCACGTTCGAGGCGTTCGAGAACGCGATGACGCTGGACATCGCGATGGGCGGTTCCACCAACACCATCCTGCACCTGCTGGCTGCGGCGCAGGAGGCGGAGGTGGCGTTCGACATGCGCGACATCGACCGTCTGTCGCGGCGCGTGCCCCAGCTGTGCAAGGTGGCGCCCAACACGCAGAAGTACCACATCGAGGACGTGCACCGCGCCGGCGGCATCATGGCCATCCTCGGGGAACTGGCGCGCGGCGGCCTGCTGCATACCGATGTCCCCACCGTGCACGCGAAGACGCTGGGCGAGGCGATCGCCAAATGGGATGTCGCGACCAACCACGACGACGCGGTCGCGACCTTCTACAAGGCGGGTCCGGCCGGCATCCCCACGCAGGTCGCCTTCAGTCAGGCCACGCGCTGGCCGTCGCTGGATACCGATCGTGCCGCAGGCTGCATCCGCAGTGTCGAGCACGCGTATTCGCAGGAAGGCGGGCTGGCCGTGCTGTACGGCAACCTCGCGATCGACGGCTGTGTGGTGAAGACGGCCGGCGTGGACGAGTCGATCCATGTGTTCGAAGGCACGGCGCGCGTCTTCGAAAGCCAGGACGCGGCGGTGGCCGGCATCCTCGGTGACGAGGTGAGGGCGGGCGACGTGGTGGTGATCCGCTACGAGGGTCCCAAGGGCGGGCCCGGCATGCAGGAGATGCTGTACCCGACCAGCTACCTGAAATCGAAAGGACTGGGGAAGCAGTGTGCGCTGCTGACCGACGGGCGCTTCTCCGGCGGCACCTCCGGCCTGTCGATCGGCCACGCATCACCGGAAGCGGCCGCGGGCGGCGCCATCGGCCTGGTGCGCGACGGCGACCGCATCCGCATCGATATCCCGCAACGTGCCATCTCGCTGCTGGTCGCCGACGACGAACTGGCGGCGCGTCGCGCCGAGCAGGACGCGAAGGGCTGGAAGCCGGCGCAGCCGCGTGCGCGCAGGGTCAGCACCGCGTTGAAGGCCTACGCCCTGCTTGCGACCAGTGCCGACAAGGGCGCGGTACGCGACAAGCAACTGCTGGATGGTGTCTGATAGCGGGATGACCCGCACCTTCCTCGCTGTCTTCCTGTCGCTGCTGTACGTCGTTCCGGTGCATGCCCGACAGGCGCCGCCACGCGCCTGGGTGGTCGCGACCTACGCGTATCCGCAGCGCGACCGCGTCGCCGCCATCCAGCCGCTGGCGGACTATCTCGGCCTGCGTGCCCGGCATCCGGTGCAGGTCCGCCTGTTCGACTCGCCCACCGCGCTGGTCGACGCGTTGCGTCGTGGCGAAGTGGACGTCGCCGTACCCAACCTGCACGGCTACCTGCAGGCGCGCCGCGCCAGCGAACCGCTGACGACACTGCCCGTGCCGCAGGTACCGGCACTGCAGGCGGACCGTTACCGCGCCGTACTGGTCGGCCGACAGGGGCTGGAAGCGTCGGGCGAACTGGAACGGCAGGCGCGGACATTGCGTCTGGTCCTGGTCGGTCGCGATTCGGCCTCGGGCGGCTTCGTGCCCGTGCGTGAACTGCGCCGCCGGGGCCTGGAACCGACGACCGCCTTCGCCCATCTCGCTTACGCCGGTTCGCATGCGGCGGCCCTGGAGGCCGTGGCGAGCGGTCGCGCCGACGTGGCCGCGCTGGCGGCCGATGTCCACGACGCCTCGCGACCGACCGGCGTGGTGGAAGTGTGGCGCTCGCAGCCGATCCCGCCCGGGCCGCTCCTGTGCCGTCCTGCCGCCGACGTACCCTGCCAGCAGTTCACCGCCTGGCTGCTCGAAGCGCACGACGAGGCTCCGGCCGTGATGGCGGCGCTGCGGGCGGGCTGGCCGGAGTTCGGCGATGCGCAACGCTTCACGGTGCCGGAGCGGGCCCTCCTGGATGCCTCGACGATGCAGGTGGAACCCTAGGCGAGGATCGCGGGCGGCCGGGGGTCAGCGCGCGGCCGCACCGATGGGCCGTGCCAGGAACGCCTCGAGCTTCCGATAGAACGCGATGTTGTTCGCATCGGCATGGAATCCGTGGCCTTCGCCCGGCACCGCCATCCACTCCGGCGCGTGGCCGGCACGTTCCAGCGCCGCCTGCATGGCCTTGGCCTGGGCGACGGGTGCGCGCTCGTCCAGTTCGCCGTGTACCAGCAGCACGGGCGCCGTGATCCGCGTGGCCAGCGTGGTCGGCGAAGCCGACGTCAAGGTCGCTTCGTCGCGGCCGATGGCGCGGGCGAGATAGTTGCTGCCCGCCTGCGTGGTGCGGATATCGCCTTTGGCGTACAGCATCTTCAGGTCGTACACGCCAGCCAGGCCGGCCGTGCACTTGATCAGATCGGGTGCACGCGCCGCGAGCATCATGGCCGAATAGGCGCCGAAACTGGCGCCATAGGCGCAGACGCGGCGTCCATCGGCGTATCCCTGGGCGATGGTCCAGCGCAGTCCGTCGAGCAGGTCGTCCTGTACCCGCGTACCCCACTTCAGGTATCCGGCTTCTTCGAATGCCCGGCCACGGCCGCCCGAGCCGCGGTAGTTCACCTGCAGCACCAGGTAGCCGCGGCTGGCGAGGAACTGGGCGTCCTGGTCGAATGCCCAATCGTCGCGGACCGCATGGGGACCGCCGTGCGGCACGATCACCGTCGGCAGGCCGGCAGGCGTGGTGACGCCCGCCGGCAGGGTCATGAAACCTTCCAGCTCCATGCCGTCGCTCGCGCGGAAGCGGATCGCGCGGCGCTCGCCCATCCGGGCGGCATCCAGGCCTTCGCGACTCGAAAGCAGCAGTGAGGCCTTGCCCTGCGCACGATCGAACAGGTACCAGCTCCCCGGGTCGCGATCGCTGAAGGCGTACAGCAGCGACCGGTTGCCGTCGCGACTGTGGTCCACGTAGGCGACATAGTGGTCGGGGAAGCTGTTCGACAGTGCATCGTGCAGTTGCGCATCCGGCGACTGGGGGTCGAAGTAGATCGCGCGCGGTTTTCCATCGGCGATCACGGCGGCGAAGGGCTGAAGGAGCCCCGCGCCCCATTCGATGTCGGAGACGCTGCGCATCGGGTGCTGGGCCAGCGCCCGGTGATCGCGGCCGTCCGGCGAAGACGCCACCAGTCTCGAAGGCCCGCCGTTCACCGACTGAAGTGCGTATACCTGCGTGCCGTCGACGCTGAATGCGTAGGGCGTCCATACGGTGCCCGCGACATCGGCGGCGACGGGTGTCCAGTGGCGGCCCTGCGCATCGGCGATGAACAGGACCTGCCGGTCGTTGTCGTCGACGCCCGTAGCGAACCGGGGCACACCCTGCCGGTCCAGCGTGAAACGGAGATCCTTGACGTCGATGTCGGCCACCAGCCTTCCGGTGGCGTTGCCGGCGTCCACGTCGTACAGCTGGGATCGTTGCGTGTCGCGCGACAGCCTGCGCATGTAGAAGCGCCCGTTGGGCGTCGCGGGCAGGCCCTCGATGTAGCCGAAGCCGGCTTCGATGCCGGCAGTCCGCAGCGATTGCTGGTAGCCGAACAGGTACTTCTGGTTCTTGCCGTCGGCGTCGGTGGCGATGATGTCGCCCGTCGGGAGGGGCGCCTCCCGCGATCCCACCTGTCGTCCTTTCGCCAGCACCAGCCGGGTGTCGCTGACCCATGCGACCTGGGTGGGAAGTTCGTAGCGCGGCAGCCGCAGCAGGGCGGTGCGCTGCATGTCGTCGGTACGGTGCACCGCCAGCGCATGGTGGCCGTCGCCCAGGTCGGCGGTGATCGCGAGATGGGCGCCGTCCGGAGAGAGCCGCGGCGAATGGAGCCTGTTGGCGGCGGCGAACGCTTCGACCGGCACGGGGGCCTCGGCGTCTGCAGGTGCGACATATGCCGTCAGCAGGGCCGCTGCGAAGGCCCACGTCCTGAGTTCCCTCATCCCCTTGTCCCTGTCCCGTCCCGTGGCCCCGGCGCCAAGAATATCCCGGTCGTCGCCTGGACGTGTCGGATGGGCGGCACCCGCCCGCAGGGTTGTGGTCTAATTCGCCCTGAAGCGGGGGTATCGCCGGCCAGGCCGGTGATTGAGACAGACCCTTCGAACCTGATCCGGTTGAGACCGGCGTAGGGAAGCTTCGCAGGCTGCGCCGTATTGCCGTGTCGTCCTTCGTGGGCCCGCCATCCGTCCGCTGCCGCGCCGCCGCTTCGTCCCCGTGATGCGAATCCCTCGCAAGAGCCCGCACATCCCTGTGCGGGGATTCAGAAAGGACGATGCCGATGAATGCCATTCCCAAGCCCGCCGCCGATCTGCTGCAACAGACCGGGCAGCTCTCCGAATCCGTGACGCGCCCGATTCCGGGTTCGCGGAAGATCTTCGTCGAGGGCTCGCGGACGGACATCCAGGTGCCGATGCGCGAGATCGCGCTGACGCAGACGCCGACCATTTTCGGCGGCGAGGAAAATCCGCCCGTCACCGTGTACGACACGTCCGGTCCCTACACCGATCCGGGAGCGCGCATCGACCTGGCCGCGGGCCTGCCGGCGTTGCGTGCGAAGTGGATCGAGGAGCGCGGCGACACGGAGCGGTTGGAAGGACTCAGCTCGACCTTCGGCCGCGCGCGTGAGCACGATCCGAAGCTGGATGCCGTGCGCTTCCCCAACCGCGTGCTGCCGCGCCGTGCCAAGGCGGGCGCCAACGTCAGCCAGATGCATTACGCCAGGCGCGGCATCGTCACCCCGGAGATGGAGTACGTCGCCATCCGCGAGAACCAGCGGCTGGACGCGGTG
Source organism: Pseudoxanthomonas mexicana (assembly GCF_010093385.1). Lineage (GTDB taxonomy): Bacteria > Pseudomonadota > Gammaproteobacteria > Xanthomonadales > Xanthomonadaceae > Pseudoxanthomonas_A > Pseudoxanthomonas_A mexicana. Next base: position 77,174 of record NZ_PDWV01000001.1, read on the forward strand.
CGCGATGCGATGCTGCTGAAGCAGCACCCGGGCGAAGCCTTCGGCGCCAGCATCCAGACGTTCATCACCCCGGAGTTCGTCCGCGACGAGATCGCGCGCGGTCGCGCCATCCTGCCGAACAACATCAACCACCCGGAAAGCGAGCCGATGATCATCGGCCGAAATTTCCTGACCAAGATCAATGCCAACATCGGCAACAGCGCCGTTTCCTCCGGCATCGCCGAGGAAGTGGAGAAGCTGGTGTGGGCTATCCGCTGGGGCGGCGACACGGTGATGGACCTGTCCACCGGCAAGCACATCCACGAGACCCGCGAGTGGATCATCCGCAACTCGCCGGTGCCGATCGGCACGGTGCCGATCTACCAGGCGCTGGAGAAGGTCGATGGCCGCGCCGAGGCGCTGACGTGGGAGATCTTCCGCGACACGCTGATCGAACAGGCCGAGCAGGGCGTGGATTACTTCACCATCCATGCCGGCGTGCTGCTGCGCCACGTGCCGCTGACCGCCAAGCGGGTGACCGGCATCGTCTCGCGCGGCGGCTCGATCATGGCCAAGTGGTGCCTGGCGCACCACAAGGAGAACTTCCTCTACACGCACTTCGAGGACATCTGCGAGATCATGAAGGCCTACGACGTGGCCTTCAGCCTCGGCGACGGCCTGCGACCGGGCTGCATCGCCGACGCCAACGACGCCGCCCAGTTCGGTGAGCTGGAAGCGCTGGGCGAGCTGACCAAGATCGCGTGGAAGCACGATGTGCAGTGCATGATCGAAGGGCCCGGCCACGTGCCGATGCAGCTGATCAAGGAGAACATGGACAAGCAGCTGCGCGAGTGCGGCGAGGCGCCGTTCTACACGCTGGGGCCGCTGACCACCGACATCGCGCCGGGCTACGACCACATCACCAGCGCGATCGGCGCGGCGATGATCGGCTGGTACGGCACCGCGATGCTCTGCTACGTCACGCCGAAGGAACACCTGGGCCTGCCCAACCGCCAGGACGTGCGCGACGGCATCATGGCGTACAAGATCGCCGCCCACGCGGCCGACCTGGCCAAGGGCCATCCCGGTGCGCAGGTGCGCGACAATGCACTCAGCAAGGCAAGGTTCGAGTTCCGCTGGGAGGACCAGTTCCACCTGGGCCTGGATCCGGAGAAGGCCAAGGAATTCCACGACGAGACCCTGCCCAAGGAGGCGCACAAGCTGGCGCATTTCTGCAGCATGTGCGGGCCGCACTTCTGCAGCATGAAGATCACCCAGGACGTGCGCGACTACGCGGCCGAGCACGGGGTGGACGAGGCGCGGGCGCTGGAGGCCGGCATGGCCGAGAAGTCGGCGGAGTTTCTGGCGCAGGGGGCGCAGGTGTATCGTCAGGGCTGAACCGGGATGCGGGTCCGTGCAACGGAATCCCCCGGGACTGCGTAGAAGAAGATAGCGGGTCGCCATCGGTGGCGGCCCGCGCCGACTTGCCGGAGAGCTGCCATGACCTTGATCGCCCGCCTGACCCGCCGCAGTTTCTTGCTGGCCGCCATGCTCGTGCTGGCGGCCTGCGCCACCGGTCCGCGCATCACCAGCGATGTCGACCCGTCCGCCGACTTCGCCCGGTACCGCCCGTTCGCGTTCTACTCCCCGCTGGCGATCGAGAGCCAGGGCTACGCCACCCTCACCAGCGGGCGTACCAAGGACGCGGCGCGTCGGCAGATGGAGGTACGCGGCTACGTGTACGACGAGAAGTCCCCGGACCTGTGGGTCAACCTGAACGCCTACATGCAGGAAAAGACCGACGTCTACAGCACCCCGGAAGTGGACTACGACTATTACTACAGCTACCGCGCGCGGCGTTACGTCGCCGTGCCGTACTGGCGCGACCGCACCGACGTGTACAAGTACACCGAAGGCACCCTCAACGTGGACCTGGTGGATGCCAAGCAGAACCGCCTGGTCTGGACCGGGGTTGCCGTGGGCCGCGTCGGACGGACCAAGCCCGAGGAGCGCGGCGCGAAGATCGATGCCGCCATCGCGGACATCTTCCTGCGCTACCCGTATCGCGCGGGGGCCGGCACGCCGGCGGTGGCGCCGTGAAGGGTAGCGGCAGCGGCATCGCGAAGGCGGGCATCGGGTTCGGGACCGCCCTGGCGATCACCATCTCCTGGAGCGCCAACAAGTCGCTGCTGTGGGCGGTGATCCATGGCGTGCTGTCATGGGTCTACGTGGTGTATTACGCGCTGGTCTACCACTTCAAGTGATGCGCGCCGCATGACGATGCCGATCGCTTGGTTGCGCTGGCTGGTGACGATGCGCCGCCATCCTTCCGCGTTCCTGCTCATCGTGCAGCTGGCGGGCATCCTGCTGTATCCGGTGATGGAGGACACCCAGGCCGGCCGCGCGCTGTTCGGCGCGTTCGGCATCCTGGTGCTGTCGCTGGCGCTGTGGGTGGTCAACCGAAGCGCGGCCGTCAACTGGATCGCGTGGTCGCTGGCAGTGCCTTCCGTGCTGCTGTCGCTGTCGGCGGCGCTGTTCGACCAGCCCTCCCTGGGCATCTACGCCCACCTGCTGGAAAGCGCGCTGTACTTCTACACGGCCGGCAGCCTGATCGCCTACATGCTGCAGGACCATGCCGTCACCAGCGACGAACTGTTCGCTGCCGGGGCCACCTTCACGCTGCTGGCCTGGGCGTTCGCGTTCGCCTTCTCGGTGTGCCAGCAGTGGTATCCGGGCAGCTTCACCGCCGCGGTCGACCCGACTTCGGCGCGCAGCTGGATGGAGCTGCTGTTCCTGAGTTTCAGCCTGCCCTCCGGCGTGGGCTTGAGCGACGTGGTGCCGATCCTGCCGCAGGCGCGCGCGCTGGGGATGCTGGAGCAGTTCGCAGGGGTCATGTACATCGCCGTCGTGGTATCGCGGCTGATCGGGCTGACCATCCTGAAAGCGCCTGCACGCCGATCAGAGTAAGCGCGGAAGAAGCTCTGCGCCGTGAATGAAGAAGGCCGCCCTCGGGCGGCCTTCTCATCCATGGGTGCGGCGTCGCGCCCGTGGCTCAGAACTTGTGCTTCTCGTCTTCCGGCTGCGCGGCCTGGCGGGCGATGGCGTCGACCAGGACGGCCTTGGCTTCGGCCGCGTTGCCCCAGCCGTCCAGCTTGACCCACTTGCCCTTCTCCAGGTCCTTGTAGTGCTCGAAGAAGTGGCCGATGCGCTCCAGCCAGTGCGGGCTGACCTGGTCGATGTCGCTGATGTGGCTGTAACCGGCGAACACCTTGTCCACCGGCACGGCCAGCAGCTTTTCGTCGCTGCCGGCTTCGTCGCTCATGCGCAGCACACCGACCGGGCGGCAGCGGATCACCGAGCCGGGGATCAGCGGCAGCGGCAGCACCACCAGCACGTCGGCAGGATCGCCGTCGCCGCACAGGGTGTGGGGCACGTAGCCGTAGTTGCAGGGATAGCGCATGGGGGTGGAGAGGATGCGGTCGACGAAGATCGCGCCGCTGGCCTTGTCCACTTCGTACTTCACCGGCTCGGCGTCCTTCGGGATCTCGATGATGACGTTGATTTCGTCCGGCGGGTTCTTGCCGGCGGGGACCAGGTCCCGGCCCATTGCGTGCTCCGAAGGGGGGGCGGTGAGTGAGGGCCGGCATTTTACGCGCTTGGCTGCTGCGGCGCAGCAGGGCCGGGCCAGGACTGGCCGGCCGTCGGCGCCCGGCACGTGATTCAGGCTGTCTTACAGCTTCCGGGCTCTAGAATCCGCCGCCCATGCATCCTCTCCGACGCGCCGCCGGCTTCCTCCTGGCGGTGCTGGCCCTGGCCAGCGCCGACGCCGGCGCGCGCACGGTGTATCGCTGCGTGCAGGGTGGGACGGGCAGCCTGGCCACCGCGCCGGAGCCCGGCTCGAAATGCACGGCCAAGGAGTTCGATGACAACGCCGTCAGCACGCCGAACCTGTGGGGCTCGATGGGCGTGTTCAGCGGCACGCTGTACGAGCGCGAGCAGGACGGCCAGAAGGTCTATTCCACCCGCAACCTGCCGGGATCCACGCCTTACCTGAAATTCACGGTGCAGACGCCGCCCGGCGAACCCGCGCACCCGGGCCTGGGCAAGGTGGGCAAACCCCGCCTGGACCGCTACCCGTCCGAGTTCAAGGCCGCCGCGCGCCAGACCGGCGTCGACGATGCCTGGCTGCGCGCCGTGGCGCACGCCGAGAGCGATTTCGATGCGAAGGCGCTGTCGCCCAAGGGCGCCATGGGGGTGATGCAGCTGATGCCGGAGGTGGCGAAGGAATACGGCGTCGCGGACCCTTACTCCTCCGCGGAATCGATCAATGCCGGCGCGCGCCACCTGCGGGCGCTGATGCGTCGCTACAAGGGCGACCTGACGCTGGTCGCGGCCGCCTACAACGCCGGCATCGGCACGGTGTCGCGCTATGGCGGCGTACCGCCCTACGCGGAAACGCAGGAATACGTCTCCAAGGTCACCGCGTTGTACGAGCTCTACCTGCGCGCACTGGGACGCAAGCAGGCGCCGGAGCGACCGGCACTGTAAGCCTGGAGACGTTCAGGGCAGGGCATATGTCTTCACCCTGTGTGCGCGCCAACCGGCCTAGCGTATGCCTTGGCCCGGCCGAACCTGCCGGGCGGGACGAATGTCATGAAGAACCGTCGCGTGTTCAGCGCTCCCTCCGTGGTGGTCGCCGAAGCCGCCCTGCAGCAGGCCCTGGCGGCTGGCATCGAACCCGAGCATGCCTCGCTGGTGGGTCGATCGGAGATCGAGGTGGCCGAGGTGCCCGATGATGAGAAGGAAGGCGCGCCCACCGACTTCAAGCCTGCGGCACTGCGCGGGCTGGTCGGGGGCGCCCTGTTGGGGCTGGTGCTGGGGCTGATCGCCGTGTGGGTGCCCGCGGTCGGCTTCCATGCGGCCGGTGTGGCGGTGTGCGTGGTGGTCGGCGGCTGCGTGGGCATGTGGGCGGCCTCGCTGGCCGGTTCCGCGGTGCCCAGCGAGGTCCGTCGCGATTACCGGCAGCAGATCGAGGCGGGGCAGGTGTTGCTGGTGATCGAGGACGCGGACGAGGCTCGCCTCGAGCGAGCGTCCGTGGCGGTGCTGGCCACTCACGGGGTCCGACGCCTGGAAATACTGCCTCACGGCCTGCTGCAGTAGGCCGCCGGCGCCGTATGATCCGCTCTTCATCTCAAGGAGCAGGCGCATGCGTCAGTGGAGCATGGTGGGCATCCTGGCGATCTGCGTGGGCACGGCCGTGGCCTTGGAAGCGCAGGAGTGGGAGAAGTTCGGTGCCGACGTGCCTGCCGGCGCGGTGGTGCCACTCGCGCAGGCGCTGGCCGACCCCGCCGCTCACGAAGGGCAGTCGCGCACCTTCAGCGGTCGCGTGGTCGACGTGTGCCAGAAGAAGGGCTGCTGGCTGATGCTGGAGGATGGCGGACAGGGCGCGCGAGTGCTGCTGGGCGACCACGACTTCTACGTGCCGAAGGATGTACGCGGCCCCGCCCAGGTGCATGGCGTGCTGGCGCGGGCGACGCTGTCGCCTGCCGCACGCGCGCATACCGCCGAAGAGACCTCGTCGGCCATGCCGGTGCCGGAAGTCGAGTACCGCATCCTCGCCGAGGGAGTGCAGGTGCTCGCTGACGATCCCGGCGCCTGAGCCGGGTTTCAGTCCAGCAGCTGTTCCGACGGCACGACATGGCGCCCCGGGGGCGCTTCCAATACCGCATCCAGCAGGGCGGCCGCGACGCGCTCCGGCGGCACCACGCGGTAGCGGCGCGGGAGCGCGGGCCCGAGCGCTCCCACAAGCCGCTGCGCCCAGCGCTCGCCCGCTCGGTGCCGCGTGCGACGGCCTCCCAGCAGCCCCGGCCGCAGCAGGGTCAGTGAGTCGAATCCGATCCGCCCCAGCGCCTGCTCCACTTCGCCCTTGGTGCGCGAATAGAACACGCGGGATGCCGGATCCGCGCCCAGCGCCGACACCAGGGCGAAGGCCCGCGCGCCATGCGCATGGGCGTGGCGTGCGATCGCCAGGCAGTAGTCGTGGTCCACGCGCCGGAACGCCTCCTGAGAGCCTGCATCGCGGATCGTCGTCCCCAGCGCGCAGGCCACCGCGTCCACCTGCCACCACGCGGCATCACCCGGCAAGGCGTCGAAATCGATCACCGGATTGAGCAGCTTCGGGTGCGCGGGGAGGGGGCGCCGTGTCGGCGCCACGACCTCGCTGACGGCGGTTGAAGCGAGCGCACGCTGCAGCGTCGCCTGTCCCACCAGTCCGGTCGCACCGGCCAGCAACACACGTTTCATGAGGGGCTCCGGATACGTCGGTCGGTGCATGATGCCAGCCGGACCCCCGATACCATCGGTTACGCTGTACCGGCAGGCGCCGCCATGGTGCCTTGGAGCCCCATCCATGCCCTGCCGCAGGCAATCCTTCACGGTCATCGCGCGATGAACCTTCCGCTCCACTACGGCGTGCTGGGCGCGCTCGAAGCCGGCCTGATCGCGCTGCTCATCGGCGTGCTGTGCTTCTGGGTGTGGAACGCGGTCTGCCACAGGGCGAACGCCGCGATGGGCCATGCCATCGGCTGGGCCTGCGTATCGGCCGTGATCCTCGGTGCGGGCGTGGACCTCTGGAACATGTTCTACCTGGGCATTTCCCGGCTGGAGTCGCCCCTGTATGCGCGCCTGGCCCTGAAAGGCATCCACGATCCCGATGGTTTGGGCGCACGGGTGGTGCTGGAAGTCGCCGGTGCATTGGCGGGCGTCGTGATCGGGTGGCAATGGTTCAGGAAAAAATCGGCGGATGGAACCACGCGCAGTGGTGCCGAAAAAACGGATCCCTAACGCCGAAGCCTGCGCGCCGTCACGCATTCCACGCGCGGCCCACATCGCGATCACGAGCCGCTAACACCGGGCTAGCCGAAGCCGGTGCCGGCGTGGTTAAGCATGCGTGCACGTTCATTTCGCCGCGCAAATTTCGTTCAGAAGCCGGGTTGCAAGGTGGGGCCGTGCGCAATCGGACGCACTCCCTACGGAACGGAGCACACCCATGAAGAACAACACCCGCAAGCCGCTGATCGCCCTGGCCGCACTGAGCGCCGCGCTGGCCATGCCGCTGGCATTCGCCCAGGAGAAGACCGAGGACGCTGCTGCACAGGCGCAGACCCAGCAGAGCGAACCGACCGCTGAGCAGGCGACCGGTTCCACCACGCAGAGCCCGACCCAGAGCACCCAGTCGGCCACGCAGGGCAAGCAGGGGTGGGCCGACGTCGATACCGATGGCGATGGCGCGATCAGCAAGCAGGAAGCCACCGCCAACGCCGGCCTCAGCCAGGTGTTCGACCAGGCCGATGCCAACGCCGACGGCTCGCTGAGCGCCGACGAGTACAAGGCGTTCGTCAGCAAGAACTACGGCGAGCAGAAGTAAGCATCGCCGCCCGGTGGCGTGACGGCGCGATCCGGCCCCCCACGCAAGCCGAAGAGGCGGCCGCGCGCCGCCTCTTCCTTTTCAGGTCCGGTCTCATTAGGAACGTTGCCGTGCCGGATCAAGGAGGTTCCATGACGCACACGACACCACGCAGCATGTTGCCATTGGCTACCGCCTGCATGTTGATGGCTATCGCGGCATCGTCTTACGCACAGGCGCAGCGCACCCCACAGGTCACTGACGATGCGCAGGCCACGTCACCGCGTGCCGCACCCGCGCCCTCTTCCCCCCAACCGTTCGAAGACTTGGACACGAACGGAGACGGAGCGATCAGCAAGGATGAGGCCGCCGTCGATCCGCCCCTCGCGCAGGCCTTCGGCACGCTGGATACCGATGCCGATGGTCGCCTGACCCCCGAGGAATACGCGGTCTACGCGCAGGGCCAGTCCTGATCCCTTTCCCTTCTGGAGAACACCATGAACACGCGCATTCATCGACTGCTCGACAAACCGCTGCTGCTTCTGGGCACGGCCGTGCTTGGCGCGGGCCTGCTGACTGCCTGTGGTCCCAAGCCGGACGAGATGCCGGCCGCTGCGGCGCCGGAACCGGTCGAAACCACTCCGCCGGCCGACGTTGCGCCGCCACCCCCGGCACCGACCGATCCGACCATGCCCACGGATCCCAATGCTCCCCCCAGCGATCCGAACCTGCCGCCGCCCGCGAATCCCAACGCGCCGGAAACCACGCCGCCGCCGACCGACGACAGCACCACGCAGCCTGCCAGCGGCGGGTAAGCCCGCACCGCACGGCGATGAGCAAACGTTTACCACGATGGCCGCTTTCGGGCGGCCATCGTCGTGAGGCGTCGAAAAGTCCGGGCTGTTATCCTGCGCGCCCCTCCAGCAACGACGGCAGGCTTCCGCATGGCGCGCATCCAATGGGTCGGCTTCGACGGCGACGACACGCTATGGAAGAGCGAGGATTACTACCGCCAGGCAGAAGCGGACTTCGAAGCGATCCTCGCCGCATACATCGACCTGGCCGATCCGCGCACGCATGGCCAACTGCTGGAGGTGGAGCGTCGCAACCTGAAGATCTTCGGTTACGGCGTGAAGGGCATGACCCTGTCGATGCTGGAAACGGCGATCCAGCTGACCGACGAACGCATCAGCGCCCGCGACCTGCATCGCGTCATCGAGATCGGGCGGACCACGCTGCAGCATCCGGTCGACCTGCTGCCGGGCATCCGCGAAGCGGTGGCGCAGATCGCCTCGGATCATGAGATCGTGCTCATCACCAAGGGCGATCTGTTCCACCAGGAAGCCAAGATCGCGCAGTCCGGTCTTGCCGACCTGTTCCACCGCATCGAGGTGGTGTCGGAAAAGGACGAGGCCACCTACGCGCGGGTGCTGCGTGAACTCGACGTGGCGCCTGGCGCGTTCGCGATGGTCGGCAACTCGCTGCGGTCGGACATAGAACCCGTGCTCGGCCTGGGCGGTTGGGGTATCCACATGCCGTACCACGTGACGTGGGCACTGGAGGCCGAACACGGCGTCGCCCACGACGCGCCACGCCTGCGCGTGGTGGAGAGCGCAGGCCAGCTGGCTGCCGCGCTGGCGGCGATCGAAGCGACCGCCGTCGCCTGACGACGATGAAGCGTGCGCGACGGCCCTGCGGCACAATGGCGGCATGAAGCGCGCGCTGCCCGTCCTGGTTTTGCTGGCCTGCCTCGCGATCACCGCGCCTGCCGGTGCGCAGGATGCCGCGGCCTACACGCCCGCGACGGGCGACCCCGCGGTGGATCGGCACCTCGCCGACATCAACGAGTACGCCGCGCGTTACCCGGCCGCTTTCGCCGACGAGATGTCGCGCTACTACGCCGTACCGCGTGCGTATGTGGAAGCGAGGCAGCAACAGCCGGATTGGACCGCCGGCGACATCTTCATGGCGTGCGCGCTGGCGCAGATCGTCGGCCAGCCGTGCCGTGCCGTCGTGCGCGAATGGTCGCGGGACCATGAAGGCGGCTGGGAAGCGGTTGCCGGCCGCCTGCAGGCCGAGCCGGGCAGCCCGCAGTACCGGCGACTGCGCAGCGCGCTGGAAGCGACCTACCGGCGGTGGGACCGGCCGGTGCCTGAGGGCGAAAAGTGAGTGGAAAGGAGTGAGGAGCGGGAGGTGCCGCGCTTCTGCTCGCTCCTCACTCCTCTCCGCTCACTCCTGCTTCTTCCCATACATGATCAGCAGCACCAGATCCTCTTCGCCGTCCTGGCGGATGGCGTGGGTGCTGCCGGGACGGGTCAGCATGGCGTCGCCGGCCTGCACCGCTTGCGCGGTGCCATCCAGCTCATACACGCCGCGTCCGGCGAGCACATAGTAGATCTCGTCCTTGTGGTGCTGGTGCAGGCCGATGCCGGCGCCCTTGTGCAGCACCCGCTTGCGGAACTCGAAGCCGAGCGCCGGCGCATCGCCGAAGAACGGGTAGGCCGTGGTGGTTCCCGCGCCGCCGTGCGGGCCGGGCTGCTGCACGGCAATGTCGTGTGCGTGCACGATCAGGGATGGATTCGGCTGCGCCTTGCGGTCGGCCAGCGCGGTGGCCGGTGCACCACAATCCGTATCGCGGACCACATGCGCCGCGAGCGCAGGATCGATCTGCTTCCAGCCTCGCACCACCAGACACGCCACCATCACCGCGCCACGTCGCTGGAAATGGGTGTCGTCCTGCTGGCCCTGTTCCAGCACATGCATGAAGTACGCCTTGCTGGCCTCGTCGCCAGCCGCGCGCAACCAGTCCATGCTCAACGCCGTGAGGTCGATCAGACCCACGTTCTCCCGCGACGCAAGATCACGCACGGCCTGCGCGTACAGCCCGTGCGTGTCGAGCAGCTGCCCATGGTCGAACTTGCGGCGCGCGACCGGCGTCACCAGGATCGGCGTGGCGCCCTTTGCGCGGGCGAGTTCCACATAACGCATCAGCCATTCGGGAAACGCACGCTGCGGTTCGTTGTAGCGGCTGGGGTCTTCGATCTTCTCGTCGTTGTGGCCGAACTGGATCAGCAGCACATCGCCGGAACGCATGTCCTTCGCCATGCCGTCGAACCAGCCCTCGGCGATGAAGCTGCGTGAGCTGCGTCCGCTCTGGGCATGGTTGCGGACCACGTAGGCGTCGTCGTCGAGGAAGCCTTGAAGCTGCTGGCCCCAGCCCTCGCGGGGCGCGCGCTCGGGGCCGTAGTGGCTGGCCGTGGAATCACCGGCAATGAAGACCTGGCGCGGCGGTGTTCCTGCCGCTGCCGGCGCACAGCAGGCGAGAATCGCCACGAGGATGAACATGCGCACCATCGGCAGTCTTCTCCATGCCCCTGTGGGAGCGACGTCAGTCGCGATGACGGATCGGGACGCTCATTTCGCGACTGACGTCGCTCCCACGGCATCCCGTGCGGAGGCGCGCGTCAGCGCGCCAGCCATCCGCCATCGACGGGGATGACCGCGCCGTTGACGTAGTCCGACGCGCGCGAGGCCAGGAACACCGCCGTGCCGCCGAGGTCGGATGGCTCGCCCCAGCGACCGGCCGGGATGCGGTCCAGGATCGCCTTGTTGCGGTCTTCGTCCGCGCGCAGCTGCGCGGTGTTGTCGGTGGCCATGTAGCCCGGCGCGATGGCGTTGATGTTCACGCCCTTGGCGCCCCATTCGTTGGCGAGCAGGCGGGTGATGCCGGCGATGCCGGACTTGCTGGCCGTGTACGACGGCACGCGGATGCCGCCCTGGAACGACAGCATCGAGGCGATGTTGATGATCTTGCCGCTGCCCTGCGCGATGAAGTGGCGGCCCGCGGCCTGCGACATGAAGAACGCGGACTTGATGTTGACGTTCATCACGTCGTCCCAGTCCTTCTCGCTGAAGTCCACCGCGTCGGCGCGACGGATCAGGCCCGCGTTGTTGACCAGGATGTCCAGTCCGCCCAGGCCGGCGACGGTTTCCTTCACCAGGCGCTCGACCGGATCGATGCTGATGAGGTTGGCTTCCAGGTTGAGGAAACGGCGGCCAAGGGCGCGCACCTTCTCGCCGGTTTCCGCGGCTTCCACGATGCCGGCCGCGGCGATGTCGGCACCGGCTTCAGCCAGCGCCACGGCGATGCCCTGGCCCAGGCCGGTATTGGCGCCGGTGACCAGCGCGATCTTGCCTTCAAGACTGAACGGATTGCTTGCCATCGTGGACTCCCTCGGTGTGGTGCGCTGCGGGTGGAGCGGAGTGTGCTCCGCTGCGCGTGCTGTATCGACTTCTGTTGGCGGGTTCAGCCGAGCAAGCTCGGCTCTACACGACGTCGCTTACTTCAGCTGGCAGATGTCCAGCACATGCATGTCGGTGTAGTCCAGGTTCTCGCCACCCATCGCCCAGATGAAGGCGTAGTTGCTGGTGCCCGAGCCCATGTGGATCGACCACGGCGGCGACACCACGGCTTCGTCGTTCTGCACGACGATGTGGCGCTGCGCGTCCGGTTCGCCCATGAAGTGGTAGACGCGGTCGTTGTCGCCCAGGTCGAAGTAGAAATAGACCTCGCTGCGGCGGTCGTGCAGGTGCGGCGGCATGGTGTTCCACACGCTGCCGGTCTTCAGCACGGTCAGGCCCAGCAGCAGCTGCGAGGACTGGCAGGTGGCCGGCACGATGAACTGGTAGATGGTGCGCTCGTTGCTGGTTTCCAGCGCGCCGCGCTCCAGTGCGACGGCGTCCTTGATCGAGAGCTGCTTGGTCTCGAAGCGCGCGTGCGCCGGGGTGGAGGTCAGGTAGAACTTGGCGGGGTTGGCCGCGTCATCGGATTCGAACGCCACGTCGGTGCTGCCCATCGCCACGTACAGGCCATCCTTCGGGCCCAGCGCGTAGGTCGTGCCGTCGACGGTGACCTTGCCGGCGCCGCCGCCGACGTTGATGACACCCAGCTCGCGGCGTTCCAGGAACGGCTTGCCGGCGGCCGAGGCGGGCTCGGTCTGGCGCGGCAGGTCGACCTTCTTCGACACCGGGGCGGCGCCGCCGATCACGAAGCGTTCGTTGTGCGAGTAGTTCAGCTGCACCGTGTCGGCGACGAACAGGTTGCGGATCAGGTAGCGGTCGCGCAGCTGGTCGTTGCTCGCGCCGTCCATCATGTCCGGGTGGGTGGCGTGGTAGGTCTTGCAGAACATGGGCGGGGCTCCGTCGGTGCGGACGCCCGTGGACCGGGGCGTCGGGATAGGTCGTGGGTGATTCTACGGCCTTTTGGTAACCGGTGTCATTTTGCGGTGCGGCAGGGGGAGCGGGGACAGGGAATGCGGATTCCGGGAATGAGGGGCGGCGAGGGCGTCGCGCGCGGGGACTCTCCGGGGACCATAGGTCTCAGGGAGCGATCATTCCCTAATCCCCGCTTTCTATCCCTCTACTCCGGCGGCTGCGAAGAATCCCGGATGACCAGATGCGGCCGGATGCTGGCGGCGGCCAGCATCGGTGTGCCCTCGGGCTGGATCAGCATGGCGGCCGCCGTGCGGCCGGTGTCGCGGGTGTTGCGGCGGACAGAGGTCAGCGAGGGCCACAGGCGCGAGGCCAGCGGACTGTCGTCGAAGCCCACCACCGACAGCTGGCGCGGGATGTTGATGCCCGCGCGCATGGCGACCTTGTACACGCCGGCGGCCATTTCGTCGTTGCCGGTGAAGATGGCGGTGGGGCGGTTCTTGCCGGACAGCAGCTTCTCGGCCGCGACCACGCCGGATTCGAAGGTGTAGCCCGCTTCGATGATGCGCGACTTCGGAATCTCCAGGCCCCGCTTGGCCAGTGCCTGGACGAAGCCGTCCGTGCGTTCGATCGAAGAGCGGTACGCGCTGGGGCCGGTGATCAGTGCGATGTCGGTATGGCCGAGCGAGAGCAGGTACTCGGCCGCTTCGGCCGCGCCGTCGCGGTCGTGGGTGACCACCATGCGCGAGGGCTCGTCCATCGAAACCGACGCAATGCGCGAGTAGCGGCAGCCGATCTCCGCCAGCATGTCGGCCAGCGCCTGGTCTTCCGAGGCGCGCGGCACCAGCATCACGCCGTGCAGTTTCTGCTGCTGGACGAAGCGGCGCACGCCGTCGATGTAGCCGGGGCTGCGGCTGTCGCAGGGATGCACCACCAGTTCGAAGCCGGAGTCGCGCAGGGCATCCAGTGCGCCGTACTGCATGTTGACGATGTACTGCGCCGTCGGGTTGTCGTAGACCATGCCGATCAGGAACGAGCGCCGGAACGCCAGCCCGCGGGCCCTCGGATCGGGGGAATAGCCGACCTCGCGCATCAGCGCCTCGACCTTCTCGCGCGTGTCCTTCCGCACCAGCGGCGAGTGGTTGATGATCCGCGACACCGTCTTCTTCGAGACGCCGGAGAGCCGTGCGATGTCGTTGATGGTCGCGGCCTTGCCACCGGTGGGCAGGCTGGCAGGGCTGTCGGGCTTCTTGCGCGCGGGCATGGGGCGGGGCGGGTCCGTTCGTCGGTCGGTGGGATTCTAGCGGCTGGGGGTCAGTCCAGCGCGCGGTAGCGGAAATTACGGAAGTGCACCTTGCCCTGGCCGGCGGCATACAGCGACGGCTTCAGGGCCAGGAAGCCCCCGGCGACATTGTGGTGATAGCCGGAAACCTCCATCTGGACCGGGTACTTGGTCCAGTCCGTGCCGTCCTTGCTGGTATGGATCGTGACGACGTGGCGGTCGTGCTTGACCCGCAGCCACAGCCTGCCGCCGGTCGCGCTGGGGGGCAGTTTGCCTGGACGTTCCAGGCCGTAGCGGTGCATGACGAACTGTTCCCCATTGCTGCCCACGCCCGCATACAGGCGGTCGTTGTAGAACAGCACCGCGCCGCCCTGGGCGCCCGGTTCGATCTCCATCTCGACCTCGAACTGGTAGGCCAGGTCGCCGGCGATGACGCCCAGCGGCGAACTGTCGCGCGGCGAAGTGCCCTTGCCCTGCAGCGTCATCACGCCATCGCCGAAGGTGAGTCGACGCGACTCGTCCGGCGCCGGATCGTAGAAGGCCCACTGCGGCCCCAGCCTGCCAGCGCGGAAGTCGTCCGACAGGGCCATCCCATGCGGTGACAGCGCCGTGCCGGCGGGCTTGCGCAGCGGCCGGCTCAAGTCCCCGCCCTTGGCCACGAACCAGCCGTCCTCCGTCCACTCGATGGGGTCCAGCAGCGCCTGCCGGCCCAGCGTCCAGAAGTCGCGCTCGTAGCCGTGGTACATCATCCACCACTGTCCGGCGGCATCTTCCACCAGCGTGGCATGCCCGCGCGACCACCAGTACTGCTCGCGCGAGGTGGTACGCACCACAGGATTGTTCGGCGCGTTCTGCCACGGTCCGTGGATGGAGCGCGAGCGAGCGACGATCACCATGTGTCCGGTGGGCGGCCCCGCCGTGCCGCCGACCGCGGTGATCATGTAGTACCAGCCGTTGCGGAAGGTGATCTTCGGGCCTTCCTGCGCATAGCCCTCCACGTCCCACGATTCCGGATAACGCCAGCCGTCGTAGACATGCTTCACCTCGCCCACGGTGCTCAGCCCATCGTCGGCCAGCTGCACGTAGTCGCCGGCGCTGAGGAACAGGTAGCGCTTGCCGTCCTCACCCACCGCATGGCCGGGGTCGATGTGGCCCGGCAGTCCGATGTCGATGGGTTCGCTCCACGGTCCGCGAATGTCGTCCGCCCACACCACGAAGTTGCTGCGTCGCGGCGATTCGGTGCCACCGACGCGTGCGGGGAAGTAGATGTAGTAGCGCCCCGCGTGCTTGACCAGGTCGGGCGCCCAGATCGAGCCGAAGTTCTTGGTAATGGCATGGCCGATCGGCTGCCAGTTGACCAGGTCGCGCGAATGCCACAGCGGCAGTCCCGGATACGCGGTGAACGAGGACAGCGTCAGGTAGTAATCCTCGCCATCCTTGAGCACCGACGGATCGGGACGATCGCCCGCCAGCACCGGATTGAGGAAGGTGCCGTCGCCGAGATCGGCCTGGCGCTGGTGCTCGATGCCGCGCTTCCAGGCCGGGGGCGCGGCATCGGCCGCAAGCGCACTGAAGGCGACGCACAAGGACAGGGCAGCGGTGAAGAATCGGGTGAATAGCATGCGGGATTTCCTCAGGGCGTGACCGGGCGCGACGCCTTCCATTGCGGGTACTCCTGCGACAGCAGCCGCGTCGGCCAGCTGCCGTACCACTCGTAGCCGGTACGCCGCTCGCGCGGGATGTCTTCGTAACGCGCGACGCGCCGGCTGTCGCGGGTAGCGAGGACGACACTGTTGTCTTTCAGGTCGTAGAAGCGCGCCCACAGACCGGAGGCCATTGGGTCGGGCACCAGTCGGCGATCCTTCGTGCTGCTGTGGTACTGGAATCGCTCGGCAGGGGCGTCGAACGTTTCGATGCGCCAGCCCGTGACCTCCACACGGCGTAACCACGCGACCGCGCCGTCGACCGCTTTCACCACCTCGGGCGACGGATCGGGGATCGACATCAGATAGCGGACCACTCCGACGGTTTCCTGGCCGGTGATCGACGGTAGTTCAAACTTGCGTCCCTGTGCGGGTGCCAGCGTTTGCGCGTCATACTGGCCCGCCCAGCCTGCGAGCGCGTCGCCCTGCAGTACCTGCAGGCGCAGCAGGCAGGCATCGCCGGCATCGATGGCCGCCTGCACGTGGGTGCGCAGGGCCGCATCGACGAACGCATAGCGGCGGGTATCGGACACGATCCTGCGCAACGTTCCCAGCACGCCGACGGTCACGTCGTCGGCGATGGTGATGTGCGGGTGGTAGGGCTGCGTGGCCGGCACCGTGTGCGGCCAGCCCCCGCATGAGGGTATCTGCTGTGCCAACGTGAATTGCAGGCCTTTCAGGCTGCCGTCGCGATACCGCGCATCGCCGGTGACCGCGTACGCGGTGGCCAGATAGTCGAGCTGCGTGTAGATGTTGCGGTTGTCGAAGCTGCCGCCGTACTTGCGCGCTTCGGCATCGAAACTCGCCCTCTCCGCATCGTCGAGGATGCGGGCCGGATCCTGGTTCTCGATCCAGCCGCCATCGACGCGCTGGTAGCGCAGGATGTTGTCGGCGATCTTCGCAACGTCCTCCGGCAGGTAGCGCGGATAGGCATCGCCATGCACGTTGCGCCAGTGGTGGATGGCATCGTCGAAGCCGGCGAGCGAAGGTGCGTCATCCGACGGCGCGGCCATCGCCGACGAGGATGCGATCATCAACGCGATGGCCAGGGCACGCACCGCATTCATCCCTTCAACGCCCGCGGCAACCACAGCGAGAGGTCGGGGAACAGCGCCACCACCAGCAGCACCGCCAAGCCGGCCAGCCAGAACGGCCAGATCGTGCGCATGCTCTGCGCGATGGTGATCTTGCCGATGGCGGTGCCGATGAACAGCACCGAGCCCACCGGCGGCGTGACCAGGCCGATGCCGCCGGTCAGCACCAGCACCAGCCCAAAGTGGACCGGATCGATGCCGTAAGCCTTCGCCACCGGCAGGAAGATCGGCGTGCAGATGAGGATCATAGGCGCCAGGTCCATGAACGTGCCCAGCACCAGCAGCACCAGGATGATCAGCAGCAGCACCGTGTACTTGCTGTGGGCGATGGACTGCAGTGCCTCGACGGCCGCAGCGGGCACCTGCAGGTAGGCCAGCAACCAGCCGAACACCGCCGCGGTGGCGATGACGAACAGGATGACGCCGGTGGTGCGCGCGGCATGCGTCACCGTGGCGAAGAATTCCTTCCGCGAGAGCTGGCGATACAGCACGCTGGTCACCAGCAGCGCGTAGACCACCGCGATGGCGGCGCTCTCCACCGCCGTGAAGATGCCGGCACGGATGCCGAAGAAGATCAGGCCCACCAGTCCCAGTCCCGGCAGCGCGGAAACCAGCCGCAGCAGTACCGCCCGCATGCCTGGGAACGGTTCCGTGCCATAGCCGCGCTTGCACGCTACCGCCCAGCCCGTGAACATCAGCACGATCGTCATCAGCAGCGCGGGCACGATGCCGGCAGCGAACAGGTCGGCGATGGACAGGCCGCCGCCCGCCGCTGCGGAGAATAGGATCAGGTTGTGCGAAGGCGGCACCAGCAGCGCCACCAGTGCGGCGGTGATGCTGACATTGACGGCGAAATCCCGGTCGTACCCGCGCTTGACCATCTGCGGGATCATCGTGCCGCCGACGGCCGACACGTCGGCGATGGCCGAGCCCGACACGCCACCGAAGAACAGCGAAGACAGGATGCTGACCTGGCCCAGTCCGCCGCGCAGGCGGCCGACCAGAGACGCTGCCAGGCTGATGAGACGCTCAGAGATCCCGCCGCGCAGCATGATCTCGCCCGCGAAGATGAAAAGCGGAATCGCGATCAGCGAGGCCGACCCGGTGCCCGATGAGATCTGCTGCACCAGCACGATGCTGGGCAGGTCCAGGTAGAGCAGTGTGGCCAGCGACGCGGCCGCCAGTGCGTACGCAACCGGCACGCCGATCAGCAGCAGGATCGCGAAGATCGAGAAGAGCAGGGTGATCGCCATGGGTCAGCGGGCCTCTTCGGTCGGCGGCGCGCGCAGCACCAGGAGCAGGCGGTACAGGGCGAACACCACCATCAGCAGGCCACCCAGCGAGAGCGGCAGGTAGCCGATGCTCTGCGGCATGGGCGCCCCGGCGATGCGGATGTCCAGGCCGTCGAACAGCAGCACCGCGCCCCAGTACGCCATCACCGCGCCGATGGCGGCGATCACCAGCGGCGAAACGGCATGCAACGCCTTCTTCAGGCGCGGACCCATCGCATCGGCCAGCAGGAAGAAGCCGAAGTGCCTGTTCGTATGCACACCGGCCGCGGCGCCCAGGCTCATGGCCGTGGTCAGCAGCAGCACGGTCACCGGTTCGGTCCAGCTGGGCGAGTCGTTGATGACGTAGCGGGCGATCACCTGCCAGCCCTGCACGACCACCAATCCCAACAGAGCGGCGACTGCGATCGCGATGGCGACGTTGGACAACGCGTCCATGCCGCGTTGAAGCGGCGTGGCGGGAGGAAATGCGGCTTCTTCTGACATCGTCGGTCCTCAGGCCAGGTCGCGGATGCGGCGGTAGAGCGCGTCGATCGCCGGATCCTTGCGGTATTCGGACAGCAGCGGCTGCGAGGCGCGCGCGAAGGCAGCAAGGTCGGCCTCGTTATGCTCCACGCCCGCGGCGAAGACCGCTTCGCGGGCCTTCGCTTCGGATGCATCCCAGAGCGACCGCATCACGCTCACCGACTGTCGGGCGGTTTCGACAAGCAATTCGCGGTCGCGCGGTTGCAGGCCATCCAGTGTGCGCTGCGACACCAGCAGCACGTCCGGTGCGTAGGAATGGTTGGTCTGCGACCAGTAGCGCGCGGCTTCGAAGTGGCGGCTGGAATGGAAGCTGCGGATGTTGTTCTCCGCCCCGTCGATCATGCGCGTCTCCAGCCCAGAGAACACCTCGCCCAGCGACAGCGGCGTGGGATTGGCGCCGAACAGGCGCAGCATGCGGATGAAGATGTCCGACACCGGTACGCGGACCTTCAGTCCATGCAGGTCGGCGGGCGCGCGGATCGCGTGCTGGGTGTTGTAGAAGCAGCGCGCACCCGAGTCGTAGATCGCCAGGCCGACCAGGCCGCGCTTCGCGAAGCCTTCCAGCACCGCCTTGCCCACGCCCTCGTCCATCGCGCGACGCATGTGCGGCACCGAGTCGAACACGTAGGGCAGGCACAGGGCCTGGGTCAGCGGGAAGGCGTTGTTCAGCGCGCCGGCGTACACGCGGGTCATGTCGATGGCGCCGAAGCGCGCCATGTCGATGGCCTCGGATTCGCGGCCCAGCTGGCCGGAGTGATACTGGCGCAGGGTCACCCGGCCGCCCGTCTCGCGCGCCATCGTCTCGCCGATCCAGCGCACCGCCTCGACGGTGGGATAGTCCTTCACGTGCACGTCGGTGGCGGTCATCACGTGCCTGCCTTCGTCGGCCAGCACGTGAATTCCCGCCAGCGGCATGGCGGCCGCGGCTCCGACACCCGCGGCCAGGAAACGACGACGGTTCATCATGCGCGCCAGTCTCCTTCGTCCTTCGGGCTGGCCGCCACGGCCAGCGCCTCGATGCTGCCATGGCCGTGGAACTCGATGCGTGCCTGCTGCCCCGGCAGGATGTCGTGGATGCCGGTCGCGTTGCCGGTGGCGATCAGGTCGCCGGCTTTCAGCGGACGGCCGCGGCGGGCAGAGCGCGACAGTGCGAAGGCGAAGGCCGCACGCAGGCCGCCGGGCAGCGTGGTGGCGCCGCCCTCGCCGACCTGCCGGCCGTCTATCGAGGTGGTGCAGGTCAGCGAGGCGTCGCTGCGATCGGTCCAGTCCGGGATTTCGGCGCCCATCACCAGGCCATTGTTGTTGCCGAAGTCCGAGACCACCACACGCGGGCCGAGCTGGTTGATCGTCGCCAGCGGGCTGCTGGCCACTTCCATGCCGATGAACAGGGTCGACGGTACGGCAGCGGCTTCGGCCGGCGTCCAGTCGGTCTTGTCCGCAGACACGTCGACCTCCAGACGCAGCACGTACTCGGCTTCCACCGCGCCGAAGCCGCCTTCGAACACCTCGAACGTGGGCTGACTACCGGTAGCCACCTGCAGCTGGCGCGCGAAGATCGGGCCGAGCAGGCGCTCGTCGCCTGATATGTCGCGCCGTTCCGGTGCGATGAAGCCCACCTTCCACCCGACCACGCGGTCGGGCCACTGCGCAATGGCCAGATCCTGCACGCGATACGCCGTAACCAGGTCGTCGGGCACCTCGCCGGGAAAGCCGGGCAACGCCCGGCCCTGGCGGCGCGCGCCGACGAAGCCGTCCGCGATGGCAGCCAGCGCGGGCGCCGCGGAACGCGCGTCGGCGAGGGCGTTTGGGTCGTTACTCAAGTGGGTTCTCCCCGCTGCGTTTTGTTGCACTGCCGAGTGACAGCGCAGGTTGATGGCCTGTATATGGTAAACCGGTGTCATTGACAATGTGCACTGCCGCAAAATCCATCCCGATGCCACGATGCGTCGATCCACTCCTGGGAGGGAGCCAATGTTTCATGACCGTTTCCCCACGTGGGCGCGCGCCCGCGGGCTGAGTCGCGGCCTGGCCGCGCTGCTGGTGCTCGCCATGGCGCCGGTGCTCGCCACTGATACCCGTCCGCTCGCATTTCCTGGCGCCCAGGGCGCGGCGGCACACACGCCCGGTGGGCGCGGCGGCAAGATCGTGCGCGTGACCACGCTGGCGGCCGACGGTCCCGGATCGTTCAAGGAAGCGGTCAGCGCCAAGGGGCCGCGCATCGTGGTGTTCGAAGTGGGCGGCGTGATCGACCTGGGCATGAAGGAGCTGCGCATCGACGAGCCGTTCCTGACCATCGCCGGCCAGACCGCGCCGCATCCCGGGGTGACGATCATCAAGGGCGGCCTGACCATCGCCACCCACGACGTGGTCATCCGCCACCTTCGCATCCGGCCGGGGGATGGCGGCCTGCCCAAGCGCTCCGGCGACATCGACGCCATCACCACCGTGCGCGGTGCGCACGACGTGATCGTGGATCACTGCTCCCTCACCTGGGCCACCGACGAGAACCTGAGCGCGTCCAGCACCCGCTTCCATGGCGAGAACGAGGCCGAATGGATGGCCAACGCCTCGCGCCGGATCACCTACAGCAACAACATCGTCGGTGAGGGACTGGCCAATTCGATCCATGCCAAGGGCGAGCACTCCAAGGGCTCACTGATCCATGACCATGTGAACGACGTGCTGATCGTCGGCAACCTGTACGCGCACAATTACGAGCGAAGCCCGCTGTTCAAGGGCGGGGCGCGCGGCCAGGTGATCAACAACCTGATCTACAACCCCGGACAGCGCGCCATTCACTACAACCTGATCGCGGAAGAGTGGTTGGGCCATCCCTATTCGAAAGGCCAGATGGTGGTGCGGGGCAATGTCATGCGCGCCGGCAGGTCGACCGAGCCGCTCGCTTTCCTGATGATCGGTGGTTCGGGCGACCTGGACCTGTATGCGCATGACAACCTGGTGGTCGATCGCATCGGCAACCAGAGCATCCAGGAAACCGGCAGCTACACCACCGCGCCGGTGAAACTCAATCGCGTCAAGACCGCGCCCGCGCTGCCGTTCGGTGTCGCGCTGTTGCCGTCCGCCCAGGTACAGGATGCGGTGATCGAGAACGTGGGCGCCACGCCCTGGAACCGCGACCTGATCGACCGCCGCATCGTCGCCGATGTCATCGAAGGGCGGGGCGAGATCATCGACAGCCAGGAGCAGGTGGGCGGCTATCCGCAGTACAAGGAAGCTCGCAGGCCCTTCGTCGAGAGCGAATGGAACCTGGACGTGATGGAGCCGAAGTCGGGCAGCTATCCGCGCGGTGAACCGCTGCGCTGACACGGCGAGGTGTTGGAAGGACGGAGTCTCTTGGAGCGCCCCGCGACTGACAGGGTCGTTTCCACGCAGCGGCGTGCCCGCATGATGCGGGCCATCGCCTGCGTCCCAGGCGGGCAGGCGGCGTTCGGATTCGAGCCCGTACTTGTCGGATCTGTGGACGTCCATGCTATTGCAGGCGAATGGACGCCCCGTGCCCTGTAGGCGCGATCGTGCGCGCCTCCGGCCAGCCCTTAAGTCGACACGTTGCCGAATGCAAGGTTCATTGACCGACGCACGCGAACTGCACTGACGGCAAGGCACGAGCTCCGAAGAGGATGCGTTCGGGGACCTGCGACGGGCAAGCCGAGCCACGGCAACCCGACGCTCGTCACGCGCTTGCAAGTGAAGGCCGATATCGGTGATTCGTGCAACGGGCGGATCGGCGATCGCGTTCCCTGATTGCCCTTATCCCGCCCCGGCCACACGCAGTGAAGCCCGTTGCATGCGGAAGAAGGAAGGCTAGGGTTCCGGCATGGCTACCCGGGACGTCCGGGTGGCGTCCACACGTCGCGCGAAAAGCCCGATGTGGACCGCAGAGTCAAGGAGGTCAGCCGGCCGTGGCGTGCGACCTGTCCGCTTCCTCGCTGGATTCGATTCGATCTGCATCGGGACGCCGGTGGCTCGTCCGTCGATCCATCCCGCACTTCTGCCACCCTTGCGTCCACGAACATTGGGCAGTCTGCACGCTTGATGCATTGCTGTTGCCCGCCCAAAGAGAAGCCCGGCCGGGAGAGGCGGCCGGGCTTCGGGTGCGCCCCCAAGGGCGCGGCACATCGCGACGTCAGAACTTGTAACGCAGGCCCAGCAGGTACTGACGGCCGGTCTCGCTGTAGTCGAGTGGGAGCTGGCCGTTGGCGTTCTGTACCCACGACTCCTGCGGCTCGTCCGTCAGGTTTATGCCTTCCAGGCTGAGTTCCAGCTTGTCGTTGATCTTGTATCGGACCGACGCGTCGACCGTGGTGGTGCCGGTTTGGCCATGCACGTCGAAGCCGGACTCCGTGGCAGGCACCTGCAACAGGAAATCGTCGCGATTCGTCGCTGAAACGCGACCGGAGAACCGTTCGCCCTCATAGTAGAGCGTGGCATTCCAAGAGTGCTTGGACAGACCGGTCAGATCGGTCTTGAACGAGTTTGCGCCGGTCGAGGTCAGGTACTGGATCTGCGAATCGACGTACGTGTAGTTCAACTGCACGCCCAGATTGGCGAACTTGCCCGGCAGAAAGGTGAACGGCTGCGTGTAGTTCGCTTCGAAGCCGGTCAGCTCGCCACCCGGGGTGTTGAGCGGCACGCTGAACACGAAGTCGTCGTTCACGCCGGCGCCCGTGCCGTCCAGCAGGCTGGCAGGCAAACCGCTTGCGGAATACGGCTGTACCACGCGGGTGGTCTGGATGAAGCTTTCGATGTCCTTGTAGAACAAGCCCAGGCCCAGCATCGCGCCTTCGTCGAAGTACCACTCGAAACCCAGATCGGCCGTCTTGGCGCGGATCGGATCCAGGTTCGGATTGCCGCCGCTGACCGTACGCGCGCCACCGCTGACGTTGACCGTGACGCCGGGGGTGAGGCTGCCCAGTCCGGGACGGGTCATGACCTTGGCCGCGCCGAGGCGGATCAGGAAATCCGGGGTGATCTCCGCCACCAGGTTCATCGAGGGCAGGGTGTCGCTGTACTCGCGCGAGACCGTCGTGGCGACCGGCGTGCCGCTGGCGGTCGCGATTCCCGTCGAGGACTGCTTGGTTCGGACGTAACGTACGCCGACGTTGCCGGACACCGGAATCGCACCCAGATCGGCCGAGAACTCGCCCATCAGGTAGACACCACGATCCTCCTCCTCGACGCTGCGCGTATTCACCGCACGCTCGTTGAGGGCGAAGGGACCGCTGTTGCTGTAGATGTCATAGAAGTCGGCAATGCCCTGGTAGTCGGGGATCACCCACGTACCGGGAGAGCCGTCCACGCCGCTCAGGCTGGCCTGTTCGGTCAGGTCCGTCGGCACGATGCGGGTGCCGTCGGTGAACATCGGCACACCGGTCAGCCCTTCGGTCGAGCGGCGCAGTTCACGGGTGGAGAAGCTGTAGTCCTTCGCCTGCAGGCCGCCCTTCAGGCGGAAGCCCGGGCTGATGTTCCAGTTGAAGTCCAGTTGGGCGACATCGAAATCGTTCTCGACGTACTGCGGGCGGATGCGGATTTCGGCCAGCGTCCAGCCGTTGGGATCGGTGGGGTCGATGCCGTAGTCGATCACCGGGCTGTAGGGATTGCCGCGGTAGTCGTAGCTGTAGTTGTCGACGTTCAGCTTGTCCATGATGATCGTCGTCTGGATCGGATTCTCATGCTCCGATTTCGACGTGCCGAGCTTGCCCGAGATCTTGAAGTTGTCGGTGAACTCGTGCTCGCCCTCGAGCCCCAACTGCGTGAAGACCGTGTTCCACTCGTCATGACGGCTCTCCGAGCGGATGTCCACGTCGTCGAATAGGCCATAGACCAGCGCGCCGTTCTCGACCACGCCGTCACGCACGATCGTCTGCGGCTTGCCGTTCTGCGATGCGCCGCGGCTGAACGAGATCGCCTCGATGTACTGCTCGTCGCGGACGGCATCGATCTTCGAATACAGAGCATCGAAGGCGAACTGGGTGCGATCCGTCGGCTTGAATTGGAGCGACGCCGTCACGCCCGTGCGCTTCTGGTCGTGTTCCATCAGTGTGTAGCGCGGGAAGCGCGGGTGGAAGGTGTCGGCAGACAGGGCGGGCGCGTAGGGAGAAGCTGGATTGAAGCCGTTGTTGCTGGTGCCACGGGCCCAGCGTCCGCTGCCGCTGCCTTCTTCCAGTGCACGGCGCTCGGAGTACGCGACGGAGAGCAGCGCGCCGAACTTGCCGTCGGCCCATGTGTTGGCGATCAGTCCGGCCACGCGCGGGTCGGTCGTATCGCCCATGTCGGCATAGCTGGCCTGGCCGCTGGCCACCAGCGTGAAGCCGTCGTAGTCAAACGGGCGCGCGGTGCGCAGGTCGACCGTGGCGCCGAGCGATCCTTCCTCGACATCCGCCTGTGCCGTCTTGCGCACGATCAGCTGCGAGAAGAGATCCGAGGCGAACACATTGAAGTCGAAGCCGCGGCCACGGTTGGAGCCACCGTTCTGGTCGGTCGATCCGACCGTGGTCAGCGCCTCCATGCCGTTGATGCGCACGCGGGTGAAGTCCGGTCCCAAACCGCGCACCGAGATGTTGCGGCCTTCGCCCGCATCGCGGGTGATGACCACGCCCGGGATGCGCTGCAGCGACTCGGCGAGGTTGAGGTCGGGGAACTTGCCGATGTCCTCGGCAACGATCGCGTCGACCACGCCGGCCTCGCCGCGCTTGATGTCCAGCGCCCGCTCCACGCTGGCCCGGTAGCCGGTGACGCTGACGGTATCGAGCGTGTCGACCGTTCCTTCCGCCGGGGTGGTCTGACCGGACTCCGTGGTCTGCGCCGCTTCCTGGGCATGCACCGCTGCACCCATTTGCAGCGCCAGGCCGATGGAGACGGCAAGTATGGTAACCGGTGTCTTCCGGCGATGATGGCGTACTGGCATGTTCCTCCCCTCCTCAAGGGACCATGGCCGCATGGAGCGACAATTTGTTGGTAAAAAAGAGTGTTTTCCGTGCTGTGACCCTGTCCAGCTGATAAAATGACACCGCTGGTCAAAACCAACGCTAACAGAGTGTGCGCTGCAACAACAACTGTCAGATGAGCCGGTTTATCTTGTCCCATGGACAAGGCCTGGCGGGTGGCGCGCGGCATCCACGCACGGGAGGAGAAGGGGAATGGGAACCATCGTCTGTTTCGGTGAGCTGCTGCTGCGGCTGGGTGCGCCCGGCCGCCAGATGCTGTTGCAGTCGCCGGTGCTGGATGTGCACGTCGGGGGCGCGGAAGCGAACGTGGCCGTGTCGCTGGCGCGCTTCGGCCATGACGCGCGCATGGTCGGCGTGGTCGCCGACAACGCGCTGGGCGAAGCCGCGCTCGGCGAACTGCGCCGGCATCGTGTCGACACGCGCGCGGTGCAGCAGGCCACGGGACGCATGGGGCTGTACTTCCTCACGCCCGGCGCGATCCAGCGGCCGAGCGAGGTGCTCTACGACCGCGCGGACTCGGCTTTCGCGCGCATCGGCGGCGGCACCCACGACTGGCCTGCGCTGCTGGCGGGCGCGGATTGGCTGCATGTCTCCGGCGTGACGCCCGCGCTGGGCCAGCGGGCGGCGGAGGGTGTGCTGGCGGCGGTCAGGGCGGCACGCGCTGCTGGAGCGAAGGTCTCGTTCGACGGCAACTTCCGGCCGAAGCTGTGGGAAGCATGGGGGGGCGATGCGCCCACGATCCTGCGCGCGCTGATGGCCGAAGCCGACCTGCTGTTCGCCAGCCATCGCGACCTGCAGGTGGTGCTGGGCCTGGAGTTCCCGCAGGCGACGCCGCAGGAGCGCTTCGCTGCCGGCGCGGCCGAGGCTTTCCGGGCGTTTCCGCATCTGCGCCAGATGGCGGCCACCGTGCGCGTGCAGCGCAGCGTGGACCACCATGTCATCTCCGGCATCACAGCCTTGCGCGATGGCGCGCTGCATACCACGGCCGCGCGCGACGTCTCGCCGATCGTCGACCGCATCGGCACCGGCGATGCCTTCGCGGCGGGTGTGCTGCACGGCGGCCTGACGGGCCTGTCGGCGCAGGAGGCCCTGAACTTCGGCGTGGCGGCGGCCTGCCTCAAGCACTCGCTGCCGGGCGACTTCAACCTGGTGGGTGCGAACGACGTGCGTGCGCTGCTGGGCGAGAACGCCCTGGACGTGAAGCGCTGATCGGTCCGGAATGCAGGGAATGCTGCGTTGCGGCATCTTCGGACGCAGGAAAAACTATCGTTTGAAAATGCCCGCACGGGCTTTGCCCTCCGCACGATTCCCGCAGACTGCGCGGCATGAAGAGTGCCGTCCATGCGTAGCAAGCTGTTCGTCCCCGGTAACCGGCCCGCGTTGTTCGCCAAGGCACTGGCGAGCGCGGCCGAGATGCTGTCCTTCGACCTGGAAGACGCCGTGGCCGGCGACGACAAGGGCGCGGCACGCGCGCAGGTCGCCGCCTTCCTGCGCGGCGTACCGCACCGCGCTGCGGACAAGCAGGTCGTGGTGCGGGTGAATGCCTGGCACACCTCCGGCTGGGAAGACGATCTGCGCGCGATCCTGCCGTTGGACATCGACCTGCTGAACCTGCCCAAGATCGAATCGGTGGAACAGCTTCGCCAGGCGATCGGCGAGATCGAAGCGGTCGAGCTGCAGCTGGGCCTGCGCCGGGCCGTCGGCCTGCTGATCAACATAGAGACACCGCGCGCCCTGCGTCATGCCGCGCAGATCGCCCGGGCGCATCCGCGCGTGCGCGGCCTGCAACTGGGCCTGGGCGACCTGTTCGAACCGCACGGCATCCGTCGTGCGGATCTGCGCAATGTGCACGCCGCACAGTACGCGCTACGGATGGCGGCCGCTGAAGCCGGCGTGTTCGCCTACGACGCCGCATTTCCCGGGCTGGACGACGAAGCGGGCTTCATGGCCGAGGCCGATTCGGCGCGTGCGCTGGGCTTCGCCGGCAAGAGCTGCGTGCATCCGCGCCAGGTGGCCTGGGCCAACGCCGCGTTCTCGCCGTCGGAAGAGGAGATCGAAGCCGCCCGTCGCGTCGTCGGCGCGGCGACGGCGGACGGAAGCGCGTTCGCGGTCGATGGCCGGATGGTGGACGCGCCTTTCCTGGCCCGCGCGCGAGCGGTCCTGGCCACGCTGGACCGGGAGCCGCGGTGATGCAGGGCAGAACGGTCCGATCCTGGGCGCGAGGACGTGGGCGCCGCGCGTCGCATGCGATCTACCTGTTGATGCTGGTCGTGCTGGCGATGGCGTACCGTCCGGCGATGGCGGAGAGCCTGACGCGGCTGACCGCGTCCACGTTGCCCGCGCCACCGGAGCCCGTGCGGGGCCTGTACACGCTTGACGACACCCTCCTGGCATCGGGCGATGCCGGGGCATCATGGTGGGATCGCACAAGCTCGCGCTGGCGTCCGCTGCGGGTGCCGCCCGCGTCCGCGGGCGAGGGCTCGTGGCGCAACGCCGCACCGGGACACCTCTATCGACTGCAGCGCACGCGCGACGGTACGGACATGGCCGGCCTGGAGCGCGCATCGCGGACCGGCGATACGCTGGTCTGGCGCGCGCTGCCTCCTTTCCCGCGGCACCTGCGGCACGTGCAGGTCGCCGAAGGCGGAGACACGCTCTATGTGTCCGGCCAGGATGGTGCCGGGCATGTGCTGTTCCTGCGTCGTGCGGTGACCACGGACTCGGCGCCCTGGGAGGTATTGCCGCCTTGGCCCGGCACGGGCGTGCCCGCTTCGCTGGTCGCGCAGCGTGGCGAACTGATGACCACCGTGTCCGGCGCGGTGGCTGATGTCCTGTGGCGGTGGTCGCGCGACGGCGGCTGGCGGATGTTGCCGCCGGTGCCGGGCAAGTTGGTCGCCGACGGCCCCGCGCGCGCGGTGGGTCAGGCGCACGTGCTGTATGCGTTGCTGTCCCGCGACGATCCGGCGGCGGCCCGCCTCGCCACCTTCCACACCATCACCGGCGCGTGGGCCGAGCTGGATCCGCCCGATGGGGGACTGCCCGCTTCGATGACGGCGTGGGGCGATGGCGTGGCCGGCGTGGACGCCCGCACCGGCGCCCTGCGCACGGTGGCGCTGGTCGGCAGCACCTATCTGCTCAAGTGGCTGGACTGGCTGGTCATCGTGGTCTACCTGGCGGCCATGGTCGGCATCGGCCTGTACTTCTACCTGCAGGAGAAGCGGGCCTCCACGGCGGACTTCTTCGTCGGCGGACGCAGCATCCCGTTCTGGGCCGCAGGCGTCAGCCTGTACGCCACCAACACCAGTTCCATCAGTTTCATCGCCATTCCGGCCAAGGCGTTCGAGACCAACTGGCAGTACCTCACCAACAACCTGATCGCGGTGCTCGGCCTGATGTTCGTCGCGGTGTGGATCGTGCCGCTGCTGCGCCGGCTGGACCTGATGTCGGTGTTCTCCTACCTGGAGAAACGCTTCCATCCGGCCATCCGCATGCTGGCCAGCGCGCTGTGCATCGCCATGCAGATCGGTAGCCGGATGAGTGTGATCCTGTTCCTGCCGGCGCTGGCCATCGCCACCATCACCGGCATCGACGTGGTGTGGAGCATCCTCATCATGGGAGTGTTCACCATCCTCTACACCACGCTGGGCGGCATGAAGGCGGTGATCTGGACCGACTTCGTGCAGGTCTTCGTGATGTTCGGCGGCGCGATCTTCGCCATCGGCTTCATCATCTACCACCTCAACGGCGGCGTACCGGAGTTCGTCCAGGTGGCGATGGCCGAGGACAAGACCCGGCTTTTCGATTTCAGCTTCGACCTGACCAAGGCGACCGTCTGGGGGTTCATCTTCCTGGTGCTGTTCGACGTGGTGCTGACGTTCCCGAAGGACCAGGTGCTGATGCAGCGGGTGCTGTCCACCAAGTCCGACAAGGAGGCCGGCCGTTCCATCTGGACCTTCGCGGCCATCATGATTCCCGGCGGGTTCTTCTTCTACGCCATCGGCACCGCGCTGTACGTGTACTACCAGTCGCACCCGGAGCGGATGAATCCGCTGCTGCCGATCGACGCCACGTTCCCGCTGTTCATCGCGGCGGAACTGCCGATGGGCGTCACCGGCCTGATCATCGCCGGCATCTTCGCCGCCGCCATGTCCACGCTGTCCAGCATCATCAACAGCGTGTCGACGCTGGCTTCGGTCGACTTCTACGAGAAGCTGGCCCGCAACCCGACGCCGAAGAAGAGCGTGCTGTTCGCGGAAATCATGGGCGTGTTGGTCGGTCTGGCGGGCATCGGCATCGCGCTGCTGCTGTCGCGCTACGACATCCATTCCCTGTTCGACGTGTCGATCGAGCTGGCGGGCCTGCTGGGCGGCGGCTTCGCCGGCGCGTACACGCTCGGCATGTTCACCCGCCGTGCGAACGCGCAGGGTGTGGCCATCGGCATCGGCGGCAGCATCACGCTGACCCTGCTGGTCTGGTCGATGGACCTGGTGCACCCGTACTTCTACCTGGGCATCTCCATCCTGCTGTGCATCGTCATCGGCTACGCCGCCAGCTGGCTGTTTCCGCCGCCCGCGCAATCGCTGCAGGGCCTGACCATCCATCGCCAGGATGCGGTGGCCGCCTTGGAGTGAGCGCATGGGCCATCGGTCCTGTCGCCGCCACCGGTCGGCTCGTGTAGCCTGAGGGCGACAGGGGAGACGCGTGGATACCCAGTTCCTGAATACCTTCGTGGTGGTGGCCGACCGCGGCTCGATGGCCGCGGCCGCGCGCGTGCTGAACATCACGCCGGCCGCGGTGGCGCAGCAGATCCGTACGCTGGAGCGCGAACTCGGCGCCCCGCTGATCGCGCGCGCCGGCCGTACCGTCAGCCTGACCGAAGAGGGTTCGCGCATCCTGCAGCGCGCCCGCGACCTGCTGCGCGACGTCGCCGACATGCGCAGCGTCGCCAACGACAGCGAAGTCTCCGGCGAACTCCGCCTGGGCGCCTGCCCCACCGCGCTGGCGGGCATGCTGCCGGACATCCTGGCGCGGATGGTGGATGCCTTCCCGCAGATCAACGTCTACATCCGGCCGGGCTACTCGGCCGAGCTCTACCGCGCGGTGGAAACGGGCGAACTGGATGCCGCCGTGGTGCTGCAGGCGCCGTACAACCTGCCCAAGACCTGCGACTGGCAGCTGCTGCGCGAGGAGCCGCTGGTGATGATCGCGCCGGCGCGACTGGCCGGGCGCGACCCGCACGAACTGCTGCGCACCGAACCCCTGATCCGCTACGACCGCAACCAGTGGGGCGGGCGCGTGGCGGACGACTACCTGCGCCGCGCCGGCATCGTGCCGCGCGAGCGCTTCGAACTGAACGGACTCAACGCCATCGCGGTGATGGTGGACCGTGGGCTGGGCGTATCGCTGGTGCCCGACTGGGCCAAGCCCTGGCCGGAAGGCCTGGACCTGGTGCGCATCCCGCTGCCGCTGCCCAGCGAACCACGCCGGATCGGCATGGTGTGGTCGCGTTCGACCGTGCGCATCCGCCTGGTCACCGTGCTGCTGCAGGAGAGCCGCGCCGCCACCGGCCACGCGTGAGTCTTCGTCGCGGTCGCGATGTTGCAGTGCACGCTACAAAAACTAGCCTGTGAACATATCCGCGGGCGATTCCTCCGCGACGCGCGCTTGCCTAGGCTGTGGCCATCGTCGGGTTCGAGCGTCTGGGAGGAACGCTGGGCACGCCGGCCGTCGTCGCGGCCTTCTCGCACACACATCCTTGTCAACGGAGCGGGCGCCTGGTGCGTGGCCGCACCGTCCACCGAAGCATTCCGAGAATCGATCATGAAACAGGTACCCGCCGCGTTCGGCGTTTTCCTGCTGGCCGCCGCCGTGAGCGCCAGCGTCAAGGCCCAACAGAACACCCCGCTGCCGCCGCAGGACGCGGCGACCGAAGAAGAACGGGCAAAGGACGCCGTCGACCTGGACCAGGTGATCGTCACCGGTGTGCGCGCGCCGAAGTCGATCGACCGGATTCCGGGTGCGGTGTCGCTGGTATCCAAGGAAGAGGTCAAGCACACACTGGCCCTCACAGAGGACGCCACCGCCGTGCTCGCGCGCACCGTCCCGGGCTATGCCGAATCGTCGCAAGCCATGAGCAACACGGGCGAGACGTTGCGTGGCCGCATCGCCTTGCGCCTCTTCGATGGTGTGCCGCAGGGTTCGCCGCTACGCGAAGGCGGACGCAACGCCACGTTCACCGACATGGGGATCGTCGATCGCATCGAGGTGATCAACGGTCCCTCGGCGTCGGAGGGCATCGGCGCCGCCGGTGGCATCATCAACTACATCTCCACCGTGCCGACCAAGGAGGGCAGCGAATTCCGCTTCCTGTCGCGCTACTCCACCCAGTTCAAGGACGACAGCGCAGGCTGGAAGCTCGGTCTGAACTATGCGTTCAAGCAGGAAAATCGGGACCTGGTGGTCGGTGTATCGCGCATCGATCGCGGCATGGCCTACGATGCGGACGGTCGCCGGGTGGGCATGAACACCAGCGGCTCGGTGTCCGATTCGGTGGCCCGCAACCTGTTCCTGAAGGGCGGTATCAACTTCGGCGAGGACGGTGTTCAGCGCCTCCAGCTGAGCTACAGCAACTTCAAGATCGAAGGCAATGGCGACTACATCCAGGTGGAGGGTTGCCGGCCGGGTACCTGTCCCAATCCCGTGACCAATACATCCGAGCGCGGCCAGATCTTCGGGAGCAAGGCAGAGTTCAACGACTTCGAACAGTTGAACGCGCTGTACACGCATGGCGACTTTTTCGGCGGCAACCTGGTCCTCAATGCCTATTGGGCCGACCAGGCCATGCGTTACCTGCCGGAGAACGGCGACGATCGCCAACTGGTATGGCCGCTTCCTCCCGACGCCGAGCGCATCTTCGACCAGTCGGAGATCACCAGCAAGAAGTGGGGCTTCCGGCCTTCGTGGACGCGCTCGTCGCTGTTCGGCGTGGACGGGCTTGAGCTCCGTACGGGTATCGACTACGTGTACGACGAGGCGCAGCAGCGCTTGGCGCTGACCGACCGGCTGTGGGTGCCGCCCATGGAATACACAAGCCTGGCGCCGTACGTTCAGCTCAGTTATGACTTGGGCCCGGTGACCCTGAGTGGTGGTTTCCGCCGCGAAGATGGCGAACTGCATGTCGACAGCTATACCACTACGCCTTACCGCAACAGCGTGTTCGTCGAAGGTGGCGGTGTGGAGTACACCGAGAATCTGGTCAACTTCGGCGCGATCTGGCGGATCGCAGGCGGTTGGTCGGTGTTTGCCTCCTATGGCGAGGGTTTCAGCCTCCCCAACATCGGCATCCCGCTGCGCAACATCAATGTGCCAGGCCAGTCGGTGGACCGCATCCGCGATCTGCAGGCGATTGTCGTGGACAATCGCGAGTACGGCTTCAACTGGCGCGGGGACCGTGGTTCGCTCGGAGGTTCTTACTACGATTCGCGCTCGCCCTTCGGTACGTCGCTGGCGGTCGATCCTGCCACCAACGACTACGTCCTCAACCGTGCTCCGACGCGCATCAAGGGTGTCGAGCTGAGTGGCGAGTGGCGCTTCAATCCGCAGTGGAAGGTAAACGGCCTGTACTCGCGGATCCGTGGTGAGACGGCGTTCTGGAATGCCGACCTCCTGGGTCGCTATCCCGCCGGTGGACTCAACAAGCCGATCGGCGTATCGGACATCAATCCGGACAAGATCGGTGCGTCGGTCAACTGGCGCTTCAGCGAGCAGGGCGATGTCACCCTCAACGCGACGAAGCTGCTGGACCGCGACCTGTACGGCTCCGACACTCGCGATTTCGATGGGGCGTCCTACGAGTTCGAAGAACACACCCAGGGCTATACTCTGTTCGACTTGAGTGCGAACTATCGCTTGGAGAAATACGGCCGCATCACCCTGGGCATCGAGAACCTGACCAACAAGCAGTACATCCTCAGCTGGTCCCAGGTGGATTTCTACAAGAACTACTTCGCCGGCCGCGGCCGCATGTACTCCTTCACCTACGAGTACACGTTCTGATCCACCATCCACGGATGCCGGCACTCTCCCACGTTGCATCCACCCGCGCCGTCCCCTCTCCAGGGCGGCGCGGGCTCTGGATGGTCCTGATGCTCTCGCTCGCCGCCTGCGCGACCGCCGCTCCGACCCCGAAGGCGCTGCCGCATGCGCCGATGGATGCGGTGCTGGCGGATGCCGTGGGCCCTGAGGGCTACCTGGGCGCCGTCGCCGTGGTCGCCGAGCGCGGCACCGTGGTCTACCGCGGTGTGTTCGGCCATGCCGACCTGCAAGGTCGGCAGCCGCTGCGCGAAGACGCGATCTTCCGCCTCTATTCGATGAGCAAGCCCGTCACCTCGGTGGCGGCGCTGATGCTGGCGGAGGAGGGCAGGCTGCAGCTCGATGCCCCGGTCGCCACCTACCTGCCGGCATTCGCCGGCCTGCAGCGCGTCGCCGGCGGCAGCGTCGAGGCACCTGAACTCGTCCCGGTGCAGCGCGTGCTCACCGTGCGGCACCTGCTGACCCACACCGCCGGGTTCGCCACCGGTGGCGACGATATCCGCGTCGCTTCGGCCCTGCTGCAGGCCGAGGCGCCGGAAGACGCCACGGACCTGGCGGGCTACGCGCAGCGCGTCGCACGCGCACCGCTGGCGACCGAACCGGGCACGCGCTTCCGCTACGACGGCGTCAACACCGAAGTCCTCGCCCGCGTGGTCGAAGTCGCCAGCGGGCAGCCGTTCGATGTCTTTCTGCGCACGCGCATCTTCCAGCCGCTGGGGATGCACGACACCGGATTCGACGTGCCTCTCGCGCAACGTGGCCGCGTCATGGCGCTGACCACGCGCGATGACGAAGGTCGGCGCGTGCTGGCCGATACGCCGTCCGCACGCGAACCCGGCATCCGGCTGCGTGCCTACACCAGCGGAGCGGGCGGCCTGTATTCCACGGCGGCCGACTACCTGAGCTTCGCGCGGATGCTGGCCGAGTGCGGCAAGCGGGAGGGCGTGCGGCTGCTGCGCGAGGACACGGTGGCGATGATGATGTCCGACCAGCTTGCCGTCTTCGATCCGGCGGTGCCCGCGCCCGAGCCGGGCGAGGGCTTCGGCCTGGGCGGTTACGTCGTCACCGATCCGGCCGTCGCCACGCGGCCGGGATCGCGTGGGCAGTTCGGCTGGTCCGGTGCGGCTTCCACCTATTTCACCATCGATCGGGAGCGGGGCCTGGTGATCCTGTTGATGTCGCAGCACCTGCCCACCGAGGGTGCGCCGGCCCCGCCCAAGCTGGCCGCGCCGTTCTATCGCGCTGTCTATTCGGCGGTGACGCGATGAGCCGCGGGCAGGAAGGCGTATTGGTGGCGGGATCGGCCAACCTCGATTTCGTGGTTCGCGCCGACCATGTACCCGCGCCGGGCGAGACCGTACTCGGGCGCGACTTCGCCACGTTCCCGGGCGGCAAGGGCGCCAACCAGGCGGTCGCCAGCGCGCGCGCCGGCGGCGTGCCCACGCGCATGCTGCTGGCCCTGGGCGACGATCCCTACGCCGTGGTGCTGGAAGCCGCGCTGGCCGATGCCGGTGTCGCGCTGCATATCGTGCGCGTGCCGGACGCCGCCAGTGGCACCGCCTTCATCTGCCTGTCCGACGCCGCGGAGAATGCGATCACGGTGGCGCCCGGCGCCAACACGGGCCTGCGGCCGCACCACCTGCCGTCGTTGCGCGGCGTCGGCCATCTGCTGCTGCAGCTGGAAACGCCGCTGGACAGCGTGGCCAGCTACGCGCGACTGGCCCGCGAGGCGGGCGTGCGCGTGGTGCTGAATGCCGCACCCGCCGCCGCGCTGCCGCCGGGCCTGCTGGACAGCGTCGACGTGCTGGTCGTCAACGAAGGCGAACTGGCCGCGCTGGCGGGCGAGGGCAGCGTGGCGGCGCAGGCCGCGCGCCTGCCGGTGCCGTGCGTGGTCGTTACCCTGGGCGCGCGCGGCTGCTTCGCGCGGCGCGGCGCGGAAATGTTCCTGCAGCCCGCGTTTCCCGTCGAGGCCGTCGACACCACCGCGGCCGGCGACACCTTCTGCGGCGCCCTGGCGGCGCGGCTGGCCGAACATGCGGGGCTGGAGGACGCGCTACGCTTCGCCAGTGCGGCGTCCGCGCTGGCCTGCACCCGCCTGGGCGCGCAGGCCAGCATTCCGATGCGCGCAGAGGTCGAGGCCTGGCTGGCCGGGCATGCCGATGAACCCGCGCGGCGGGCCGCTCTGGCGGCCTACTGCGGCCTTTCCTGATCCCGATCAAGATCCCCACCCATGAACACCCCCGTTCCCCCCGGTTCCCACGCAGCGCCCGAGCGCGACGACACGCCGCACGTGGTGAAGACCGAATACAAGTTCTCGCACGTCACCACTCAGCGCTATCTGCCCACGCCGGGCAAGGCGCCGGGCTGGCCTTTCGCCGATATCGGCCAGTGGAAGATCGATGCCAACGCTTCGGCCGACGACTGGGTTGCCGAGTTGAAGGACTGGCGGCGCGAACACCTGACCCGCATAGGCTACGACGACGCCAACTACCGCCGGCCGGAACTGCAGTGGGCGCAGCGCAACTTCGTGCATGCGCAGGTGATGGTGGAGGACCGCTACCTCTACGATCCCGGCGCGGGCCGCTACACCGTCGACCGCTACCTTGATGATCTGGAAACGCGCTTCGGCGGCCTGGACAGCGTGCTGTTGTGGTGCGTGTACCCCAACATCGGCGTGGACGACCGCAACCAGTTCGACCTGGCGCGCAGCCTGCCGGGCGGGCTGGAGGGCCTTCGCGGCGCGATCGACGACTTCCACCGTCGCGGCGTGCGCGTGTTCCTCACCACCATGCCGTGGGACAACGGCACCCGCGACGAAGGCGAGCCCGACTGGCAGGCCATCGCGAAGATCGTCAAGGCGGTCGGCGCGGACGGCATCAACGGCGACACCTACAACGGCGTGCCGCGCGCGTTCTTCGATGCCTGCGATGCGCTGGGCCATCCCGTGGTGGTGCAGCCCGAGTCCACGATCAGCGCCGAGGAGCACCTGATCTGGAACGTGCAGAGCTGGGGCAAGAAAGCGCCGAACGAAATCGTTCCCCCGGTGGCGAAGTTCAAGTGGCTGGAACCGCGCCACATGATCAACTACGAGAACCGCTGGGGCCGCGACCGCAATCACGACCTGCAGTACATCTTCTTCAACGGCGTGGGCTACAACGCGTGGGAGAACGTGTGGGGCCTGTGGAACCAGCTGACCCCGCGCGATGCCGAGTCGCTGCGCCGGATCGCCACGATCTACCGCCGGTTTCCTTCGCTGGTTGTCAGTCTGGACTGGCGCCCGTACGAGCGCACGCTGCAGGCCGGCATCTTCGCCAGCCGCTTCCCCGGCGAGGGCCGCACGCTGTGGACGCTGGTCAACCGCCACGAGTACGTGATCGGTGGCGAGCAGCTTGCCGTGCCGCATGTCGAGGGCACGCGCTACTTCGACCTGTGGAACGGCACCGCGCTGCAACCGCGCGTGATCGATGGCCAGGCGATCCTGGAGACGACGCTGGAAGGCCGGGGCTTCGGCGCACTGCTGGCGTTGCGCGAAGGCGTTGAGGAAGCAGGCCTGGAGGCGTTCCTGGCGCAGATGGCTGCGCATGCCGACACGCCGCTGGCGTCGTTGTCCGCGCAGTGGAAGGCCCTGCCGCAGACGCTGCTTCCGATCGCGCCGACCGCGCCGCAGGCCACTGCACCGGAGGGCATGGTGACGATCCCGGCGGGGGAGTTCCTGTTCGTCGTGCAGGGCATCGAGATCGAAGGGCAGGTATGGGAGGGCGTGGACGTGCAGTTCCCGTGGGAACCGACCGCGCGCCGCCACCATCGCCATCGCATGCAGGTGGCGGAGTTCCACATCGACCGCCATCCGGTGACGAACGCGCAGTTCAAGACGTTCGTCGACGCCACCGGTTATACGCCACGCGATGCGCTGAACTTCCTCCACGACTGGCGCGACGGTGTGCCGCAGCCCGGCTGGGAGAACAAACCCGTCACCTGGGTGTCGCTGGAAGCCGCGCGCGCCTACGCTGCCTGGGCGGGCAAGCGCCTGCCGCACGGGTGGGAGTGGCAGTACGCCGCGCAGGGCGCGGACGGCCGCCTGTATCCCTGGGGCGATGCGTGGCGTGACGATGCCGCGCCACCGGTGTTCCGCGGCCGCGCGTTGCCGCCGCCGGCCGATGTGGGCATGCATCCCGCAGGGGCCAGCCCGTTCGGGGTGCAGGATCTGGTCGGCCACGTCTGGCAATGGACGGACGAATTCCACGACGAGCACACGCGTGCGGCCATCGTGCGCGGCGGCAGCGATTACGAGCCGCGAACCTCGCACTGGTATTTCCCCCAGACCCGGCGGCTGGACCAGCACGGCAAGCTGCTGCTGATGGCGCCGGCCAAGGACCGGTCCGGACGCATCGGCTTCCGCTGCGTGGTGGATGCCGCATGACGACCGTCGCCGCCACTGCCTCGTCGTCGGTCGTGCTTGGCGGTCTCCTCGGCGCTGCTCTCGATGCCACCCTGCGGGGCCGCCTGTCGCACTTCATCACGGCGCCGGACAGTCCCGCCATCGCGCTGTTCTCGCCGGAGCACCGGGCGCGCAACACCGAGGGCGACTGGTACGGCGAGCACGCCGGCAAGTGGCTGTCGGCCGCGGCCCGCGCGTTCGTCCGCAGCGGCGATGCCACGCGGGGCGACCGCCTGCGCAATGTCGCCGACTACCTGCTCTCCGTGCAGGAAGCCGACGGCTACCTGGGCACGTACGCGGAAGAACGCCGCTTCACCCATCCACAACCCCCGAAGCCGCCGAGCTGGGACGGCGCCCCGGCGCTGCGCACGTGGGACATCTGGGTGCATGCCTACCTGATCCTCGGCCTGGTCGAAACCGCGCGCGCATTGCAGGACGTGCGCTACACGCGGGCCGCCGGACGCATCGCCGACCTGTGCGCGCAGGCGCTGGCGTCGGGCATCGACATCACCATGCTGGGCAACCACCACGGCATGTCGGCCACCGTGCTGATGGATGCTGCGCTGGAGCTGCATGAGGAAACCGGCGAGCCGCGCTTCCTGGCACTCGCGCAACGCGTGCTGGAGCAGGCCAACGCGCATCACGCACTGCGCCTGCTGCCCGCGCTGGAAGCCGGCGCCGACGCGTCCGAGATCGCCACCGGCAAGGCTTATCAACTGCTGTGGAATCTGGTGGCGCTGGTGAAGTTGTGCCGCGTCACCGGTGATGCCGGCCTGCGCGACACGCTGGAACGCATCTGGCAGAACATCCGCGATCATCATCTGACCCTGGGTGGTGGTCCTTGGGGCGGCGTGGCGCACCGTTCGCGCGAAGTGTTCAACGCGCGTGGCAGCTTCAGTCCGAACGCCTACGTGGAGACCTGCTCGCTGCTGTCGTGGATGCAGTTCAACCGCGAGCTGCTGCGACTGACCGGCGAGGCGCGCTTCGCCGAAGAAATCGAGCGTACCGCCTACAACGACCTGATCGGCGCGCAGGCGCCGGATGGCGAGGACTGGTGCTACTACTCGTTCCCGAACGGGCGCCGTGTGCATACCACCTACTGGCGCTGCTGCAAGTCCAGCGGTGCGATGGCGCTCGAGGAGCTGCCGGCCCTGGCCTATGCCGTGGAAGGCGAAGCGGTCCGCGTGCAGCTGTACGGTCCCGGCGAAGCGCGACTGGCGCACCCCCGGGCCGGAACGGTGTCGCTGCGCCAGCACACCGGCTATCCGTTCGACGGCGAGGTGTCGCTGGACGTGCGTCCTGAACACGAAGCGACCTTCGACCTGTACCTTCGCATCCCCTCATGGGCCGAGGGCGCTACCGTGTCGGTCAATGGCGAGCCTGTGGACGTCGCCGTTGTTCCCGGTGCCTTCCTCGTCCTGCGCCGCCTATGGCGTTCCGACGACCATGTGCAGCTGGCGTTCCCGCTGCGGCCGGTGCTGCACCGGCAGGTGCTGCGCAACGTGCAGGAATCGCGCGCGCCGGACGGTTCGGAGGTCCACCAGCAGGTGCTGGATCTGCACTACATCGGCCTCACGCGCGGCCCGCTGGCGTATGCCACCGAGCTGATCGACGGGTTCAAGACCGAAGAGACCCTCCGCCTGCCCGACGGTCCGCAGGACGACTGGCTGCAGGTGCTGCCGGTGACCGACGATGAGGAGGGCCCGGCCATCTCGCTGCAGCCCGCCAGCCGGTCCCCGCTGCTGTTCTGGCCGTACTACCGCGCCGGCGGGCGGCATGATGGCGCGTGGCGCCTGACCTGGCTGTCGCTGCCGCCGCCATGACCCCCTGCGCGCTCGCAAGAATTTGTGGCAGCAGAAGTTACGGCCGCTGGCTGTATCGCGCCCGCCACGTGGCACAGACTGGTCACCGCCCTTGCGGCGACGGCTGAAGGAGCCTCTTTCCCATGGACAATCCGTCTCCCTTCCGCTCGCGCCTGCGCACCGGCCCTGCCGGTCCGTTGACCGGGGTCAAGGTGCTGGACCTGAGCGCCTACATCGCCGGGCCCTACGGCTGCACGCTGCTGGCCGACCAGGGCGCCGACGTCATCAAGGTCGAACCGCCCGATGGCGACAACCTGCGCCAGTACCCGTCCACGCTGGAGCGTGAGAGCCGGGCGTTCCTGGGCGTGAACCGCAGCAAGCAGGGTATCGCGCTGGATCTCAAGCAGCCGGCCGATCATGCGGCGCTGCTGCGCCTGGTGCGCGAGGCAGACGTGCTGGTGCACAACTTCCGTCCCAGCGTGCCGAAGCGGCTGGGCATCGACTTCGACCGCCTGTCGATGATCAATCCCCGCCTGATCTACTGCGCGGTGACCGGCTACGGCGAAACCGGACCGATGAAGGACAAGGCCGGCTACGACCAGGTGCTGCAGGCCATGACCGGCATGTGCACACTGCAGGGCAAGCGTGGCGGCGCGCCGGAAATCATCTACGGCTCGGTGGTGGACTACTACGCCGCCGCGTTACTGGCCGCAGGCGTGTCCTCGGCGCTGTACGAACGCGAGCGCAGCGGGTGCGGGCAGTTCGTGGGCATCTCGCTGCTGCGCAGCGCGCTGACCATGCAGTCGGCGCGGATGATCTGGGCCGAGGGCGAGGCGCTCGACATCGGCCGCGACATGCGTTCCGGTGGCGTCACCGGCATCCATCCGGCGCGCGAGGGTTACCTGTACCTGTCCGCCAACACGCCGCGCTTCTGGAAGGCGCTGTGCCGGCTGACCGGCCTGGATGCGCTGGCCGACGATCCGCGCTACGACAGCGTGCGCAAGCGTGCCGAGCGTGCGGCCGAAATCGTGCCCCAACTGCCCGCCGCGCTGCAGGCCCGCACGGCCATGGAGTGGGAAACCCACTTCGGCGATGAGGTGCCCTGCGCGGCCGCGCGACGCGTCGAGGACATGTTCGAGCATCCGCAGGTGCTGGCCGAGGACATGGTGGCGGAGATCGCGCATCCCGTGGTCGGCAGCTACCGCGGCGTCACCCGGCCGATCGCCTTCGGGCGCACACCCGGGCCGGTGCCGTTCGCGGCGCCCACGTTCGATCAGGATGCCGAGCACGTGCTCGGCACGCCGTCACCGCAGGCGCGCACGGCCGGCTGACGCGGGGCGCGCGGCGGCTTTACGCCGAATTTACGGCGGTGCGCGGGAAGCGCATGGCGGCTTTACGCGGTGCAGGACCAGACTTTCGCGGTCGGCGGAACGTCTTCCGCCTGGATCGCACGCATGTCTTTCATTTCCTCGGCTTCACGCAGGCGCGTGCCTGCATTCGTCGTTTCTTCCCTCGCCGCCGGTCTGCTGGTGGCCGCCGCCTCGTCCGCCACGGCGGCCACCTTCACCGGTTCCGGCGCCATCAGCACCGACTACGTGTGGCGTGGTACCACGCAGACGCAGGGCGATCCCGCGGTGCAGGCGGGCTTCAAGGCCGCGGCCGACAACGGTCTGTACGGCGCGATCTGGGGCTCGAACGTCGAGTTCGCCCCGGAAACGAAGGCCAGCAGTGAGATCGACGTCACCGTCGGCTGGGGCGGGACGCTGTCCGAGGACTGGGCGCTCGACGTCAACCTCACCCACTACCGGTATCCGTCCACGACGGTCGACCTCAACTGGACCGAGGCCATCGGCACGCTGACCTGGAAGCAAAACTACTGGGCACAGCTGGGCTACTCCACCGAAGCGCTCGCCACCGACGAAGCGGGTGCCTACGCGCAGCTGGGCGCCAGGCTGCCGCTGAGCGGCCAGGTCCGCCTGGAAGCCGCCGCCGGTTACTACTGGCTGGACGACGCCTACGACGACAGCTACGCACATGCACAGCTGGGCGCCGTGTGGGCGTTCAAGGCGCCGTTCGAGCTGCGCGTTACTGCGCACGCCACCGACAGCAGCGCGAAGACGCTGTTCCCGGCCCTGGCCGGCTCGCGCGTGGAAGCGGCGCTGCAAGCGTCGTTCTGACGGCGGCCGTGTTCGCGTCCTTCCTCTACCTGTTCCTGGGGCTGGCGAGCCTGCTCGCCGGCGCCGGTCTTCTGTTCCTGCTCATCACCCGGCGTACACGCACGCCGATGGACGACTCCCATGACTGAATTCCTCCTTGTCTTCGCGCTCGCGATCGCGCTGGGCTGGCCGTTGGGCCGCTACCTGGCCGCGGTGATGCGCGGTGCCCCGATGCGAGGCGACCGGCTGTTCGGCCTGATCGAACGCCCCCTGTACGCGCTGCTCGGCGTCGATCCTTCGCGCGGCATGGGCTGGAAGGGCTACGCCAAGGCCTTCCTGCTCAGCAACCTGGTGCTGGGCGTCATCGTATGGGGCGTCCTGATGACCCAGGCCTGGCTCCCGCTCAATCCCAACGACATCTCCAACATGCGCTGGGACCTGGCGCTGCACACGATGGTGTCGTTCCTCACCAACACCAACCAGCAGCACTACTCCGGGCAGGCGCAGCTGTCGTACCTGGCGCACGCCAGTGCGATCGTCGGCCTTCAGGTGGTCACGCCGATGATGGGCCTGGCGCTGGTGGCGGCGACGCTGCGTGGGCTGTTCGGTGGGCGCGAAAACGCCACTCCCGTGCGCGACGGCGCGGAGGCCGATGTCGGCAACTACTGGGCCGACGTGATCCGTCCTGCAGTGCGCTTCCTGCTGCCGCTGTGCCTGGTCTGGTCGCTGGCTCTGACCAGCCAGGGCGGGCCGGCCACGCTGCAGGGAGGTCCGGTGGCGACGCCGGTCGATGCTTCGGCGCAGATGGCGGAACAGAAGATCCCGCTGGGGCCGGTCGCGCCGATGGTGGCCATCAAGCAGCTGGGCACCAACGGCGGCGGCTGGTATGGCCCGAACAGCGCTGTACCGCTGGAGAACCCCACGCCATTCTCCAACCTGCTGGAAACGCTGGCCCTGATCCTGATCCCCGTCAGCATCGCCTTCATGGTGGGCAGCTTCACCGGGCGCAGGAAATTCACCGCGCTGGTGTTCGGCACCATGCTGACGATGTCGCTGGTCTCCGCCGGCACGGCCGTGTGGTCCGAAAGCCTGTCCGGCACGTCCAGCGACATCGCACTGATGGAGGGCAAGGAAGTGCGCTTCGGTGCCGCGCCGTCCGCGCTGTGGGCGGCCTTCACGACGCAGACGTCGAACGGCTCGGTCAACGCGATGCACGACTCGCTGGCGCCGCTGACCGGCCTGGTGACCATCAGCAACATGCTGGTGAACGCGATCTGGGGCGGCATCGGCTGCGGCCTGCAGCAGTTCCTGGTCTATCTGCTGCTCAGCGTGTTCCTCGCCGGCCTGAGGACCGGCCGCACGCCGGAACTGTTCGGCCGCAAGATCGAGGCGCATGAGGTGAAGCTGCTCGCCGCCCTGGTGCTGCTGCAGCCGCTGGCGCTGCTGGCCTTCACCGCCATCACGCTGGCGGTGCCGTCGATCACCGGCAACTCGAACCCCGGCTTCCACGGCATCAGCCAAGTGTTCTACGAGTACGTCTCGGCGTTCGCCAACAACGGTTCCGGCTTCGAAGGCCTGGGCGACGCGACGTACTGGTGGAACCTCAGCGCCTCGCTGATGCTGGCGCTGGGGCGTTACCCTGCACTGATCATCCCGCTGGCCATCGCCGGTTCGCTGGCGCGCAAGCGCGCCACCCCCGAAGGCCCCGGCACCCTCAAGTTGGAAACCCCGACCTTCGCGCTCACCCTGATCGCCGTGGTCGTCATCCTGACCCTGCTGCAGTTCATGCCCGTGCTGGTCCTCGGCCCCGTCGCCGACCACCTGGCCCTGAGCGCGCTCTGAGAACACCGACATGACCCATTCCACATCTTCCGCACGCCACGCCGGCCGGGCGCCGGCCCTGCTCGACAGCGCGGGCTTCCGCGCCGCCGTGATCGGCTCCTTCACCAAGCTGGCCCCGCAGCACGCCTTCCAGAACCCGGTCATGGCCGTGGTCTGGCTGGGCACGCTGCTGACCGCCGGCCTCACCCTGGCCGGCACCACCACACCGGGCATCGGCGGGTCGGTGACCGCGCTGCTGTTCGTCACCGTGCTGTTCGCCAACTTCGCCGAAGCCGTCGCCGAAGCGCGCGGCCGCGGCCAGGCGGCGTCGCTGCGCCGCGCCCGCAAGGACCTCGTCGCGCGTCGCATCGACACGCCGCTGGGCGGCCCCGAACGCCGACTGCCGGCCGCCGAACTGAAGCCGGGCGACTACGTCATCGTCTCCGCGGGCGAGCAGATCCCGGCCGACGGCGAAATCGTCAAGGGCCTGGCCACGATCAACGAATCCGCCGTCACCGGCGAATCCGCCCCCGTCCTGCGCGAAGCCGGCACCGACCGCAGTGGCGTGATCGGCGGCACCAAAGTGCTGTCCGACGAGATCGTGGTGAAGATCACCGCCGAGCCCGGGCACAGTTTCCTGGACCGGATGATCTCGCTGGTCGAAGGCGCCAACCGGCAGAAGACGCCGAACGAGATCGCGCTGGGCCTGCTGCTGCTGACGATGACGCTGACGTTCCTGATCGTCGTCATCACGCTGCCCTTCATCGCCGGCTTCGTCGGCGCCAAGCTCGATCCGCTGCTGCTGGTCGCGCTGCTGGTCTGCCTGATCCCCACCACCATCGGTGGCCTGCTGCCCGCCATCGGCATCGCCGGCATGAACCGTGCGCTGGCCGCCAACGTGCTGGCCAAGTCGGGCAAGGCGGTCGAAGTCGCGGGCGACGTCGATGTACTGCTGCTCGACAAGACCGGCACCATCACCCACGGCGACCGCCAGGCCACGCTGTTCCATCCGCTGGCCGGCATCGACCGCGAGCAGCTGCGCGACGCGGCCATGCTGTCCTCGC
Source organism: Pseudoxanthomonas mexicana (assembly GCF_010093385.1). GTDB lineage: Bacteria > Pseudomonadota > Gammaproteobacteria > Xanthomonadales > Xanthomonadaceae > Pseudoxanthomonas_A > Pseudoxanthomonas_A mexicana. The sequence goes on from NZ_PDWV01000001.1 coordinate 121,999, forward strand.
TGGCCGACCCCACGCCGGAAGGCAAGTCGATCGTGAAGCTGGCGCGCGAGCAGGGGGCAGTGCTGGTCGAGCCCGCGCAGGCGCAGTTCATCGCGTTCACCGCGCAGACCCGCATGTCCGGCGTGGACCTGGCGGGTGACGGCCCCGGCCGCGCACGTGTCATCCGCAAGGGCGCAGCCGACGCCATCCTCAAGCACGTGCAGGCCCATGGTGGCGCTGCCCCGGCCGAACTCGCCGCACGTGTCGAGCAGGTCGCCCGCAACGGCGCCACGCCGCTTGTCGTCAGCGACGGCAACCACGTGCTCGGCGTGGTCGAACTGTCCGACGTGGTCAAGCACGGCATCAAGGAGAAGTTCGCCCACATGCGTGCGATGGGCATCCGCACGGTGATGATCACCGGCGACAACCCGTTGACCGCCGCCGCGATCGCCGCCGAAGCCGGCGTGGACGACTACATCGCCGAGGCCCGCCCGGAAGACAAGCTGGCGCGCATCCGCCAGGAACAGGCCGGCGGCCGCCTGGTCGCCATGGTCGGCGACGGCACCAACGACGCGCCCGCGCTGGCGCAGGCCGACGTGGGTCTGGCGATGAACTCCGGCACGCAGGCGGCGAAGGAGGCCGGCAACATGGTCGACCTCGATTCCGACCCGGCCAAGCTGCTGGAAGTCGTCGAAGTCGGCAAGCAGCAGCTGATCACGCGCGGCGCGCTGACCACGTTCTCGCTGGCGAACGACGTGTCGAAGTACTTCGCCATTCTGCCGGCATTGTTCGCCGCGGCGATCCCGTCGATGGCTGCGTTGAACGTCATGCAGCTGTCCAGCCCGACCAATGCCGTGCTGGCGGCGCTGATCTTCAACGCCCTCATCATCCCGCTGCTGATCCCGCTGGCGCTGCGCGGCGTGCGCTTCCGTCCGGCCGGCGCCACCGCGCTGCTGCGCCGGAACATGCTGGTCTACGGCGTGGGCGGCGTGCTGCTGCCGTTTGCTGCGATCAAGCTCATCGACCTGTTGCTGGCCGCCGTCATCGGCGCCTGAGGACTTCCCATGACGACTTCTTCCCCTTCTTCCACCGCCGCCGCGCCGGTCTGGCGCCCGGCTCTCGCGCTGGCGGGCGTGTCGCTGCTCGGGTTCGGTCTGCTGTACTCGCTGACCGGCGTCGGCCTGGGTTCGGTGCTGTTCCCACACCAGGCCGGCGGCAGCCTGATCGAACGCGACGGCAAGGTCGTCGGCTCCTCGCTGGTCGCCCAGCCGTTCGCCGACGACCGCTATTTCCAGTCTCGCCCGTCCGCAGCCCGCTACGATGTGATGGCGCTGGCCGGCAGCAACCAGGCCCGTACCAACCCCGACCTGCGCAGCCGCATCGATGAAGTCCGGGCGGCGGTCGCCGCGCGCGAGGGCGTGACGCCCGATGCCGTGCCCAGTGACCTGGTGACCCAGTCCGGCGGGGGCATCGATCCGCACCTCTCCCCAGCCGCCGTGCGGATCCAGATTGCCCGCGTCGCTCGCGTCCGCGGGTTGCCGGTGAGCGAGATCGAGCGCCTGGTCGCCGAGCACACCACGGCGCCTCAGTTCGGCCTGCTCGGCGCACCGCGCGTCAACGTGCTGGAACTCAACCTGGCCCTGGATGGGGCCGGAAAACCGGAGTAATGCACCATGGACCACGACCGATGTCCCAAGGGCCTGGCCGGCTATAAACGACGCCTCGGCGCCTGGCGCCGCGAGGTGGCGTTCCGCACCATCCTCTTGATGGTCGCCATCGGCTACGCCGTGGTGGTCGTGGCGCTGGCTCACCATGTGCCACTGCGCTGACCGCACGCCGGACGCGGCGCGCGGTGGACGCATGACGACAACAGGCAGAATAGGCCCATGACCGACGCCCGCGAACGCCAGGCCGATGCCCTGATCGACCACCTGCAGCGAGAGCAGGGCGGGCGGCTGACGATCTTCCTCGGCGCGGCGCCGGGCGTGGGCAAGACCTACACCATGCTCTCGCGTGCCCGCGAACTACGCCGCCAGGGCCGCGACGTGGTGGTGGGCATCGTGGAAACGCACGGCCGGGGCGAGACCGCCGCCCTGACCGAGGGGCTGGAGATCCTGCCGCGCAGGCGCATCGCCTACCAGGGCCGCTGGCTGGAGGAAATGGACCTGGATGCGCTGCTCGCCCGGCGCCCGCAGATCGCGCTGGTGGACGAGCTGGCCCACCGCAATGCACCCGGCAGTCGTCACGAGCGGCGCTGGCAGGACGTGATCGAACTGCTGGACGCCGGCATCGACGTCCACACCACCATCAACATCCAGCACCTGGAGAGCCTCAACGACATCGTCCACCGCATCACCGGCGTGCGCGTCAGCGAGACCGTGCCGGATGCCGTGTTCGACCGCCTGCGGGACATCGTGCTGGTGGACCTGCCGCCGCGTGAGCTGATCGAGCGGCTGCACCAGGGCAAGGTCTACCTGCCGGAACAGGCATCGCAGGCGCTGCAGGCGTTCTTCTCGCCGTCGAACCTGATCGCATTGCGCGAACTGGCCATGCAGACCGCGGCCGACCGCGTCGACGCCGACCTGCGCGAGGACCAGGCGGCGCGCGGCCTGCCGGGCATGCCGCTGCGCCGGCGCGTGCTGGTGGCGATCGACGGTCTGGGCCAGTCCGAATACCTGGTGCGCGCGGCACGCCGCATTGCCGAGCGTCGCGACGCACCGTGGAGCGTGGTGACCGTACAAGTGTCCGATACGGTGGACGAGGTACGCCAGCGCGAAATCGACCAGGCGTTCGCGCTCGCGCGCCGGCTGGGCGCGGAAACCGACGTGCTGCGCGGCACGCGCATCGCCGACGCGCTGCTGGACCACGCCACCCAGAACGGCGCCTCCACCCTGGTGCTGGGGCGCACGCGCGAGCGGCCCGTGGCGCGCATGTTCAACCGCACCCTGACCCAGCAACCGCTGCAGCGGGGCGCGCACTACGAACTGGTCATCATCAGCACGCCGGAGGCCCGGGCCCGCGCGCGCCGTGGAGGCCCGCGTCCCTGGGACCTGCTGGGCCGGCACGATCTGGCCTTCGCCTTGATGGCGTCGATGCTGGCGGTCGGCGTGGCGGCGGTCGCGGAGCGCTGGGTCGGCCTGGACGATCTGTCGATGGTGTTCATCGTCGCGGTGGTGCTGGTGGCGGCACGCACACGGATGACCGCCGCGGTGGTGGCCGCGCTGTTGAGCTTCCTGGCGTACAACTTCTTCTTCATCGAGCCGCGCTTCACCTTCAACATTGGCGCGCGGCAGGGCGTGACCACGGTGTTCCTGTTCCTGGGGGCCGCGCTGGTCGCCGGGCGCCTGGCCTCGCGCCTGCGCATGCAGGTGGTGGCATTGCGTGCGGCCAACGCGCAGGCCACCGCGCTACAGGCGCTGGCCCGCGACCTGGCCGGTGCAGCGGATCTGGGGCAGGTGTTGGCAGCGGGTCGCAAGGCGCTGACGCGCGCGTTGTCGGCCGAGGCGTGGCTGCGGGTGCAGGGGCGGGAGGAACCGGACGGCGTCGCGGTGGGCGAGATCGATCGCGCCGCCGCCGACTGGGCGCAGCAGCACGGCCAGCCTACCGGGCGCCATACCGACACGCTGGCCGGGGCGGGGCGCTGGTTCCTGCCGCTGCGCGGTGATCGTGGCAGCCTGGGCGTGCTGGGCCTGCGCTTCGACGACGATGTGCGCCTGCTGCCGGAACAGCGCCGGCTGGCCGAGTCGATGGCCGAGGACATCGCGCAGGCAGTCGTGCGCACGCGCCTGGTGGCCGAACTGGAAGACGCGCGCGTCGGTGGCGAGACCGAACGCCTGCGTTCGGCGCTGCTGTCGTCGGTCTCGCACGACCTGCGTTCGCCATTGGCCTCGATGATCGGCTCGGCCAGCAGCCTGGCCAGTTATTGGGACGCGATGGGCGGAGACGACCGGCGCGCCCTGCTGGAGACCATCCAGCAGGAAGGCGAGCGGCTGGACCGCTACATCCAGAACCTGCTCGACATGACGCGACTCGGCCACAGCGGCCTCACCCTCAACCGCGACTGGATCGGCGTGGACGAACTGCTCGGTTCAGCGGTGCAGCGCCTGCAGCGCTACCAGCCGGGCGTACAGGTGCAGACCACGGTGGCGCCGGACCTGCCGGCGATCTGGGTGCATCCGGCGCTGATCGAGCAGGCGGTGTTCAACGTGCTGGAAAACGCCGCCAAGTTTTCGCCGCCGGATGAACCGGTGCGGATCGATGCGAAGCTCATCGACGGCGTGCTGCGCGTCGACGTGAGCGACCGTGGGCCCGGCATTCCGGAAGACGAACGCGCGCGCATCTTCGACATGTTCTACAGCGTGGAGCGCGGCGACCGCGGTCGGCAGGGTACCGGCCTGGGGCTCGCGATCTGCCAGGGCATGGTGGGCGCACACGGCGGCAGCGTGCAGGCGTTGCCGGGGCCCGATGGTCGCGGCACGGTGATCCGGATTACCCTGCCGCTGCTCACCCCCGCCTAGGAACCGGCTTGACGTACACCGCGCCACCGCCCGCATCCGCACCGCCGCCCCGCATCCTGGTGATCGACGACGAGCCGCAGATCCGGCGCTTCCTCGACATCAGCCTGCGTGCGCAGGGTTACGTGGTGGCGCTGGCGGAAAGCGGGCGCGCCGGCCTGGCCGAGCTGGCGGCGCACGGCGCCGACCTGGTCGTTCTCGACATCGGCCTGCCGGACCTCGACGGCCACGAGGTGCTTGGCGAGTTGCGCCAGTGGTCGCAGGTGCCGGTCATCATGCTGACGGTGCGCGACGGCGAGGCGGAGAAGGTCGCTGCACTCGATGGCGGTGCCAACGACTACGTCACCAAGCCCTTCGGCGTGCAGGAACTGATGGCGCGCATCCGCAGCCTGCTGCGCGCGCGCATCGCCCCGGCGGATACGGCGATGCCGCTGTTCGACGACGGCCACTTGCACGTGGACCTCGGCCGTCGCGAAGTGACGCTGGACGGCGAGCCGGTGGTGCTGAGCCGCAAGGAGTTCGCCCTGCTCGCCCTGCTGCTGCAGCACGCCGGCCGCGTGGTCACCCAACCGCAACTGCTGCGCGAACTCTGGGGTCCGGACCATCAGGACGACACGCATTACCTCCGCATCCTGGTGGGCAAGTTGCGGCAGAAGATCGGCGACGATGCGACGGCGCCGCGGTACATCGCCACGGAGCCGGGAGTGGGGTTGAAGTTTGTTGTGCGGGAGTGAGGCGAGAAACCGCCAAGGTGCAACGGCTCCATGACGTCCCCCCGTATTCCCCATGACGCCCTTCGCCTGTCCGTCATCGCGATGATGAACTGGACGACCATCTAATGAAATAGATCCGAAATCAATACGTTGGATAGGCATGTGGGCGTCATGTTGCAAATGTGCAACCTCGTCCTGTGAGCCTATGAGTTGACCCGCTTCTGATGTCGGAACACTATGGGCTGGCCCGTACGGCGCGAGGACAAGGATGATGCTCGACAGATCGAGTAGATTTTCCGCAGCGATGTCGCTGCTCTTGGCAATGGGGCAGGGGTGCGCCCAACCTCCGTCACCGGAGGCGGTGGTTACGCAAAAGGTAACGAGGCCCGATGCTTCGGCGACCGCCCCGGATTCGAGCCGTGCCGGACTTGCCGATAGGTTACCTGCCGAGTCAACCGGCGCCTCAGCCTTTGCGGCCACGGGGGCAGGCGAGTCTTCGGTGAAGGACTGCGATGAGCTGCCCCTTGAAGACAAGGAATCGTGTTACGCCAGCTACGATAAAGCCGCGCTGGCCGAGTGCGAGCAGCTACGTCTCTATCGCTGCGCACCCTATGCCCGCATGCACTTGGCAGAGGTGGAACTCAAGCAGATTGGAGAAGCCCTGCTGCAGAGTGTGCGTGAAGCTTACACATCCTTTGAGGACAACCAGCCGGGCTACGTGAAGGACGTAGAGCGCGCCTATGCTGCCGCCGACAGCGCGTGGCGTACATACCGGGATGCGCACTGCACGCTTGAGCCAGTCGTTCAAGGCATGTCTCGTCAGGAAGCTCCCGGACTCACCGAGGTGTGCCGTGCAATCATGACGGAGGCACGGGTCAAGGAACTCAAGGAGCAGGAGTCCACACTGTTCGCGGAGGGAGCCAGCGATGACGAACGGAAATGATGAGCGGCGAGTCTACGATCCTCTTGATCGTACAACTTTCGATGCTATCGCTTACAACGCTGTCGGGCGAGCATCCGAGATCAATACTTTCCCCGCGCTCAGCCTGACACACAGCAGTGGCAATTCAGGCTGGAGTGTAGGCATTGTACAGTGGGACTTTGGCCAGCCTGGGCGGGGCGAGAAGGTACATGAGCTGATGTCCGGCTACCAGGAATGGGCCAGTCCGCAAGAGCGATTCTCACCTGCAGAGGCGAATGACCTTACCCGACGACTACAAACCCGCGGCCAGGTGGGCAACGCGTTGACCGGCGAGGAACAGTCGCGTCTGAATCAGTACCTGCGCTCCGATCCTGGTCGCGAGTTGGTGAGTTCGCTCAACCGGGAGCAGATCGACAAGAAGTGGCAAAACGTCGGCGAACCGCTTTCCCGAATCGAATGGCTGCAGGATCTGCGTCGGACCGACCCTGGGCAGGCGACAGAAATTGTCGCCCAGGCAATGAAGCTCTACAACCAGAACGAGTTGCGCGGTGAGCGTCTGATTACTCACCTGGAGAACAACGAGCTGACCGCAGCGGAGACACACGACTGGATCGGATCGCAAGGGATCAGTGGATTGAATCCCAGCGCACGTCAGGCGATCGTGACAGGGCGCGACAACGCGCTTGCGGGTGCTCAACTGATGAGCGCCTTGGAACTCGGCGACGGGCGGCTCGCTGAGGCATGGAGGCGCGAGGTTCACGAAAGTGGCAATCCGTCGCTTTACGAGGGATTTGTCAACAACCCTGATGTGCAAGTGCTCGATGCCATGATGCGAAGTCCAGCTGCGGGGCGCGCGATCTTCGACTACGTAGACAACGGCCTACCGGCGAGGGATGCCAGGATTCGTGCGGCCCGACCCAACGCTGCGCTGGAAATGTCCCGTGTCGAGCTCAGTCGCGCGGGCGATCTGATCGTTACTAGCCCTAGCGCGGATATCTTTGAGATGACCCGCGACGGCTGGAACCGGAACGGCGTCCCGATGCAAGTCCAGCGTAGTCGGGAGGTGGATATGCCCGATCATACGGACGGCGTGCGTTTGCGACTGCCGCTACCGGGTAACGAACGTCATCCTGATCAGGTGCAGGTGCAAGATCAACCCAAGTCTTTACTCGATCGTCTATACGAAGCGGCAGTCAACAAGGATGACAAGACGATGGATGCCGCGTTGGTGGAATATGCTCGAAGCCCCACTGGGCAGCAATTCCAGCGCGAAATCGCGGGTGAGGAAAAATTGTGGCTGGCCGAGGTCCGCCAAGCTGAGTTGCAAGTGCAGCTTGCCGAGCAGCAGCGGATCCAGCAGATGGGACGCAGTGGTCCTGTGATGTCGATGTAACCAAGGGCGAAGGCAATGGATCAGGAAGAAGGGAAGCTGGCCAAGCTTGGGTTCGTGATCAAGCACTACGCGGATCGCACCGAGGCAGCGGCAGCCAGGATGGAGCAAGGCGCTGAATCACTGGAGCGCGGTGCCAACGCTATGCTTTCCCAAGGACAGGGCTTGGTCAGCGCAGTGGTCAATGGCGTCAAAGGGCAGGTTGCCAATGAAATAATGCGGTCTGTGGATTGCTCCATTTCACCGGTTCATGAAATGCTCGGTTCTGACGCGAAATCGATCGCGCGAATTGTCCAGGAGCTGCAAGCCGAGCGCGAAGCGATCAAAGCCGAGCGACACAAATGGACGATAATGGGAATGGGCGGCTTGGTGACGTGTGCGGTACTGGCGTTTACCGGCATCGCTGCTTGGGGGATGTACTGGAAGAACAAGGCGGCAGGAGCCAGAGCCGAGCTAACCTGGGTTGAGGCCGTGAACCACGCGGATTTCGTGCCCTGCGGCGACAAGCTTGTTTGCGCAAATGTAGACATGCAGGCCAAACCCGTCCAAGGGAAATACCGGCCAGTCAAGCTGAGGGAGTAGCTTTGTAGAAGGCGTGGCCCAGCCAACTTTTGGTAAACATCAGGACACCACAACCCGTGGCAATGACGGAGGTGTTTACGGGCAACAGCAAGCGGTACGGATGAGTTCCACGCCGAAGTGTTAAGCAGGTGATCGAGCGTGGCTTCAAGGTGATGGACGTCGCTCCCGGATCGGGATTCCCAAGCGCACGATGTAGGGGCGGGTACAAGCCGCCAGGAAGATGGCACCGGCAGCCGGTGCCGCAGTGGCGCCGACCTACTCAGCCGAGGTTCGCCGGCTCAAGGCCGAGCTCCAGCGATCTGGTGCTGCAGACGCTGGTTGGCGGTGCAAGCCGGGTCCAGGCGTGCGGTGCATTCGGATCAGGGCTGCCAGTTCACCAGCAGCGACTGGCAGTCGTTCCTGAAAGCGCCGGATGATGCCGAGCATCAGCCGACGCGGGGAGCTGCCACGACAATGCCGTGGCCGAGACCTTCTTCGGCGCCCCGAAGAAGAAGCGGATCAAGCGGCGGATCTACCCGACATGCGCCATAGCGAACTCGGACGGGTTCGACGGAATCGAGATGTTCTACAACCCGATCCGCCGGTATGGTTCCGCTGGCGGGTTGTCACCGGTAGAGTTTCAAAGGCACTACGCGCAGAGCGGCAACTGAGTGTCTACGGAAATCTGGCCGGTCCGTCTGCTGATGAACGTGGATGGGGGCGGAGTAACCTAATGATCCGTCCTCGCGACCGCGGCTGACGATGGGACCCGTGCGGGCGATGCTACATGGGCTCCCACGTAGCAAACAGCGTAGCAAGCCGAACCCGAAAACTCCCGAAATTGATCGATCATGAGTGCACTTGAGCAACAGGAAAAGCGGGATAACTCATTGGATTTGCGAGAAAGAGCGCGCTATGAGGCGTCCTTGCGTCTTTCGGTTGCTCCGATGATGGACTGGACGGACACGCATTGCCGCGTGTTCCACCGGCTTCTGGCGCCGAACGCGCGCCTGTATACCGAGATGGTGCACGCGCAGGCGGTGATCCATGGCGACCGTGATCGGCTGCTGGGCTTCGATACCGTGGAGCACCCCGTCGCCGTGCAGCTGGGAGGCAGCGAGCCGGCACACCTGGCGCAGGCGGCGCGTATCGCCCAGGACTGGGGCTACGACGAGGTGAACCTCAACGTCGGCTGCCCGTCGGACCGCGTGCAGGCCGGGCGTTTCGGTGCCTGCCTGATGAAGGAGCCCGCGCTGGTGGCCGAGTGTGTGGCGGCGATGATCGATGCCGTCGACATCCCTGTCACCGTGAAGTGCCGCCTGGGCGTGGACGAGCAGGAGGACTACGACCTCTTCCGCGCCTTCATCGATACCGTGGCGGCCACCGGCTGCAACGTGTTCTTCGTGCACGCGCGCAAGGCCTGGTTGCAGGGCCTGTCACCGAAGGAGAACCGCGAGATCCCGCCGCTGCGCTACGACTGGGCCTACCGGCTCAAGCGCGAACGACCGGAACTGACGGTGGCGATCAACGGCGGCATCACCACGACCGCGCAGGTGCACGAGCACCTCCAGCACAGCGATGGCGTGATGATCGGCCGCGCGGCGTACCACGAGCCCTACGTGCTGCACGAGATGCAGGCTTCGCTGTTCGGTGGCGAGCCCGCGCCGCGCGCGGACCTGCTGCGCGCATGGCGCCCCTACGTCGAAGCCCAACTCGCGAAGGGTGTGGCACTGAAGCACCTGACCCGTCACGTGCTGGGCCTGTTCCATGCACAACCGGGCGGTCGCGCGTTCCGGCAGGTCCTCAGCGAAGGCGCACACAAGCCCGGTGCGGACTGGTCGCTGGTGGAGCAGGCACTGGCGGCGACCCAACGCGAACTGCGGCCGGCGGCCTGAGCGATGATCACGCGCGACATCGACGCTTTCATCGCCGTTGCGTGCACGTTGAAGCCGGACTTCGGCGCCGCGACGGCGCGGGCGGCGTTCCTGGTGTCGCCGGACGGCTTCGTCCGGGCGGAGCAGTCGGCGCAGGACAACCGCTACATGGCCGACCCGGGGGCGTTCGACGCGGACGCCGCGTTGCGCGAGCACCATGCGCTGCACCGCGCGCTGTCGCAGGAACTGCCCGTGGTCTGCTTCCCGGGCAGCGAGGCCACGCCGGACGCGGTGTTCCCCAACAACGTCTTCGCCACGACCCAGGTCGATGGCGAGCCGCGGCTGATCGTCGGCCGCATGCGCCATCCTGTACGCCAGCGGGAAGCGGAACGGCCGGACATCCGGGGTTACTTCCGCGACCTGCTGGGCTATGCGGAGACCGACCTGTCCGGCCAGACACACCCCTGCGAGCTGACCGGCGCGCTGGTCATCGACCGCGCGCGCGGTATCGGCTTCTGCGGCCTGTCCGAGCGCTGCGACGAAGCCGGCGCGGCGCTGATGCATGCGGCGTTCGGGCTGCGGGTCACGCTGATGTTCGACCTGGCGCCCGGGGAGTACCACACCAACGTGCTGCTCGCCGTGCTGGCCGGCCGGGCGGCCCTGGTGTGTCCGCACGCGCTGCAGGGCGATGTCTCCCGCGCCCTGCATGCGCTGTACGGGCCGCATGTCGTGACGCTGTCGCGGGCCGAGCAGGCGGCCTTCGCCGGCAATGCGATCGCCCTGACGGACCGGTCTGTCTGGATGAGCCGGCAGGCTCACCACCGCCTCGCGGAAGCGTCCCGCCGCCAGTTGGAAGAGGGCGCGGGTTTCTCGGTCCGCAGCGTACCGCTGGAGGCCATCGAGGCCGGCGGCGGGTCGCTAAGGTGTTGTGTGGCCGAGATTTTCTGACCATTCAGCTGCCTGAATGGGGCCCTCCGGGCTGTGGATAAATTCAGAACGGATTCACCGCCGGGGGCCAAGACTCTGCCTCCATATCCACAGAGGCGGTTTCGGGCTTCGTTCAGTTTCGCGATCCCAGTTCCGTTACGATTCCGTTATGCGCTTTCGTACTCCCCTTCTCGCCGCTGTCGCCCTGGCCGCCCTCGTTTCCGTCGCGGGAGCCGCGGGTGCGTGGGCGCAGGATGAGCAGGGTGGCCCGCCCTCGCGCGAGCGGGCGTTCCCGCGGGCCGAAGAGCGCGCGCATCGTTCGTCGATGTCCGACTCGGTGCGGCGCGTACGCAACGAAACCGGCGGGCAGGTGCTGAGCGTCGAGCGCATGCAGTACGACGGTCGCGAGATCACCCGGGTGAAGTACGTGGACGACCGCGGACGGGTACGTGTCATGGACGATGCCGGCCCCGCCCGACGCGGTGCCGATGCGCCGGCGCGTCCGCGTCGTGACATGACCCCGCCTCCACGCGGCGATAACCCCCCGCGCCCGTAGTCTTACGTAGAATCACGGCTCACACGAGCACGTCCCGCGCGGCCTGGCGCCGCGCCGCATTCCAAGGAGAGTCCATGCGTATCCTGCTGGTCGAAGATGAAGCCCCCCTGCGTGAAACCCTTGCCGCGCGCCTGAAGCGCGAAGGCTTCGCGGTGGACGCGGCCCAGGACGGCGAGGAAGGTCTGTACATGGGTCGCGAAGTGCCGTTCGACGTGGGCATCATCGACCTCGGCCTGCCGAAGATGTCGGGCATGGAGCTGATCAAGGCCCTGCGCGACGAGGGCAAGAAATTCCCGGTGCTGATCCTGACCGCGCGCAGCAGCTGGCAGGACAAGGTCGAGGGCCTGAAGCAGGGCGCCGACGACTATCTGGTCAAGCCGTTCCATGTCGAGGAACTGCTGGCCCGCGTCAACGCGCTGCTGCGTCGCGCCGCCGGCTGGAGCAAGCCCACGCTGGAATGCGGTCCGGTCGCCCTCGACCTGGCGGCGCAGACCGTCAGCGTCAACGGCAGCAACGTGGACCTGACCAGCTACGAGTACAAGGTGCTCGAATACCTGATGATGCACGCGGGCGAACTGGTCTCGAAAGCCGACCTGACCGAGCACATCTACCAGCAGGATTTCGACCGCGATTCCAACGTGCTGGAAGTCTTCATCGGCCGCCTGCGCAAGAAGCTGGACCCGGACGGCGAACTGAAGCCGATCGAGACCGTGCGCGGCCGCGGCTACCGCTTCGCCATCCCGCGCAGCGGCGAAGGCTGATGCATCGCGCCGGCATCGCCTGCACTTGACGCCCGCGCCCCCCTCCGGCGCCGCAGCTTCCGCCCCCGTCGGCCGTGATCGGTTCGACGGGTGGCGGCCGCGTTCGTTGCGTGCGCGCCAGTTGCTGGCGGCCAGGCTGGCGCTGCTGGCGTTCCCCGCCCTGGCCGGTTACGCGCTGGACCGCGCCTTTGTCGACACCGCCGAAGACAACCTGCGCCAGCGCCTGAAGAGTTACGCGCTGTACTACACCGACAAGGTGGAATTCGGCCGCAACGGCACGCTCATCCCGCCGTACAACACGCCCGATCCGCGTTGCGACATGCCCGACAGCGGCATGTACGCGCAGGTGGTGCTGCAGGGCGTGCCGCCGTGGGGATCCAATTCCACGCTCGGCCCCGAGCTGCCGGTGCCGCAGCTGCTGGGAGCGCTGGAGGAGTCGTTCGAGGGGCCGTTGCCGATCCGCCGCGCCGACGGCAGCGAGAGCCAGGCCTACCGGTACGGCGTGGGATACGCCTGGCCTGCGACCCACCAGCACGCCGAGATCCCCTACAGCATCTATATCCTGGAGGACGCGCAGGCGCTGAGTGCACAGATCCGCGTGTTCCGCGGCTCGCTGTGGGTCTATCTGGGCGGCGCGGGCGTCATCCTGCTGCTGCTGCAGATGCTGGTGCTGCGCTGGAGCCTGCGTCCGCTGCGGCGCGTGATCTTCGAACTCAGCCGCGTGCAGCGCGGCGAACTGTCCGGGATGACCGAAAGCCATCCGCGCGAGCTGGAGCCGCTGACCGACAGCATCAACGCCTTCATCGAGAGCGAACGCGAGAACCTGGAGCGCCAGCGCAACACCCTGGCCGATCTGGCGCACAGCCTGAAGACACCCATCGCGGTGCTGCGCACGCAACTGGACAACACCGCCGATCCGGATGCGTTGCGGCAGGAGCTGGACGTGCAGCTCAAGCGGATGAACAACCTGGTGTCGTACCAGCTGGCGCGTGCGGCTTCCAGCGGGCACAAACTGTTCTCCGCGGCGGTCGAGATCGAGCCCCACGCCGAAGAGATCGTGCGCGGCCTGGAGAAGGTCTACGCGTCAAAGGGTGTGATCTGCGAGTTCGAGATCGACCCGCGCGCACGCTTCCACGGCGAGACCGGCGACCTGCAGGAACTGATGGGCAACCTGCTGGAGAACGCCTTCAAGTGGGCGCGCTCGCGGGTGCTGCTGACGGTGGAGGTGGGTGCTACCGCACCGCAACGGCGTGCGGGCCTGTTCCTGGCGGTGGACGACGACGGTCCCGGCATCGCCGAGGACGATGTGGCCAAAGTGCTGCAGCGCGGCGTCCGCGGCGACGAGCGCGTGCAGGGGCACGGCATCGGCCTGTCGATCGTGCAGGACCTGATCCGCGACTACCGCGGCGAGCTGCAGGTGAAGCGTTCGGAGGAACTGGGTGGCGCCCGCTTCGAGGTGCGCCTGCCGCCGGGTCTGTAGGGGTGCCGCGGAGCGTCTGCGCCGCGTCCGCGATCAGGCGGCGAACGGCGACGGTCCGTAGAACCTGCGCAGGTGTCCGGCTACCGCCGGCATCGATCCGGCCAGCACGTCCGGGGCGGAGAAGTGGTACTCGGTGACGACCGCGAAGAACTCCTCGGGCGCTTCGGCGGCATACGGATCGATCGCGGTCTCGCGCCCCAGGTCTACCTGCATGCAGAAGTCATCGTAAGCGCGCTGGAAGTCGCGTGCCCATCGGCCGTGCCAGGCGTCGGGTAGCGGCGGCGTGCCGTCGAGTTCGCCGTCCAGTACATCCAGCTTGTGCGCCATCTCGTGCACGGCCACGCAGAAGCCCGCATCGGGCTCGGCCAGGTCGGCCTGCACGTCGGCCCAGGACAGGATCAGTGGCCCCTGGTCCCAGGCTTCGCCTGCCAGGTCGTCTTCCCATTCGTGCAGCACACCGGCCGCATCGGTGTGCGTGCGCCGTACGCGGAAGGCGTCCGGATAGACGATCAGCTGCGACCAGCCGCGCAGTCCCGCTTCGCCGAACTCCAGCAGCGGCAGGCAGCACAGCGCCGCCAGTTGCAGGCGTTGACTGTCGTCCAGTTCCAGCCCGGCCAGCGGCGTGATCGTCTTCTGGTGCAGGAAGCGTGCGGCCAGCCCGCGGAGGCGATCCGCGCGGGCGTCGTCGAGGGCCGATACCCAGGGCGTTCCGGCGCGCATGGCGCGCCAGAGGGTTTCGTCAACGGACGGGGCGGGGCGCCGCAGGCGGCGCAGCAGGCCGATCACCGGGTGTTGCCGTCCGCGTCAGCGGAACATGCCCGGCAGGAAGCTGTGCCACTTCGAACCACGACTGCGCGGCAGCGGCGTCTCGTCGTCGTCGCCACCTCCGCGCGGGGACGGGGACAGCACGGCGGCAGGGGCGGCGTACTTGCTGCGGACCGCCGTGGCACGCGCCCGACGCGCATCCGGCGCGGCCGGTATGGTGTCGGCTGCGCGCTCAGGGACCGCGCGGTCGCTCAGATCCTGGCAACTGGTGGACGCGTCATTGGCGATGCCGCGGCCGTTCTGGGCGAGCACGGCCGCCGAGGCACCGAGAAGCATCAGGGCAAGGCTGGCGCGAAGCATCGGAGGGACTCCTGTCGGTCGGGTACAGCGGCCAGGGAACACCGCCGACTATAGCCTGAATGGCATCCGCCGGCACCCATCCGACCGTGCCGTGCGACGAAACGCGGGCCTGCGGCGACGGATCGAGGAAAAGCCGGCATCGGCTGCTGCGACGCAGCAGCTGGGTCGGACCGCTTGCGGCAGACTGCGCGCATGCCCGAACCCCAGAACCGCCCACTGACCGCACCCGCCCTGCGCCTGGCGCTGATCGCCGGCGCCAGGCGGGTCATCGCCGCGCGCGACGGACTGAACCGCATCAACGTGTTCCCCGTGGCCGACGGCGACACCGGCAACAACCTTGCATCGACCCTGGGCAGCGTGCTGAACGGGGCGCTCAGCCAACCCAGCCAGCACGCCGGCGACCTGCTGAGCCGCGTCGGCAACGATGCCATCGACGGTGCGCGCGGCAACTCCGGCGCGATCCTGGCGCAGTTCCTGTATGGGGTGGCCGAGCGCGTGCGGACCCTGCCGGAGCTGGACAGCCGCTCGCTCGCCGCGGCCGTCCGCCAGGGCGCGCAAAGCGCCCGCCAGGCCTTGGCGCAGCCGGTGGAAGGCACCATCCTCAGCGTCATCTCGGCGTTCGCCGACGAACTGGAGGCCGCCGCGGGCGAAGTCGATGCCCCGGCCGATACGCCCAGCGGCTTCGCACGTGCGCTGGACCGTGCGCGCCGCGCGCTGGCCGACACCCCACGGCAGATGGCGCTGCTGCAGAAGGCGGGCGTGGTGGACGCGGGCGCGCAGGGATTCGTCGACCTGCTCGAAGGCATCGCCGAGTTCGTCGAGGGCGGGCCCCGCGCCGTGCGCATGCGCGGCAGCGCGCCACCGGCCGCGAACGATGCCACCGATCCGCTCGGTCATGACCACGACATCGATCCGGCGCGTCGCTGGTGCACCGAATGCCTGCTGCTGGGCGAAGGACTGGACCGGGAACGTCTTCGTACCGCATTGGAAGCGGTGGGCGCGGACTCCATCGTGATCGCAGGCGGCGCGTCGCGGTTGCGCGTGCATGCGCATACGGGATCGCCGCAGGCATTGTTCGACGCCTGCGCGGCGCAGGGCCAGGTCGAAGGCATGAAGGCCGACGACATGGTCCGCCAGCAGACCACCGCCGGATTGGCCCAGTCGCTGGTGATCGTCACCGACAGCGCGGCCGACCTGCCGGAGGACATCGCCGAGCGCTACGCCATCGGCGTGGTACCGGCGCGCGTGGATCTGGATGGACGCGACTACCTGGACAAGGTGGGCCTGTCCACGGCCGAGTTCTACCGGCGCATGGCAGCCTCGCGCCAGCTGCCCCGCACCAGCCAGCCGCCGCCGGGGGATTTCCGTCGGCAGTTCGAGCTGTCGCTCGCGCACCATGCGCGCGTGCTGTACGTGGGCCTGTCGCGCGCGCTGTCCGGCACCCTGCAGTCGGGCGAGCACGCCGCGGCACGCGACCCCGGAGCGCGCGTGCGCGTGTTCGACACCGTCAATGCCGCGTGTGGGCAGGCGCTGCTGGTCTGGCGCGCGGCGGAACTCGCCGCACAGGGGCAGGGCGAGAGCGAGGTGGTGGCGGAACTGGAGCGCCTCCGCCCGCTCACGCGGATGTGGGCGATCGCGCCGGACATCTCGCACGCGGTGCGTGGCGGACGCATTCCGCGCTGGGCCGCGCCGATCGCACGCCTGACGGCGTTGACCCCCATGGCGAAGATGAGCGCGGACGGCCGGATGGTCGTGGCGGGCCTGCTGCTCACGCGTGCGAACGCGCCGGAAGCGTTCGCACGGCGGGTCGCACGGGCGTTGCCGGGCGGCCGGCGCTGGCGTCTGATCGTAGGTCACTGCGACGCGCGGCCGTATGCGGAGCGCCTGCTGGCCGCGTTGCGCACGCGTCTGGATATTTGCGAGGACCGGTTGGTGGAAACCGGCGCTGCCATCGGCGCGCATGCGGGACCGGGTGCGCTGATCGTGGCCGTGCAGCCGGCCCCCGATGGCTGAGCGCGCTCGCACCTGGCCCATAATGGCGCCATGCTGATCGTCTGCTTCCTGTTGCTGCTGGCCTACCTGTCGGGGTCCGTCTCCGGCAGCCTGACCTTGGGCCGCCTGCGTGGCGTGGACATCCGCACGCAGGGCAGCGGCAACGCGGGTGGCACCAACGCTTTCCGTACCCAGGGTGCGAAGTTCGCCCTGGGTGTGGTGCTGATCGACATCGGCAAGGGTGCGCTGGCGGCGTGGCTCGCGCTGCGGTTCGCGCCGGTGGATGGCGTGCTGCCCGTGCGCACGGTCGCGTGGCTGGCCGTTCTGGCGGCCGCGCTGGGCCACGTGTGGCCACTGTGGCACGGGTTCCGCGGCGGCAAGGGCGTGGGTACGTTGCTGGGTGGCGTGGCGGTCCTCTGGCCCGTCGCGTTGTTGCCGTTGTTCCTGGTGTGGGTGTGCGTGCTGGTCGCCAGCGGTTACGTCGGGCTCGCCTCCATCATCGCCACGGCCTGCCTGCTGCCGCTGGCCGTGTGGCTGAGAGCGGATGTCGCTACGCAGGCCTTCGCGGCAGTGGCGGCGCTGCTGGTGCTGTTCACCCATCGCGCCAACGTGCAGCGTCTGCGCGCGGGCACCGAGTCGCGCTTCGAGCGCGTGCGCTTCTGGCGCCGTCGCGCATGAGCGGCGAGCGCGACCTGCTGGTGCGTCTTGCGGAAGGACCGGTCTCGGGCGATGCGCTCGCACGTGCCGTCGGGCAGACGCGCGCGGCGGTATGGAAGCGCATCGAAACCCTGCGCGAGGGGGGTGTACGCATCGATGCGCGGCCGGGCCGGGGCTACGCTCTCGCGACGCCGGTCGAACTGCTGGAATCGGAACGCATTCTCGCGGGGATGCGGCAGGCAGGTTCGGTGTCGGCCCTCGAAGTGGCATGGTCGCTGGACTCCACCAACAGCGAACTCCTGCGCCGCAAGGCGCCCGCGCAGGGCGCCGCGGTGTTGCTGGCCGAACAGCAGACCGGCGGGGGCGGGCGCCGAGGCCGGCATTGGGCATCGCCGATCGCGGCGAACCTGTACCTCTCGGTGTCCCGGCAGTTTCCCGGCGGCCTCGCACGGTTGGGCGGCCTGGGTCTGGTGGTCGGTGTGGCCGTCGCCGAAGCGCTCCGGCAGGCGGGCTACGACGGCGTCGGCGTGAAGTGGCCCAACGATCTGCTGGCCGGTGGCGCCAAGCTGGGCGGCATCCTGGTGGAAGGCGGGGGCGAGCATGCCGGGCCGGCGCGCGCGGTGATCGGCATCGGCCTGAATGTGCGCATGCCTGCCGACTTCGCCGCCACGATCGACCAGGCCTGGACCGATCTCGCGCGCCAGGGTGTGGATGCGCCATCGCGCAACGCGCTGGCCGCCTGCCTGCTGGATGCCTTGCTGCCGGCGCTGGACCTGTTCGACGACGAGGGTCTGTCGCCCTTCCTGGCACGCTACGCCGCGCTCGATGTGCTGGCGGGTCGCACCGTGACCGTGCATGGCGCGCAGGGCGACGAACACGGTATCGCCGACGGCATCGGCGAGGATGGCGCGCTGCGCGTGCGCATGGCGCAGGCCGTGCGCCGGGTGCATGCGGGCGATGTCAGCGTGAGGGCCTCATGACGCAGTGGGTATTCGACCTGGGCAACTCCCGGATGAAATGCGCGCCGCTGCAGGCGGACGGTCGCCTGGGCGAGGTGCGGGCGCTCGGTTACGGCGACGACGTCGCGGGCGCACTCGATGACGCCATTCCCGCCGCGGTCACCGGCGAAGCGGCCTCCGCCGTCCTGGCCAGCGTCGCGTCGCCAGCGCGCACGGCGGCGGCGGTGGACTGGCTGACCCGCCGTTTCGGCTGCATCTCCATCGTGCGTACGCAGCCGACGCTGGCGGGCGTGCGTATCGCCTATGCCGATCCCGCGCGCCTGGGCGTGGACCGGTTCCTGGCCTTGCTGGCTGCGCATGCGCGCGGCACGCGGGCCTGGCTGGTGGTCGGCGTGGGCACCGCGGTGACCATCGACCTGCTGGACGCGCAGGGTCGTCATCACGGGGGGCGCATCGCGCCTTCCCCCCGGCTGATGCGCGAGGCGCTGCAGCAGGCGGTGGCGCAGCTGCCGGCCCAGGGGGGCGACTATCTGGAATTCGCCGCCGACACCCGCGATGCGTTGGCGTCCGGCTGCGAGGGGGCGGCGCTGGGATTGATCGAACGTAGCCTGGCGCAGGCCGAACAGCGGCTGGGCGAGCGCCCCGCGTTGCTGCTGCATGGCGGCGGCGCAGGGGAGCTGGCGTCGCACCTGGACCACGCCATGCTTGCGCCTTCGCTGGTGCTGGAAGGCGTGGCCCTCTGGGCACGGCTCGGTGCCGACGGCTGAGCACGGCTAGAATCGGCGCATGCTGATCCGCGCCCTGATCGTCCTGTTGGTGGTGTTGAACCTGGGAGCTGCCGCCTGGTGGCTGACCCGTCCCGCGCCGACGCCGCCAGCAGAGCCCGCACTGCCCGCCGGTGTGGCTCGCCTGCAACTGGTGAATGAAGCACCGTCGATGCCGACGCAGGCGCCGGTCCCGCAAGCGCGCGATGCGGTGCCGCCTGCCGCCTTGGCCGCATGCTTCAGCCTGGGGCCCTATACCCGCGAGTCCTCGGCCCTGCAGGCACAGGCGGCCCTGGCCGGCCGGATCCTGCACGCGCGCCTGCGCGAAGTTCCCGGCGCCGGCACCGGGGGATACCAGGTGGTGTTGCCGCCCGCGGCATCGCTGGAGGAAGCGCAGGCGACGGCGGGCCGCATCGGCGCGGCCGGCTTCGACGATTTCCTGGTCGTGCGCCAGGGCGAGCAGGCCAACGGCATCGCCCTGGGCCGTTACCGCAGTCGCGAAGCGGCGGAACGTCGCCTGACGCAGTTGCAGGCCGCCGGTTTCCCCGCGCAGATGCAGCCCGTGGGACGTGCGGGCCCCAGCCTGTGGTGGCTGGATGCGGGCGCGGCCGCCGGCGCCGACCTGGATGCGCTGGCGCGCCTGGCATCCAGCGGCGCGCCGCAGCCGCTCGAATGCGCTGCGCTGCGCTAGAATTGCCGCCCACGCCGCTTTAGCTCAGCTGGTAGAGCAACCGCCTTGTAAGCGGTAGGTCATCCGTTCGATTCGGATAAGCGGCACCATCAAGCCCCGCCACGCGCTGCGCGTGTTGCGATGCCACAGGGCCGTCATCGCCTCCGGCTTAGACTGTGCGCCTGTTTTCCGCAGGACGTATCCATGAGTCGAACCTTTCCCCCCGTGTCCCTGATCGGCGTGCCCACCGACGTCGGTGCCGGCCATCGCGGTGCGCGCATGGGACCCGATGCGTTGCGTATCGCAGGTCTGGGCGAGGCGCTGCTGGCGCGCGGCGTGGATGTGATCGACACCGGCAACGTGCAGGGGCCGGCCAATCCGTGGACCGGGCCGGTCGACGGCTATCGCCATCTGGATGAAGTCGTGGCCTGGAACCGCGCCGTCATGGACGCGACGGCGGCCGAACTGGCACGTGGACGCCTGCCGATCATGATGGGCGGCGACCACTGCCTGGCGATGGGCTCGATCACCGCCGTGGCGCGCCATTGCCGGCAGGCCGGCAGGAAGCTGCGCGTGCTCTGGCTGGACGCGCACTCGGACTTCAACACCAGCGAGGTCACGCCGTCGGGCAACATCCACGGGATGCCCGTGGCCTGCCTGTGCGGCATCGGCCCGGATGCGCTGACGAAACTCGGCGGCGACGCCCCGGCCATCACCCCGGCCATGGTCCGGCAGATCGGTATCCGTTCGGTCGATCCCGAGGAAAAGAAGCTGATCAAGGACCACAGGGTCGACGTGTACGACATGCGCTACATCGACGAGGTCGGCATGAAGCGCACCGTTGAAGCCGCGCTGGAGGGCATGGATGCCGACACCCACCTGCACGTCAGCTTCGACGTGGATTTCCTGGACCCCAGCATCGCGCCGGGCGTGGGCACCACCGTGCCGGGCGGCCCCAACTATCGCGAAGCGCAGCTGGTGATGGAGATGATCGCCGACACCGGCCTGATGGGCTCGCTGGACATCGTCGAACTCAACCCCGTGCTGGACCGGCGCAACCGTACCGCCAAGCTCACGGTGGACCTGGTGGAAAGCCTGTTCGGCAAGTCCACCCTGATGCGCGACTGAGTCGGGCGGGGCAGGAAAACTGCGACTGAACGGCTCGCTGCGGGCTTCACGCGCCCTATACGGCGCCGCGTCGAAGGTGGACGCACACGCCGCCGCGGAGTGGGACGCACCCGCGACGGCACCGCTATCCACCAAGGAGAAGACCCATGAAGCGTGCGATGACCCTGCTGATGCTGGCCCTGTTCTCGACGGCCGTCCTGTCCGGTTGCAACACCATGGCCGGCGCCGGCAAGGACGTGCAGAAGGTCGGCGAGAAGGTCGAGGACAAGGCCCAGGACTGCAAGGACGGCAAGTGCTGAGCCAGCGGAACTGACGCCTCGTCCGCGACAGCCTGAGCAAGGGCCGGGGTGGCTCCCCGGCCCTTGTTCGTTCCTGCGTGGTCAGCCGCCAGCCAGTATGGTTGAATCAGACTGCGCGGCCGGTCCGGTGCGGACCGCCGGCCGCTGGCCGTGAATACCGTCCACAGGAGTCGCCCATGAAGCGTTTCGTCGCGTTGATGCTGTTGTCCCTGTTCTCCGTCGCCGTGCTGTCCGGCTGCAACACCGTCAAGGGGTTCGGCAAGGACGTGCAGAAGGTCGGCGAGAAGGTCGAGGAATCCTCGGGCAAGTGACCCGCGGCTTCCGGTGAATGGACGGGCCGCATCGCGGCCCGTTTCCATTTCAGCGTGCGTCCACCGTTCCGCGTCGTCATGCCGCTGAACCATTCAGCGTCTTCTAATGGCGCGTTGACGCGCAGTTGATCGGATGGGAACGCACGGCCTGCGACGCTGCGCATGCGGCAACCCCCTGCCGCGAAACACGAAGAGGAAACGCCATGAACCAGGACATCATCGCCGGCAACTGGAAGCAGCTGAAGGGCAGGATCCAGGCCAAGTGGGGCGATCTCACCGACGACGATTTCAAGGTGGCCCAGGGCAATGCGGAGTATCTGGAGGGCCGGCTGCAGGAGCGCTACGGCTACGACCGTGATCGCGCGCATACCGAAGTGGAGGATTTCCAGCGCTCCCTTCGTTCGGACAAATCCATGAACCATTGACCGGCTGATTCCGC
The DNA here is from genome assembly GCF_010093385.1 of Pseudoxanthomonas mexicana. Classification (GTDB taxonomy): domain Bacteria; phylum Pseudomonadota; class Gammaproteobacteria; order Xanthomonadales; family Xanthomonadaceae; genus Pseudoxanthomonas_A; species Pseudoxanthomonas_A mexicana. Next base: position 144,020 of record NZ_PDWV01000001.1, read on the forward strand.
GTCGAGCAGGACGGGCCGCCTCGCGCGGCCCGTCTGCGTTTTCGCGCTCAACGATAGCGCGGCGGATCGGCGACAAAGCCGCCGGGGAACGCGGAAGGCGCGTCCTCGCGCCAGATCGGACCATGGCGCCGCGGTACAACGCCGAGCGCCACCAGGCGACGATAGTCGTCGTAGCGCACTTCGCTCACCTGCTCCGGCTGGCGGGTCGCGCGTTCGAAACCCGTGCGCGAGGTCGGGGCCCATTCGCGGTCCCCGTGCCCGGTGCCGATGCTCTGCTGGCGCATGGATTCTTCGGCCGCAAGGCCACGTGACGTGTCTGCGGGCGCGGCGGCGGCGTCATTGGCTTCGCCACGCTTCTCCATCCGTCCACGCGCGATCGGCGGCGGCGTGTACTGCGGATAGTGGGTGCGGGCTTCGCGGAACGCCGCTACACCGATCACACCGACGTTGCGCGGCCGGCCGGTACGTGCGGCGTAGCTGTCGCCGAGGTCGGTGAAGACGAACTGCGCCACGTCGTGCATCGACTTGCGCCAGCCGTTGATCTCCGTTGCTTGCCACGGTTCCAGCACGTAGCCGGCCTGCGAGGGGTGCGCAGTCTGGCCCGTGATCGCGTTGACACCATCGACCGACAGCACGACGAGTACGCGCTCGCCGGTAGTGTTGGTCAGGCGGACGCTGTAGCGATGGCCGGGCGAACCGGCCACCCAGACATCGCCCCGGTGGGAATGTTGGGACAGCCATTCGCCGGTGTCGCGGTCGACCACGCTGACGTCCACCAGGGGGCGGGCATGGGACGGGGCGCACGCGGCGAGCAACGCCAGCGTGGCCAGGGAAGCAAGGAAGCGATGCAGCATGTCCGTTCTCCAGGTGGGGACGATGCTGGGAACGGACGGCCCATGGCAGTGGGGTTGCCGGGGACGGCGACATCTACGCCGGTTAAGCGGCCAGTGGGGCGTGCCTGCGACGCCGTGTCGCACGGTCCCCCCGGCACCGCCTGGCCCCAGCCGGTAAACTGGCCGCTTTCCCGCATTCCCCCGCTTCGCACATGACCACCCGCGTCCTTACCGGCATCACCACTTCGGGCACCCCGCATCTGGGCAACTACGTCGGCGCCGTGCGCCCCGCCGTGGCCGCCAGCCGTGCCGCGGACACGGAGAGCTTCTACTTCCTGGCCGACCTGCACAGCCTGATCAAGGCGCAGGATCCGGTGCGTACCCAGCGCTCGACGCTGGAGATCGCGGCGACCTGGCTGGCCTGCGGGCTGGAGCCGGACAAGGTGTGGTTCTACCGCCAGAGCGACGTGCCGGAGATCACCGAGCTCACGTGGTTCCTGACCTGCGTGGCGGGCAAGGGCATCCTCAACCGTGCCCACGCCTACAAGGCCGCGGTGGACAAGAACGTCGCCGAGGGCGAAGACCCGGATGCCGGCGTCAGCGCGGGGCTGTTCATGTATCCGGTGTTGATGGCGGCCGACATCCTGATCTTCAACGCGCACCAGGTACCGGTGGGCCGCGACCAGATCCAGCACATCGAGATGGCGCGCGACTTCGGCCAGCGCTTCAACCACGTCTACGGCAAGGCGTATTTCACCCTGCCGGAAGCGCTGATCGACGACAACGTGGCCACGCTGCCCGGCCTGGACGGGCGCAAGATGAGCAAGAGCTACCACAACACCATCCCGCTGTTCGCGCCGCGCGAGGAACTGAAGAAGCTGGTGTTCTCCATCCTGACCGACTCGCGCGGCCCCGGCGAGCCGAAGGACACCGAGGGTTCGGCCCTGTTCCAGCTGTACCAGGCCTTCGGCAGCACCGAGGAAACGCGCGCGTTCGCGCAGAAGTTCGCCGACGGCATCAGCTGGGGCGATGCCAAGCAGCAGCTGTTCGAACGCATCGATGCGGAAATCGCGCCGCTGCGCGAGAAGTACGAAGCGCTGATGGCCAGGCCGGCCGACATCGAAGCCATCCTGCGCGATGGCGCGCGTCGCCTGCGCGAGCGCTATGCCACGCCGCTGCTGGCCGAGCTTCGCCATGCGGTGGGCCTGCGCGACCTCTCGCAGCAACCGGTGGTCGAGGCGAAAGCCACGGCATCGAAAGCCGCGCTGCCGGCGTTCAAGCAATACCGCGATACCGACGGCCGCTTCTACTTCAAGCTCACGGACGCCGAGGGCAACGTGCTGGTGCAGAGCAATGGCTTCGATTCGCCGAAGGACGCCGGCAGGCTGATCGGCGTGCTGAAGCAGGCCGAGCAGGCCGATGCCATGGAGACGCCGGAGATCGTGCTGCAGGTCCCCGCCGGCGACGTGCTTGCGGCGTTGGCCGCGTTGCGCGCCGCGGAGGCCTGAGTCATGCCTTACCTGGCGGTCATCCTGTTCCTGCCGTGGTTCCTGTTGCTGGGATCGTTGTACTGGCTGTTCCCGCGCCAGCCGCGCACCGCACGCCGCAAGGGCTTCGATCTCGCGGCGCTGGCGGTGGCCTTCGTGCTCAGCTTCATCGGCATGCAGTGGGGGTATGCGCTGGGCGCGTCCGACGTCGGCACGGGCGCCATCTGGAAACAGGTGCTGGCCACGCTGGTGGCGTACGGTGCCTTCCTGTTCGTACTGACACTGGCGGTGCCGCCGCGCGGCTGGTGGCTGTCGCGCGGCTGAGCCGCGAGGACGGCGTGTTCCACCAAAGGCGGGTCTGCCAGTGCGACGCGGGGACTAGAATCGGTCCATCCGTTCCCACACAGGCCCGCGGATGAGCCTCCACGGCATCCACACCATCGACACCGCGTTCCAGCGCGACCATTTCGACGCCGCCTACCTGATCGTCGAGGACGGGCGGGGCGCGTTGGTCGATTGCGGCACGAATCATTCCGTCGCGCATCTGTTGGCGGCCGTGCAGCAGGCGGGCATCACGCCCGCTGACATCGACCTGCTCATCGTCACCCACGTGCACTTGGACCATGCGGGCGGCGCCGGCTTGCTGATGCAGCAGCTGCCGAACGCCACTCTGGTCGCGCATCCGCGCGCCGCGCCGCACCTCATCGATCCGGAAAAGCTCATCGCCGGCGCCACCGCCGTCTATGGCGAAGAGGAAATGCAGCGCAGCTACGGCACCCTCCAACCCGTGCCGGAGGCGCGCGTGCGCGTGGTGGAGGACGGCGAGTCGGTCATGCTGGCGGGTCGCGCGCTGGAGTGCGTCGATACGCCGGGCCACGCGCGCCACCATCACTGCATCTGGGACGCGCGCAGCCGCAGCTGGTTCACCGGGGACACGTTCGGGCTTTCGTATCGCGAGCTGGACGGGCCGCAGGGTGCCTTCATCCTGCCCACGACCACACCGGTGCAGTTCGAACCGCAGGCCCTGAAGGCCAGCATCGCCCGCATGGTGGAGCGTGCACCCGAGGCGATGTACCTCACCCACTACGGGCCCGTATCCGATGTGCCGCGCCTGGCGCAGTCGCTGTACGAACAGATCGATGCGATGGTGGCCATCGCCGACGCCTGCGACGGGCGTGCGGATCGTCATCGCTGCATCGCCGCCGCATTGTCGGCGCTGTACCTCGAGCGCGCCCATGCCCAGCAGGTGCCGCTGGCAGACGAGGACGTACTGCGCCTGCTTGCGATGGACGTCGAACTCAATGCGCAGGGCCTAGGCGTGTGGCTGGATCGTGGGCGGCCGTGAGGCGCTGCGTCTACCTGTAGGAGCGACGTAAGTCGCGACCGGAAGGAAAGGGGGCCTTGGCTGTTACGAAAGGCGCCGCGTCGTGCGCATCTTGCCAACCGTGTTCGCAGGGCGTGCGGTCGCGACTTACGTCGCTCCTACAGCGATCCTTTAGACTCGGGGCGCTGATCGAATGAGGGGGAGTTCCATGAAACGCGCCGTTCCTTTTCTGCTCCTGCCGCTGGGATTCCTTCCCGCCTTCGCCGCCGACATCCCCGGCGGAGGCATCACCCCCGACCATCTGTCGCGGCATGTGCGCGTGCTGGCCTCGGACGCATTCGAAGGCCGGGCACCGGCCACGCCCGGTGAAGAGAAGACGATCGCCTACGTGGTTGACGAGTTGAGGAAGGCCGGCGTTCAGCCCGGTGGCGAACGGGGCACCTGGACCCAGGACGTGCCGCTGGTGCGTGCGCAGGTGGAGGGCGCGATGAGCGCATCGCTGCGCATCGGTGGCGAAACGCAGGCGCTGACCAACGGCGATGACGTGGTGCTGCAGAGCCTGAGCCCGGTCGATCGTGTCGCGCTGGTGGACGCGCCCCTGGTGTTCGTCGGCTATGGCATCACCGCACCCGAGCGCGGTTGGGACGATTACAAAGGCGCCGACCTGAAGGGCAAGGTCGCCGTGGTGCTGGTCAACGATCCCGATTTCGAGACCGACGCGCCGGGCGCGTTCGACGGACGCGCCGTGACCTACTACGGACGCTGGACCTACAAGTACGAGGAGCTCGCGCGCCAGGGCGCCGCGGGCGTGCTGATCGTGCACGAAACCGTACCGGCCGCCTACGGGTGGGCAACCGTGCGCGCATCGGGGCTGTCGCCGGTGTTCGACATCCCGCGTCCCGACGCGGCCACGTACCACACGCTGCTGCGGGGCTGGATGCAACGCGATCTGGCCGTGTCGCTGTTCAAGCGTGCGGGGCTGGACTTCGAAATGGAGAAGCGTCGCGCGCAGACGAAAGCGTTCACCCCTGTGCCGCTCGGCGACGCCACGTTGTCCGCCGCGTTCGACGTCGAGCGCGACCGGGTGGTCACCCGCAACGTCATCGGCCGGCTGGAGGGGGCGCAGCGCCCCGACGAGACCGTCATCTATTCCGCGCACTGGGATGCGTTCGGCATCGGCGAGCCGGATGCCGCGGGCGACGCGGTCCGCCACGGCGCCGTCGACAACGCCACCGGTGTCGCGGCGGTGATCGAACTGGCGCGCGTGTTCGCCGCCGGCCCGCGGCCGCAGCGCACGCTGCTGTTCATGGCGCTGACCGCGGAAGAGAAGGGCCTGCAGGGTGCGACGTTCTACGCGGCGAATCCGCTCATGCCACTGGCGAAGACCGCGGCCGTGCTGAACATCGAAATGCTCAGTCCCGATGGTCCCGCGCGCGATATCGCCTCCTGGGGCAAGGGTCGCGTGTCGCTGGAGAACGACCTGAAACGCGTGGCGGAAGCCCATGGGCGCACGTATTCGCCGGATCCCAACCTGGAAGCCGGCTTCTTCTACCGTGCGGACCACTTCGCCTTCGCGCGCGCCGGTGTTCCCGCGATCACCGTGGGCGCGGGACTCGACCGGATCGATGGCGGTGTCGCGAGCGGAAAGGCGCTGCGCGATGCCTACTTCGCCCGCTGTTATCACCAGCCTTGCGATGCCTGGACAGCGTCATGGGATGCCCGCGGCCAGGCGCAGGATGTGGCGCTGCTGTACGCGCTTGGCCGCGAGATCGCTGACGGCGATGCATGGCCGCACTGGCTGAACGGTTCAGAATTCAAGGCCGTGCGCGAACGCAGCGAGACTGAACGAAAATAACGGCGCGGGCGCACGCCGTTCATGGGATCCGCTGCGCTATGCTGCGCTTCCTTTCGCGCTACCGGAACGCACGTGGCCCCTCTGCACGCCCTGGTCTATCAGAGCCAGGCCACGCGTCCGCTGGATGCGAACGACCTCGACCGGCTGCTGCTGGATGCGCGTGTGGCGAACGAGCTGGCCGACGTGACCGGTGCACTCCTGCATGGCGGTCAGCGCTTCGTGCAGTACCTGGAAGGAACGCGCGCGGACGTGGAGCAGATCTACGCCCGCATCGCGCGCGCCAGCCAGCACCATCGACTGGAGATCCTGGAGCAGGGCAGGGTGGAAAAGCGCCTGTTCCAGCGCTGGCACATGGGCTTCGCCACCGCACCGCAGACGCTGGTGCAACAGCTCAGCCAATCGCAGTGGCGTCGCGAGATTCCGTGGCTGGAAGACGAGTCCGCTGCGTCCTCGGGTCTGACGCGCCTGCTCGCCTTCTGGAAAGAGGAAGCCGGGCTCGCGCACTGAGGCGCGTCAGGGCCAGCGGTTGGGTTTGCCGCGGGTACTGTCCTCATCCATCGGCACCACGCAGAAGCGGTGGCCGGTGGGCGCTTCCATCACCCACCAGCGGTTGCGCACGTGCTGCACGCGCTTGGCGCCCAGCGCTTCCAGGCGCGCGACTTCCGCTTCGATGTCGTCGGTCTCGATGTCCAGATGCACGCGCGCCTCGTGCTTCACCTTCTGCACTTCGATGTGCAGGCCGCCCGGGCCGGGTTCGAACTTGTCGTAGAGCCCAAGGTCGCCGTCATCCGGGTGCGTGACCTTCAGTCCGAGCGCGGCGCTCCAGAACGCCGACGCGGCATGCAGGTCGTCGACCTGGCTGTCGATGATGAAACCGGCCAGACGGCTGCGATGGCTCATGGCGACTCCTGCGGTGGGATCACCGCGGCATCCTGCCACGCATCGCGGGCGAATGCTGCCCGCAGTGCGTCGGTTCCCACAGGGAGCGGGTGGGCGACGGGTACATGGCCGGCCACCCGCACGCAGTCGCTCAGTACGGCAGGGCCAGGTCGTCGATCAGCGCCTTCAGGAAGCGCGCCGCCTCGCCCCCCGTGCAAGCGCGATGGTCGAAGGTCACCGACAGCGGGATGACCTTGTGCGATTCGAATCCCCCCATCACCGGCTTGACCTGGTGGCGGGCGCGGCCGGCGGCGACGATGGCCACGCACGGCGGTACCACCACGGGGGGGGCATAGCGGCCGGCGAACATGCCGAAGTTGCTCAGCGAAATCGTGTAGCCGGTCAGCTCGGACGGCGGAATGCTGCGGTCCTCCACCTGCGCGCGCAGGCGGTTGATGCTCTCGCGCACAGCGCCGGCTTCGAGCAGGTCTGCGTTGCGGAGTGCCGGCACGAACAGGCCGTCATCGGTATCCACCGCGATGCCGATATCGACATGCGGGTGCAGTGTGCGGGTCAGCTTCTCACCGTCGAACCAGGCGTTCATCGCCGGCACCATCTTGCAGGCGCGGACGATGGCGCGGACCAGGCGGCCGGTCATGTCGTTGCCGGGCGTCCAGGCGTGGATGTCGGCGTCGTCGCTGAGCGTGGTCGGCACGACCTTGGCATGCGCATCGGCCATCACGCGCGCCATGTTCCGGCGCACGCCCTTGAGCTGTTCGGGCTGGCCGCTGACCGACACGCCCGGCGGCTGCGTGCGCATCGGCTTGCCGGTGGCGGACAGTGTGGTGCGCTGCGGGTTCGCGACCGGTGCCGCCGCGGCGGCCGGCGCGGTGGTGCGTGCGGGTGCGGCGGTCGTGGTGCCGCGCGCGGACCCGTCTGCAGCGGCCTGTTTCACGTCCTGCATCGTCACTGCGCCGTCGGCGCCGCTGGCGCGCACGCGCGACAGATCCACGCCCAGCTTCTTCGCCATCGCGCGCACGGCCGGCATGGCCTTGACGCCGCCGACGGCGATCGCCTGTTCGGTGTGCACCGCATTGGACGACTGCATGGCACCCACCACGGTGCCGGCGTCGGCATCGGCCTCCGTGGTAGCGACGTCAGTCGCGATAGAGGCTGCATCGGGCGTAGGGTTCGCGACTGACGTCGCTCCCACGGTGGACTTCGGCGGACCGTGGTGATGGCCGGTGTCCTGGCCTTCCGCGCGTTGCGGCAGGTTGGCGTCGGGCTCGAATACGGCCAGCATGCTGCCGGTGACGACGACATCGCCCGCGGCACCGGCCAGCTTCACCACCTTGCCGGAGACCGGAGACGGCACTTCGACCACGGCCTTGGCGGTCTCCATCGACACCAGCGGTTCGTCCAGGCGGATCACGTCGCCTTCCTTGACGAACCACTCGACGATGGTCGCGTCCGGGAGGCCTTCGCCCAGGTCGGGAAGGTGGAAGGTCTTGCTCTCGCTCATTCGGATGTCTCTTCGGTAATCGTATCGTTGATCAGGTCAAGGTCGCGCGCCGGCAGCCAGCCGCTGCGGCCGTCCGCATGCGTGCACCACCACCAGTCGCCCAATTCGTGCTGGAGGGCGACGGTGTCGCCGGCCCGCACGTCCAGCTCCTGTGCGGAGTAGTCACGCAGGGCGACGGCATGGCCGTCGTCCCGCGGTTGCAGCCAGTCCACAGGCGCCCACCCGGCATTGCCGTCGGCGGTGGGGGTCCAAGCGAAGGCCGGCCATTCGGTGTCGCGGGCGCCGAGCGCGACCACGTCGCCGCGCGCGAACCTGATGGGGTTCGCGTACTGGGTGCGGTAGTCGCGGACGGCGCGGGCGCGCATCAGCCGGCCGCCATCACCCGCTTGGCCGCGGCGACGATCTTGTCGACGCTGGGCAGGTACTTCATTTCCAGGCGGAACAGCGGAATGTGGGTGTCGTAGCCGGTGACGCGCTCGGCCGGGGCCAGCAGGTCGTACATGGAGTGCTCGGCCAGGCGGGCGGCGATCTCGGCGCCGAAGCCGGCGGTGCGCGGCGCTTCGTGCACGATCACGCAGCGGCCGGTCTTGGCCACCGATTCGGCGATGGTGTCGAAGTCGAGCGGACGCAGCGGGGCCACGTCGATGACTTCGGCGCTGATGCCTTCGCCGGCGAGTTTGTCGGCGGCTTCCAGCACTTCCTTCACCTGCGCCCCCCAGGTCACCAGGGGGACGTCGGTGCCGTCGCGCAGCACGAAGCACACGTCCAGCGGCAGCGCTTCGCCGTCGTCGGTGACCACTTCCTTGTACTGGCGGTAGATGCGCTTGGGCTCCCTGTAAATGACCGGGTCCGGGTCGCGGATCGCGGCCAGCAGCAGGCCGTAAGCGCGCTGCGGCGAGGACGGCATCACCACGCGCAGCCCGGGCACGTTGGTGAAAATGGCCTCGTTGGCTTCGCTGTGGTGTTCCGGCGCGCGGATGCCGCCGCCCCACGGCACGCGCAGCACCATCGGGCAGTGCAGGCGGCCGCGCGTGCGGGTGCGCAGGCGGGCGGCGTGGCAGATGATGTGGTCGACCATCGGATAGACGAAGCCGTCGAACTGCGCTTCGGCCACGGGCTTCATGCCCTGCGCGGCCAGGCCTATGGTCAGGCCGGCGATGGTGGTCTCGTCCAGCGGCGTGTCGAGCACGCGCTCGGGGCCGAACTTCTGCTGCAGGCCGGCGGTGGCGCGGAACACGCCGCCGTTCACGCCCACGTCCTCGCCCAGCACCAGCACGGATTCGTCGGGCGCGATCTCCCAGGCCAGCGCCTGGGTGATGGCTTCGATCAGGGTGATCGCGGTCGGGGTGGCCACGGTCTCGGCGTTCTGGGTCTTCGCCACGGTCTTGGTCTCCATCACGGCGCTCATGCGCGTCCCTCCGCGGCGATCGCGGCGGCGCGCTGCTGCAACAGTTCCGGCGGCGGATCGGCGTAGAGGTAGTCGAACATCGCCTCGACCGGCTGCACCGGCGTGTTGAGGTAGGCGTTGACCTCCTCGTCCACGCGCGCGCCGCATTCCTCTTTCCACGCGGCTTCGTCGGCTTCGCTCCAGGCGCCCTGCGCGGTCAGCCAGGTGCGCAGGCGCGTCATCGGTTCGCGTTCCCAGCCGGCCTTCACTTCGGCATCGTCGCGGTAGCGGCGCGCATCGTCGGCGGTGGTGTGGTCGGACAGGCGATAGGTGACGAACTCGATCACCGTGCCGCCTTGGCCCTTGCGGGCGCGCTCGCTGGCGCGGCGCATGCCCTCGAGCACGGCGATCAGGTCGTTGCCGTCCACCTGCAGGCAGTGCAGGCCGCCGGCCAGGCCCTTCTGCGCCAGCGTCTGCGCACCGGTCTGCGCGCTGCGCGGCACCGAGATCGCCCAGCCGTTGTTGATCACGCCCAGCACCAGCGGCAGCTCGTAGGCGCCGGCGGAATTCAGCGCCGCGTAGAAATCGGTCTTGGACGAACCGCCGTCGCCGCAGGTCGCCACCGCGATGTGCGGTTGCTTGCGCAGTTTGAACGACAGCGCTGCGCCGGCCGCATGCAGGCACTGGGTGGAGATCGGCACGCAGAACGGGAAATCGCTGCGCGCATCGCTGTCGCGGTCGAAGTCGCTGCCGCGCTCGTCGCCGCCCCAGTACATCAGCACGTCGCGCGGCTTCACCCCGCGCATGAACATGGCGCCGTATTCGCGGTAGCTGGGCGCGTACACGTCGCCCGGGCGCATCGAGGCGCCGATGCCGACGTGGGTGGCCTCGTGGCCCAGGCAGGCCGCATAGGTGCCCAGCTTGCCGGTGCGCTGCAGGGCGATGGCCTTGGTGTCGAAGGTGCGCACGAACAGCATCTGCTTGAACAGCTCGCGCAGGCGGGCGACATCGCGCCCGGCCTCGGGCAGGTCGTTGCGCACCAGGGTGCCGTCGGGGCCCAGGTACTGGAGGTATTCGATCTCGAAGCTTGCGGCGATGCTCATCTGGACGGTGTTCTCGTCAGTGGCGGAAATGGTTTCAAATGTAATTTTAGGAGCTGAGCGCCCGGCAGCTGTCGTGCAATGCAACAAGACGGGGGTGGATGGCGCGGGCCCTACGGTGAAACCGGTGCTGAAACAGCGGCTTGGACGGCGGTCGTCCCGCGGCAGTCCGTCTGTTCCCGGACGTGACGCGCGTCGCGGCCTGCGCAAACGACAAGGGGCGCGGTTGCCCGCGCCCCTGTCGACCCCACGATGACGGGAAAGTTCAGCGGATGCGCTGGATCAGGCGATCGTGGTTGTTGGTCGGGTTCGGGTCCGTCGTCGTGCTGCTGACGGTGGCGTCGAACTCCAGCGAGGTGCCCCGCTTGGGCTTGCCCGGCACCACCAGAGCGAAGGCCAGCGTCTGCACGCCGCGCGCCATGGCGCCGCTGCGGCTGCAGTCGGCAGCAGCGCCGTCCGGGGTGTCCTGCACGCGGGTGCAGCTCCAGCCGCTAGGGGCGGCGACGGCGGCGTAGCGGGCATCGACGTTGCTGGTCAGGCGCACGGTCACCTGCTCGGCTGCATCCGGCCCGGCGTTGCGCACCGGCACCAGCAGCGTGGCGATGGTGCCGCGGCGCAGCGGCAGGGCGGCGCCGAGCAGCTTCACCGACAGGTCGGCGCGGGTCTGCGGCAGTGCGGCCACGGCCACCGAGACGGCAGCGGTGTTGTCGCCGTTGGCCGGGTCGAGCACGGTCGAGTTGGCCGACACGCCCAGGCCGAGCGTGGCACCTGCTGCGCTGGCCGGGACGACGGCGTCAATGGCGAAGGTCGCTTCGTCACCCACCGCCAGCGACGGCACGGTGCAGGCCACGCGGGTGGTGCCCGCCGAGACTTCCGGCGCCGCACAGCTCCAGCCGGCCGGCAGCGTGGCCAGCGACGGCGACAGCTCGGCCGAGAACACGAACGCGAACGCGGCCGGCGATGCCGCACCCGGGCCCGCATTGCGGACGGTGCGGTGTAGCGCACGGTGTCACCGACGTTGGCGTCGGCACGGTCGGCCGACACAGTCGCCGACAGGTCGGCGCGGGCGAAGGACGGCACGCGGATGCTCCGGCGCACCGGATCGTGGTCGGACGAACGCACGGCCAGCGAGGCGTCGCCGAAGTTGTCCACGCCGAAGTCCGCATTGATGCGCGCATGGTCCACGCGCAGCGCGGCATCCATCACCAGCGACTCGTTGACCAGCACGTGGTCCAGCGTCTGCGCATTGCCCTCAAACGAATACGAGTAACGCTGCGCCGGATCGGCGATCAGCTGCGACCCATCCACCAGCGGCACGGTCAGCGGGCTGGGCATCCAGGTCAGCACCTGGTCTTCCGGCGCGGCGTCGCCCCGGATGATGCCCATCACGTCAACGTAGCCGTCGTTGAACTCGAACGCGTTGAAGTCGCCGACCAGCACGATCTTCTCGTCCGGGTTCGCCTGCTGCATCTCCTCGACCAGCTGCGCCAGGTAGACGGCCTGCGCACCGCGCTTCACCCGCACGCGCTCGCCGCCGGTGGCCCAGCCGCTGCTGCCGGGCAGGGTGTCGTTGATGTCGTTGAGCGAACGCAGGTGGTTGACGATGACCGTCAGCGGATAGCTCGAGGTCGCGTCCTGGTGCACGCGGGCGCGCAGGCGCAGCGGCGGACGGTCGTTGAGCAGGCTGGTGGTGCCGTTCGGGTTGGCAAGGGTGGTCTCCTTGCCGAACTGCGCCACGTCCAGCACCTCGACGCGGGCCACACCGTCGGCGGTCAGGCGCGAGCTGACCAGGAAGCCGACGTTGATGCCGCCCACGTCGTTGCCCGGCTGCAGGTACGGCACATAGCCCGGGCGCGCGGCGCAGGTGGCGTCGATGCGTTCGGACAGCAGCTGCAGCACGCGCAGGTTCTCCACTTCCACCGCGCCCAGGATGTCCGGGGTCTTCAGGTAGTCGCAGATCGCCAGTGCCGCCTTGGCCAGCCGCTTGTCCAGCGCTTCCGGCGTCAGCGTCACCGCGCCGTTGCTGTCGTTGACCTCGTCGAACAGACGCAGCAGGTTGAAGCTGCCGACGGTGACTTCGTCGTAGTGGGGGTCGTTGACGGCTTCCGGCAGGCGGCCACCGCTGACGGTCGGCGGCGTGGCCACGTCGGGCAGCAGCGCCCAGGTGCCGGCGAAGTAGTCCAGCACGCCCAGCAGGCCCGCGACCTCCGCCCCGGTATCGACCGAAAGCGGCTGTGCGCCGACCTGGCCGCGGCTGCGCACCATCAGGCGTTCCTGGTTGGTGTCGAAGCGCGGCGGGGTCTTGCCGGCCGGCAGGGGGATGGCATCCATCCCGCCGATGCCGGCTTCGCGGAACGGACGCGCCACGCCGGGCAGGGCGACGTGGAACACGCCGTCGCTGAAGGACAGCGCGTCGTTCTCATCGATGCTGCCGCCGGACGGGGCGATCACCACCGACTGCGCCACGCTCACGCGCATGGCTTCCAGCCGCTCCAGCGTGCCGGGCAGGGCGTCGGGACCCAGTTCGGCGGCGGTCAGTTCGATCGCGGCGGGCAGGGCGAGGCCGGTTTCCAGCACCTCCACCGTCGGCGTGACGATCTCGGTGATCGCCAGTTGATGCGGATTGGACGACGGGGTGGATTCCTCGACCGTGCCGGTCACGCGCACGCGGTTGCCGACCGCGGCGGTGGCGGGCGGTGCGCTGCTGGTGAACACGAACACGGCATCGGACGTGGCCGGGTCGCCGTCGTCGTTGGCGGCCTGCAGGAAGAAGCCGTTGTTGAACTTGATCGCAGTGACGATGCCCTCGGTCACCACGCGCTTGCCATTGTGCGGCGACAACAGGCCGTTGCCTTGGATCTGGGCGATGGTCAGCGCCAGCGGCGGATCGGGCGGTTCCGGCGGCTCCGCGCCGCTGTTGCGCGGGTTCGGCGCACCGACCGCGAAGTCGGCGCCGTTGTTGTTGGTGTCGATGCTGCCATCGCCGCCACGCAGCGCAGCGGTGGTGTTGCTCAGCGTGCCGGTCGGCGCGCTGCCTTCGAAGCAGTTGGCCGCGCTGCCGAAGCCGACGAAGTCGACCACGTTCGCATCGGCGGTCGGGCAAGCACCGGTCAGCGCCGTCGTGCTGCGGCTCAGCGCGACCTTGCCGGCCGTGCCGGCCATGGCGATGGTACCGGTGGCGTCGGGCGTGGGCAGGTCCACCGTGCCGCCGGCGCCCTGCGCCTGCTGGATCAGGTAGAAACCGCCGGCCGGGATGCTGCCGCTGAGGTTGGTGCGGCCATTCCAGGTGGTACCCGTGGAGGAGGCGTACTGCACGCTCCAGCCGGTCAGGTCGACCGCGGTGGGTCCGTTGTTGCGCAGCTCGATGAAGTCGTTCTTCAGCGTGGCGCCGCTGTTGCCGCCGCCGCCGTAGACCTGGCTGATGACCACCTGCGCCTGCACCGACGACGCGGCGAAGAGCAGGGCGAAAGACGCGAACACGGCCGCAAGGCGGCCCCGTGGCATTTCCATGTAACGGGTTCTCCCTCAGTGGATTGGATGCCGCCCCCTGTCGGGGGCGGATCCGCCCCCGGCCGGCGCAATGTAGCCCAAGCCTGTGGTACACGCATTGCATGGGCATGACATAAGTGCCGGTTTTCCATCGCCTTGCCGGGGTCGGCCACCGGCATCGGTTACGCTGGCGCCCCCGCCGCCCCCGGGCGGTGCCCCGGTTGATCGACGGATGGCCGTAGAAAAGAACGAGCGCCCGCTGGAAGCGGGCATCCACACCGACCTTGCCGGTCGCATGAGCTATGGCGGCTACCTGCAGCTGGACCGCCTGTTGTCCGCGCAGCACCCGGTCTCCGATCCGCCGCACCACGACGAGATGCTGTTCATCGTGCAGCACCAGGTCTCGGAGCTGTGGATGAAGCTGATGATCCACGAGCTGCAGGCCGCCATCGGCTTCCTGCAGCGCGACCAGGTCTGGCAGTGCCGCAAGGTGCTGGCCCGCGCCAAGCAGGTGATGCGCCAGCTGACCGAGCAGTGGTCGGTGCTGGAGACGCTGACACCGTCCGAGTACATGGGCTTCCGCGACCTGCTGGGTCCGTCCTCGGGCTTCCAGTCGCTGCAGTACCGCACCATCGAGTTCCTGCTGGGCAACAAGAACGCGGCGATGCTGAAGGTGTTCTCGCACGATCCGGAAGACCATGCCGGCCTGGAGGCCGTGCTGGATGCGCCCAGCCTGTACGACGAGTTCCTGATGTATCTCGCCCGCTGGGGCCATGCGATCCCCGCCCAGCCCCTGCAGCGCGACTGGCGCCAGTCGCATGCCGCCGACGCTGCGCTGCTGCCGGTGTTGGAGGCCATCTACGAAGATACCGACCGCTACTGGCGGGAGTACTCGCTGTGCGAGGACCTGGTGGATCTGGAAAGCCAGTTCCAGCTTTGGCGCTTCCGCCACATGCGCACGGTGATGCGCATCATCGGCTTCAAGCGCGGCACCGGCGGCTCGAGCGGCGTGGGCTTCCTGCGCCAGGCGCTGGAGCTGACGTTCTTCCCGGAGCTGTTCGACGTGCGCACCTCGATCGGACCCGGCCGCTGAGCGATGGACGCGATGGCCGCGCTGCAGTGGCTGGCGGGCGCGGTGGCGCTGGCGGTCCTGGCGCTGGCCGTGCCCCGGCTGCCCTGGCACAAGCTGCAGGGCGATCCCGAGGCCCAGCGCGTGCTGGGCATGGCGACCATGGCGCTGGTGCTGCTGCGCGTCTTCAACACCCATGGCCTGGCCGGCGTGCAGCTGAACTTCACCGGCGCGATGGTGGCGGTGCTGATGTTCGGCCCGGCGTTCGCCCTGTGGGCGCTGGCGGTCGCCTCGCTGGTGGCCTGGCCGTTCGGTTACGCGTGGCTGGGACCCGGCCCGGATTTCCTGGCCACGGCGGCAGTGCCGGTGGCACTGGGCCGGGCGTGGTCACGGTTCTGCGAACGCCGCTTGTCGCCCAATCTGTTCGTGTACGTGCTGGTGCAGGGCTTCCTGGGCGGCGCCCTGGCCATCGCGGCCAGCAACCTGGTCAAGCATCTCGCCGCGGTCTGGCTGGGGCTGCCGGGCGCCGGGTTCTACCTGCTGGCAACGCCGCTGATGATGTTCGGCGAGGCGTTCCTGTCCGGCGGGGCGATGGCGCTGATCGTGGTCTACCGTCCCCACTGGTGCAGCACATTCGACGATGCGCGCTATCTCCGGTCGCGTTGACGGCACGAAGTCCGGAGGTATTCCCCCGTCGCGCAGGACGTCAATTTCCTGCGCAATCAGTCATTTGCGTCGCTGAATAGGCCGAAACGCCGCCCGCGGGGCAGTGTTTCATCGATTTGACGGGGGCTGGCCGTCTCGGTGATCCTCGCCCGTCCCGTGCCGGTTGCACGGGAAACCGAAATCCTGAACCACTTTTCTAGGGGGAGCCCGCATGAGCGGAGCCGTCGACACGTCAACGCCGGAACGGATACCGGAATTCAAGCAACTGCTGGGGCATCCGCGCCCCCTGTGGATGCTGTTCATGACCGAGTTCTGGGAACGCTTCGCGTTCTATGGCATGCGGTGGGCCCTGGCCCTGTACATCGTCGCGCAGTTCTACGGAGGCGATAGCGCCGGCGAAGCGCCGGCCAGTCGCCTGTACGGCGCGTATCTGGCGCTGGTCTACGCGGCGGCGCTGTTCGGCGGCTACGTGGCCGACAAGGTCATCGGCTACCAGCGTTCGATCCTGCTGGGTGCGGTGGTCATGGCGGCGGGTCTGTTCATGATCATGTGGCCGGACGAGAACATCTTCAAACTCGGCCTGGCCACGGTGATCGCGGGCAACGGCCTGTTCAAGCCGAACATCTCGACCATGGTCGGCAAGCTCTATCTGCAGGGCGATGATCGCCGCGATTCCGGTTTCACCCTGTTCTACATGGGCATCAACTTGGGCGCGATGATCGCGCCATGGCTGACCGGCCTGCTGGCCGAGCGGATCATGGGCGGCTCGTCGGACATGCCGGTCTACAAGGTCGTGTTCCTGGTCTCCGGCATCGGCATGCTGATTTCGCTGGTGTGGTTCTGGTTCGGGCGCAAGCAGCTCGAAGGCATCGGCCGGCCGATGCCGGGCACCGAGGGAGCCGGCCGCGTGCTGGTGACGGCGATCTGCACGCTGGTCGCCATCCCGGTCATCTACTTCCTGCTGTCGATCGGTGCCGGTGCCCTCCAGTGGATCCTGACCGCGCTGTTCGTGGCGCTGTGCGTGCTGATCCTGCGCGAAGGCTTCAAGGATGGGCCGGTGCGTCGCGACATGGCCATCGCCATGCTGATCATCTTCGCGTTCAACGTGCTGTTCTGGTGCTTCTTCGAGCAGGCCGGCAGTTCGTTCAACTTCCTCGCCCAGAACATCGTCAATCGCGATTTCGGTGGCTGGACCTTCCCCGTGGGCTGGTTCCAGTCGGTGAATTCCATCGCCATCATCACGATGGCACCGCTGCTCGCCTGGCTGTGGGTGAAGCTGGGTAGCAACAACCCGTCGATTCCGCGCAAGTTCGGCCTGGGCCTGCTGTTCAACAGCCTTGCCTTCCTGCTGCTGATGTTCGCGCTGTCCAGCCTGGTGGATCCGCAGAGCCTGAAGATCCCGTTCTGGACCCTGTTCGCGGTCTATTGGATCCAGTCGATCGGCGAGCTATGCCTGTCGCCCATCGGCCTGTCGATGGTGACCAAGTTGGCGCCGGTGCGCCTGGTCGGCTTCGGCATGGGTGGCTGGTTCCTGTCCACCGCGATCGGCAACAACCTCTCCGGCATCTTCGCCAGCCACGTCAGTGGCGAGAGCGGGATGAGCGTGGAGTCCGCGTTGAGCGGCTATACCTTCGGGTTCTGGGCATTGTTGATCCCGGGCGTGCTGCTGTTCCTGATCGCGCCGCTGATCCAGCGCCTGATGCACGGCGTGAAGTGACGCATCGGCGCGTGCCCCAAGGGCGCGCGCCTTTGCCGATGCGTCATCTCCGCGCAAGCGGGGATCCAGTGAAAACGGCGGCCATGGGCCGCCGTTTTTTTTCGTAGAGCGGAGCTTGCTCCGCTGCTGTCGGGTTGGTACATCGCGCAGCCGAGAGCTCGGCTCTACGTAAGCGGGCCGCTCAGCCCTCGATGCGCCTGACGCCTTCCCCGGCCAGCTTGTCGATCAGCCGGTCCAGCATCGTCCGCTCCTCTTCGGTCAGCGGTTCCAGCATGCGCTGGTGGTATTCGATGACCATCGGCGCGACCTCGTCGTAGACCCGGAAGCCTTCGTCGGTCAGCGCCAGCACCGAGCGGCGGCGGTCGTCGCCGTGGATCTCGCGCTGGATCAGCGCCCGTTCCAGCAGGCGGGCCACCGCCCGGCTGACCGCCACCTTGTCCATCGCGGTCCGGGCGGCCACCTCGCCGGCCGACAGGCCCGGGAAGCGCCCCAGCACCGCCATGACCCGCCATTCGGTGATCGCCAGGCCGAAACGGCGGTGGTACTCGCGGGAAATCGCCCCGCTGATCCGGTTGGACAGCACGCTCAGCCGGTACGAAAACAGGCGGTCGAGGTCGAAATCGGCGTGGACGACGGGGTTGGCGGGTTCGCTCATGCTGCGCTGCTACTTGTGGGTGGTTTCAGCTGAAACTATATTGGGGCGTATTCCGGCAAGCCTAGCGAGGTGCCCCATGAACGCACAACCCAACCTGGGCATGCAGCCCACGACGTTCGACAACCCGATGGGCATCGACGGCTTCGAATTCGTCGAGTTCGCCGCCCCCGCCGGCCAGGTCCATCACCTGCACGACTACTTCCGCAAGCTGGGTTTCGTCCAGGTCGCGCGGCACAAGACGCGGCCGATCAGCACCTACCGTCAGGGCGACTGTACGTTCCTGATCAACGAAGATCCGGACTCCTTCGCCGCCCGCTTCGCGGCCCAGCATGGTCCCAGTGCCTGCGGTTTCGCGATCCGGGTGAAGAAACTGGCCGAGTGGGCGCGCGTGCAGGCGCTGAAGAACGGTGCCGAATCGTTCGACGCCGCCGACGAACTGACCAAGGCCGTTGCCGCGCCGGTCATCAAGGGCATCGGCGACTGCATGCTCTATATCGTCGACCGTTACGACGACAAGGGCACCATCCATGACCCGGACTACGAATACCTGCCCGGCGTGGACCTGATGCCGAAAGGCTTCGGGCTGACCTTCATCGACCACCTGACCCACAACCTCTACCACGGCAACATGGCCAAGTGGGCGGACTACTACGAGCGGTTGTTCAACTTCCGCGAAATCCGCTACTTCGATATCAAGGGCGCCAAGACCGGCCTGCTGTCCAAGGCGATGACCGCGCCGGACGGCATGGTGCGCATCCCGCTCAACGAGTCCAGCGATCCGAAGAGCCAGATCAACGAGTACCTGGACGCCTACAAGGGCGAGGGCATCCAGCACATCGCCTGCTTCACCGACGATATCTACACGACGGTGGAGAAGATGCGCGAGGCGGGGGTGGAATTCCTGGATACGCCGGATACGTACTTCGAGGTGATCGACCAGCGCATCCCCAACCACGGCGAGGACGTCGCGCGGCTGGCGCGCAACAAGATCCTGATCGACGCCGACGTGGAGACCAAGCAGCGCAAGCTGTTGCAGATCTTCACCCAGAACGCGCTGGGGCCGATCTTCTTCGAGATCATCCAGCGCAAGGGCAACGAAGGCTTCGGCGAGGGCAACTTCCAGGCGCTGTTCGAGAGCATCGAGCGGGACCAGATGAAGCGCGGGGTGCTGTAGGCTCCCGCTCCAAGCCCCTCTCCCTGCGGGAGAGGGGTTGGGGTGAGGGGCAGGAGAACCACGATGAAGATCCACCGCAGACCTCCCATGGCGACCCGATCCCTCGAGCGTGCGCGGGAACTGCGTAGTGGTTCGACGGATGCGGAGCGTAAGCTGTGGTCGGTCTTGCGTGGAGGCAACATCGACGGGCTGAAATTCCGCCGACAGCATTCCATTCCCCCCTATACGGTCGACTTCTGCTGCTTGTCCGCTGGTCTGGTGGTTGAAGTCGATGGATCGCAGCACTCGGAAGAATCGGATCGCGCGCGAACCCGGTTTCTGGGGTCGAAAGGTTTCACTGTCCTGCGCTTCTGGGACAACGACGTACTGACGCAGATTGAAGCGGTGGTCGAGGCGATCTGCCGGACCGTCTCACCATCGCCCCTCACCCCAACCCCTCTCCCGTCGGGAGAGGGGCTTTGAAGGCATCGAAAATGAAGATGTGCACTGACGGCGATTACCAGACCGGCTTCGGCAACCACTTCGCCAGCGAGGCGATTCCCGGCACGCTGCCGGAAGGCCGCAACTCGCCCCAGCGGGTGGCGCACGGGCTGTACGCCGAACAGCTCAGCGGCACCGCCTTCACCGCGCCGCGGGCGGAGAACCGGCGCAGCTGGCTGTACCGCATCCGCCCGGCGGCGATGCACGGGCCGTTCCAGCCCTACGCGCAGCACCGCCTGCACAGCGATTTCAGCGCCGGACCGGTGTCGCCCGACCAGATGCGCTGGTCGCCGCTGCCCATGCCGGAGTCGCCGACGGACTTCGTCGACGGCCTGTACACGATGGCCGGGAACGGCGGGCCGGAAGGCCAGCACGGCGTCGGCATCCACCTGTACGCCGCCAACCGGTCGATGCAGGGGCGCTACTTCTACGACGCCGATGGCGAGTTGCTGATCGTCCCGCAGCAGGGGCGCCTGCGCATCGCCACCGAGTTCGGCGTGATCGAGATCGAACCGCAGCAGATCGCCGTGATCCCGCGCGGCGTGCGCTTCCTGGTCGAATTGCCCGATGGCGAGGCGCGCGGCTATGTCTGCGAGAACTTCGGTGCAGCGCTGCGCTTGCCGGACCTGGGGCCCATCGGCTCCAACGGCCTGGCCAATCCACGCGATTTCGAGACGCCGGTGGCGGCCTACGAGGACGTGGAAGGCGAGTTCGAACTGATCGCCAAGTTCCAGGGCCACCTGTGGCGCGCGGACATCGGCCATTCGCCGCTCGACGTGGTGGGCTGGCATGGCAACTACGCGCCCTACCGCTACGACCTGCGCCGGTTCAACACCATCGGCTCGATCAGCTACGACCATCCGGATCCGTCGATCTTCCTGGTGCTGCCCTCGCCCAGCGATCCGCCGGGCGGGGGCAACATGGACTTCGTGATCTTCCCGCCGCGCTGGCTGGTGGCGCAGGACACGTTCCGTCCGCCGTGGTTCCACCGCAACATCGCCAGCGAGTTCATGGGCCTGATCCATGGCGTGTACGACGCCAAGGCCGAGGGCTTCGCGCCGGGTGGTGCGTCGCTGCACAACTGCATGACGGGTCATGGGCCCGATGCGGCGACCTTCGAGAAGGCGTCGAACGCCGACCTGTCGAAGCCGGATGTCATCGACGACACGATGGCCTTCATGTTCGAGACGCGCGCGGTGATCCGCCCCACCCGCCAGGCGGTCGAAGCCGCGCATCGCCAGCGCGACTACCAGGCCTGCTGGGCCGGCCTGCGCAGGCACTTCGTGCCGCCGCAGGCCTGAGACCCCTCAGGAAAGGGACGCGTCGGCGCGGGCGTCCAGCAAAGCCTGCATGCGCCGCAGCGGCGCGTGCGGCAGCGCTTCGAACAGCCGGTCGCGGATGCGGCCGGCCAGCGTGGGCGCGACGCGGCCCTCGAGGAAGCCGTATGCATCGGCCAGTGCTTCGAGCAGGGCCTCGTCATCCAGTCGTGCCTGCAGCCGGCCGCGATGATGTGCGGCCTCGGGGTCGCGCTGCAGTTCCAGCATGCCCGACAGGTAGACCTTGGCCGCCACCAGCGAGCGACGCGTACCCGTCGAAGGCGTGATGGGTACCGCGCCCGAGGGTGGCGGCTGCACGGCCTGCTGCGTGGAGGGAGCCACCAGGTAGCCCGCCGAGACCAGGCGCTGCACCAGCAGCGGCGCGTCCTGTCCCAGCAGCCGCACCAGTTCGGCTAGGTCGCGTTGCCCATCGCAGAGGATCAGTGCGCGCCGCTCGCGCATGCCCAGCGCACCCGAGTGGGTCTGCAGCGGCTGCCGGGCGGGGTCGGTCTTGATCGGGCGCATGGCGGGCGGAGGGCGAGTGCGCGCGCAGGCTAGGCCGCGGTGATGAAGTGCGGATGACAGCGGCATTCGCGGCGACTTAACGCCGCGACGCTACGATTCAGGTTTGTGCAATGGAGAGAGCCGATGAAGTCGTTGTTGCCCCTCGTGATGGCGGTCACGCTGTTGTCCGCGTGCCAGCGCGACCCGGCCGCCGCGCCCGCGACCGAACCGCAGACCACCGCGACCGCCACGCCGATGGCCGAAGCTCCCGCGCCCACGCCTGCCGCCGACGACACGGCGGCGCCGGCCGGACCGGTCAGCCAGGCGAGTTTCCTGGGCTACGGCGACATGAAGCTGGGGAGCACGGTTGAAGAGGCGCGCGCTGCCTGGGGCGGCGAACTCAACGGCGCACCGATGGAGGGCACGACCTGCCACTACCTGTGGCCGAAGTGGATCACGCGGCCCGCCGACTTCGCCTTCATGATGGAAGACGGCAGGTTCGTCCGCTACGACGTGGGCACGGACAAGGAAACCGCGCCGGGTGGCGGCAAGGTCGGCATGAGCGTGGAGGAACTGCAGAAGCTCTACGGTGGCGCGCTGAAGGGGGCGCCGCACAAGTACACGCAGGGTGGCCAGTACCTGTCCATGGACGCCGGCGACGTGGCGCCGACCAGGCTGGTGTTCGAGGTCGACGCAGCCGACAAGGTCACGTCGTGGCGCGTGGGCCTGTCGCCGCAGGTGGAGTACGTCGAAGGCTGTTCCTGAGGAAGCGGGGCGGCATAGAATCCCTGCCATCCACGAGGGGAGGGCGGGGCGATGACGGAAGCCTGGGGATATTTCGCGCTGGGCCTGCTGCTGCTGGCGCTGGGCGGCGACTCCATCGTCAAGGGCGCATCGGGCCTGGCGCAGAGGATCGGGGCGTCGCCGTTCGTGGCGGGCCTGCTGCTGATCGCCTTCGGTACCTCGCTGCCGGAACTGGCGGTCAATGCGCGCGCGGTGTGGGTCGGTTCCCAGGAACTGGCCCTCGGCAATGCCGTCGGCAGCAACATCGTCAACCTGGGGCTGACGCTGGGGCTGGCCGCCGTGGTCGCGCCGCTCCTCGTGCGGATGCGGGTGCTTTCGCCCCTGCTGGTGCTGCTGGCGCTGGCGTCGCTGGCGCTCATCGTGTTCGGTCTGGACGGCGTGGTGGGGCGGGGCGAGGGAATGGCCCTGCTGCTGGGCTTCGTGGCGGCCCTGGCATTCCTGCTGGCGCGCGCATCGCGCGAAGACGCGGGCGTGCGCGCGGAGGTCGAGGCGTTCGCCGCCACGCGCACGGTGCTGTGGATGAACCTGCTGCGCTTCGTGGTGGCCGCTGCGCTGCTTTACTACGGCGCGCGCTTCGTCGTGCAGGGTGCGCCGGTGATCGGTGCCCACTGGGGTCTTTCGCCGCTGCTGACCGGCCTTCTGCCGGTGGCCATCGGCACTGCGCTGCCGGAGATCGCGGCCGCCGCGATGGCGGCGCGTCGCGGGCAGGGGGACATGGTGGCCGGGCACGTGATCGGTTCGAGCCTGTTCAATCTGCTGGTGGTGGTGGGCGGCATGGCGGCCTTCCGCCCCATGGCGCTGCCGGAGTCGTTCGTCCGGCTGGAACTGCCCGCCGCCATCGCCTTCGTGCTGGTGCTGTATCCGATGCTGCGCGGCGACCTGCGCATCAGCCGCACGGAAGGCGGTCTGCTGCTGGCGGCCTTCGCGGGTTGGGTGCTACTGGAGATCGCGCTGCTCGCCTGACTGAATGACGGCTCAGGCAGCTGTGAACGGGTTTGTTAAACTCGGGGCGATTGCTCGCGAATGACGCATTCCCTGCAACGCAAGGCGGTTGATGATCCCTTTCCTTGAAATCCTGCTGGCGCTGCCGTTCGTGCTCGCGCTGGTGGTGGCGCTGGCGCGCGGCCTTCCGCGCGGCGCCACTGCATGGCTGGCCGGCCTGGCACCGCTGTTGGGCCTGGTGCTGCTGGCATGGATGACGCCCAGTGTGCTGAATGGGTGGGACCTGCGTGCCGACCACGCCTGGATTCCCCAGATCGGCCTGTCGTTCACCCTGCGGCTGGATGGGCTGGCGTGGATGTTCGCCGGGCTGGTGCTGGCGATCGGCGGGCTGGTGGTGGTGTACGCGCGCTACTACCTCAGCCAGAAGGACAGCGCGCCGCGGTTCTTCGCCTCCCTGCTGCTGTTCATGGGTTCGATGCTGGGCGTGGTGCTGGCCGGCAACCTGCTGCTGCTGGTGGTGTTCTGGGAGCTGACGAGCATCAGCTCGTTCCTGCTGATCGGGTTCTGGTCGCATCGTCAGGACGCGCGCGAAGGCGCGCGCATGGCGCTGGCCATCACCGGCGCCGGCGGGCTGGCGCTGCTCGGCGGCGTGCTGCTGCTCGGGCGCATCGTCGGCAGCTACGACCTGGACGTGGTGCTGGCCTCGGGCGACCTGATCCGGGGCAGCGCGCTGTATCCGTGGGCGCTGGCGCTGGTGCTGGCCGGCGTGTTCACCAAGAGCGCGCAGTTCCCCCTGCATTTCTGGCTGCCGCACGCGATGGCGGCGCCCACGCCGGTATCGGCCTACCTGCACTCGGCCACGATGGTGAAGGCGGGCGTGTTCCTGCTGGCGCGCCTGCATCCTGCGCTTGCGGGCACCGACCTGTTCTTCTACGTGGTCAGTACCGTCGGCGCGTTGACCCTGCTGGTAGGCGCCTGGTACGCGATCTTCCAGCACGATCTGAAGGGCTTGCTGGCCTACTCGACCATCTCGCACCTGGGGCTGATCACGCTGCTGTTCGGCATCTCCACGCCGATGGCGGTGGTGGCCGGCGTGTTCCACATCATCAACCACGCCACGTTCAAGGCCTCGCTGTTCATGGCGGCGGGCATCATCGACCACGAGACCGGCACCCGCGACATGCGCCGGCTGGGCAACCTGCGCCACTACATGCCGTGGACCAGTGCGCTGGCGATCATCGCGTCGCTGGCGATGGCGGGCATCCCGCTGCTCAACGGCTTCCTGTCCAAGGAAATGTTCTTCGCCGAAGCGCTGGATATCCCGGGGCATCGCGCGATGCGCGACGCGATCAGCGTGGCGGCGCTGCTGTACGGCGTCTTCGGCGTGGCCTACAGCCTGCGCTTCGTCTACGAGACGTTCTTCGGCGATGGGCCGCGCGCGCTGGAGATGACGCCGCACGAACCGCCGCGCTGGATGAAGATCCCGGTGGAAGTGCTGGTGGTGCTGTGCGTGGCGGTGGGCATGTTCCCGGCATGGACGGTGGCGCCGGTGCTGCATGCGGGCGCCGCCGCGATCCTCGGCGAGGCCATGCCCGACTACAGCCTGGCGGTGTGGCACGGGATCAACAAGCCGCTGCTGATGAGTCTGGCCGGCATCGCGGGCGGGATCGCGCTGTATTTCGGACTGCGGCGCCTGTTCGACCTGCATGCCATCGTGAGGCGCTCGCTGGGGCGCAGGGTGTTCCGCTGGAACATGGAGGCGCTGTACGCGCTGGCCGGCCGGTTCACCGATACCCTGGCCAACGGCAGCCTGCAGCGCAGCCTGCTGTGCCTGGTGCTGGCGGCGGCGGCGGCCGGTGCCGCCCCGTTCGTCGGTGGCGAGGCGTCGCCGCTGCAGTGGCGCGCGCCGCCGCCGATGCCGCTGCTGGGCTGGCTGTTGTGGCTGGTGCTGGTGGTCTGCGCGCTGTGGACGATCCGGCTATACCGGCAGCGGCTGCTGGCGGTGGTCGTGCTGGGCGGTGCCGGCCTGATGGTGAGCCTGGCCTTCGTGTTCCTGTCCGCGCCGGACCTGGCGCTGACCCAGCTGATGGTGGAAATGGTCAGCCTGGTCCTGCTGCTGCTCGGCCTGCACTACCTGCCGCCGCGCGCGCCGCCGGAGCGCACGCCGCGCCGGCGGCTGCGCGACATCGCGGTGGCGCTGGTCGCGGGCACCGGCGTGGGCCTGCTGGCCTACCAGGTGATGACGCGGCCGGGCGATACGATCAGCGGCGAACTGCTGGCGCGTTCGCTGCCCGAAGCCTACGGCGCCAACGTGGTGAACGTGATCCTGGTGGACTTCCGTGGCTTCGATACCTTCGGCGAGATCACCGTGTTCGGCATCGCCGCGCTGATCGTGCACGCGCTGCTGCGGCGTGCGCGCATGGCGCCGGAAAAGGTGATGTCGGGTCCGCCGATCAAGCTGCCGGTTCCCGCGGATCTCGCGCAGATCATGTTCCCGCTGACGCTGACCGTGTCGGTGTTCCTGTTCCTGCGCGGTCACAACGCGCCGGGCGGCGGCTTCATCGCGGGACTGGTGCTGGCGGTGCCGCTGCTGGTGCAGTACGTCATCCAGGGCGCGGCTTCGGTGGAGTCGCGCTTCGGGTTCGACTACGTGCGCTGCGTTGGCGCGGGCCTGATCGTCGCCGGCGTGAGCGGCGTGGCGTCGATGGCCTTCGGTGTGCCGTTCCTGACCAGCGGGCACCTGGACCTGGAGCTCCCGCTGATCGGGACGGTGCCACTGGCCAGCGCCATCGGCTTCGACACCGGCGTGTATCTGGTGGTGTTCGGCGGCGCCATGCTGATCCTCTCGATGATGGGCACCATCCGCCCGTCGCGCACGCGCGTGTCGCACCTGGGGGTGATGGAACCGGGTGAGCGTTCCACCCGCACCGGAGAACTGCGCTGATGGAACTGGCGATGGCAAGCGCGATCGGCATCCTCACCGCCGCGGGCGTGTACCTGCTGCTGCGCGCGCGCAGCTTCGATGTGATCCTCGGACTGACGCTGCTGTCCTATGCGACCAACCTGCTGATCTTTTCCGGCGGACGGTTGGTGCCGGGAAAGCCGCCGGTGCTCCGCGACGGCGTGCCGGCCGACCTGGCGCACTACACCGATCCGTTGCCGCAGGCGCTGGTGTGACCGCCATCGTCATCGCCTTCGCGATGACCGCGGTGACCGTGGTGCTGGCGATCCGCAGCCGCGGCGACAACGACAGCGACCATGTGGACGGCTCCAAGGCCGAGCGCGAATTCCTTGCCAGCGAGCAGCGCCGGCATGAGGAAGCCCGCGACGCCGCGAAGGCCGACGAGGGGGAGCCGCGCGCATGAACCACCTGCCGGCCCTGCCCATCCTGATCCCGCTGTTTGCCGCGTCGATCGCCCTGTTCTTCGAGCATCGCCGGTTCGGCATGGTGCCGCAGCGCATCGTGGCGTGGGCCTCGATCGCGGCGATGCTGGCCGTGACCTGTGTGCTGGTCGGCTCGGCGGCGTCCGGCGAGGTCTCGGTCTACCTGCTGGGCGACTGGCCGGCGCGCCTGGGCATCGTGCTGATGGTGGATCGCCTGTCCGCGCTGATGCTGCTGGTCGGGCTGCTGCTCGGTGCGGCGTGCCTGCTGCATGCCTGCGCGGGCTGGGACCGCCGTGCGCCGCACTTCCATGCGTTCTTCCAGTTCCAGCTGATGGGTTTGAACGGGGCCTTCCTGACGGGCGACATCTTCAACCTGTTCGTGTTCTTCGAAGTGCTGCTGATCTCCTCGTACGGGTTGATGCTGAGCGGCGGCCGCGGCGAGCGCATGCGTGCCGGCCTGCATTACGTCACTTTCAACATCGCGGCATCGACGCTGTTCCTGATCGCGCTAGGCCTGCTGTATGGGCTGTTGGGTTCACTGAACATGGCCGAGCTATCGGTGCGCGTGGCCCAGCTGCCGCCGGACGACGTTGCGCTGGTGCAGGCGGCGGCCGGCCTGCTGTTCGTGGTGTTCTGCGCCAAGGCCGCGCTGCTGCCGATGTATTTCTGGCTGCCGGAAACCTACACGCACGCACCGGCCGCGGTGGCCGGCCTGTTCGCCATCATGACCAAGGTCGGGCTGTACGCGGTGTTGCGGCTGGGCACGCTGAGCTTCGGCGCGTTGGGGCCGCTGGACGGCTTCGCATGGCCAGCGCTGCTGGTGCTGGGCACGGCGACACTCGTGCTGGCATCGCTGGGCGTACTGGCGGCCACGCGGCTGCGCGCGCTGGCGGCCTATCTGGTGCTGGGATCGGCGGCGACGCTGTTCGTCGCGTTCTCGCTGGGAACGGCGGGCACGATGGGCGCGGGGTTGTACTACCTGGTGCACAGCAGTTTCGCCGGTGCGGCGCTGTTCCTGCTGGCCGACCTGATCCGCCGTCGTCGCGGACGCGCCGGTGACCGCAAGGATGTGATCGCGGCATTGCCGGACAAGACCGTACCCGGCCTGCTGTTCCTGGTGGCGGCGGTGTCGCTGGCCGGGCTGCCGCCCTTGTCGGGTTTCATCGGCAAGCTGTTGCTGTTGGAGGCCGTGCCGGCCGGTCCGCGCACGTTCTGGGTGTGGCTGCTGGTGCTGGGTACCAGTTTCATGATGCTGGTCGGATTGGCGCGCGCAGGCACGCGGCTGTTCTGGCGCGTGGCACCGTGGCCGGACGCCGGGCAACACCGGTTGGAAGCCTTCACGCCCGAGCACGAGATGGTGCCCGCGCCCTCGCGCCCCTTGGAGACGGCGGCCATCGTGCTGCTGCTCGCCTATGGCGTGGCGCTGGTGGTGGCGGCCGCCCTGGTGCTGGACTACACGCGCGCCACCGCCTTGCAGCTGCTGTCGCCCGGCGACTACGTGGAGCACGTGCGGGCCGCGCTGCCGATCCTGAGGGAGCCCTGAGCATGGCCGCGACGTGGCGCAAGCGCTGGTTGCCGTCGTTGCCGTTGAGTGTGACGGTGTTCTGCTTCTGGCTGCTGATGAATGACGAGATCAGTGTCGGCCAGGTGGTGATGGCGCTGGTGCTGGCCCTGGTGATCCCGCCGTTCGCGGCGCGGCTGGACCGCGAGTTCGCCCGCATCGGCCGGCTGCGCAGCGTGCCGCGCATGCTGGGCGTGCTGCTGTGGGACATCGTGCAGGCCAACGTCACCGTCGCGCTGCAGGTGCTGGGTCCGGAACGGAAGATTCGGCCGGGTTTCATCTGGGTGCCGCTGGACATCGACAACATCCACGGCATCGCCGCGCTGACCAGCATCATCACGCTGACGCCGGGTACGGTGTCGTCGGCCCTGTCGGACGATCGCCGCCACCTGCTGGTGCACGTACTCAACCTGGACGATGCCGACGACGTGATCCGGCAGATCAAGACGCGCTACGAGGTGCCGCTGATGGAGATCTTCCCATGACCCCGCAGGCCCTAGTGATGTACGCGGTCATCGGCGCGATGCACGTGGTCGGCGTGGCCATGCTGCTGGCGCTGTACCGGCTGGTGCGCGGTCCCAGTGTGCCGGACCGCATCCTCGCCCTGGATACCCTGTATGTCTGCGCGATCGCGCAGCTGATGCTGTTCGGCATGTACCTGGGCACGGCGGTGTACTTCGAAGCGGCGCTGATCATCGCCATGCTGGGCTTCGTGGGCACGGTGGTGCTGAGCAAGTACGTGCTGCGCCGGGACATCGTCGAATGAGCTGGGTCTTCGCCATCCTGCTGGTGCTGCTGCTCGCGGTGGGCAGCTTCTTCATCCTCGTGGGCTCCTTCAGCCTGGTGAAGCTGTCGGAGTTCTTCAAGCGGCTGCACGGACCGACCAAGGCCAGCACGCTGGGCGTGGGCTGCGTGCTGATCGCCTCGGTGGGGTACCACGCGCTCGGCGGCACGGATCCGCAGCCGCGCGAACTGCTGATCACCGCGTTCCTTTTCATCACCGCGCCGATCAGTGCGCACCTGATGGCGAAGGCGGCGCTGTCGCTGCACATGGCCGAGCGTCCGCCGATGTCCGACGGCGAGCCGCCGCAACCGATCGATGCGGTCGACGAAGACGCCCGCCCGGATGCCTGACGCGCCGACGCGCACCGCGCTGGTGTTCGGTGCCAGCGGCCAGATCGGGGAGGCGCTGCTGGCGCGGCTGGCAGGCGCGGGATGGCAGGTGTTCGCGGTGTCGCGTGGGCCGCGTCCACCGGCAGGCGGGGTGACCTGGCTGACCGGCGAGTTCGCCAACGTCGGCGGACTTCCCGAGGCTGTCGACGTGGTCTTCAGCACCGGGCCGCTGGACGGCTTTGCGCAATGGTATGCGCGCGGGCAGGTCGCCACGCGACGCGTGGTCGCGTTCGGTTCCACCAGCCTGGATACGAAGCAGGCGTCGGCCGACGCCTACGAACGCGACATCGTCGCGCGCTTGCGGGCGGCGGAGCGCATCGTCTTCGACACCGCCTCGGCCAACGGGGCGGCGGCGACAGTGCTGCGTCCGACGCTGGTCTATGGCGCGGGACGCGACCAGACGCTGGCACGCATCGCGGCGATGGGGCGACGCATGGGTTTTTTCGTGCTGCCGCGGGGCGCCAACGGAAAGCGTCAGCCGGTGCACGTGGACGACCTGGCGCACGCAGCGTTCGCGGTGGTGGACGCGCCTGCCACGGATGGCAAGGCTTATGCGCTGCCGGGGGGCGAGACGCTCGCCTATCGCGACATGGTCGCGCGCACGCTGGCGGCGCTGGACCCGCCCGCAAGACTCTGGGAGGTGCCGATGCCGGTGTTCAGGACCGCGTTGTGGCTGGCCCGCAAGGCCGGCATGATGCGCGGCCTGACCGATGACGCGGTCGCGCGCATGCGTGAAGACCTGACCTTCGATGCGTCCCCGGCCCTACACGACTTTGGTTATGCGCCGCGTTCTTTCATTCTGGACACGCGGGCGGTCGGTTCGTAGGGTGCAGCTTGCGCCGCTGCTCCCGGGAAAGTCGATGCGATCCCAGGCCAGGCTCCAGCGGGGCAGGTCCGGCCCCTCGCTCAATACTTCCAGCCCATCTTCCGATAGAACTTGCTGAGCACCCACACCGGCCCGATCAGCAGGTAGGTGAGGTCGGTCAGGAAGCTGGGCTTCTTGCCTTCGGTCTTGTGGCCGATGAACTGCGCGATCCAGGCCAGTACGAAGACGGCGATGGCGAGGTAGAGCAGGTTCTGCAGACCCAGCAGCGCTTCCAGCCAGCGCGTCAGCCAGGCCATCGCGATGAAGATGGCCAGCATGCCGAAGCCCAGTGGACGGGACAGTTTGTAGTAGTACATCCAGGCGGCGAACATCGCCAGGGCCGCCCACGCGCCGGACTTGATCCAGGTGCCGAACACCGGGATGCACCACAGCAGCGCCACCACCGTCCACAGGATGGTGGGCACGGCGAAGACATGGATCAGCTGGTTGGTGTCGTTCTGGTGGTCGCCGGAATAGCTGGCGAACCAGCGGTCCACCGGACGTTGCGCGGTCGCGTTCATTCATCCCTCCCGAGGATGGCAATGCGGCAGGGTATGGAGCATACCCCAGCCCGGACAGGACGGGCGGGCCGGCCATCGCAACATCGTAGGAGCGGGCCATGCCCGCGATGCCCTTCGACCAGCGTGCGTAAAAGCATCGCGGGCATGGCGCGCTCCTACCGGGACGGGGTAGCTCAGTCGACCGTGATGCCGGCCAGCTTCTGCAGCGCCTCGGCGTACTTGGCGCGCGTGCGCTCGATGACCTCGGACGGCAGCGACGGACCGGGCGCGGTCTTGTTCCAGTCCAGCGTTTCCAGATAGTCGCGCACAAACTGCTTGTCGTAGCTCGGCGGGCTGGTGCCGACCTCGTACTGGTCCGCGGGCCAGTAGCGCGAGGAATCCGGCGTCAGCATCTCGTCCATGATGTACAGGCGGCCATCCTCGTCCGTGCCGAATTCGAACTTGGTGTCGGCCAGCAGGATGCCGCGTTCGGCCGCGAAATCGGCGGCGAATCGGTAGATGCGCAGGGTGGCGTCGCGCACGCGTTCGGCCAGTTCCGCGCCCACGGTCTTCACCATGGCGTCGAAGTCGATGTTCTCGTCGTGGTCGCCGACGGCGGCCTTGGTCGACGGGGTGAAGATCGGTTCGGCCAGCTTCTCGGCCTGGTGCAGGCCGTCGGGCAGCTCGATGCCGCTGACCTTGCCGGTGCGCTGGTAGTCCTTCCAGCCGCTGCCGATCAGATAGCCGCGGGCGATCGCTTCCACCGGCACGGGCTTGAGCTTCTTCGTCACCACCGCGCGCCTGGCATACAGCGACGAATCCACGCCGGCCGGCAGCACCGACGCGACATCGATGCCGGTCAGGTGGTTGGGCATCAGGTGCGCGGTCTTGGCGAACCAGAAATTGGAGATCTGGCAGAGCATCTCGCCCTTGCCGGGAATCGGGTCGGGCAGCACCACGTCGAACGCGGACAGGCGGTCGGTGGCCACCATCAGCAGGCAGTCGCCCTCGGGCGCATCGGCGGGCAGGCGGTCGCGGGGCAGGTCGAACACGTCGCGGACCTTGCCGCGGTGGCGCAGGGTGAGGCCGGGCAGATCGGATTGGAGCAACGTCGTGGGCACAAACACTCCTTGGGGAGTTCCGGAAACCAGCGAGGCGTACAGCGTCGTGGGGGCGTGCGGCAGGCCGTGCGCCCGTGCCCCGGGTGGCCCTTCACCCGCTGCTGCGGGGCCAGGTACCGGACCGGGCCGCGTAGTGTACGGCGCTTGGGGCCCGCGTGTGCCGTAAAATGACGCGGTTGCCGGAGAAGGCGGGCCGAATGAAGCGCTGGTACGGAAAACTGCTGGGATTCGTGGCCGGTTGGCTGCTGATGCGCCACCCGCTGGGCGGCCTGGTCGGCCTGATCATCGGCCATGCGTTCGACGAGGACTGGTTCCGGCTCAGCCGCGACAACCCGTACCGGGTGTTCGACCTGACCAGCGATGCCAGCGACGCCGAGATCGACCAGGCCTATCGCCGGCTGATCTCCCAGTACCACCCCGACAAGATGGCCGGCGCCGCGGATGATCTTCGCCGCCAGGCCGAACGCAAGGCCGGCGAGATCAATGCCGCCTACGACCGCATCAAGACCCTGCGCAAGCGCAAGTGAGCCCCTCCATGTCGAACTGCATCATCGCCCCGTCCATCCTGTCCGCCGACTTCGCCCGCCTGGGCGAGGAAGTCGACAACGTGCTGAAGGCCGGCGCCGACTGGGTGCACTTCGATGTGATGGACAACCATTACGTGCCCAACCTGACCATCGGCCCGATGGTGTGCAGCGCGCTGCGCAAGCACGGCGTCACCGCGCCGATCGACGTACACCTGATGGTGGAGCCGGTGGACCGCATCGTGCCGGACTTCGCCGAGGCCGGCGCCAGCATCATCAGCTTCCACCCGGAAGCCTCGAAGCACGTGCACCGCACCATCCAGCTGATCAAGTCGCTCGGCTGCAAGGCCGGCCTGGTGCTCAACCCCGGCACGCCGGTCGAGGTGCTGGACTGGGTGCTGCCGGAACTGGACCTGGTGCTGCTGATGTCGGTGAACCCCGGCTTCGGCGGGCAGGCCTTCATCCCGTCGGCGCTGGACAAGCTGCGCGCCGTGCGCGCGATGATCGACAAGACCGGCAAGGACATCCGCCTGGAGATCGACGGCGGCGTGAAGGCCGACAACATCGGCCAGATCGCGGCGGCGGGCGCGGATGCCTTCGTCGCCGGTTCGGCGATCTTCAACGCCCCGGACTATGCGGATGTCAACGCCCGCATGCGCGCCGCGGTCGCAGACGCGCGCGGCGCCTGACAAAGCAGAAGGGCGATGGCTTTCGCCACCGCCCCGGAAGAATTGGAGGCTGATCCTGCCTCCGCCCGTCGTCCCTGCTATGGCCTTCTACGCTACGCGGGATCTGTGACGGACAGATGACGATGGCTGGGCAGTTGTAGGAGCGACGTGAGTCGCGACCGCATGCTGTCGCCGCCAGCGAACCTGTCTACCCGAGAACCCTGGGACTGATGATCCGCGGTCGCGACTCACGTCGCTCCTACAGGAGAGCGGCTATCCTCACGCGTCCCCGAAGGAACCTCCTATGCCCCCACCGCACTGGCGCCTGATCCTCAACGGTAAATCCGCCGGTGACGACGACCTGCGCGCGGCCGTGCAGACCCTGCGCGAGACGGGCATCGCCCTGGACGTGCGCGTCCCCTGGGAAGACGGCGATGCCGAGCGCTATGTCGCCGAGGCCATCGCCGACGGCGTCGATACGGTGATTGCGGCCGGCGGGGACGGCACCTTGAGTGAGGTCGGCGCCCCGCTGGCGCATCGCGACGCGACCGCCGACGCGATGCCCTCGCTGGGACTGGTGCCGCTGGGCACCGCCAACGATTTTGCCACGGCAGCCGGCATCCCCGACGGACCACTGGCGGCGTTGCAGTTGGTCCGCGAGGTAGCGGCCGCGCCGCTCGACCTGTTGCGCATCGACGCCGACGATGGCACCCACTGGTGCGCGAACCTGGCCAGTGGCGGCTTCGGTACCGAAGTGACGGGGGAAACGGACGAGGGGCTGAAGAAGATGCTCGGCGGCCTGGCGGACCTGATCACCGGCATCGCCCGGCTCGGCCGCATCGATCCGCTGCAGGCCCGGCTGCGCGGACCGGACTTCGCGTGGGAGGGCGACCTGATCGCCCTCGGGATCGGCAACGGCCGGCAGGCCGGGGGAGGCCAGGCGCTGTGCCCCGATGCGCTGGTCGACGACGGCCAGCTGGACCTGACGATCGTTCCCGACCTCTCCGGCGATGTCGCGGCCACCGTGGGCACCCTGATCAAGGAGGGCAAGCATGCGGCACTGGACCGGGTGGCGACCCGCATCCGCCTTCCGTGGGTGGAGCTGGCCTCCGACGAACCGCTGACGCTCAATCTGGATGGGGAGCCGGTGGCCTCCCGCCGCTTCCGCGTCGACTGCGTGGCGGGACGCGTGCGGATGCACCTGCCCCTGGCGTGCCCGTTGCGCCTGAAACCATGCGCATAGTGGTCGGTCGGCGGCCGCATCGGGTAGAGTAGGGGCGTGTCCCACCCCACGCGCCCGCTTTCCCAATTTTCCGCACGCCGCAGCTGGCGATGGTGGCCCGTAGCCGTCGCCCGCCCCGCCATCGCGTCCCGGAAGGAAAGCCCGCTTGATCCCGCACGACCCGTTCCAGCAGTTCGCTGCTGAAGGCTTCAACCGCATCCCCGTTGTCCGTGAAGTGCTGTCCGACCTGGACACGCCGCTCTCGGTCTACCTGAAGCTCGCCGACGCGCCGCACACCTACCTGTTCGAATCGGTGGAAGGCGGCGAACGCTTCGGTCGCTACTCCATCATCGGCCTGCCGGTGCGGCGCGTGGTCACCTTCCATGGTCATCGTCTGGAAATCCGTGACCAGGGCCAGCTGGTCGAGGCACGCGAGGTCGAAGACCCATTCGCCGAAGTCGAGGCGCTGCGCGCGGCGTATTCGGTGCCGCGCCTGCCGGACCTGCCGGGGTTCACCGGCGGCTTGGTGGGCTGGTTCGGCTTCGAGTGCATCGGCTACATCGAGCCGCGGCTCGCCACGGGCGACAAGCCGGACGAACTGGGTACGCCCGACATCCTGCTGATGCTGTCGGAGGAAGTCGCGGTCTTCGACAACCTCAAGGGCCGTCTCTATCTGATCGTGCACGCCGATCCACGCGAACCGGGTGCGTGGGAACGGGCGCAGGCGCGGCTGGATGCGCTGACCGCCAAGCTGCGCCAGCCCGGCTTCTATCCCGCGCCGATCACCCGCGACGTGCTGGACGAAAGCCACTTCGTGTCCGGCTTCACCCATGACGGCTTCATCGCCGCGGTGGAGCAGTCGAAGGAATACATACGCGCCGGCGACATCTTCCAGGTGGTGCTGAGCCAGCGCCTGAGCGTGCCGTTCAATGCGCGTCCCGTCGATGTGTACCGCGCGCTGCGCGCGCTGAATCCGTCGCCGTACATGTACTTCCTCGATGTTGGCGACGTGCAGGTGGTGGGTTCGTCGCCGGAGATCCTGGTGCGCCTGGAGCAGGGTGAAGTCACCGTGCGCCCGATCGCCGGCACCCGTCCGCGTGGGAAGACGCACGACGAGGATCTCGGGCTGGAAGCCGAGTTGCTCGCCGATCCGAAAGAACGTGCCGAGCACCTGATGCTGATCGACCTGGGCCGCAACGACACCGGCCGGGTGTCGGAGGCCGGCACGGTGCAGGTGGGCGAGCAGTTCGTCATCGAGCGCTACAGCCACGTCATGCACATCGTCAGCGAAGTCACCGGCAGGCTTCTGCCCGGACTGAGCTATGCCGACGTGCTGCGTGCGACGTTCCCCGCCGGTACGGTCAGCGGCGCGCCTAAGATCCGCGCGCTGGAAGTGATCCGCGAACTGGAGCCGATCAAGCGCAATGTCTACGCCGGCAGCATCGGCTACATCGGCTGGCACGGCGATGCCGACACCGCCATCGCCATCCGCACCGCCGTCATCAAGGACGGCCGTCTGCACGTGCAGGCCGGCGCCGGCATCGTCTACGACTCCGATCCCGAGAAGGAATGGGACGAGACGATGAACAAGGGGCGTGCGCTGTTCCGTGCGGTCGCGGAAGCGGCGAAGGGCCTGTGATGGAGATCGCCACAGACAACGCCAGGATCAGCCTGCGCAACGACTACAGCGAGGGCGCACATCCACGCCTGCTGCAGGCGTTGGCTGTCGCGAGCGCCGAGGTCAACCGGGGCTATGGTCTCGATGTCCACAGCGCACGCGCCGCCGCGCTGATCCGCGACCGCCTGGGTCGCGACGCCGACGTCCATTTCCTGGCCGGCGGCACCCAGACCAACCTCGTTGCGCTGGCGGCTTTCCTCCGGCCGCACGAAGCGGTGATCGCGCCGGCCAGCGGCCATATCGCCATGCACGAGACTGGCGCCATCGAGGCCAGCGGCCACAAGGTGCTGACGGTCGCCACGCCGGACGGCAAGCTGAGTCCGGCGCTGATCCGGCCGTGCGTCGACGGCCACCACGGCGAGCACATGGTGAAGCCGCGGCTGGTCTACATCTCCAACAGCACGGAATGGGGAACCGTCTACAGCGCCGAGGAACTGCAGGCGCTGGGCGGCTTCTGTCGCGATCACGGCCTGCTGCTCTACGTCGACGGCGCGCGTCTTTCCTCGGCGTTGACGACCGAAGGCAATGACGTCGACCTCGCCTTGCTGGCCGGGCAGGCCGATGCGTTCTACATCGGTGGCACCAAGAACGGTGCGTTGCTGGGCGAGGCGCTGGTCATCGTCAATCCGGTCCTGCGCACGGATTTCCGCCACATCATCAAGCAGCGCGGTGCGATGCTGGCCAAGGGCATGGTGGTGGGTGCGCAGTTCGAAGCGCTGTTCGAGGACGGCCTGTACTTCGTGCTGGCCACGCATGCGAACGCCATGGCGGCGCGGCTGCGCGAGATCCTGCAGCGGGCCGGCGTGCCGCTGGCCGTGGACTCGCCCAGCAACCAGGTGTTTCCGGTGCTGCCGGACGCGGTGGTGGAGCGCCTGCGGTCGTTCGTGGAGTTCGAAACCTGGGAGCGGCGAGGCGACGGGACCACGGTGATCCGGCTGATGACGTCGTGGGCGACGCCGGAGTCCGACATCGAAGCGTTCGCGGCGACTTTCTCCGCGCTGTATACAGAGGGTCGGGCCGTTGGTGCCGCCCAGCAGGCACAAGGAGCCTGACCGATGCTGTTGATGATCGACAACTACGACAGCTTCACCTACAACCTCGTGCAGTACCTGCAGTCGCTGGGTGCCGAGGTGAAGGTGGTGCGCAACGATGCGATGACGGTGGACGAGATCGCGAAGCTCGCGCCCGAGCGCATCGTCATCTCGCCCGGCCCGTGCACGCCGAATGAAGCAGGCGTCTCGCTGGAGATCATCGAACGGCTGGGTGCGAACACGCCGATCCTGGGTGTGTGCCTGGGCCATCAGAGCATCGGCCAGGCCTACGGCGGCCACGTCATCCGCGCGGGCCGCATCATGCATGGCAAGACCTCGCGTATCCGTCACGAAGGCAAGGGCGTGTTCGCCGGCCTGCCGGATGCCTACGAGGCCACGCGCTACCACTCGCTGGTGGTGGAGCGCAGCAGCCTGCCGGATGCGCTGGAAGTCACCGCCTGGACCGAGAACGAGGACGGCAGCTTCGAGGAAATCATGGGTCTGCGCCATCGCGAATATCCCGTGGAAGGCGTGCAGTTCCACCCCGAGTCGATCCTGACGGAGCACGGGCACGCGCTGCTGAAGAACTTCCTCGAACGATGACGCAGGGCGGGCCTCGGCCCGCCATCGCCATGCCGGTGGGTCAGGGCCCACCCTACGGAGCCGACATGCCACTGACCCCACAAGAAGCCCTCCAGCGCACCATCGAGCACCGCGAGATCTTCCACGACGAGATGGTCGACCTGATGCGCCAGATCATGCGCGGCGACGTCTCGCCGACCATGACGGCCGCCATCCTGACCGGCTTGCGCGTGAAGAAAGAGACCGTCGGCGAGATCGCCGGCGCCGCCACGGTGATGCGCGAGTTCTCGCGCACCGTCGAAGTCGCCGACCGCACGCATCTGGTCGACATCGTCGGCACCGGCGGCGACGGTTCCCACACCTTCAACATCTCCACATGCTCGATGTTCGTCGCGGCGGCGGCCGGTGCGCGCATCGCCAAGCATGGCAATCGCAGCGTGTCGTCGAAGTCCGGCAGCGCCGACGTGCTGGAAGCGCTGGGCGTCAGCATCGAACTGCAGCCCGAGCAGGTGGCGCAATCCATCGCGCAGACAGGAATCGGCTTCATGTTCGCGCCCATCCATCCCCCCGCGATGAAGGTGGTCGCGCCGGTGCGGCGCGAAATGGGCGTGCGCACCATCTTCAACATCCTTGGTCCGCTGACCAATCCCGCGGGCGCGCCCAGCATCCTGATGGGCGTGTTCCATCCGGACCTCGTCGGCATCCAGGCCCGCGTGCTGCAGGAGCTGGGTGCCGAGCGCGCGCTGGTGGTCTGGGGTCGCGACGGCATGGACGAACTTTCGCTCGGCGCCGGGACATTGGTCGGCGAACTGCGCGACGGCGAAGTGCGGGAATACGAGCTGCACCCGGAAGACTTCGGCATCGCGATGGCCGCCAGCCGCAACCTGCGCGTGGCCGACGCGGCCGAGTCGAAGGCGATGCTGCTGGGCGTGCTGGACAACAAGCCCGGCCCAGCCCGCGAGATCGTGGTGCTGAACGCGGGTGCGGCGCTGTACGTGGCCGGCGTGGCGGAGAGCATCGAGGATGGCATCGCCCGCTCACGCGATGCCATCGCCAGCGGCCGGGCCCTGGAGCGCCTGCAGCAGTTCGTTGCGACCACACAGGCCCTGGGCCTGTCGCATGGGGAGGCATGACATGGCTGCCAGCGGATTCGCTCGCCTACCCAAACCCCCTTATTACGCGGTGATTTTTTCGTCGTTGCGCAACAGCCAGGATGGGGCCGGCTACGGTGCCATGGCTGAGCGGATGGTCGAACTGGCGCAGCGGCAGCCGGGGTTCCTCGGGATGGAATCCACCCGTGGGGCGGATGGTTTCGGCATCACCGTGGCGTACTGGGAAAGCGAGGCCGCGATCCTCGCCTGGCGCCAGCATGCCGAGCACACGGCCGCGCGCGAGCAGGGCCGGCGGGACTGGTACGACCACTTCGAACTGCGGGTCGCCAGGGTCGAGCGGGCCTACGGCTGGGGCCGCGGAACCGCCGAGCGCCGCGGATAGTGCGAAAATACGGGCCCCGTACGGGCGGGATCCGCCTGAGGACTGCATGAGCGACATCCTGACCACCATCCTCGCCCGCAAGGCGGACGAGATCGCCGAGCGCAGCGCCCGCGTCTCGCTGGCCGACCTGCGCGCGCGCGTCGCCGATGCGCCGCCGACGCGCGGCTTCGCCGACGCACTGAACGCGATGATCGCGCAGGGCGATCCGGCGGTGATCGCCGAGGTGAAGAAGGCCAGTCCCTCGAAGGGCGTGATCCGCCCGGACTTCCGCCCTGCCGATATCGCCGTCAGCTACGAGTTCGGCGGCGCGGCCTGCCTGTCGGT
This sequence comes from Pseudoxanthomonas mexicana, assembly GCF_010093385.1. Lineage (GTDB taxonomy): Bacteria > Pseudomonadota > Gammaproteobacteria > Xanthomonadales > Xanthomonadaceae > Pseudoxanthomonas_A > Pseudoxanthomonas_A mexicana. The sequence continues at coordinate 183,350 of NZ_PDWV01000001.1, forward strand.
GCTGACGGACGTGGACTTCTTCCAGGGCGCGGACGACTATCTGCGCCAGGCGCGTGACGCATGCACGCTGCCGGTGCTGCGCAAGGACTTCACCGTCGATCCGTACCAGGTGTACGAAGCGCGTGCGTTGGGCGCGGACTGCATCCTGCTGATCGTGGCGGCGCTGGACGACGGCCAGCTGGTCGACCTGTCCGGCCTGGCCATGCAGCTGGGCATGGACGTGCTGGTGGAAGTGCACGACATCGACGAACTGGAGCGCGCCCTGCAGGTGCCGGTGCCGCTGGTCGGGATCAACAACCGCAATCTGCGCACCTTCGAGGTCAGTCTGGACACCACGCTGGCGATGAAGGACGCGGTGCCGAAGGACCGGCTGCTGGTCACCGAAAGCGGCATCGTGGTGCCGGAGGATGTCGCCACGATGCGCGACGCGGGCGTGAATGCCTTCCTGGTGGGCGAGACCTTCATGCGCGCCGAAGAACCCGGCGAGGCCCTGCGTCAGCTATTCTTCGCGACATGACGGACGCTCCTTATCCGACGCCGCGTGCCGATGCGCCGGTTGTCGTCTTCGACTTCGACCACACGCTTTACGATGGCGATTCCGGCGGCCATCTGGTCAAGTGGCTGATCCAGCGCAATCCACTGCGCATGATCGCGGCCTTGGCCGCATCCGTCGTGCTGGGGCCGATGGTGGCGTTCCTGCCGACACGGCGTCGCGGCATCTCCGGGTACATCTGGATCGGCACGTTCGGCCTGCACGGTCGGCGCAGCTTCGATGCGCTGATCGACCAGTACGTGGCCATCCATCGCGAGGACGTGCAGCGACGCCTGCTGCCGCATGCGCTGGAGGTGTTCCGCGAGCATCGGGCCACCGGCGACCGCGTCGTCGTCGCGACCGGCGCCCCGCCCGAGCTGGCGCGTGCCATCCTCAGTTTCGTCGCGCACGAGGACGTGCCGGTGATCGGCACGGCCGTCGGCCCGCGCCTGGGCGCGGTCGTGGCCACGCGCCACTGCCACAACGAAGAGAAGATGCGCATGCTGCGCGAGCGAGGCTATGGCGAAATCGCGGTGGCGTACTCCGACAGCAGTGCCGACCTGCCATTGCTGAAGGCGGCACGCGCGCCCGTGGTGGTCAACCCGAAGCCGGCGCGCGTGGACATGTTCAGGCGCGTGCTGCCGCCGGGAACCCCCATCCTCAACTGGGGCTGCAGGGAGCGGGGCGGGGCGGCGGCGTCCTAGGCGCCCGCCGCGTCAGAAGCGCTCGGGCGCGTTCCAGTCCTTGATCAGGTCGGCGAACTCGATCTCCGCAAAGTCTCGGTACTCGCCTGCATCGTAGAATCGGCCGTAACACCCCTTGCAGCTCTCGAACCAGATGTGAGGCTGCAACGGGTCGACCATCCGGATCAGGTCGCGATGGCCCACGCACGCGGGACATTTGATCCGGTCGATCTTGTTGTACTGCTCGCCCTGGACCGGATCGCCGACATCGAGTTCGCCAGCCCGGTCTTTCAGCGTTTCGTGATCCACCATCTCGAACCACAGGCCTCTGCACCCTTCGCAGCGATGAACGTTCGCTTGCGCCATGGCGATCGGTTCCATCGTGCTGTGGCATTTCGGGCATTGCATGAAAAGACCTCGGAAGGCGGGTGAGCAGACCGCTGGATTCTAACCGGGCGCCGGTTTGCCGTGCGAACGGCTGCGATGGCTAGAGTTGCAGGGGTTCCACCGCCACCTTCGGCAACAGCCGCCGGGTGAAGTAGCTCTCTTTGTAGTAGCGCACCTTCCGGCACAGGATCGGATGGGCCAGACCTTCGTAGAGCACGATTTCCTTCTCCGGCCCCATGGCCTTGAGTTCCTGGGGCAACATCAGGGCGCGCTTCTCCAGCACCTCGTTATCCGAGACATTGCGACCCTGTCCATGCGAGCGGGTCCGTGCGCGGCGACGGATCGTCGTATAGCCAAGCATTTCCGAATAGTCGTTGGCGTCCTGCTGCTCGCGGGGCGCATAGATGATCTGCAGCGCGTGATTGGTGATGATGGTGCGCGAAAGCTCCTTGCCGTAGACCGCATCCAGCTGCGCCATCGACTGGATGATGGGCAGCAGCCGCAGGTTGTAGCCGGCCATGTAGGCGACGGCCTTGGAGATGATGTCCACGCGTCCGATCGAGGTGAACTCATCCATCAGCAGCAGGCACTGGTGTTTCAGTGACGCGTCGTTATGCGGCAACGTCTTGGTGTTGACGTTGATCAGCTGGCTGAAGAACAGGTTCACGATCAACCGACTCTCGGCAAGCTTGTTCGGCTGGATGCCGACGTAGATCGTCATCCGACGCCGACGCACGTCGTCGAGGCGGAAATCATCCTCGCTGGTCGCCGCGTCGAGCACCGGATTGAGCCACGGATTCAGTGGCTCCCGGAACGAACCGATGATGGACGCGAACGTCACGTCGGCCTGCGAGAGCAGGCCGGAAAACGCCGTACGGGACTGCTGGCTGAGGAAGGGCGCTTCCACGAGTTTCTGCAGGTAGGGTTTCAGCTCTCCGCCGTCACCGGATGCGAGCCGCAGCACCGCGCCGAGGGTGGGCTTCTCGGTAGTGTCGTCGTGCTCGTGCCGCTCGAACAGATACAGCGCGAACGCCAGAAACGCATTGCGCGCCTGGCTGACCCAGAACTTGTCCTTGTCGTCGCCATCGGGGTAGAGCATCGCGGCGATGCTCTGCAGGTCGGAGACGCGGAAGGCAGGGTCCGGCGACACGTAGGTCATCGGATTCCACCGATGGGTCCGGCGATCTTCCGCGAACGGATTGAACAGGTACACCTCGTGCCCGATCGATTGCCGCCAACCCGAAGTGAGGTCGAAGTTCTCCTGCTTGATGTCGAGCACCACCGCGGATTCGCGATAGTCCAGAAGATTCGGTATCACGACGCCCACGCCCTTGCCCGAACGGGTGGGGGCGGCCAGGATCACGAACTGCTGACCGCGCAAGCGCAGCAGCTTGCCGCTCATCTGGCCCACGACGATGCCGTCGTCCCCGCCGCCAAGGAATCCCTTCCTGCCCAGATCGACCATGCCGGCGAACCTGGCCCGGCCGTGCAGGTTACGGTGACTGCGCAACTTGTAGATCATCACCACCAATGCAGCCCATGCAAGCAGCATCAGTCCGCCGCCGATCGCGCCCGCAGTCTTGATGCGCCAGGCATAAGGCTGTACGCGCGGGTGGTCCAGGTGCCTCAGATAGTCGAAGTAGGTGCTCCATCCGACCTGCCCACCATCCAGGCCGAGGAACAGCAGCGAGAGATAGCCGGCCAGATAGATCGCCGCCAAGAGAGCGGCGATGCCGAGCACGACGCTTGCCAGAATACGCACGTTTCCCAAGAGTCCCCCTGTCACCGATTCCATTCACACGGCCGTGTGCGGCCTTTCGCCCGTCGTCAGCGCTGTCCTGCGGGTTCGCTGCCGTCCGCGGCTGCGCCATCGACCAGCACATACTCCCCGTTCTTCTTCCACCGGCGCAGACCCTCCTCGAGCTTGATGCAGGGCGCGCCATCGCACGCAGTGATCGTCACGTGACGCAGGGCTTCGAGCACCTCCGCATCCACGTACGCGCGCTGAGCGCGCTGCACGTTGTGCCATGACGCATAGCCGGTCCCTGCCACCAACAGCAGGCATGCCACTGCGATAGCCCCCAGCGTACCCGCACCCAGGAAGCGCAGCCGTCTTTCGAGTGCCGCCTGCTCGTGTTGAAGACGATCCGTCACCTGCTTCAGGCGCGCCGTGGTGTCGAGAATCGCCTGCGTCGCAGCGGGCACCTTCTCCGACAGCGCCGAGGAAACGGCAGAACCTGCGTGCTCGACAAGCTCGCGCTTCCCTTCCTCGATCGTCCTTCGTACCACGATCGCTGCGCCCTGAAGATCCTGCGCCGAGGCCTGCTGCGAAGCCGCTGCCTGCTCGCACTTTTCCTTGAGGTGGGCGGCGAGCAGTGCTGCATTGGCGACGAATTCATCCATCTTCGACGAGTCCATATCCATCCCTGTTCGATGTGAAGCGAGGTGATCGACCTTTTTCAGGATGCTGCACAACGTTAGGTACTTCAATATCCAGCTGATGCTGGTCGCACGCATGTCTCAGTCATCTAGGTGAATCCGATTTTCACATTGGATGTGACGCGGTGCGTACTTTCACAATCACCTTCACGTCCATGAGTGAAGTAATGATCGTCGCTTCACGAATATGCAATAAACAGCTTGTTTTATGGGGTTTCGTGCGCATGCTTCGGGGGCAGCGAATGTTCATACACATGTTTACTCGAGTAAGTGTCTTGACGGCACAAAATCGCGTGGATATGTTCGGCGCGAATGTCGTGATGCAGTACGCGGATCGGATGTGATTCGCGAATGCCACCGTTTCAACGGAGCGTTAACCACATGGATGCGTACAGGGGGTATGGCACGGGCCTTCAATCCGTGCGCGGTGAAGATCGCGGCTTGCCCGCGGATCCCGATGCGCGTTCGCGCACTGCCGCCCACACACAATCTTCAGTACCGCGGAGCGTCCAGCGATGGGGCGCAGCGGATGGGTGTTGCCGACGATTGCAGGGTGGTCTACACGTGAGTGGAAACGCTGTCTTTCGCGCGTCTCTGATGGCGGGCGTGATCTTTGCGGTGATGGCAATGGCGGGGTGCGCGACGCCCACGCCGAAAGACGTAGGTGGACGTTGGCGTCCGGTGAACCGTTTCGCCGAGGTGCCTCAGGCCATTCCACTCCAACAGGCCTACATCTATCAGGCGTCCCCGGCGGACTCCACCCTGAAAACCATGCTCGGCCGGTGGGCAAGGGATGCGCGCCTCACGCTGTCCTACCTGCACCCGAACGACTACACGCTACATTCGCCGGTTGCGCAGATCCGGACCGGCAGTCTCGAGGATGCGGCGAGTGCGCTTTCGGCCGCTTATGCCGAACAGGGCGTCCGGGTGGTGGTCGAGCGTCCGCGGATCATCGTGAGCCAATCGTTGCCGCCGCCCGCCGACGCAGCGCCTTCCGCGCCCACCGGTGACTGAGGGCGAACATCCCATGTTCAAGAAGAAGACCTCGTCGCCGGACATCGATCGTGCAGTAGCACAGGGCGTCAGCTTCGAGTTGACTCTGGCCGAACGCGCGCGGAAGAGCGAGCGCAGGGCCTGGCTTGTGGCGTGGTCCGCGATCGTGATGTCGCTGATCCTCGCCGGCGGCTATTTCATCTTTCTGCCGTTGAAGGAGAAGGTGCCTTATCTGGTGATGGCCGATCCCTACACGGGCACGGCCAGTGTGGCGCGCCTGTCCGGCAACTTCCAGGACCGCGACGTCACCACGGAGGAAGCGATCAACAAGAGCAACGTGGCGCAGTTCGTGCTGGCACGGGAATCCTACGATTCCGGATTGATCGGCCAGCGCAATTGGAGGACCACGCTGTCGATGGCGGGGCCCGCGGTCGCGCCCGCCTATGTGGCACTGCACTCGGAAAGCAACCCCGAGCGACCATTCCGGCTCTATGGCAGCGGTCGCGCGGTGCGCGTCCGGATACTCAGCATCGTGCTGATCGGTGGAACCGAGGGTCGGCGCCCCACCGGTGCGACCGTTCGTTTCCAACGCAGCGTCTACGAGAAGGGGCGGGGCATCTCTCAGGCGCTGGACAGCAAGATCGCCACGATGGAATTCACCTACAGCCCCGATCTCCGCCTCAACGAAGAGGACAGGCTGCTCAATCCTCTGGGGTTCCGGGTCACCAACTATCGCGTGGACGAGGACTTCGCTTCCGCGGCGCTGCCGGAGCGGGAGTTCCCCACGCCCCCGTCCTCTGCCGACATGGCGCCTGCCGTGCCGTCAGCCGCTGCAGGCACGAACGGAGCGGTCGCGACGGCGCCAGGCCCGGACCAGGTGCCAGGCGAGAACGATGTGTCGACAGCGCCGCTGCCTGCGGAACAGTCGGAATCCGAGACCGGAAACGGAGTGCCCCAACGATGAGGTGGAAGGACGCCATGATGCGTTTGGTCACGCTAAGCGTGCTGCTGATGGTAGCGCCCGCGTACGCGCAGGTGATCGAGCAGTACACATACGCGCCGGACAAGGTCTATCCGGTACGCACGGGCCTGGGCATCACGACCCAGATCGAATTGTCGCCGCACGAGGAGATCCTGGACTTCAGTACCGGCTTCAGTGGCGGATGGGACATCAGTCGCCGCGGCAACGTGTTCTACCTGAAGCCAAAGAACGTCGATGTCGACACCAATCTGCTGGTGCGCACCGCCGCGCATTCCTACATCTTCGAGCTGAAGGTCGTCGCTACGGACTGGCGCGTGCTCGACCAGGCGAGGGCGGCTGGCGTGCAGTACCGCATCACGTTTGTCTATCCGGGCGATACCAGTTTCGCGGGCACGGCAGACAAGCCGCAGGATGTCGCCTCCGAACTGAATACCGAAGTCGAACCCGGGCGGCCGTACTACTTCAACTACGAATACTCCCAGCGCAGGCGTGGCCCGGCGTGGTTGGTGCCGGCGACCGTCTACGACGATCGCCGCTTTACCTACATTCGCATGGGCGATCGCACACGCTTCCCCAGCGGGAACTTCCCGGCCGTATTCGCGCGCGAGAGCGAGCACGGCGATGAGTTCGTCGTCAATTCGACGGTACAGGACGACACCATCGTTGTGCACGGCACCTATCCCTATTTGGTCATCCGCCATGGCAACAACGTGGTGGGTCTGCGCAGGAGCCCGGAATGACGACCCAGACGCCACACGACCATCCCGACGGTGGGCCGGAAAGGGTGGGGCCGCAGAACCCCTACGAGGCCGCCCGGCATGTGCCTGAGCCAGACCTGGACGCCAATGCGCCCTACCTGAGGTCTGCCGACGTGCAGCGGCTCAACCGCAAGGCGCTGATGTTTCTGGCGGGGATCATCCTGCTCCTGCTAGTCGTCGCATTCTGGATATTCCGTAGCGCCGTATCTGACCGGGGGGACGAAGCTTCCGGGAAATCCCCCGGTGAGCAGCTTGTCATACCTGCGGCCCCTAAAGACCTTCCGGACCTTCCTCCCGAGCAGCCTACGGTGGCAGCCGAGCCGGAGCTTCCCCCGTTGCCCGTGGTCAACGAGTACCCGCCTCCACCGGCCCCGACTTTCTCCCCAAGTCCATCCATGGAGCGTATGGAGCTGACTCTTAGGGAGCGTCGGATGATGGACTTTGCCGGCAATACCCGTTCGCCATCGGCCCAGTCCGACCCCGTGCCGGGCGTGATGTCGCCAGATGAATACGCGCGCTTGATGGCACAACCAGGATCGCCCCCCGAAAAGGCGACAGAAGCGGACGACACCACCAGCGCAAAACCCCTTTACAACCCCAATACACTGCTGCTGCGCGGCACCTACATCCGGTGCGTTCTTGAGTCGCGCGTCATCACGGACGTGCCCGGCTATACCTCGTGCGTGGTGACTGAGCCGGTCTACTCGGTCAACGGCAAGCGCCTGCTGCTGCCGCGCGGCTCCAAGGTCATGGGGAGCTACAACTCCGAAGCGATCATCGGCGAGCGCGCCGCCATCGTGTGGGACCGCATCACCACGCCGACCGGCATGGACGTGAACATGCGCAGCCCCGGCACCGACATGCTCGGGTCGGCCGGCAATCCCGGGCACTACTCGGCCCACTGGGCGCAGCGCATCTCCTCCGCGCTGCTGATCAGTCTGCTCAGCGACGCCTTCAAGTACGCGGGCGCCAAGAACGGTCCCCAGGAAACGGCGGTCGTCAACGGCGCGATCTACCAGAATCCTTACGAGAGCAATACCGCCCGCACCATGGAGCGACTGGCGAACATGGCGCTGGACCGCAACATGGCGCGTCCGCCGACGGTGACGATCAACCAGGGCGCCATCCTGAACGTCTACGTGGCCCGCGACGTGGACTTCTCCGCGGTGATGCGCTGACGGCATGCCAGCATGGATACGCAGAACGAACCCCTTGCCCGTGTCTCCAACGAGTTCCTGGACTACCAGTACCAGGTGCTCGGCATCGGTGAGCACATGCATTCCTCGGACGTCACCGAGATCTGCATCAATCGTCCGGGCGAGATCTACCTGGAGACGGCGCGCGAGGGTTGGCTGAAAGCCGACGTGCCCACCCTGACCTTCGAGCGCGCCCGCCAGTTCTGCACCTCCGTCGTCAACGAGAGCAATACCGGCCAGCGCATCACGGACATCGACCCGATGGTGTCGCTGACGTTTCCCACCGGCCAGCGCGCGCAGTTCGTCGTCCCGCCGGCCTGCGACGCGGGCAAGGTGTCGATCACCATCCGCCTGCCCGCCAAGTTCAGCAAGACGCTGGAGCAGTACGAGCAGGACGGGTTCTTCGACGAAATCCTGGAGCAGCAGCAGTCGCTCGGCGACCACGACCAGGAACTGCTCGAACTACGCCGCAGCCGCAACTACGCCGAGTTCTTCCGCAAGGCGGTGCTGTATCACAAGAACATCGTGGTAGCCGGGGCCACGGGCAGTGGCAAGACCACCTTCATGAAGTCGCTGGTCAACCATATCCCCGATCAGGAGCGCCTGGTGACGATCGAGGATGCGCGCGAGCTGTTCATCCGCCAGCCGAACGTGGTTCACCTGCTGTATTCCAAGGGCGGGCAGAGCGCCAGCAACGTCACCGCGAAGAACTGCATGGAGGCCTGCCTGCGCATGAAGCCGGACCGCATCATCCTGGCCGAGCTACGTGGCGATGAATCCTTCTACTTCATCCGCAACTGCGCATCGGGCCATCCAGGTTCGATCACCAGTTGCCATGCCGGCAGTACGGCCCAGACCTGGGACCAGCTCGCGCTGATGGTCAAGGCGTCGTCGGAAGGGGCAGGGCTGGAGTTCGAGGTGATCAAGCGTTTGCTGAAGATGACCATCGACATCGTGGTCCACATCAAGGCGCACGCGGGCCGACGCTACATCACCGGGATCGATTTCGACCCCGCCCGCACACTGGCGTGAAAGGAGATTCCATGCGTCGCGTCTTCCCCAAGAACTCCATGTCCGCATCGAGCGCTCGCGTCCGAAGCTTCCATCAAGCGGCTTGTGTGGACGGTCGTGTCGTTGCCTGGATCGGCAACCATGATGTCCGTGGAAGGAGCTAATCGGATGCTGCCTGGCATGGAGCTGATGGGATGCACGGGGCTGGCGGTTCCGCCGACCGTGATGGAGCACGTCGTGAAGGTCGAATCCTCGTTCAACCCCTACGCGATCGGCGTCGTCGGGGGCCGGTTGGCACGACAGCCTCGGAGCCTGGCTGAGGCGCTCTCGACCGCGCGCATGCTGGAAGAACGCGGCTACAACTTCTCGCTGGGACTGGCGCAGGTCAACCGCTACAACCTGGCACGCCAGGGCTTGGACAGTTACGAGAAGGCGTTCGACACCTGTCCGAACCTTCGCGCGGGCGCGCGCATCCTTGCCGAATGCTATGGCCGGTCGGGCGGGGATTGGGGCAAGGCGTTCAGCTGCTACTACTCGGGGAACTTCACCACCGGCTACCGGCACGGTTACGTGCAGAAGGTCTTCGCCTCCTGGCAGCGCAAGGCGGGGCAGGAGGCAGTGCCGATTCCGATCATCGACCGTCGTACCGCGGCGCTGTCGCGCCGACTGGTGCCGGCGAACGCCCGCGCCGGTGGAAAACCCTCGCTATTGGAACGTCGCATCGCGGATGCGCGGAACGGTCGCGCCACGCCGTCGCCCACCGTCATTCCCGCCGCGAGCGGTTTCGCTGTCCCGGCGCCGACCACCGCCATCCCGCAGGCGCCCGCCGTTGTGCAGGCGCCGGATGCCCCGGTCGTGGTGCGGCCGTATTCCCAGAACACCGCCGTGGGGCCCCAGGCGCCGCCGGCCATGCAGATATCCGGGAGGGATGACGCTTTCGTCTTCTAGCAGCAACCGCCACGGATGGCCTATGGCACGCGAAAGTGCCACCTATCGTCACCATCACTATTGGGGTACACCATGAACCACGAGCACATGATCCACGTAAAGCAGTTCTTCGCCACCTTGGCCATCGCATCCGTCGCCGTCGCGGCGCTGGCGTTCCCTGAGCTGGCGTTCGCCCAGGATGGCTCTGGAGCCGAGGGTCGCGTCACCACGTTCTTCAACAACATCAACAGCTTGTTGAACGTCGCCTCGATCGCGATCGTCACCATCGCGGTGATCTTCGCCGGCTACCAGATCGCCTTCAACCACAAGCGCGTCGGCGACGTGGCCCCAGTACTCATCGGCGGCTTCCTGATCGGTGCTGCGGCCCAGATCGCCAAGATGCTACTGCCCACTGACGTGACGTCGACGGCGATGGTGGTGGGCCAGATGCTGGTCGGCCATGCATAAGAACGTGCTGTTCAGGGGCTGCACGCGCCCGCCCATGTTCATGGGGGTGCCCTACGTGCCCTTCGCGATCGGGGCGGGCGGCTGCCTGCTGCTCACGTTCTACTTCAACATGTTCTTCCTGGCCCTGCTGCCGGTGGTCATCTTCATCATGCGGCAGATGGCGCGCCGAGACGAGATGATCTTCCGGCTGCTGGGACTGCGCTGGCAGTTCCGGACCAAGGTCCGGAACCTGCGCCATCACGAAGGCATGTGGGTGTTCACGCCCAACGCCTACCGCAAGCGTTTCGACGATTCGATTCCGGACTGATCCCATGCTCGCGCCCGACCTGTCCATCGCCGAGTTCATCCCGCTATCCGCCCACGTGTCGCCGCATGTGGTCAAGACGACGGGCGGCGATTTCCTGCTGACGTGGCGACTGGACGGGTTGCCCTTCGTCGGGCGCGAGGAGTGGGAACTGGAGCATCGCCACAACAGCTTCAACCGGATGCTGCAGACGCTGCGCGCGCCGGACTTCGTCAACGTGGCATTCTGGGTGCACGACCTGCGGCGTCGCGGCCGTGTTCGGTCCGACGCCCGATTCGAACAGGCCTTCAACCAGGCGCTGTCCGACGAGTATTTCGATGCGCTTTCCGCGCAGAAGATCATGAACAACGAGCTGTACCTCACGATGATCTACCGGCCGGTCGTCATGGGGAAGAAGTTCGTCGAGAAGTCCGCCGACGTCTCGCGCCTGCAGGCGGAGCAGGATCAGGCGGTCGCTAAGCTCACGGAGCTGGCCGGCAACGTGGAGGCCGTACTGAAGGACTACGCGCCGGTGCGTCTCGGCATGTACGAGTCGGACAGGGGGGGCGTTTTCTCGGAGACGCTGGAATTCTTCGGTTTCGTCCTGAACCGCATCTCTGAGCCCGTGCCGGTCCTTCGCGTGCCGGTTTACGACTATCTGCCGGTAAGCCGGCACATGTTCTCGTCGAAGTCGGGCGATTTCGTCGTGCGTACGCCTGATGGGCAGAACCACTTCGGGGCCGTCCTCAACATCAAGGAATACACCGACGGTACCTGGCCGGGGATTCTCAACGGCCTGAAATATCTCGACTTCGAGTACGTCATCACCCATTCGTTCAGTCCCATGGGGCGGCAGGATGCACTGAAGGTCCTGGACCGCACCAAGGGCATGATGATCTCCTCGGGCGACAAGGCGGTCAGCCAGATCGCCGAGCTGGATCATGCGATGGACCAGGTCGCATCCGGCAATTTCGTGCTGGGCGAATACCACTTCATCCTGACGTTGTATGCCGAGGATCAGCAGCGTCTCTCGCATAACATCGCTGTCGCGCGGGCGGAGCTCTCGAATGCGGGTTTCGTGTCGGCCAAGGAGGACCTGGCCGTCTGTTCGTCCTTCTATTCGCAGCTGCCCGGCAACTGGCGCTACCGGACGCGGCTGGCCAATGTCAGCTCGCTGAACTTCCTGGGACTTTCGCCCCTTCACAACTTCGCCACCGGGAAGCGCGACAACAATCCCTGGGGCGAGTGCGTCACGGTGCTGCAGACCACCAACGGCCAGCCGTACTACTTCAACTTCCATGCCACCCATCCGGCGGAGAACTCGCTGGGCGAGAAGGCCATCGCCAACACCATGGTCATCGGCAAGTCCGGTACCGGCAAGACGGCCCTGATCAATTTCCTGCTCAGCCAAGTGCAGAAGTTCGATCCGGTGCCGACCATTTTCTTCTTCGACAAGGACCGCGGCGCCGAGATCTTCGTGCGCGCGTGCGGTGGCAACTATCTGGCGCTGGAGAATGGACAGCCGACCGGCTTCAACCCGTTCCAGTGCGAACGCACCGACGCCAACGTGCAGTTCCTGGCGGGGCTGGTGAAGGTGCTCGCCGGCAAGACCCATTACACCGCACGCGAGGACGAGGACGTCTTCCGCGCGGTCGAAGCCATGCTTGACATGCCGCTTCACCTGCGGTCGATGACCAACTTCCAGAAGAGCCTGCCCAACATGGGCGATGACGGGCTCTACGCGCGGCTGCGCAAGTGGACGGCCGGCAATGCGCTGGGATGGGTGTTCGACAACCCGGTGGACACCATAGACCTGGGTCGCGCCAGCATCATCGGTTTCGACTACACCGACGTGATCGAAAACGCCGAGATCCGCGTGCCGGTGATCAACTACCTGCTGCATCGGTTGGAAGAGCTGATCGATGGCAGGCCGCTGATCTACGTGATGGACGAGTTCTGGAAGATCCTCGATGGTGGCGGAGCGCTGAAGGATTTCGCCAAGAACAAGCAGAAAACCATCCGAAAGCAGAATGGCCTGGGCATCTTTGCCACGCAGAGCCCGGAAGACGCATTGGCGAGCGATATCTCGGCCGCGTTGATCGAGCAGACCGCGACACTGATCCTTTTGCCGAATCCGAATGCCGCCCGAGAGGACTACATCGACGGCCTCAAGCTCACCGATGCGGAATTCGAAGTGATCAAGAACCTGGACGAACGTTCGCGCTGCTTTCTGGTCAAGCAGGGCCACGCCTCGACCGTCTGCCAGCTCAACCTGCGCGGGATGGACGATGCGCTGGCGGTCATTTCGGCCAGCACGGACAACATCGAGATCATGCACCGGATCGTCGACGAAGAAGCGCAGCGGCTTGGCATCGAGAAGGCCGACCTGTTGCCAGAACAGTGGCTGCCACGTTTCCAGGAAGAGCGCAAGGGATCGGGTCGCACGGGGTCATCCCGAGTGTCGCCGGAGTGGAACGGGAGCAGCAAGCGCGTTTTCACCTAGAAGGTCAATTGCGAAGCATGCCGGCAAGCGAGATCACGGTGATCCGCTCGGCGAAAGGAGAGATGGTATGTCTTATGTCTACCCAACCAAACGCCGCTCTGCGTCGAAGCGTCGCCTCGCTTCCATAGTGGCATTGATCCTGATCGCGCCCTGGAGCGGTATACATGCTTCAGGAGTTCCCGTGGTCGACGGAGCACACATCGGCGTCAACAAATTTGCGTGGATCGAACAGTACAGGCAGATGTATCAAGAGCTCCAAAGGCAGATGGATCAGTACCGTACGCAGATTCGCGAGCTCGAGCAGAAGTACGTGAGGGGGCCCTCGTTTAATGGCTCGATAGGCTATCGGGAGGAACTCTCGGAGCGAGGCCTGAATGATTATGTGACGGAACGCTGCGGGACCGGCGCGAGGCTTCGCACGGGTCCGTCGGGAATCAAGGATGTTGCCGCGCGGCAGTTCATCAACTGTGTCTCGATCATCCAGACCGAGAACAGACGTTACAACGTCATGGTCCGCGTACTGAAGAATCTCGATACGCGGGACAAGCAGATGGAGGAGCTGAAGCGGCAGGCAGCGGAAGTTCCCCCGGACCAGCCGGGCGCCCTTGAGAGGGTGAAGGCGAACATCGCTCAGCTTGAGTCCTACATGGAGCTCGACATGCAGAATGCGTCCACGCTTCTTGGTGCCTACGACGCAAGCCTGAAATCGCTTAACGCCGAGCAGGTCTGGCTAGGGCAGGAGGCTTTCAAAGGGAAGCGCGGCGGATTGATCGATGGTGTTGTCCAGTATGGCGCATTGAAGGCGGCTCTCGAAGTGGCGCGGACCCGCGATCGCTGAGTGGAGATGGTTGGGGATCCCTCAGATCCTTCTTGCCCTGGGTGATAGAAGATGGACTGCAGTTTGTTTTCAATATTGGACACGGGCCTGGGTGGAATTCCACTCAAGGCTTCGCTACCCAACATGATCTTCTTCCATGAAATCAATGATTTCATCGATGATGAACTGATCAACGAGTACCTGCCGAATCTTGGCCGGCGCGTCATGCGTGTGCTGGGCGGTCTTGGAACGATACTGCTCACGTTGTGGATCACGATACAGGGCTACCGGATCGTAACGGGTCAGTCCCGCGAGTCGATGATGGCGCTGGTTGTCAGTTCGCTACGCGCGACATTCATCGTCGGGATCGCGTTGGGGGTTGCGGTTTCATGGGGGCCGATCTATCAGACCCTGACCGATGGGCTCATGAGTACGGTCAACGAGACGATGACAGGGGAAGAAGATGGCGGGGGCGCCTACGAAGACATCGATAGGACCCTGGCAATCATGCAGGCTGCGCTGGCGGCAATTGACACCGTTGACAGCAACTACGACGTAGTCACCGAGAAGAGAAAGGATCGCGCGCTGATCTTCACGGGTGTCGGATTGGGGGCGCCTGCGATCATGGCCGCAGTTGCCATGATGCTCAACAAGGTCGCCATAGGCCTGGTGGTGGCCATGGGGCCTGTCTTCATCCTGTGCCTGCTTTTCGAGCAGACCAAGCCCCTTTTCCAGAAATGGTTGATGTACGGGATTGGCACGCTGTTCTCCATGGCGCTGCTGACGGTCATGGTTACATTGGCGCTGGACATGGTCATCGCAGTGGGCATGTCATTCTGGGTGACTAGCACGCTCGGATTCGGGGGTGAGGATGTCACCAGCATGGCGATGCAGCAGGGAGGGTTGGGTCTTATCCTGACCGCGCTCATCGTAAGTGCGCCACCGATGGCCGCGATGTTGTTTCAGGGAACGCTTGGTCAGTTCACGCCCTATAGTGCTTTCCAACCCTCGCAACAGCCCGGCGCACCTGGTCAGCCGGGTTACGCCGGTGTAAGCGTTGGTGCGCAACCACCTTCGCCACCGCAGAGTATCTATCCCTCTCCACGCGCGATGAATACCCAACACAACTAAGGTGGCCCTCCTGATGCGCACGACGATTTCGCTACTACTACTCATGTTCTCGATGGCCTCTTATGCGCAGACGGCCTGTCCGCAAGGCGTAGGCCCGGGTGATCCGCGTTGTGGCCCCGGTGGAGGTGGCGGTGGTGGATGGGATCTTCCTGCAGGAAAGGTTTACACGCGATGGAAGACGACATGGGGGGCTCTGGCAGAGGACACGGATACGGGGAAGATCGGCACATCGACGGGTGAGTTCAGTCGCAGGCGTGCCACCCGCGAAGCAGTCGCAAACTGCAAAGCCATGGGCGGCTTGGAATGCAAGTTCATCTTCACCTACAAGAACAGCTGCGCCGTGGTGGCCCAAGTGGCTGATGATCCCAGTCCGTCGATGATATCGACCTATCAGAGCGCACCGACCCTTGAGGTCGCGTCCAAGCTGGCTATTGATGGCTGCTCAAGCAAAAATGAAGGGCGTGCGTGTCAAGTGACTTACAAGGACTGTACGCCCCCCGTCCTAATCTACGAGTGATGCACATGGATTGACATCGTCTACCTGCTTGCTCGTTTCAGATAGAACTCTAGATTTTGGGTCGGATAGATCATGCATCGTTCCATAGCAGTAGCCTCGCTGTCGGCCGCCCTCTCGGATGCGTTCAATCTATGTCCGGTTGTGGCTACCCGCGCGTAAGAGGAGAGGATGGTCGGTTTCTTGGACGCAACCAGAAAATGGGGATCCAGATGCATCCCGGTTAACCGGCGGCATGACCACCCCTCTTGAGCATCTTCGTGTTGACAGTCTGGGCATGCTGCATCCAGCTATTGATGCAGAGGCATCGCATATTAGGTGGCAATTTATGAGGCACATCCTCCATTTTTTCCTCATTGCGACGGCGCTGCTCGGCAGCGGATGCGATACGCAGACCGCACGCGTCGTGGATACGGCCAATCAGGAAGCTACCCCAGAGAAAAAGGAACACGACATGTCGGAGCTGAAGCCGCCTTCCGCGGACAGCGTGTTGTATTTCATCTACCAGCGCGACGGCGATGGCGCGGTCAGTTACAAAGTCGATGGCGGTGCCACCGTCAGCTACTGGTACGGCCACGCGTTCGAATTGAACGGAAAGCACTACTTCACCGGCTTCGGCAGCAGGAGCGTGGGCGAAGGTCCAGAAGGCGACAACGGGATGATGGATCCCGAGCATGTCGCCATCTCCCAGGCGACGTTCACGCGCGTCGAGAAGGATGGCAAGGTGGAGTGGTCGAAGCCGGATACCGATGGTTACGTCGGTGAGTTCGGACGGTTGGGGCGCGCGGACGAGGTCGATACGTCGCGCAAAGCGCAGGGATACGCCACTGCCGATGGCCGCTACGTGCTGGCTGTTCCGACGCGAGATTTCATGAATGGCGAGGAGGTGCAGTCGTTCGCCATGTTCCTCTTCGATCCCGACGGCAAGGACGGGTTGTCGTTCCGTCAGTGGGGCTATGTTGGCAGTGTGCGCGTTGGCGGGGACAATCAGGCGGCCTGCAGTGACGGTCATGTGATGCCTTGCACCGCCAGTACCGGCGAGCTGGCCTTCGAGCCGGCGTCGGACGGCGGACTGCCGGCGTTGAAAGTCGCCCCCTCGGGGAATACGAATGCCGGCCCCGGCAAGGTACGTGCGCTCGGCCCCGAGGATGCGGTAATCTACCGCTTCGACGCGAATGCAGAGCGTTATACGCCCTGAACCTTTCGAGTTGACCGCTCTTTACAAGGCTCACGGATCGAGCCCGGTTGACGTCCTGCGACCCACGGTCGCGAACATCAGCAAGAGGAGCCAGTGATGGCCAGTGACTACACCCGTGAACAGATCCTCGATATCGTCGAGCGCCAAGCACAGGCGAGCGGCATTCCCCGCGAGGACTTCCTCCGGTTCGCCTACATCGAGACGGGCGGCCGCTTCAACCCCGATGCGAGCAACCCCAGTGGTGCGAAGGGGTTGTTCCAGTTCATGCCGCGCACGGCGGAGGATTACGGCATCGGGGGACAAGAATTCGATCCCGTGCAGAGTACGCGTGCGGCTGCAGCGCTGTACCAGGACAATCTTGCGGACATAAGCCGCAGGCAGCAGCGTAGTGGACATGATTTTCTGTCAGGAAACGAGACGCCAAGCGGGCTCGATCTTTATCTTGCTCACCAGCAGGGGGCTGCTGGTTATGAGTCCGTGCAAAGCGCCCTCGCGACGGGAGAGTTCTCGCTCACGAGTACCCGGCGGAACATATTGGGGAACATCAGCGCCAGTGATGTCGAGAGGCTGACAGGGCGCAAGCCTGAAGAACTTCGCGGACTCGATGACCGCGAACTGGCCACCACCTTCGCGCAGTACTGGAACACCAAGTACGCCGCCATCAGCATTCCCGATCGCGGCATCCACGCCAGCCAGCCCGATGCGGCCGTGCGCGAGCGCACGTCGCCGCTGGCCGATGGCGTGCTGCAGACCGGCGAGCGGGGCGAAGAGGTGCGCGCCTTGCAGACGTCGTTGAACCAGCTTGGATTTCGCGATGGCCAAGGCGCAGAGCTGGAGACGCGCTCGGGCATCTACGGCGGCAGGACGCAGGAGGCCATCCGCGCTTTCCAGAGGGCGAATCAGCTGGAAGCCACCGGCAATGCCGACGCGCGGACGCGCGAGGCCATCGCGCAGCAGCTCGCGTTGCCGGAACAGGAGCGCAACCGCGCCCAACCTGTGGAAGCGCAACCGCGCGAAGGCGGACTGGCGTGGCCGACACCGGGCAATCGCGAGATCAACCAGGCCGACAAGCCACGCGAGGGCCGGGGTGAGTTCGGTACGCCACGCAGCGGTGGGCGGCGCCATGGCGGCATCGACATCGAGGGCGACGTCGGTGATCCGGTGGTGGCCGTCGCGGGCGGCACCGTAGTGGTGCGTCCGAACAACGAGGCGGCCGGCAATACCGTGCATGTGCGGCACGACGATGGCTCGCTCACCAAGTACTTCCACCTGGACGGGTTCAGCGTGCGCAATGGGCAGCGCGTGGAGGCCGGGCAGCAGATCGGCACCATGGGGCGTACCGGCAATACGCCGGCCCAGGGCGATACCCATCTGCATTTCGAGTTATGGCGCGATGGCCGCCAGGTCGATCCGTTGCCGCTGTTGCGCGGCGCCGAGCGCGATGCTGCCGCGCCCTCACGCCCGCCCGCGGCCGAGGTGCTGCGCGACGGCGCATCGGGTGCCGCAGTGCGCGAACTGCAGCGGCAGCTCAACCAGCTGGGCTACCGCGGCGCCGATGGCAGGCCGCTGGAGACGACCTCGGGCAAGTTCGGGCCGCAGACCGAACATGCCCTGCGCGCATTCCCGGCGGACTACGGGCTGAAAGTGGATGGCGAGTACGGCGATCGCTCCCGCGCGGCATTGGCCGCGTCCACGCGCGAGGCCGCACGCGATCCCGCCGCGGCCAGCGCCCGGCCGCAGGCCCGCAGCGAGGACGCGCAGCGTTCGTTCGTGGATCGCATGTTCGCGGCGATGTATGGCGGCGATGACCGCGCCATGCGCCAGGCGTTGGACGAATACCTCAAGACGCCAGCAGGCGAATCGTGGCGGAAGGAATCGCCAACGGTCGAACCCTCCGTCACGGACCGCGACCCGACGGGTCCGGCCCGTTGAGTCGCGCGGGGCGCCGGCCAGCGTGGCTCTGCGCCCGCGTTCAACGCGATCGTCAACCGTCAGGGTGTGCGGGTCGCGGTTCTTGTGCCGTGCTGCAGCGCACCCGGAATTCCGAGGACGGCGTCAGTCGTCGATGCGAGTCGAGGAGAATGAAGATGGATCATCTACCGGATGGGCGAAGTAAGGCGTTGACGACGGCCTTCCTTCTCCTTCTTGTTTCCCCCACAGCCTGCAGCGGTGCCATGGACAGTCAGAACAGCCCCCCGACATTCACCGAGAATCCCGCTCCGCGCCAGACCTATCGTCTGACGCTGCGCATCGAGGGAGCCCCCGGTCCCCTCGAGGTCGTCTCCAGCGCCGCGCAGTACGACGTCGTCAATCCCGAATGCTTGCCGCCACCGAAGGACAATCCGGGAGGTCATACCTCGGCCGTGCCGACCCACGACATCCCGCTGCGCCTGCAGCGCGTCTCCGACAACGAGTACGTCGGTGTCGTCCATGTCGACGGCATGGTCGATGCCGACTACCACGGGCGCGGGTGTGCTGCTGGCAGCTGATCCAGGCCCAGGTGCAGCTTCAGGCACCAGGGGCCGAGGGCGGCACGCGCTTCGTGGCCAAGCTCAACGGTGACGAGGTGTCGCAAGGCACCGCCAAGGCGATCCACTACTGGAAGGCGCGCTATCCGAGTAAGCCGGGTGCGGACAGCTATCGCGATTACGGGCAGCCGGATCTGCAGAAAGTGCCAGCCGACCAGCGCGAAGAATTCTTCGACATCGTGCTGACCGCCGGGGAGGCCTGACCATGGGACTCACCCCGCAGCAGTATGCCTACCTTGCGGATCACAGCTACGATCGTGGCGGACAGATGCAGGACCTGCTCAACAAGGATGTCGTCATCGGCGGCGAGCGCTACCGCGTGATCGACCATGTGGACAATCCGCGCACCGGTTACCAGGGCACCGTCTATCAGCATGAGGCCAGTGGCGCGGTGGTCGCCGCCCATCGCGGCACCGAGTTCGGGCGGGAGGCGTTCCGTGACGGCGTGGTCGCCGACGGCGGCATGGTGTTCGCGCGCACCAACAGCCAGGCGGCGGATGCGGTGGAGCTGACCCGTCGCGCGGTCGAGTACGCGGAACGGCAGGGACGCGAGCCGGGCAGAACGGTGCCCGAAGTGACGGTGACCGGACACTCCCTCGGCGGCACGCTCGCACAGGTGTCGGCCCACCACTTCGACCTGCGGGGCGAGACGTTCAACGCCTATGGCGCGGCCAGTCTGGACCGGCGCATTCCGGAAGGCGGCGACCGCGTGACCAACCACGTGATGGCGGTCGACGCGGTCAGCTCCGCAAGTCCGCATTACGGGCAGGCGCGCATCTACGCCACCGCGCAGGAGATCGAGACCCTCCACCGCACCGGTTATCACGACAACATGCTGCGGGACCTGCTGCAGCGTGACATGCCGCTGCCGGCGTCGGTGGTGTCCGCCGACTCGCACAGCATGCACAACTTCCTGCCGGTGGATGGCGAAGGGCGAGCCGACCGCTCCGCACTGGCCGATCCCCAGGCGCGCGGGCTCGCGGAAGATCACCGCGGCATCATCGCGGACTATCGGGACGATGTGGGCGACCTGCGCCGCAGCGTCACGGTCGTGGCGCGCGGCCCCTTGGGTCTGGTGCTCGACGGCATCGATCGCGTTCGGGGGCCGCTGGCCCCCGGCGAGCCGGCAGCGCAAGAGGTGCGCCGTCCGACCGGCAGCCCGCAGGCGACGCCCGGCCCTTCGGTCACGTCGACGGCTCCGGCGGTGTGGCAGCCGAGCCCGGAGATCGAACGTCTGCTGGCGGCAGCACGCGAGGGCAGCCCGGCAGCGCTGCAGACGGCGCAACAGGGGTTGCAGGCATCCGCTATCGGTCAGGCATGGCATGCCCGCGTCGACGCGCACCAGCAGGCGCTGGACGCGCAGCAACGCGTCGCGGCTCCGGCCGCGGAGCCACGGACGCAGGC
This sequence comes from Pseudoxanthomonas mexicana, assembly GCF_010093385.1. Classification (GTDB taxonomy): domain Bacteria; phylum Pseudomonadota; class Gammaproteobacteria; order Xanthomonadales; family Xanthomonadaceae; genus Pseudoxanthomonas_A; species Pseudoxanthomonas_A mexicana. Next base: position 204,104 of record NZ_PDWV01000001.1, read on the forward strand.
GCCGCTGGATATCGCGCGCTGAAGAATTCCTGCGGCGAGGAGGGCAGGCCGGGCGCACGCGGTCGCCGCCGCGCGTGCCTGTCCGGGCGTCTCGTGCCGGACGGTTGCGGCATGTGCGGAGGCGGCCTGTCAGCGCGGCTCAAGCGCGCGGGAGGCGCATATGGGCGAGCAAGGTCTGCTTCGGGCGGATGGCCGTGTGGAAGGACCCGCAGACAGTTGCGGTGGTCAGTGGGCAGGCGACCGTGCGGTACCTGCCTGGAGAGTTGCAGTCAGCGCGTGCCGTACAGGACGACGGTCTTGCCTCGCGCGTGCAGGGCGCCGTCGGCCTGCAGTTTCTTCAATACGCGCCCGGCCATCTCGCGTGAGCAGCCGACCAGCCGGGCAAGTTCCTGGCGGGACACGCGCAGCTGGGTGCCCTGCGGGTGGCTCATGGCCTCCGGTTCGCGGGCCAGGTCGTGCAGGGTGCGCACGATGCGGTCCGTAACATCCAGGAACGCCAGGCGGCTGGCCTTGCGGCTGGTGTCCAGCAGGCGGCGCGACGGCTGGGCGCCGATGGCGTACAGGATCTTGGGGGCGTCCGCGGACAGCGTGCCCAGGAACAGCTGGTGCAGACGCTCGTAGCTGATCTCGGCCAGCTCGCACTGGGTGCGGGTGCGCAGGATCACTTCGCGGCGGGCGGATTCGATGAACAGGCCCATTTCGCCGACGAACTCGCCGGCGCCGAAATAACCCAGCACCAGCTCACGGTCGTCATCTTCCTCGGTGATGATGCTGACCGAGCCGCTGACCACGTAATACAAGGTGCCGGCCGGGTCGCCCGGGCGGAAGACATCGGCACGGGCTGGGTAGCGGCGACGATGGCTGTGGGCCAGGAAGCGCTCAAGCGTGGCGGTGTCCGGC
>NZ_PDWV01000020.1 GCF_010093385.1 Pseudoxanthomonas mexicana
GCCCGAATCCTGGACGGCCGCCGCATTGCCGAGAACCTGCTGGACGAACTGAAGGTCCGGGTGGACGCGCGGGTGGCGTCCGGCATGGCCCGGCCCGGGCTGGCGGTGGTGCTGGTGGGCGGCGACCCTGCCTCGGCCGTCTACGTCCGCAACAAGCGCAGGGCCGCGGAAAAGGTCGGCATTGAGGCCTTCGACTACGACCTGCCGGCGGGCACGTCCGAGGCGCAGCTGCTGGCTCTCATCGACGAGTTGAATGCCGATCCGAAGATCCACGGCATCCTCATCCAGCTGCCGCTGCCGGGCATTCCCGACGCCAGCCGCCTGATCGAGCGCATCGATCCGCGCAAGGACGTGGACGGCTTCCATCCGGCCAACGTCGGTCACCTGGCCCTGCGCCAGTTCGGCCTGCGGCCTTGCACGCCGCGCGGCATCACCACGCTGCTCGGCTACACCGACCAGCCGGTGCGCGGCCGCAACGCCACCATCGTCGGTGTCAGCAACCATGTCGGCCGTCCGATGGCGCTGGAACTGCTGATCGCCGGCTGCACGGTGACCAGCTGCCACAAGTTCACCCCGCGCGACGTGCTGCAGGCCCGCGTCGGCGATGCCGACATCCTGGTGGTCGCGGCGGGCAAGCCGGGCCTGATCCCCGGCGAATGGGTCAAGCCGGGCGCGGTGGTCATCGATGTCGGCATCAACCGGCTGGACGATGGCCGTCTGGTCGGCGATGTGGGATTCGATGCCGCCGCGCAGCGGGCCAGCTGGATCACCCCTGTGCCGGGCGGAGTAGGCCCGATGACGGTGGCCACGCTGATGCAGAACACCCTGGAAGCGGCCGAAGCCGGCATTTGAGGCGCGTCCCGGGCACGGGGAAAGCAGCGTTCCGCCCGCGGCGGACTCCGGAAGCCGCGCCGATCAGGGTATAATGCCGCGCTTCCCCAACTCTCCCGGGCCCGCCGATGCTGCGCATCCAGGCTGAAGCACTGACGTACGACGACGTCTCCCTCGTCCCCGCCCATTCCACCGTCCTGCCCAAGGATGTCAGCCTGGAGACGCGCCTCACGCGCGACCTTCGACTGAAGCTGCCGATCGTCTCGGCCGCCATGGATACCGTCACCGAGGCCCGCCTGGCCATCGCCATGGCCCAGTTGGGCGGCATCGGCATCCTGCACAAGAACCTGACCGTCGAACAGCAGGCCGCCGAAGTGGCCAAGGTCAAGAAGTTCGAGGCCGGCGTGATCAAGGAGCCCTTCACCGTCGGGCCCGAAACCACCATCGCCGAGGTGCTCAAGCTCACCCGTGCGCGCAACATCTCCGGCGTGCCGGTCGTCGACGGCGGCCAGCTGGTGGGCATCGTCACCAGCCGCGACATGCGCTTCGAGAAGAAGCTCGACGATCCGGTGCGCCACATCATGACCAAGAAGGATCGCCTGGTCACGGTGAAGGAGGGCGCCAGCGACGACGAAGTGCTGCAGCTGCTGCACAAGCACCGCATCGAGAAGGTGCTGGTGGTGAACGACGCCTTCGACCTGCGCGGCCTGATCACCGTCAAGGACATCCAGAAGAAGACCGACAACCCCAACGCCGCGAAGGACAGCGCCAGCCGCCTGGTCGTGGGCGCAGCCGTCGGCGTGGGCGGCGATACCGACCAGCGCGTCGAAGCCCTGGTGGCCGCCGGCGTGGACGTCATCATCGTCGACACCGCGCATGGCCACTCGCAGGGCGTGCTGGACCGCGTGGCCTGGGTCAAGAAGCGTTTCCCGCAGATCCAGGTGATCGGCGGCAACATCGTCACCGGCGATGCCGCGCTGGCGCTGATGGATGCCGGCGCAGACGCGGTGAAGGTCGGCGTGGGCCCGGGTTCGATCTGCACCACCCGCATGGTGGCCGGCGTGGGCGTGCCCCAGATCACCGCGATCGACATGGTGGCCGAAGCCCTGCAGGACCGCATTCCGCTGATCGCCGACGGCGGTATCCGCTATTCGGGCGATATCGGCAAGGCGATCGCCGCGGGCGCCTCGACGGTGATGATCGGCGGCCTGTTCGCCGGCACCGAAGAAGCGCCGGGCGAAGTCGAACTGTTCCAGGGCCGCAGCTACAAGAGCTACCGCGGCATGGGCAGCCTGGGCGCGATGGAGAAGGGGTCCAAGGACCGCTACTTCCAGGACGCCAGCGACGCCGACAAGCTGGTGCCGGAAGGCATCGAAGGCCGCGTGCCGTACCGCGGTTCGGTCGGCGGCATCATCCACCAGCTGGTCGGCGGTCTGCGCGCCACGATGGGCTATGTGGGGTGCGCCACCATCGAGGAGATGCGCGCCAAGCCGAAGTTCGTGGTCATCACCGGCGCCGGCCAGCGCGAGAGCCACGTGCACGACGTGCAGATCACCAAAGAGCCGCCGAATTACCGGATGGGGTGAGGCAGGCCGCTTGCGCGGCGCTGCCGCGCGGCCTGCCGAACGCCCGGCCATGGATGGCCGGGCCGGACGACCCGAAGCCGAGACGTCCCGCCACGGACGGCAGCGGCAACGTTTACCAAGCCATTAACGCCGCGAGCCCATGACGAACATCCACACCGACAAGATCCTCATCCTCGATTTCGGCGCGCAGTACACGCAGCTGATCGCCCGCCGCATCCGCGAGATCGGCGTCTACTGCGAAATCTGGGCGTGGGACCACGACCCGGAGGAGATCGCGAAGTTCGGCGCCAAGGGCATCATCCTGTCGGGCGGTCCGGAGTCCACCACGCAACATGGCGCCCCCAAAGCGCCGCAGCAGGTGTTCGACAGCGGCCTGCCGATCCTGGGCATCTGCTACGGCATGCAGACCCTGGCCGCGCAGCTGGGCGGCGCGACCGAAGCCGCCGACGCACGCGAGTTCGGCCACGCCGAGGTGCAACTGGTTGCGCATGACGCCCTGCTGGGTGGCCTCAGCGACCACCAGGGCGAGCCGCGCATCGATGTGTGGATGAGTCATGGCGACCATGTCGCCAAGGCGCCGCCGGGTTGGACGATCACCGCCACCACCGACCGCATCCCGGTTGCGGCGATGGCGTTGGAGGAGAAGCGCTGGTACGGCGTGCAGTTCCATCCGGAAGTGACGCACACCAAGCAGGGCCAGACGCTGCTGCGCCGCTTCGTCGCCGAGATCTGCGGCTGCCAGACACTGTGGACCGCCGCCAACATCATCGACGACCAGATCGCCCGCGTGCGTGAGCAGGTCGGTTCGGACGAGGTGATCCTGGGCCTGTCCGGCGGCGTGGATTCCTCCGTGGTCGCGGCGCTGCTGCACAAGGCCATCGGCGACCAGCTGACCTGCGTGTTCGTCGATACCGGCCTGCTGCGCTGGCAGGAAGGCGACCAGGTGATGGCGATGTTCGCCGAGCACATGGGCGTCAAGGTTGTGCGCGTCAACGCGGCGGACCGCTATTTCAAGGCGCTGGAAGGGGTCGCCGACCCGGAAGCCAAGCGCAAGATCATCGGCAACCTGTTCGTCGAGATCTTCGAGGAAGAATCGAACAAGCTGAAGAACGCCAAGTGGCTGGCGCAGGGCACGATCTATCCGGACGTGATCGAGTCGGCCGGCAGCAAGACCGGCAAGGCGCACGTCATCAAGAGCCACCACAATGTCGGCGGTCTGCCCGAGCACATGAAGCTGGGCCTGGTCGAACCGCTGCGCGAGCTGTTCAAGGATGAAGTGCGCCGCCTCGGCGTCGAGCTCGGCCTGCCGCGCACGATGGTCTATCGCCATCCGTTCCCGGGCCCGGGCCTGGGCGTGCGCATCCTGGGCGAAGTGAAGCCCGAGTATGCCGAGCTGCTGGCCAAGGCCGACGCGATCTTCATCGACGAACTGCGCAAGGCCGACCTGTACGACAGGACCTCGCAGGCGTTCGCGGTGTTCCTGCCGGTGAAGTCGGTCGGCGTGGTCGGCGATGCGCGCGCATACGAATGGGTCATCGCGCTGCGTGCGGTCGAGACGATCGACTTCATGACGGCGCACTGGGCGCACTTGCCGTACGACTTCCTCGGCACCGTGTCCAACCGCATCATCAACGAACTGCGCGGCATCTCGCGCGTGGTCTACGACATCTCGGGCAAGCCGCCGGCCACTATCGAGTGGGAGTGATTTTGCGTCTGGTACGCACTGGCAACTACGGGCAGTAAATGCCGCCTAAGTGGATGTTTTAGGTGGACATTTTGATTGTTCTTCCTGGTGCTGTCTGGCAGGTTCTGGCACCAGCAAGCAATTTCTCCTGATGGCATGGGCGATGGTAGTATCCCGCCTGATGTCATGATGTTGCCTCGATACCATGTGCGCTCGGCGGTTGTTTGCATGGTATTTAATTCTGATAAATTGTTGATTTTTAACGATTAAAGTGGGATTTTTTGGCAGTTCTTGATCATGGTATCCAGCCCGGACTCTGGAGCCTTGTCATGTTGACCGATACCAAGCTGCGCAACCTCAAGCCGAAGGACAAGCTGTACAAGGCCGTCGATCGTGACGGCCTCTATGTGGCCGTCACGCCGGCTGGTGCCATCTCTTTTCGCTACAACTACGCGATCAATGGCCGGCAGGAGACGATGACCTTCGGCCGCTACGGAGTTGGCGGCATCACCTTGGCAGAAGCGCGCGAGCGGCTTAATGAGGCCAAGAAGATGATCGCGGCGGGCAAGTCGCCGGCAAAGGAGAAGGCACGCGACAAGGCGCGTACCAAGGATGCCGAGACGTTCGGGGCATGGGCCGAGAAGTGGTTGCGCGGCTACCAGATGGCCGATTCCACCCGCGACATGCGCCGCTCCGTCTATGAGCGCGACCTCAAGACCAAGTTCGGCAACTGGAAGCTGACTGAGATCACCCACGAGGACTTGCGGGCATTGACCGATGCCATCGTCGGCCGCGGTGCGCCGGCGACGGCTGTGCATGTTCGGGAGATCGTATTGCAGGTCTATCGCTGGGCTATCGAGCGTGGTCAGAAGGTCGAGAACCCAGCCGAGCTGGTGCGCCCGACTTCCATCGCCAAATTCGAGCCGCGCGACCGTGCGTTGACGCCTGATGAAATCGGCTTGATGTACCAGTACATGGAGCGTATTGGCACGACGCCAACCATTCGGGCGGCGGTCAAATTGCTGCTTCTGACAATGGTGCGCAAGAGCGAGCTGACCGATGCGACCTGGGACGAAATCAATTTCAGCGAGGCGCTTTGGACGATCCCGAAAGAGCGGATGAAGCGACGCAACCCCCATCTGGTGTTTCTTTCCCGGCAGGCGCTGGATATCTTCATCGCGCTGAAAACCTTTGCCGGTGGCTCGAACTATGTGTTTCCGGGGCGCTACGATGCCGACGTGCAGATGAGCAGTGCCACGCTCAATCGCGTGCTGACGCTGACCTATCGGCTGGCGCAAAAAGAGGGGAGGCCTCTTGCAAACTTCGGACCGCATGATTTGCGGCGCACGGCCAGCACGCTACTTCACGAAGCCGGCTACAACACCGATTGGATCGAGAAGTGCCTCGCCCACGAGCAACGGGGTGTCAGGGCGGTTTACAACAAGGCTGAATATCGCGAGCAACGCACGGCCATGTTGCAAGACTGGGCGGACATGATCGACGAGTGGACGCTCAAGTCACGTTTGTCGGCGTGAATTTTGATGCAAACTAATTGTACGATTTGGTTGACGAAAGAAAATGAGATGGGAAACCGGGGAGAATGGGTAGTTGGCGGGCGTCCTCCGGGATCGACGCAAGCGCCTTGAACACAGCTTGGCGCTTGATGCTCAGCTTTCGCGCTATGTCTGACTGACTCATGCCGTACCGGTGCAGAATCACCATTTGCTTCTTCCGATCCGTCACTTTGTTGTCCACCATCCATCGCGCATGGTGGCGCAGTTCGGCCTCGTCCGCAGGCTGAAAGCCATACTTGCGGACATAGTGAAAGACGTAGCTGTCGATAAGCGCGTCGCCTGACTGCGCTTGGCCTGCTTGCATTTTTGTGGATTGCAGGCCAAGTCTGGCTAGTTCCTGATCGAACTGCGCCAGTGACCGTTTGGCCCTTCGATATGCGGGATTCCATTCGCCGGTTGGCAATCTTGGCCGGTGTTCAGGACAGTACAGGTTGCTTAGTCTCAGTATGTCTTCCGGGTCATTTGCCTTTGGTGCCTCGCTTCCATTGCCGAATAGAGTCAGTTCGGCCATTGCCCCGCAAAATCGGCAAAACCCCCGAGTGCGCCCACTCTTCAAATTCGTGTCGCGAATCTTCGACTTTGTTGGTCGCTTGCGGGCACAGGCGCTGACCAACTCAATCAATGTTTCGAGCGTTGCGACAAACTGCTTTTCGCGCGCAGACCACCGGTTGTTCGTGAGCGTGAAAGCGCGCAGTAGCTGCCGTTGCAGCCGAGCCATTGCGTTGAACCCGATCAGTCGTGCGATCTCGCTGAGTGGCTTCACGTCTGGCCCGACACCCGGTACATGGCCCAAATAGCGCAAGGGAAGGGTGGCTGCATAGGCGGTCACAACGGGATCAATCAGTTCCTTCAACAATCGGACGCTGTGCTTGTCCGTTGAAGATGCCCGCCAACGACCTTGGAATCGCCCTATGGCTTCCGAAATGGCTGGACAGCAGCCTTCCCAGATCGGGATTGAAGGATTCCTCATGTCAACCATTTTAGCCAACTAATACGCCGACGCAACTGGCATCACGGGGCACCATCAGGCACGTCTAAAGTGGCTGAAGGAAACACGGCATGCTGGCAACAACGAACAGGACGCTCATCAACCGCAAGAAACTGTTGGCGATGATCCCGCTGGCAGAGCGCACGATTTACAACATGGAGCAGCGCGGAGAGTTTCCCCGTCGCATCGTGCTCACCAGCAGAAACGTCGCATGGGATCTGGCGGAGGTTGAAGCATGGGTTGATGCCCGCAGGTTGTCGGGTGTCCAAGCCATACGCCCCGGAGTCGGGCACTGAGCTGCTAGTTCGTGCTCATCGCGCCGAACACCAGCCGGGCTGAGCGCATCGACTGCGAGGTTGCCTTGCGGCTCGCATCAGGCCGCTGTCAGCAAGGCTATTTCTTCATAGCGGACATCTTTGGTGCCTCGCCGAAAGATGATATTGCCAGCATGGAGTATCCATTGTTCGCGTTGAAGGCTGGCGACAAGCGGGTGCGTACCTACGAACGCAATGGCAACACCGTGACTGTGATGCCCGGGTCTTGTGGCTGCGCCACCATCCACGACAAAGACCTGTGGATTTACTGCATCAGCCAGTTGATGGATGCCAGGAACCGGGGCCGCGTCATCGCGCCGACCGTGCGCTTTACCGCCTATGACTTCCTGATCGCAACGGGACGTGGTGCCAGCGGTCGGGCTTACGAACGCATGGAAGACATGCTGCGCCGCCTGAAAGGCACGGTGGTCGAAACCAACATCGAGACTAATGGGCAGCGTGAACGACGTGGCTTTGGCTTGATCGACAGTTGGCGGGTGGTCGAGAAGTCTCCCGTCGATGATCGAATGGTAGCCGTCGAGGTGGATTTGCCACGCTGGCTCTTCCGTTCGGTGGATGCTGGGAAAGTGTTAACGCTATCGGATGACTATTGGGGTCTGCGCAAGGCGTTGGATCGCCGCATCTACGAGTTGGTGTAATGACCCAGTGATTTCCTGCTCAGGTGTAACCTTTTCAAGGAGACACCGATGAGCGCGGTAATGGAAGAAGAGATCAAACGTTGGACAGCACGGCGGAAGTCGGCGCTGGTGTTGGAGATCATCCAGGGCAAGACCACTGTGTCGGAGGCGAGTCGCCAGTTCGACTTGCCGCCATCAGAGATCGAGAGCTGGGTCGATGACGGGAAGCGCGGGATGGAGAACGCGCTGCGTGCCAAGCCGGAGGACGTGCGCGAGCAGTATGAGCGGCAGCTCAAGGATCTGCAGGAGGCGTATGGCGAGGCGATGCTGGAGCTACGTGCACGAAAAAAATTGGCGTCCCTGCTGGGCAAGGACGAGACCTGATGGTCACGATCCAGCAGGGACTGCGCAATGACGGCGTGGCGGTCTCGATGTCGCAGTTGTGCCGCTGGTTCGACGTGCCGCGTCGGACGGTTTACTACCGGCCAGTGAGAACTGCACCGGCGGCGCGGCCGGGGCTGGCCGGCCCGATCAAGCAACTGATCGAGGCCGAACCTTCGTTTGGCTATCGCACGGTCGCCGGATGGCTGGGCATGAACAAGAACACGGTGCAACGGATCTTCCAGTTGATGGGCTGGCAGGTGCGCAAACGCGCTGTGGGTATGCGTCCCCGCATCCAAGCACTGCCCTCGGTGGCCTCGGCGCCGAACCAGCGTTGGGCGACCGATCTGTGCCGGATCTGGGGCGGCCGTGATGGTTGGCTCACATTGGCGCTGGTGATCGACTGCCACACCCGCCAACTGCTGGGATGGCATCTGTCGCGAACCGGCCGTGCGACGACGGCAGCAGCGGCTTTGGAGCAGGCGTTGATCACGCGCTTCGGTACGCTCGGCCGCGTTCCCGAACCGTTCCTGCTGCGCTCGGATAACGGACTGGTCTTCACCAGCCGCCACTACACGCGCCTAGTGCGCAGCTACGGATTGCGGCAGGAATTCATCACCCCGCACTGTCCACAGCAGAACGGCATGGTCGAACGCGTCATCCGGACACTGAAGGAGCAATGCGCACACCGGCACCGCTTCGAAAGCCAACAGCATGCGATGCGCGTGATCGGCGACTGGATCCAGTTCTACAACCACCGGCGGCCGCATCAGGCGCTGGGCATGAAGACACCCGCCGAGGCATACGCTTTAGCGGCCTAACCTGTGCAGGAAGTGCTGGGTCATTACATTGGCCCGCAAGCATTGCGGTTCGCAATCGCGTTGGCGCGTCTCGATGACGGTTCTGCACCAAAAGAGCGGCAGCATGGCGTCGCTGCGTCGATTCCGCTTTGACGTGAAAACGTTGGCGGAGAGTGGTGGGTTGCCAGACTACCTGATGGCCTTCGATGTGGAACGGGACGTGGTGACAATCTATGCCATCGGCCCCAAGGGCCGGAGGGCGGAGGCCTGCGACATTCAGACCGGACGGCCACATGCCACGCTGACGGCTCACAAGAGGGTTGTCGCGAGGAAGCCCAAGAGGCAGCTCTGACCTGTGGATAGCCACGTGCTTTCAGGAACGCTTTCTGTGGATAGCCACGTGCTTTTAGGAACACCAGACACGTGCTTTCAGGAACGGTCACTTCGTGCTTTCAGGAACGCAACCACCCCTCAAACCCTTGCGGCACAAGGCTTTCAAAAAGTGTAACGCGCGCGCGCTTTAACTGCTTTTTTAACTTTAAAAGCTCTTTAACGCATTGCGGCTGTGGACAACATGGACAGCGCGCAGCATTTGGGCTGGCTGAACTTTCGTGGAAGCGGTGTTTTTTAGGCAACTTTATGCAAAACAAGGCAATTCAGCGGTTAATCGACGGCCGCAAGCGCAATTTTGCGCAAGAGAGCGCAATTCAATGCAATTGGCTGAAAAGAAAGAACCTCTTGCATTCAATTGCACTACTTTGCGTCGTAAGTGACGGCAAGATGTGTGTTGTACCGGTACGGGCTGCGCCCGCACCTGTCCACCACCGCCCCTTACTCGCCTTCGGTTCGACGGAATCTTGCTCTGCGAGGCTGACCGTCGCTGCCGCGACCAAGCCCTAAGCCGAACGAGCCAAGCGATGCCAAAGCTGCCCCAGCGCCCCCCGAAAGAGCCGGCCGCCCTGCCTCCCAAGGTGCGGGGTGGGCGGCCGCGTGGGCGGCGCATAGAGGTGTGGGTGACACCAGAGGAAGAAGCGACCATTGCCGACCTGGCTGCACAGGCCGGCTTGTCCAACTCGGGCTACCTGCGAGCGGTAGGCCTTAACCAGCCGGTGCGGTCAGCGGTTGACCTGAAAGCGGTGGCCGACCTCGGGCACGTCAACGGCGACCTTGGCCGGGTGGCGGGCCTGCTGAAACTCTGGCTGGCCGAGAAACGCGGGCAGGGCGCACGTCCAGTGGAGGTCGAAAGCCTCATGATCGAGTTCCGCGCCCTGCAAACCCGCGTCCTGGACGTCATGGGGCGCGTGGTGCGTGGTGATTGAACGTGGTGGCTCTGACACTTGGGTGCGCTTCACCTTGCGGCTACAGTCCCATCGCGCAGGCTCGCCTGCTTCCACAGCCGCCGTTCAAGCCTTGAAGTTCGGAGAGCGTTGATGAGCACCAAACCAAAAAGCTACATGACCGAAGAAGACCGCACGCGGCGGCGAGCTGGCGGCATGTCGGAGAACGCGATCTTGATGGCGGAATCCCGTGCTGCCGACCACGCCGGTGATGAAGAAGCCGCATGGGCATGGCTGGCACTGGCCGAGCTGCCTGCGCACTCGTTGGCCTTCCTCAAAGGTCAGTTCGGTGCGCAGTTCATACGGGATCGTGGGTTCAGGACGGAGGACGCTGATGCGGCTTATGGGTCCGATTCACGCGATCCGGCCTAAAGCACCCTCGTACAGGTAGCCGAAATCCCGCTCCCGCCTAAGTTCGGGCCAGTGGCTTGCAAGACTGCGTAAGTGGTTGAAGGGTAAACTTGACCCAACTTTGGAAAACTTCGCCGCGCGACACCAAGCGAGCCGCCTGACATGAACCAACCCGATAGCGAAATTCTCACGCTGGATGAAGGGGCGGTCTACCTCAAGGCAGGGAAGAAGACCGTGTACCGGCTGGCCCAGCAGGGGGAGATCCCGGGATTCAAGCTGGGCGGGACTGGCGGTTTCGTCGCAGCGAACTGGATCGCTGGATTGCCGCGCAGATAGCCGAGAAAACGCAGGACAAGACATGAGCACCCAGCAGAACAGCAGCCAGGCGGCATCGTTTAGAGAGAGGGCTGCACGCCCATGAACGCCGTAGAAATCGAACAAGCCATCACCGACCTCGCGGAGCAGCCGTTCGACGGTGCAGAGTTCCCCTATGCCTTTCTTGAGGCGTTCGGCAACAAGGCGACGACCATCAAGCGCCTGCGCGCGGGGGCGTCGAACAAATCCGACGTGGGCGGTGTTCTCCAGACCAGCAACATCCACATTCTGACCTGCGACGCGGGACAGGTGACGCAGACGCTGGCCGCCCTCAAGGCCAGTCCGGCGACGGCCAAGGCCAAGGCGAAGTTCATCCTCGCCACAGACGGCGCGGACTTCGAGGCCGAAGACCTGATCAGCGGCGAGACCGTTGCCTGCGCCTTCAAGGACTTTCCCGATCACTTCGGCTTCTTCCTGCCACTAGCCGGCATCAGCACCGTCCGTCAGATCAGCGAAAACGCCTTCGACATCCGGGCCACCAGTCGCCTGAACCGCCTTTACGTTGAACTGCTGAAAGACAACCCAGAATGGGGCACAGCGGAGCGTCGTCATGACATGAACAAATTCATGGCGCGGCTGATCTTCTGTTTCTTCGCCGAGGACACCGACATCTTCGTCGGCAAGGGGCGCTTCACCGAAACCGTCGCGCAGATGAGCGCCAAGGACTCGTCGAACACGCACGAAGTCATCGCCACGCTGTTCCGCGCCATGAACACCAAGCGCGAGGACCGGGCCGCTGCCAAGATTCCCCGTTGGGCTGAAGATTTCCCCTACGTCAACGGGCAGTTGTTCTCCGGCGGCGAAGAGGTGCCTCGATTTAGCAAGATCGCACGGTCTTACCTGTTGCACGTTGGCGGGTTGGACTGGACCAAGATCAACCCTGACATTTTCGGTTCGATGATCCAAGCCGTCGCCGAGGACGAGGAGCGCGGCGAACTGGGGATGCACTACACGAGCGTTCCCAACATCCTGAAGGTACTGAACCCGCTGTTCCTCGACGACCTGCGTTCCAAGCTGGAAGAGGCGGGCGACAACCCTCGCGTGTTGCTGAACCTGCGCAAGCGCATGGCCAGGATCAGGGTCTTCGATCCTGCCTGCGGTTCGGGAAACTTCCTTGTCATCGCCTACAAGGAGATGCGCGCTATCGAGGCCGAGATCAACCGGCGACGTGGTGAGCCCGATCGCGCATCAGAAATCCCGCTCACCAACTTTCGCGGGATCGAGCTGCGCGACTTCCCGGCGGAGATCGCCCGCCTTGCGCTGGTCATCGCCGAATATCAGTGTGACGTACTGTACCGGGGGCAAAAGCTGGCACTGGCCGAGTTCCTACCCCTACGCAACGAAAACTGGATTACCTGCGGCAATGCGCTGCGACTCGACTGGTTGAGCGTTTGCCCGCCGACCGGAACCGGCGTGAAGGTGAAGGCCGATGACTTGTTCGGCTCGCCGCTCGACCAGGCTGAGATAGATTTTGAGAACGAAGGTGGCGAGACGTACATCTGCGGCAACCCGCCGTACTTAGGCTTCACTTGGCAAACACCAGAGCAGAAGTCCGATTTGGAAGCGCTATTCCGAAGTCGCACGCGAAGCTGGAAGTCACTCGATTATGTTGCGGGCTGGTTCATCAAGGCTGCGGACTACGGCATGCAAACCAACGCCGTCGCGGCGTTCGTGGCGACGAATTCCATTTGCCAAGGCGAGCAGGTGCCCATTCTTTGGCCGTTAATTTTCCAAACGGGGCATGAGATTGCCTTTGCCCATACGAGCTTCAAGTGGGCGAATCTCGCCACTCACAACGCGGGAGTGACCGTCGTCATCGTCGGTATCTCCAACCGAGCCGAAAAAATCCGTCGTCTTTTCACTGTTGGCGACGGTGGCGCTGTCATCGCCAAGGATGCAGAGCATATCAACGCTTATCTTGTGCCCGGTCCAAATGTCATTGTTGAGGCGATCTCTCGCCCCCCTCAAGACAGGGCTGCAATGGTGTGGGGCAACAAACCGTCCGACGGCGGAAATCTACTCTTGTCGATGCAAGAGGCAAATGAGGCAGTAGCCCGTGAGCCTTTCTTGTCTAATTTGATCTTCGACTTCGTCGGCTCGCAGGAGTTCGTCAAGGGTTTTGTGAGAAGGTGCCTTTGGATTGAAGATTCAGACGTTGAGAGGGTGGAATCATCGTCCTTTGTTCAAAGACGCTTGCAAGCTGTACGTGCAATGCGCGCAGCGAGCGATGCCGAATCAACACGGGCGTACGCCGAGCGACCACATCGCTTTCGCCAGATTCAGGGGCGAGGCAATGACTACTCAATTGTTGTTCCGAAGGTCACATCGGAGTCGCGCCCTTACCTTCCAGTTGGACTTCTATCTTCACACTCGATCATCTCGGACAACGCCTTTGCCTTGTATGACGCCGCCCTCTGGAACATCGCCCTCATTGCGTCACGGTTGCACATGATTTGGGTCAAGACTGTTTGTGGGCAGCTAGAGACGCGATTGCGGTACTCGAACACTATGGGTTGGAACGCCTTTCCAATCCCGGCACTGACCGACAAGAACAAGGCAGACCTGACACGCTGTGCCGAGGACATCCTGCTGGCGCGCGAACGTCATTTCCCGGCCACTATCGCCGACCTCTACGATCCTGAGAAGATGCCTGCCGATCTGCGTGCCGCGCATGATCGCAATGACGAAGTGCTGGAGCGCATCTACATCGGTCGGCGCTTCAAGAACGACACCGAGCGGCTGGAAAAGCTGTTTGACCTCTATACCAAGATGACGGCTGAGGCCGTGAAGGTGGCCCCGGCGAAGAAGGTCGTGAGGAGGAAGGCATGAGCCGCCCCGATCCCGTTCAGCCGGCATATGATTTTTCTTCCGCCTTAGATCCCGTTGTCCTGCTTCGAGGTGGGGCGGAAGTGTGCATACGCGATGACCACTTTTCCGGTGAGGCTGAGCTGTTGCTGCGCTTTGCACCTGCTCCGCGTGTGGTCTTCCATGCAAAGACCCCGATGACCGGGGGGCAGGAATTTCCTTTCTTCTTCGACGATTCGATTGAGTCATCGTTTTCGTTCAATGGTCAAAAGATTGTTGGGTTCAAGGGGCGCTGGAAGGCAAATGCTGACGCTTTGGAATTGGATTGGCACCCTGAATCCGAGCCAGTGGTGCTGTGCGACATGCAGTCGAAAACTTCAGTTGCTGCGATCTTTCACCTGTTCAATTTTCCAGATTTCCGAGGAGGCCAGCATCAGGGAGTTGCCCCTCTTGGATGTGCTTTATTGGTGCTGGAATCTGAAGAATGGAAAATTTCCCTTCAGGAGCTCCCCGAGGATGCTACACGCGCCGCTTGGAATCGGATCAAGAACGAAGGCGGCTGTTTCCTGACTCATGTAGTGAAGATGGAGCGCAAGGATGGTGAGCCGTTTTGCGGTGAAGATGCCAGCGAGCAATGTTTTCTGCTTGCCAACTTTCTTTCGTTCGTCAAGGGCGGGCGATGCTGGCCCGTATGTGGTGTGGGTTTCGATGCAGTAGGCGAGATGACTTGGGCGACGTTTGCTTCCCCACGCATCAGTAATCCACCTTATACGTGGTTCAACCCATTCAAGGCGAGTCAGGCTGAACACCTGTTCCCGTTGTTCGCAAAGCGCTGGCAGCAGTCGGAGGAATGGAAGGACTGTCTGCGCTCGGCCATCTACTGGTATGCGCAGGCCAACACGAGTGGCGGCTCGCCGGGGATCGATGCGGCCATCATTCTGGCGCAGTCTGCCTTGGAACGATTGGCACATCACTACCTAGTCGTTGACAAGAAGATGATCTCGCCAGAAGGGCTTGATCGGTTAAAGGCGTCTGATCGCTTGCGACTATTGTTTTCCAGTTTGAATATTCCTCTCGATATTGGTGTGTCGACGCCTGAAATTCAGAAGGTTGCACCAGGCTTCAAGTGGGTGGATGCGCCACATGCGATGACAGACATTCGTAACGAGTTGGTTCATCCGGCCAGCAAGAAGCAGGTTTCCAATTGCTTCTTTGACGCATGGAGGTTGAGCCTCTGGTACTTGGAGTTGTCTTTGCTGGCTTTGTGCAGTTACGACGATACCTATACCAGTCGGTTGACGGCGAAGTACGCGACCCAATCAGAGAAAGTACCGTGGGAAAAGAAAGCATGAGCGACAAGATCAAGCCGGTACCGTCTGTTTCAGTCACGTATGTCCGTAACGGCGCGTCGACCAAGGCCAATGCGCTTGGGATGCGGCCCATGCAGGAGCGGGCCTACGAGAAGCGGGGCGAGCAATACCTGCTCATCAAATCGCCACCCGCATCGGGCAAGAGCCGTGCGTTGATGTTCGTGGCACTCGACAAGCTCAAGAACCAGGGCATCAAGCAGGCCATCATCGTCGTGCCCGAGAAGTCCATTGGCGCCAGCTTCAACGACGAGTCGCTGTCGAAGTACGGCTTCTGGTCCGACTGGCAGGTCGAACCCAAGTGGAACCTGTGCAACGCGCCAGGCAACGATAACGGCGGCAAGGTCAAGGCGCTGGGCGCATTCCTTGAATGCGACGACAAGGTGCTGGTCTGCACCCATGCAACCTTCCGCTTCGCGGTCGATGCCTATGGCGTGGAGGCGTTCGACGACCGCCTGATCGCGGTCGATGAGTTCCACCATGTTTCAGCCAACCCGGACAACAAACTCGGCTTGCACCTGGGGCAGTTCTTCGCGCGGGGCAAGACGCACATCGTTGCCATGACCGGCTCCTACTTCCGTGGCGACGCCGAGGCCGTGCTCGCACCGCAGGACGAGTCGAAGTTCGATACCGTCACCTACACCTACTACGAGCAGCTCAACGGCTACGAGTACCTCAAGCAACTCGACATCGGCTACTTCTTCTACAGCGGGCCTTACGTTGATGACATCCTCAATGTCCTCGATCCCGCCGAGAAAACCATCATCCACATCCCCAACGTCAATTCGCGCGAGAGCACGAAAGACAAGATGCGGGAAGTGGAGCACATCATCGAGGCGCTGGGGGAGTGGCAAGGCATCGACGCCGCCACCGGCTTCCAGCTCGTCAAGCGTCCCGATGGCCGGGTGCTGCGGATTGCTGATCTCGTCGATGACGATGCCGCCAAGCGCGACCGCGTGTCCGCGTCACTCAAAGACCCGGCACAGAAGAACAACCGCGACCATGTGGACATCATCATCGCGTTGGGCATGGCGAAGGAGGGCTTCGACTGGATTTGGTGCGAACACGCCCTGACCGTGGGTTACCGCGCCAGCCTGACGGAGATCGTGCAGATCATCGGCCGTGCAACCCGCGACGCGCCCGGCAAGACCCGCGCGAGGTTCACCAACCTGATCGCGGAGCCCGACGCGGCCGAGGAAGCTGTCACCGAGGCCGTCAACGATACGTTGAAGGCCATCGCAGCCAGCCTGCTGATGGAGCAGGTTCTTGCTCCGCGCTTCGAGTTCAAGCCCAAGAACCCCGACAGCGGCCCAACGCCGGGATTTAACTACGGCGAGGGTGGCTACGTCGCGGACCGTTGCAATGTCGGTGTCAATGAGCAGACAGGGGCTTACCAGATCGAGATCAAGGGCCTCGCCGAGCCCAAGAGCAGGGAAGCGGCGCGAATCTGTCAGGAAGACCTGAACGAAGTCATCGCGGCCTTCGTGCAGGACAAGCCCACCATCGAGCGCGGCCTGTTCGATGAGGAGTTGGTGCCCGAGGAGCTGACGCAGGTTCGCATGGGCAAGATCATCAAGGACAAGTATCCCGAGCTTGACGCCGAAGATCAGGAAGCCGTGCGCCAGCACGCCATCGCGGCCCTGAACCTCACGCAGCAGGCCAAGCGGCTTGTCACCGAAGGCGAGAGCGATGGGTCGCCCAACACCGCGCTGATCGACGGCGTGCGCCGCTTCGCGATGGACGTGCGCGAGTTGGACATCGACCTGATCGACCGCATCAACCCCTTCGGCGAAGCCTACGCCATCCTTGCCAAGACCATGAGCGAGGACAGCTTGAAGCAGGTCGCGGCGGCCATCTCGGCCAAGCGCACGAGCCTGACGCCGGACGAGGCGAAGGAGATGGCCGTTCGGGCTGTCCAGTTCAAGAAGGAACGCGGCCGCATTCCGGCGCTCGATTCCCAGGATGCCTGGGAGCGACGCATGGCCGAAGGCGCGGCCGCCTTTATGCGCTTCAAGGCGGAGGGACGCTATGAGTAAGTCCGATCTTGACGAACTCGCTGCGGAGCTTGCCGAGTTCGCACCGCCTGAGAAGAAGGCCGGGCGGCCGGCCAGCGAGGAGCGTGTCATCGCTGGCTTCGAGGAAATCCAACGCTTCACAGAGCAGCACGGGCGTGCGCCGCAGCACGGTGAGGATCGCGACATATTCGAGCGCCTATACGCCGTGCGCCTGGACCGATTGCGTGCGCTCCCGGACTGCCGCGCCCTGCTGGAGCCGCTGGATCATCAGGGCTTGCTTGCCGCCGCGCCAGCCGCTGCCGCTCTGGCGGAGGAAAACATCGACATCGACGACCTGGCCGCCGAGCTGGCGGGCGTGGCCGACGCGGACGACATCACGGTCCTGCGCCATGTCCGCACCAGCGCCGACAAGCGCGCCGCCGAGGAGATCGCGGATCGCAAGCTGTGCGAGGACTTCGAGGCGTTCAAGCCACTGTTCGAGCGCGTAGGGACGGAAGTCAAGACCGGCTTGCGCCAGTCCCAGCCCATAGAGGCGGGCCGCCGCGCGATTGAGGCCGGGGCCTTTTTCGTTCTCGATGGAATCACGCTCTACGTCGCAGAGGTCGGCGAACCGCTGAAAACCACCGCCGGGGAAGTGGACCGCCGCCTGCGCCTCATCTTCTCCAACGGCACCGAAAGCAATCTGCTGCTGCGCTCGCTCCAGCGCGCTTTCTACAACGACCCCGCCGCGCGACGGCTGGCCTCGCCCGAGAGTGGGCAACTCTCCTTCGGTGGGGAGCTTGAGGCCGATGATGTCGAAAGCGGCACCATCTACGTCCTGCGCTCCCTCTCCGATCATCCCTATGTCGCGCAGCACCGCGACATCATCCACAAGATGGGCGTGACCGGCGGCAGGGTGGAGACGCGCATTGCCAACGCCGAGCACGACTCCACCTACCTGCTGGCGAAGGTCGAAGTGGTAGCGACCTACAAGCTCGCGGGCATCAACCGCACCCGGATGGAAAACCTGTTCCACAGGCTGTTCGCGCCCGCGCGGTTGAACATCACCATCAATGACCGCTTCGGTCACCCCGTGCAGCCTGAGGAATGGTTTCTCGTTCCGCTGTTCGTGATCGACGAGGCCGTCGCGCGCATCAAGGATGGCAGCATCACCGGCTACGTTTACGACCCCAAGGCTGCGAAGCTGGTGAAGGTGACGTAGATCGAACTCACCTCCGCCGCCCCGTTCGTCTGAAATTAGCCAAAGATTGGAGCAATTATGAAGCTGAAGAGGGAAGCCAAGACGCTGAAGGCCAAGGCTATAGCTTCGTTAAAGCGTGGGTTGGAGGCATTCAATAACCACGACGACGATGGGAGGCCGGAAACAGTCCTTCTTATGCTTCAGCACGCGAGCGAAATGTTGGCTAAGGCGTTGTTGGTTCAGAAGGGGCAGGACGTCTTTGACAAAGAAAAGGGAACCTCGATTGGTATCGAGAAGGCGTTGAACATTGCTCAGTCCAAAGGGTGGATGAGCGCATCACAAGCTGGGGCTATCCGAGTCGTCGACGCGCTGCGTGACCAAGCCCAGCACTGGATGATCGTGGTTCCCGAAGACGCTCTCTACATCAACGCGAGGGCGTTGATAACGGTGTTGGATGAAATCCTGACAGCGCACTTCCAGGACACGATCGCAGATAACCTTCCGGTACGGGTTCTGCCTCTGTCTACCCAACCGCTGCCTGATTTCTTAATGCTGGTGAATCGGGAATACGCACAGATTAGAGACCTGCTTGCTCCGGGCCGAAGGGCGAGAGACGAGGCTAGAGGCCGAATCACGGCACTCCTGGCGATGGAAGCCCATGTCAGTGAAGAGGTTGCAGTTTCCAAACGAGATCTGGATCGAATTGAAGAGGCGATCAAAGACGACACTCCCGTGGAGCAGGTATTTCCACGATTGATGACCCTAGCAACGAACATTGAAGGAGACGGTCCGACGATTCGAGTCCGAATCACCCGAGCCGCAGACGCTCCAGCGGTTCGCTTCGTGTCGGGTGATGACCCAGAGGGTGCGGCGGCTATCCGCGACGTAGATCTCCAGAAAAAATACCACTGGAGTCCGAGTGCGTTGGCGGAAAAGCTGGGGTTGACAATCAATAAGGCCAAGGCTGTCCGCGACTTCCTGCGTATAGACGAAGATCAAGCCAACGTCATGGTGTTTGAGTTCGGGTCTCAAAAACACCCGAGGTATTCCGACAACGCACTGCGCGTGCTTCGGGAAGCTATCACCCCGGAATTGGTCGAGGAAGCATGGCAGGCACGCCCGCGGGGTCGCGGGAGATAGCCTTGTTGCGCAATGTTCGTTTTCGGCAAGGCCGTCGCGCGCTTGATTTGCCCTGGCCGCAGGCCAAATGAACGCCAAGAGGAAAGAGAATGACGAAGCTGCACCAGGACAACCAAACCGAGCCATGTTTCATAACCGACGGCCCGCCGTCCAATGACCTGCCGCCCCCTCCACACCGGACCATGAACCTGCCGCAAATCCTGGCGGGCCTCACCAATGAAGAGTTGGCGGGGTGGCCCGGCGACTTGGCCGACGCCGAGCGGGAGAAGCGGCGCAAGGCCGGAGGTTGGACCGCATCCGATGGTGGCTAACTCAATCTGCCTTGGCGTCACATGGTATTTATCATGGCATTAGGAAAATGGACATAAGTAACATGTTGATGTGAAAAGATATTTTTCTCTTGATGACAATCGAGTGGGAGTGATGGCCGGTCTGGACGACGAGCAGTGGATGCGCCACGCCTTCGCGCTGGCGGACCGGGCCGAGCGCGAATTCGATGAGATCCCGGTAGGCGCCGTCCTGGTCGGTGCCGACCGACAGGTGCTGGGCGAGGGCTGGAACCGCAACATCGCCGACCATGACCCCACGGCCCACGCCGAGATCGTCGCCATGCGCGAGGCGGGGCGGGTGCTGGGCAACCATCGCCTGGTGGGCTGCACCCTCTACGTGACGCTGGAGCCCTGCGCCATGTGCGCGATGGCGCTGGTGCACGCGCGGGTCGCGCGCGTGGTGTATGGCGCCTCCGATCCGAAGACGGGCGCGTGCGGCAGCGTGTTCGACCTGATCGCCGACCCCCGGCACAACCATCGCGTCGAGGTCGTCGGGGGCGTGTTGGGCGACGAAGCCGGGCGCCGCCTGACCAACTACTTTCGCGCCAAGCGCGGCCGCCCGTTGGTCTAGCCGGTCGACGGGGGCGCCTTGCGCTTCACCTTGCGGTGGTCCATCTCTTCGTTGATGGCGGTCACCGCCAGCGTGGATTCGCGCGCCAGCAGCAGGCTGGCCGCCAGCATCGCGACAACGCCGACCGCGGCCAACCAGGTGGGGACTGAACCGAGCCGGTGGCCGGTGAATGTATCCACTGCGACCGCCAGGCTGGTGCCGACGAAGCAGCTGATGGCACCGTACAACAGCTGGCCCGCGCGCAGGATGATCAGGCTGCGCTGACGCTGCAGGGCGATGCGCTTTTCCAGCAGCGAGCGTTCCGACTCTTCTTCCACGTCCGCCAGTTCGCGCAAGAGGGTGCGTGCGCGGTCGATGATGCGTGCCAGGCGGTTGTTGGCGGAAAGCAGCAGCGAGGCGGTCGCCGTCCGGAAGAACGCCGGGGCCAGCATCGCGGTGAGCACGGGGTGGTCGGGGGAAGGAGTCATGGGCCGGTCGCGGGGAAGGTCTGCGTATGATGACATGATGCGGTTCGTCCGCATTCCCGGCGTGGATTCCCGGGCTCTTCTTCCGTCACGGACCGCTGCATGACCTCGCACAACGCGCATAACGACCGCCTGATCTGGATCGACCTGGAAATGACCGGGCTCGATACCGACCGCGATTCCATCCTCGAAATCGCCACGGTGGTCACCGATTCCAGGTTGAACGTGCTGGCCGAAGGGCCGGAATTCGCCATCGCCCACCCGGTGGCCGTGCTGGAGGCCATGGACGACTGGAACCGCAACCAGCATGGCAAGTCGGGCCTGTGGACGCGGGTGGTGGAGAGCGGGGTGACGCTGGGCCAGGCCGAGGCGCAGACGGTCGCATTCCTCGCCGAATGGGTGCCGGCCGGCGCCTCGCCGATGTGCGGCAATTCGATCTGCCAGGACCGCCGTTTCCTGCACCGGCTGATGCCGCGGCTTGAGAAGTACTTCCACTACCGCAACCTGGATGTCAGTCCCCTCAAGGAACTGGCCCGCCGCTGGGCGCCGCAGGTGCTGGAGGGCGTGCGCAAGCAGGCCAGCCACACTGCCCTGAGCGACGTGCGCGACTCGATCGAGGAACTTCGCCACTACCGTAGGCACCTGGCGGCACTGGCCGGCGAATGACGTAGCGTGCGCCGTGCGCACGACCCTGCGGAACCACCCATCGTCGCGCGTCCCGCGCCCGGCGCACGTTACGTGGCAGGCTTGGCTACGTCGCCGTCGTCGGCGACGCCCCTGGTGATGATGTCGGTCAGCGGCGTGCCGTCGCCGTTGTGGTGGTACACGTGCAGGTCGCGCTGCGGGTACGGGATGTTCAGGCCGTTGCCGATGATCTCGGTGCGCACGGCTTCGGTGAGATCGCTCCTGGTCTCGCCGAAATCCTTGGTCTTCGTCCAGGCGAGCAGGATGAGGTCGACGCTGCTTTCGCTCAGCTTGCTGACGATCACGCTGGGCGCCGGTTCGTCCAGCACCAACGGGTGATCGTTCGCCAGTTTCAGCAGGACGGCCTTGGCCTGCTTGAGGTCGTCGTCGTAGCCCACGCCCACGGGGATGTCGATCCGGCGGTGCGGCTTGGCGGGGAAATTGATGATCGGTGCGGTGGTGATCAGGCTGTTGGGCAGCACGATCAGGCGGGTGGCGAGCGTGCGCATCCGGGTCTGGAAAATGCGGACCTCCTCGATGATGCCCTCCAGTCCGGCCGCCTGCACGTAGTCGCCGTCGCGGAACGGACGCAGCACGATCAGCATCACGCCCGAGGCGATGTTGGACAGCGAGTCCTTCAGGGCCAGGCCCACCGCCAGGCCGGCGGCGCCCAGTACGGCCAGCAGCGAGGTGGGATTCACGCCCAGCGACGTGAGCGCGGTGATGATCACCAGCACCATCATCGCGGCGTAGCTGGCGCGACGCAGGAAACCGCCCAGCGTGGCGTCCGCGTGGGTACGTCCCAGCACGCGTTCCAGGCCGGCGCTCAGGCGCTTGGCCAGCCACATGCCGACCAGGAAGATGACGACGGCGGCCAGCAGCTTCAGGCCCCAGGTCTCCAGCAACTGCAGCCAGTCGATGCCGCGCAGTTCCTGCATGAAGGCGGCGGGCTCGGTGGGGATGTCGGGCAGGACGGGCGGAGTCTTGGCAGGGGTGGACATCGGGCTTCCGGAAATGAAGCACGCCCCGTCAGGGGCGTGCAGTGGCATGCGGTGATGGTAACCGCCTTCGCGTGAAGGCGGTTGCGTGCGACGTCAGCCGGCCTTGGTCTTCGCCAGGCGCAGCCAGGTGTCGACCACCGTATCGGGATTCAGCGACACCGATTCGATGCCCTCGGCCATCAGCCATTCCGCCAGGTCCGGGTGGTCGCTGGGGCCCTGACCGCAGATGCCGATGTACTTGCCCTTGGCGCGCGCGGCCTTGATGGCCATCGACAGCATCTTCTTGACGGCCGGATTCCGTTCGTCGAACAGGTTGGCGACGATGGACGAGTCGCGGTCCAGTCCCAGGGTCAGCTGGGTCAGGTCGTTCGATCCGATCGAGAAGCCGTCGAAGATGTCGAGAAATTCCTCGGCGAGCAGCGCGTTCGACGGCACTTCGCACATCATGATGATCTTGAGTCCGTTCTCGCCCTGGCGCAGGCCGTGCTTGGCCAGCACGTCGATGACCTTGCGGCCTTCCTCCAGCGTGCGTACGAACGGGATCATTACCCACAGGTTGTCCAGCCCCATCTCGTCGCGCACGCGGCGCACGGCTTGGCATTCCAGCGCGAAGGCGGGTTCGAACGACGGGTCGACGTAGCGGCTGGCGCCGCGGAAGCCGATCATCGGGTTCTCTTCGTGCGGCTCATAGCGGCTGCCGCCGATCAGGTTGGCGTATTCGTTGGACTTGAAGTCCGACAGGCGCACGATGACGGGATTCGGTGCGACCGAAGCGGTGATGGTGGCGATGCCTTCGGCCAGGCGGTCCACATAGAAACTCACCGGATCGGCGTAGCCAGCGGTCTTGGCATCGATCTTCCTGCGCACGTCCGGCTCCTGGCGGTCATACTCCAGCAGGGCGAGCGGATGCACGCCGATGTGGCTGGCGATGATCATTTCCAGGCGCGCCAGGCCGATGCCGGCATTGGGCAGCTGGCCGAAGTCGAACGCCCGCTCCGGGTTGGCCACGTTCATCATGATCTTCAGCGGCGCCGCCGGCATGGCGGCCAGATCGGTGGTGGTGCGCTCGAAGGGCAGGGCGCCAGCGTAGATGAAGCCGGTATCGCCTTCGGCGCAGCTCACGGTCACTTCGGTGCCGTCAGTGATGTGGTCCAGCGCGTTGCCGGTGCCGACCACCGCCGGCACGCCCAGTTCGCGCGCGATGATGGCGGCGTGGCACGTACGGCCGCCGCGGTTGGTGACGATGGCGCTGGCACGCTTCATCACCGGTTCCCAGTCGGGATCGGTCATGTCGGCCACCAGCACGTCGCCGGGCTGCACGCGGTTCATGTCGTCCAGCGAGCGCACCACGCGGGCCACGCCACTGCCGATCTTCTGGCCGATGGCACGGCCTTCGGCGACCACCTGGCCCCGCTTCTCCAGCGCATAGCGCTCGATCTGCGTGGCCTTGGCACGCGACTTCACCGTCTCCGGACGCGCCTGCACGATGAACAGCCTGCCCGTCACGCCATCCTTCGCCCATTCGATGTCCATGGGACGGCCGTAGTGCTGTTCGATGACCAGCGCCTGTTTCGCCAGTTCGTGCACGTCGGCATCGGTGATGGAGAACGTGTTGCGGAGTTCCGCGGGCGTGTCCTCGGTGCGCACGCGCTCGCCCGGCACGTCCGAATACACCATGCGCAGCGCCTTGCTGCCCAGCGAACGGCGCAGGATCGCCGGCTTGCCCTGCTTGAGGGTGGGCTTGTAGACGTAGAACTCGTCCGGGTTCACCGCGCCCTGCACGACCATCTCGCCCAGGCCGAAGCTGGAGGTGACGAACACCACGTCGCGGAAGCCGGATTCGGTGTCCAGCGTGAACAGCACGCCGGACGCGCCCACGCCCGAGCGCACCATCAGCTGCACGCCGGCGGACAGGAACACGTCCTCGTGCTTGAACCCGTGGTGCACGCGGTAGGCGATGGCACGGTCGTTGTAGAGGCTGGCGAAGACTTCCTTGACCTTGTGCACGACATCGTCGGCACCGGTGACGTTGAGGAACGTCTCCTGCTGGCCGGCGAAGCTGGCATCGGGCAGGTCTTCGGCTGTCGCGGAGGAACGCACGGCCACGGCCACGTCGCCGCCGCCGTTCTCGGCGCAGAGCTTCGCGTAGGCGCTACGGATGTCGGCATCCAGATCCGGCTGCAGGGGCGCGTCTATCACCCAGCCGCGGATTTCCTTGCCGGCCGCGGTCAGGGCGGGCACGTCTTCCACGTCCAGCGTGGCGAGCTTGTCGAAGATGCGCTTGGAGAGGTCGTTGTGCGCGATGAACGCCTTGAACGCCTCGGCCGTGGTCGCGTAGCCGCCGGGCACCGAGACGCCCAGGTTGGCCAGGTGGCCGATCATCTCGCCCAGCGACGAATTCTTGCCGCCCACGCGGGCCAGGTCGGCCAGGCGCAGCTCGTGCAGCCACAGGATGTTCTCGTTCAAGCGCATTGCTCCGAAATGGACCGCACCGCGCCGAGGACCGCCGGCGTGGGGCCGTGTCTAGGGGGAAGAAGCGATATGATGCAGTGCATACCAATTGCAGACAAGCTTGATTTGACAGGGGTTTCCATGGTGAAGCAGGGGGAAAGTGGCCATGTCTGAACTGCGCCCGGTGTTCTATGTGTCCGATGGCACCGGTATCACGGCCGAGACCATCGGCCACAGCCTGCTGACCCAGTTCGCGGGAATGCGGTTCCAGACCGACCGGCTGTCCTTCGTGGACGACGAAGAGAAGGCCCGGGACGCTGCGGACCGCATCCGTCGCACCGGCGAGCGGCTGGGCGCGCGCCCGATCGTGGTGAGCTCCTGCGTGGATCCGACCCTGAGCGCCCTGATCGCCGAGAGCGGTGCGCTGGTGCTGGACGTGTTCGCGCCCTTCATCGAGCCGCTGGAGCGCGAACTGGGCGAGCAGCGCCAGTCGCGCGTGGGCCAGGCGCATGGTCTGGTCGACTTCGAGACCTACCACCGCCGCATCAACGCGATGAACTTCGCGTTGACCCACGACGATGGCATGGCGGTGAGTTACGACGAGGCCGACGTGATCCTGGTGGCGGTGTCGCGCGCCGGCAAGACGCCTACCTGCGTCTACCTCGCTTTGCACTACGGCATCCGCGCAGCCAACTATCCGCTGACCGATGGCGACCTGGAAACCGACCGCCTGCCCGTGCGCCTGCGTCCCTACCGTCGAAAGCTGTTCGCGCTGACCATCGATCCGGAGCGCCTGCACCAGATCCGGCAGGAACGCCGGCCGAACTCCAGCTACGCGAAGATGGAAACCTGCAGGCGCGAAGTGGCCGCGGCCGAGGCGATGTTCCAGGTGGAACGCCTGCCCACGCTCAGCACCACCAACAAGTCCATCGAGGAGATCTCGAGCAAGGTCCTCTCCACGCTGGGCCTGCAGCGCGAGATGTACTGAGCGGGGAGGGTGCGGCGCGGGCCCGGAAATCCACGGGCGGCAGATCCTTAACTTAGGCCGCACGATGCTGCGCGTCAATGCTGCCGCGCAGGGAATTCCCCGTGTAGGATCGGGCCATGTCCCAGGCCCTCGCACGCACCGCACGCATTCCCCGGCTGAGCCGTTTCGGCTGGCTGATGGCGCTGTATGCGGAGAACCATGCGCGGCTCTCGCGCCTGTTCGCGCCCGAGCACCTGCAGGCGGGCAGTTACCTGTCCAGCGTCGGCGACGGCCTGGACCTGCGCCTGGACGTGATCGAGACGCACCGCTACACGGTGGAACTGCGGCTGACCTACGACCTGTGCGACCCGCTCACCGGCGAGCCCGACCCCTCGGCCTTCGTGCGGCTCTACCGCGACGCGCACCAGGCCGAAGCCACGCACTGCTATGTGGGCCGTCGCTGGCAGGACGTCATCGGCCTGTATCCGCCGCCGGCCGAGGTCATCAGCCACCGCATGCGGATGAATACCTTTCTCGGCAAATGGCTGGAGTACCTGGCCGAGCAGGGGCATGGCGTGGCGACCCTGCATCCGGCCGGATTCGTGCGCGACGTCGCCTGATTCCGCGCGCAGTCCGGCCGCTCAGGCCACGCGCACGAAGCGGATGGCATTGAGCCGGCGCAGGCCGTTGCGGGCGTCGCGGCTCATGTTCATCACGTCGATCGCACCCTGTGTTTCCAGTTCCAGCAGCCGCTGTGCGACCGCATCGAAGGCCGCCTCATCCAGCCCCAGCGAGCCCGCCGTCCATCGCGTATCGCGATGGAGCGGCAGTTGCGAGACGAGTTCGTCGGCGAGGGCATCGTGCGTCATGACGGCAGCTCCACGAAGGGGAACCAGCTTCGACCACACCATCTGTTGGCATGCGCGACCGCGCGGGTCGGCATGGGCTGCCCAAGGTTCTACGCGGGAGGTGGTGAGATTCTTGTAAATGTCTGCGAAAGCAGGGTTACGAACGTGCGAGGCAAAAAAAGAGGCCCGGTTTCCCGGGCCTTCAAGATAAGTGGCGTCCCCACGGGGATTCGAACCCCGGTCGCTACCGTGAAAGGGTAATGTCCTAGGCCTCTAGACGATGGGGACACACGAAAGTGTTGCCAGATCTTCTTTCCGGACGGCCTATTGTCCGGAAGTTGGTGGAGCCAGGCGGGATCGAACCGCCGACCTCCTGCATGCCATGCAGGCGCTCTCCCAGCTGAGCTATGGCCCCACGTGCTGGCAGGAGCGAAATAATAGCCAGCCTCTTTCCGATGCGCAAGCATCCGTTACGAAAATTTTTACGACTGGCGAACATCCGGGCATGCGGGTGAAATAGCGCACACGGAATTCGACGGAGCGGTGCGCGCGGGATGATCGGCTTTTCAGTCAAGCAATGGGCCGCATGGGCGCCGGGTCTGGTGGATCGGGATGCATGGCGCGCATGGGCCTCGGCGCCGTGGGTACCCTCGGGGACCGAAACGCCCGCGCTGCAGGAGGTTCCCGCCATGCAACGGCGCCGCATCGAGCGGTTGGGGCGCATGGCCATCCAGACCGCCTGCTGGTGCCAGGAGGCCGAGGACACCGGGATACCGCTGGTGTTCGCCTCGCGGCATGGCGACGTGGCGCGCTCCATGGAACTGCTGGAAGCGCTTGCCGTGGATGAACCCCCATCGCCCACCACGTTCGGGCTGTCTGTACACAACGCCATCGCCGCACTCTATTCGATCCTGCGCCGGGACCGCGGCAACTACGTGGCGGTGGCCGGTGGCAGGGCGACGGTGGAGACAGCCTGCATCGAGGCCGCCGCACTGCTGGCCGATGGCGCGCCGGAAGTGCTGCTGGTGGTCTACGACGCACCCTTGCCTGCCGTGTACGCGGACTTTGCCGACGAGCCGGACGCAGGCTTCGCATGGTGCTGGCGCGTGGGTCCGGTGGGCGCGGCGGGCGATGCGGTCGCGCTGGGGTGGAATGACGAAGGCGGAGCGGACGACGCTCCTGCGGCATTGCCTCACGCACTGGATGTCCTGCGCTTCCTGCTGTCGGGCGATCCTTCCCTGCAGTGGCGGGGCGACGGCACCGCCTGGCACTGGCGGCGGAATGGGTGAGCGCATCCACCATGCGTGGCGGGTCGCGGGCACCGGGCTGAGTTTCCTTGCCTTCGGGCTGGGCGGCCTGTTCCTGGGCCTCTGCGTGCTGCCGCCCATGCTGTGGCTGGTGCGCGACCCGGAGCGCCGTCGGCGCTGGGCACGGCGGATCGTGCAGCGCAGCTTCGCCGCGCACGTGGAACTGATGCGGCGGCTGGGAGTGATGACCTACGAGATCCGCGGCCGCGAGCGGTTGGCGCGCGACGGCCTGCTGGTGCTGGCGAACCACCCCACCCTGATCGACGTGGTCCTGCTGGTCTCGCTGCTGCCCAACGCGGACTGCGTGGTCAAGTCGGCGGTCGCGCGCAATCCGTTCATGCGGGGGCCGGTCCGGGCCGCAGGTTACGTATCCAACGACGATGGTGCAGGGCTGGTGGAGGACTGCATCGCCGCCGTGCGCGCAGGAGGCGCGCTGGTGATCTTTCCCGAGGGTACGCGGACCACGCCGGGCCAGCCGCTGCGGTTGCAGCGCGGCGCCGCCAACATCGCCGTGCGCGGCGCGCTGGACATCACGCCGGTGCGGATCACGTGTTCGCCGCCGACGCTGGGGAAAGGGGATAAGTGGTATCGTGTGCCGCCGACGCGGTTCCATATGGTGATCGATGTTCAGGAAGACCTGCCGATCGCCCCGTTCCTGAACGGAACGGAGGGGGCGGACCCGTCGGCGGGGGGAGAGGCGCTGGCAGCCCGGCGGCTCACGGAACATCTGGCCAACTACTTTGCGGGAGATCCATCGCGTGCAGGCACTTGAGCACGAGATCAAGGAATTGATCATTTCGTCGCTGTCGCTGGAGGACATTTCCCCGGACGACATCGACACCGGCGCGCCGCTCTTCGTGGAGGGGCTCGGTCTGGATTCCATCGATGCCCTGGAACTGGGGCTGGCGCTGCAGAAGCGCTACGGAGTGGCGCTTTCCGCGGATTCGCAGGAAACCCGTCGGCATTTCGCCAGCGTGCGCGCATTGGCCGATTTCGTCGCCTCGCAGGGCAAGGCCTGAGCAGGGACGGCAGGACTGGCAAGATGACCAAGAACGAACTTTTCGACCGGATCGTCACGATCCTGCATGACAGCTTCGAGATCGAGCCCGCGCGGATCACGCCCGAGGCCCGGCTCTACGACGACCTGGACATCGACAGCATCGATGCGGTGGACCTGATCGTGCAGCTCAAGCCCTTGCTGGGGCGCAGCCTGCAGCCGGATGCGTTCAAGTCGGTACGCACGGTGCAGGACATCGTGGACGTGCTGTACGGCCTGATCCGCGACCAAGCCGCCTGAGCGCAGGTCGCTCTCCCGTGTCCAGGATAGGCGCGGCCATGTTCGTGGCGTTGTCGGTGGCGTACCCGCTGGTGGTGTACTGGGCCATGGGGCGGTTCGAGCCCCGCTGGCTGGCAGTACTGCTGCTGGCGCTGGCGCTGCTGCGTGCGCTCGCGACCCGCCAGGCGGTGTGGCTGGTCGCGGCCGCCGGCGCGGCCGTGCTGGCGGCGCTGGCGACGGTGTTCAACCAGGCACTGCCGTTGAAGCTGTATCCGGCGTTGATCAATGCGGTGCTGCTGGTCGTGTTCGCGGCCAGCCTGGCGTTCCCGCCGACGGCGGTGGAGCGCATCGCGCGACTGAGCGAACCCGACCTGCCGCCGTCCGGCGTGGCGTACACGCGCCGGGTCACCCAGGTGTGGTGCGGCTTCTTCGTCCTGAACGGCGCGCTGGCGCTGGCGACGGCGTTGTGGATGTCCGACCGCGCGTGGGCGCTGTACAACGGCCTGATCGCCTACGGGCTGATCGGCCTGCTGTTCGGCGTGGAGTGGCTGGTGCGGCAGCGGGTCAGGGCGGGGCACCGGCATGGCTGAGTGGCGCTGTCTGGCCGAGGTGGCGGTGCAGCCTGAGCCCGGTCGTGCATTCACGGCGGCCGGTCGGGATTCCCGCGACCATGCGCACTTCCATCGCGACGTGCTGCGGTGGCGTACCGCATTCGCTGCTTCGCCGGCGCATGCGTGGGCGCTCCATTTCGAAGATGCAGCATGCTTTGCTGCGGCCCTGTACGGCGCCTGGCACGCGGGCAAGACCGTGGTGCTGCCCGGCGATGCGCTGGCGGGGACGCAGGCGCGCCTTCAGGGGCGGGTGGATGGTTTCGCAGGCGATTGGCCGCAGGCCACGCTGGCGGCGCCCACCGACGATGTATCCGCTACCCCGCTGCAGCCGCTCGATGCGGAGGCGGCGTGGCTGGTCGTGTTCACCTCGGGCAGCACAGGCGAGCCGGTCGCGATCGAGAAGCAGCTGCGACAGCTCGATGCCGAGGTGCACGCGCTGGAAGCTGCGCTCGGTACGGGCCTGGAGGGCGCGACCGTACACGGGACCGTCTCCCACCAGCACATCTACGGCCTGTTGTTCCGGGGGCTGTGGCCGCTGTCCGCCGGCCGCGCGATCGTCCCGCGCGCCTTCTTTCCGGAAGACCTGCTGGCCGCGATGGACGGGCAGGACGCGGTACTGGTGGCCAGTCCGGCCCATCTCAAGCGTCTGCCGGCGCAGTTGGACTGGGCATCGCTGCATGGACGGCTGCGCGCGGTGTTCTCCTCGGGCGGCGTCTTGCCCGCCGAAGCCGCGCATGAGGTATCGCGCCTGCTGGGTGTGTCGCCGACGGAGATCCTGGGCAGCAGCGAGACCGGCGGCATCGCCTGGCGGCGCTGGCGCGAAGAGCAGCCGGCATGGCGGGCGCTGCCCGGCGTGGAGTGGCGCGTGCAGGAGGGCGTGCTCGAAGTGCATTCGCCGCACCTCTCCGATGCCGCGTGGTGGCGCAGCCAGGACCGCGCGGAGCCGGACGGCTGCGGGGGGTTCCGTCTGCTGGGTCGTGCGGACCGCATCGTGAAGGTGGAAGAGCGACGCGTGTCGCTGGATGCGCTGGAACGGCAGGTCCGGGCGCATCCCGCGGTCGGGGACGTGCGGGTGCTGTTGCTGGGCGGAAGCCGCAGTACGTTGGCGGCCGTGGTCGCGATGGCCAGCGGCCTGCCCGTACCCGAGGACGCCGCGGCGCGCCGTGCCCTGTCGCAGGCACTGTCGCGGCATCTGGCTGCCAGCCAGGATGCGGTGACGCGTCCGCGACGGTGGCGGTTCGTGTCCGCGTTGCCGGCGAATGCGCAGGGCAAGGTGACCGAAGCGGCGCTGACCGCCCTGTTCCGTCCCGAGCGCCCGACGGCGACGTGGACGCTGCGCACGCCGACGCAGGCGCGGGTCGAACTGCCGCTGGATGCGTCGCTGGCCGTGTTCGATGGCCATTTCCCGCAGGCCGCGATCCTGCCCGGCGTGGCGCAGCTGGACTGGGCGGTCCAGCTTGCGCGCGAGGCGTTCCCCATTCCATCGCGCTTCCTGCGCATGGAGGCGCTGAAATTCCAGCGCGTGGCACGTCCGGGCGACACGATCCATCTGGAACTTGAGTGGCAGGCCGAGCGTTGCACGCTGCAGTTCCGCTATACATCCGTACACGGTCCGCACGCCAGCGGCCGGCTGGTGTTCGACCATGGCGAGTGAGCAGGCGCCGGCCCGGCCCGGTTTCAATCCGCTGGTGGTGATCCCCGTATTCGATCACGAGCACGCCATCGCCACGATGGTGGAGGGCGTGCTGGCCGCCGACGTGCCATGTCTGCTGGTGGACGACGGTTCGGGCGCCGCCTGCGCGCGCGAACTGGACCGGCTGGCGGCGCTGCATGCACCGCGTGTCGGGCTGCTGCGGTTGCCGGTGAACCAGGGCAAGGGTGGCGCGGTGCTGGCCGGATTCCGGCAGGCGGGCGGCGAGGGCTACTCCCATGTGCTGCAGATCGATGCGGACGGACAGCACGACCCGGCCGACATCCCGCGCTTCCTCGCGCTGGCCCGGGCGCATCCGGACGATGTGGTCTGCGGCGTACCGCGCTACGACGCCAGCGTGCCGAAGGGCAGGCTGTACGGCCGCTACCTCACCCATGTCTGGGTATGGATCAACACCCTGTCGTTCGCGATCCGCGATTCGATGTGCGGTTTCCGCGTGTATCCGCTGCCGCCGGTGCTGCGGCTGATGGACGAGGAGACCATCGGCCTTCGCATGGACTTCGACGTGGAGGTGCTGGTGCGGCTGTTCTGGCGCGGCATCGTGGTCCACAACCTGCCCACGCGCGTGACGTACCCGCTGGACGGGGTTTCCCACTTCGATGTCTGGCGCGACAACGTCCGCATCAGCCGCATGCACGCGCGCCTGTTCTTCGGCATGCTGCGCCGCCTGCCGCGACTGCTGGTGCGCCGTGCGGCGGTGGCGTCGTGAGCGGTCGCGGCCAGCATTGGGCCGAGATCGGCGAATCCACCTCGGTCGGCGGCATCCTGCTGCTGTGCGCGGTGCATCGCTGGCTGGGACGCTGGCCCTTTCGCGTCTGCGTGTATCCGGTGGTGCTGGTCCACTGGCTGCTCAACGGCACTGCGCGGCGCGCCTCGTTGCAGTACCTGCGACGCGCCCACGCGCACTTGGGCGTGCCGGCGGAGGCGCCGGGCATGCGGCACAGCCTGCATCACTTCGCCATGTTCGCCGAGACGCTGCTGGACAAGATCCTGGCGCTGGGTCAGCGCTATCCGGTCGACCGCGTGCGCATGCACCGCGAGGGCGTGCTGGCACGGGTCAGGTCGGGGCAGGGCGGATTGATCGTCACCGGACACCTGGGCTGTCTTGAATTGTGCCAGGTGATGGCCGAACAGGTCCCAGGGCTGCGTCTGACCGCGCTGGTGCATACGGCGCATGCCGAGCGCTTCAACCGCATGATGCGCCGCCTGGACGCGACGACCCGGGTCGAACTGCTGCAGGTCACCGACCTGGGGCCGGCCGACGCGGTGAAGCTGGCCGAGCGCGTGGCCCGTGGCGAGTTCGTCGCCATTGCCGGCGACCGCGTGCCCCTGCGTGGCGGCCGCACGGTGGACGCGCCGTTCCTGGGCCACCCGGCGCCGTTTCCCATCGGGGCCTATGTGCTGGGCGCCGCGCTGAAATGCCCGGTGTTCACCATGGCCTGCACGCACGAGGGTGATGGCTACAGCGTGCGCATGGATGCCTTCGCCGAACGCATCGAACTGCCGCGCGGCTCGCGCGACGCCGCGCTGGCCGGCTACGCTTCGCAGTTCGCGGCGTGGCTGGAACGGCAGGTCCGCCTGTCGCCTTATGACTGGTTCAACTTCTACCCCTTCTGGGATCAGGTAACGCATGACGCCCGCAATGAGTGAATCCGCAGCGCCGGTCTTCGGCGACGCACCGCTGCGCATCGAGGACGTGGTGGCGCTGTCGCGCCGGCAGGTGCCCGCCGTGCTCTCGAGGGATCCCGGTTTCCGCGCACGCATCGCGCGCGGGGCGGACTTCCTCAGCCGGTTGCTGGAGGAGGAGGGCGTCATCTATGGCGTGACCACCGGCTACGGCGATTCGTGCACGGTCAACATCCCGCCCGCGCTGGTGGCGGAACTGCCGCACCACCTTTACACGTACCACGGCTGCGGGCTGGGCCGCTTCCTGGACGAGGCCGAAACGCGCGCGGTACTCGCCGCGCGCCTGGCGTCGCTGGTGCGCGGCATGTCCGGCGTCAGCCTGCCGTTGCTGGAAGGGCTGGAAACCCTGCTGCGCCACGACGTGCTGCCCCTGATTCCGGCCGAGGGTTCGGTCGGCGCCAGCGGCGACCTGACGCCGCTGTCGTACGTGGCGGCCGTGCTGTGCGGCGAACGCGAAGTCATGCACGGGGGCTGGCGGCGCCCCGCGGGCGAGGCGCTGTCCGAGATCGGCATGACGCCGCTGACGCTGCGCCCCAAGGAAGGCCTTGCCATCATGAATGGCACCGCGGTGATGACGGCGCTGGCCTGCCTGGCGTTCCACCGCGCGGAGTACCTGTCGCGGCTCGCCACCCGGCTGACGGCGTTCAACGTGCTGGCCAGCAACGGCAATGCCCACCATTTCGATGCGGTGCTGTTCGCCGCCAAGCCGCATCCCGGCCAGTCGCGCGTGGCGCAGCGCCTGCGCGAGGACCTGCACAGCGACCGTCCGCCGCGCAACGAGCAGCGGCTGCAGGACCGGTACTCGCTGCGCTGCGCACCGCATGTGATCGGCGTGCTGGAAGACGCGCTGCCGTTCCTGCGCCAGCTGATCGAAACCGAACTCAACAGCGCCAACGACAATCCGCTGATCGACCCGGAACGCGAACAGATCCTGCATGGCGGCCATTTCTACGGCGGACATATCGCGTTCGCGATGGATTCGCTGAAGAACACGGTGGCCAACGTGGCCGACCTGCTGGACCGCCAGCTCGCGCTGATTGTCGATGCCCGCTACAACCATGGCCTTCCCGCCAACCTGTCCGGCGCCACCGGGTCGCGCGCGGCGATCAACCATGGCCTGAAGGCCCTGCAGATCAGCGTGTCGGCGTGGACGGCCGAAGCGTTGAAGCTGACCATGCCCGCGTCGGTGTTCTCCCGCTCAACCGAATGCCATAACCAGGACAAGGTCAGCATGGGCACCATCGCCGCGCGCGACTGCCTGCGGGTGATCGAACTGACCGAACAGGTGGTCGCCGGCATGCTGATCGCCGCGCGCCAGGCCCTGGCCCTGCGCCAGCGCGTCGGCCTGCCGTCCACACTGGGCGAGGGTCCGGCGGCGATGTACGCCGACCTGCAAGCGCGCATCGCGCTGGTCGAGGAGGACCGGGCACTGGACGGCGAACTGCGCCGGTTGCTGGCCGACATCCGCGACGAACGCTGGGCCGTCTATGCGGGCTGAACAGCGCGACGACTTCGCCATCGAGGTCGCATTGATCCCCGCCTTCCACGACTGCGACGCCATGCAGGTGGTCTGGCACGGGAATTATTTCAAGTACCTGGAGATCGCCCGGTGCGCGCTGCTGCAGCGCTTCGACTACGACTACCCGCAGATGCATGCGTCCGGCTACATGTGGCCGATCGTCGATACGCGGGTGAAGTACATCCGGCCGCTGCGGTACGCGCAGCCCCTGGTCGTGGCAGCCCGCATCAGCGAGTGGGAGAACCGCTTGAGGATGGACTACGAAATCCGCGATGCCGTCAGCGGCGAGGTGCTGACGCGCGCGCATACGATCCAGGTGGCGGTCGACGCCGCTTCAGGCGAGATGCTGTACCTGTGTCCGCCCGTGCTCTGGGAGCGGCTGGGAGTTCCTGCGCCATGACGTTCGTCCGTGACCTGCTGGTCGTCCTTGCCCTGGCCTTGGCTTGGGCCGGTCCGCTCTCTCCGGCCATGGCGGCGGAGCCGCTGGCCCGGGTGCGCGCGCAGGTGGCGCAGGTGCCGCTGCTGCGCGGTGAATTCAGGCAGGAGAAACAGGTCGCGGGCTTCAGGAATCCGCTGCGCTCCAGCGGGCGTTTCCTGCTGGCACGCGACAAGGGCGTGGTGTGGAGCACGCTGGCGCCATTCCCCTCGGAGACCGTCATCACCCAGGACCGCATCCTGAGCCGCCAACGCGACGGCAGTCGCCGTGTGGAGGTGGACGGGCGCCAGCAGCCGGGCCTGCGCAGCATCAACGCCATGATGTTCGCGTTGATGAGCGGCGATACGAAGGCGCTGACCGCCGCCTTCGACGTGAAGGAAGAGACCGGCGACGGCAAGGGCTGGCGGATGACGCTGTCGCCCCGTTCGCGCCAGTTGGCGCAGGCGTTCACGTCGGTGCGGCTGGCGGGCGACCGCTACGTGCGCGACGTAGAACTGCGCGAAGCCAACGGCGATGTCACCCGCCTGCATTTCGAGGCCATGACCGAGACGCCGGCCACCATGACGCGCGACGAGGCCGCCCGGTTTGACTGAGCCGCACGCATCGCTGGGGGCGGAGGGCAGGCCGCGCGGCTGGCGCTGGCTGGCACTGGCGTGGCTGCTGGTGCTCGTGGCCGTGGCCTGGCATCACGTGCGCTTCTGGCAGGCCCCGCGCATCGACAGCGACATCCTGGCGCTGCTGCCGATGGATGCGGGCGATCCTGCGGTTGCCGACGCCACCCGGCGGATCGCCGGCAACAGTGCGCGCGACGTGGTGGTGATGCTGGGCGCCGTCGATGCGGAAGCGGCACTGCGCGCCCGGGACGCGTTCGGGGCCGCCGTGCGGGCATCGGCCGGGGATGGCGCGGGCCTGCTGGTGGCGGAGCGCTCGCCCGAGGACTGGTTCGCCCAGGCGCGCGTAGCGCTGGCGCCGTATCGCGATCGCCTGTTGACGGAGGCACAACGTCGCCAGTTGGAGCAGACCCCGTCCGATGCGCTGGCCGAATCGGCGCTCGCCGCTCTGTACGGCCCCATGGGGGCGCCGCGGCTGACCGGGTGGCGCGACGATCCCCTCGGCCTGTGGCCGCACTGGTGGCAGGCCCAAGTGGCCGCCTCGGGCATGGCGCTGGATGCCGACGGCCTGCTGCAGGCCGACGGGCGCCATTGGGCGGTGCTGCGTTTCACCCTGCGCGACTCCGCGTTCAAGCTGGATGGGCAACGGCGGCTGCAGGACCTGCTGGACGCCGCCTCAGGCGCGGCCACCACCGCCGCGCCGGGACTGCGCGTCCTGAAGGCCGGCGTGCCGTTGCATGCCGAGTCCGCCGCGGTCCAGGCCAGCCGCGAGGTCAACACCATCGGCTGGGGTTCGCTGGCCGCCGTGCTGCTGCTGGTGTGGCTGGCGTTCCGTTCGTTCCGGCCGCTGCTGCTGGTCGCGCTGTCCCTGCTGGTCGGGTGCGCGGTCGCCCTGACCGTCACCGTGCTGGTGTTCGGCAAGATCCACCTGCTGACGCTGATCTTCGGCGCCAGCCTGGTGGGTGTCGCCGAGGACTATGGCATCCACTGGTTCGCCTCGCGCCAGGGCGTGGCGGCGGCGCGCCGCTGGTCGCTGTTGCGGCAGTTGTTGCCGGGCCTGTGGCTGGCGTTGCTGACCAGCGCGCTGGCGTACCTGGCGTTGGGGCTGGCGCCTTTTCCCGGACTGCGCCAGATGGCGCTGTTCTCGGTGGTCGGACTGTCGGCGGCCTTCCTGACGGCGATCTTCCTGTTCCCCTGGCTCGATGGCGGTGAGGTGCGCACCACGGGCTTCTCGCGCTGGCTGGGCGGCACGCTGGCGCGCTGGCCGCGCTTGGCGACGCGTCGCGGGGGCATCGCGCTCGCCGTCGTGGTGCTGCTGGTCGCCGTGCCGGGACTGATGCGCGTGCAGGGGAACGACGACCTGCGCAGCCTGCAATCGTCGCCAGCCGAGCTGATCGCCCAGCAACGCGAGGTGGGTCGCCTGCTGGGCATGCCCAGTCCGGCGCAGTTCTTCCTGGTGCAGGGCCGCGATGCCGAACAGGTCCTGCAGCGCGAGGAGCGGCTGGTCGCCCGGCTGCGCGACATCGAGGCCGACGGGTCCGTCGGCGGCCATCGCGCCCTGAGCGACTGGCTGCCATCGCAGCGCCGGCAGGACGAAGACGCTGCGTTGACCTCGCGCGTCGAACGGCTCGTGCTGGCGCGCCTGTCGACCGTCACCGGCGAGACGTTGGCGCGTGGCGAATTCGCGGCATCCGCGCTGGACATCGAGGCCTTCCTGGCGTCGCCCGCGTCGCTGCCCGTGCGCTCCCTGTGGCTGGGAAAGGTGGGGCAGGGCATGGCCTCGGTGGTGATGGTCAACGACCTGTCGCGACCCGATGCGCTGGCTGTCTTCGCCGCCCAGGCCAAGGGGCTGGACGGCGTGCGCTGGGTCGACCGCACCGCCGACATTTCACGCCTGCTGGCGTACTACCGCCACATGATGTCCTGGCTGCTGCTGGCCGGCGTGGCGGTCGTGTTCGTCGTGCTGGCGATCCGCTATCGCACGCAGGCCTGGCGCGTCATCACGCCGACCCTGCTGGCCGGCCTGCTGACCGTCGCGCTGCTGGGCTGGCTGGGCCAGCCGCTGCAGCTGTTCAACGTGCTGGCGCTGATGCTGCTGCTGGGCATGGGCATCGACTACGGCATCTTCCTGGTCGAGCACCGCGGCGACGCCAGCGCGTGGCTTGCGGTGTGTGTGGGTGCCGCGAGCACGTGGCTCTCGTTCGGCCTGCTGGGCCTGTCGGCCACGCCCGCGCTGCGCGCCTTCGGCCTGACCCTGCTGTTCGGCATCGGCCTGGTCTGGCTGCTGTCGCCCCTGTTCCGGCCGGCGCCGGACGCTTCTTCCCTGCAAGGACACCCCTCCGAATGAAAACGGAACGCACCGACATCCTGATCATCGGCGCCGGCCCCGCCGGTTCCGTGGCCGCGGCGATGCTGCGCCAGCAGGGCCGGAAGGTCCTGATCGTCGAGCGCGAGCAGTTTCCGCGCTTCTCCATCGGCGAAAGCCTGCTGCCGCAGAGCATGGAATACATCCAGGCGGCTGGCCTGCTGCAGGACGTGGTGGAAGCCGGCTTCCAATACAAGAACGGTGCCGCGTTCGTGCGCGGCGAACGCACCACCGAATTCGATTTCCGCGACAAGTTCTCGCCGGGCTGGGGCACCACCTACCAGGTGCAGCGCGCCGATTTCGACCACGTGCTGGCCAAGGGTGCCGAGCGCATGGGCGCGGACGTGCGTTATCGCCATGAAGTGCTTTCCGCCGAACCGGGCGAGACGCCGCGCGTCACCGTGCGTTCGCCGGAAGGCGAGGAGTACGCCATCGAAGCGGACTTCATGCTGGACGCCAGTGGCTTCGGGCGCCTGCTGCCGCGCCTGCTGAAGCTGGAGTCGCCCTCGAACTTCCCGGTGCGCGGCGCCATCTTCACCCACGTGCGCGACCACATTCCGCACGATGCGGGCTTCGACCGCAACAAGATCCTGATCACCACGCATCCGGAGCACGTGGACGTGTGGTACTGGACCATTCCGTTCTCCAACGGCTGCTGCTCGCTGGGCGTGGTCGCGGAAACGGCATTCCTCGACCGTTACCAGGGCACCGAACTGGAGCGCCTGCAGGCCATCGTCGGCGAAGACCCCAATCTCACCC
Organism: Pseudoxanthomonas mexicana; assembly: GCF_010093385.1. Classification (GTDB taxonomy): domain Bacteria; phylum Pseudomonadota; class Gammaproteobacteria; order Xanthomonadales; family Xanthomonadaceae; genus Pseudoxanthomonas_A; species Pseudoxanthomonas_A mexicana. The sequence continues at coordinate 38,963 of NZ_PDWV01000020.1, forward strand.
GCCTGCTGAAGAATGCGGAGTGGGCCGTGCTGCCGGTGCGGCAGATTACCGGCTATTCGGCGAACGTGTCCTCGCTGTGGGGGCCGGGCTATGCGCTGCTCGGCAATGCGGGCGAGTTCCTCGATCCCGTGTTCTCCTCCGGCGTCACCATCGCGTTCAAGTCGGCGCAGCTGGCCAGCGAATGCCTGCGCCGCCGCTACGCCGGCCAGGCGGTGGACTGGGAAGCCGACTTCGCGGCGCCCCTGCGCGGCGGCGTGCAGACGTTCCGCCGGTTCGTGGAATCGTGGTACGCCGGCGGCTTCCAGCGGATCATCTTCCATCCGGATCCGCAGCCGGACATCCGCCGCATGATCTGTTCCATCCTCGCCGGCTACGCGTGGGACAGGAAGAATCCCTACGTCGCCGACACGCAGCGTCGCCTGCAGGTGCTGGAGCAGCTGTGCACCGGCTGATCGCGCTGCTGCTGTCCAGCCTGCTGCTGGCCGCGTGCGCAACGCGCCCCGTCGCGCCCGCGGTTCAACTGCCTGCGTTGCGGCTGGCGCCGGCCGCGCTGGGCCATGAACTGGCCGTGCAACAGCGGCTGGTGTTCCGCTTTGGTACGCAGGTACGCGAACTGGACGCGCTGCTCGAAGTCGACGCATCCGAGGTGCGCCTGGCGGTGCAGGCCATGGGCCGCACCGGCGTGCGCCTGCAGTGGGACGGCCAGAGTCTGATGGAGCAGCGTGCCGCTTGGCTGCCGGACGCCGTGCGCAGCGAGCGCGTGCTCGACGATGTGCAGTTCAGCCTGTGGCCCGCGGACGCCGTGCGTGCCGTGTTGCCTGCCGGATGGGAGCTGCACGAGGCGGGCGACGTGCGCGAGCTGCGGCGGGATGGTCGTGCGTGGCTGGTGCGCGAACGCACAAGTGCGACCACGTTGCAGGTCCGCAACCGCACCGATGGCTATGATCTGACCATCGAATCGGTGGCCGGTGGAGCGCCCAGTCCGTGAAAGGCGACGCCATCTTCCTGAACGATCTCGGCCTGGTGTGTGCGCTCGGCCATGGCACCGCGGCGGTACGCGAGGCGGTGTTCCGCGACGATGCCCCTGGCGGCGTGGCGATGAACGAGACGCTGCTGCCGGGTTACCGCCTGGCACTGGGCGCCGTATCCGGTCCGTTGCCGTCGCTGGACCATCACCCCGTGCCGTTGCACGGACGCAACAACGCGCTGCTGCGCGCAGCCTACCTGCAGATCCAGGGCCAGGTCCGGCAGGCCATCGAACGCTATGGTCCGTCGCGGGTGGCGGTGGTGGTGGGTACCAGCACCTCGGGCATCGGCGAGGCGGAGCAGGCGATGGCGATGTGGCGCCGTCAGGGTCGCTGGCCGGAAGGCTTCCACTATGTACAGCAGGAGATCGGTGCGCCGTCGCGGTTCCTCGCCGCCGAATCCGGCGCGCGCGGCCCCGCCTGGACCATCTCCACCGCCTGCTCGTCCAGCGCCAAGGCGATGGCGTCGGCGGCGCGGCTGCTGCGCACCGGGCTGGTGGATGCGGTCATCACCGGTGGCGCGGATTCGCTGTGCCAGTTCACCGTGCGCGGCTTCATGGCGCTCGAATCGGTCGCCAGCGAGCGCTGCAATCCGTTCTCGGCGCACCGCCACGGCATCAACATCGGCGAGGGCGCCGCCCTGTTCCTGATGACGCGCGATCCGGGACCGGTGCGGCTGGCGGGCTGGGGTGAAACCTCCGATGCCCACCACGTGTCGGCACCGGAACCGGAAGGCCATGGCGCCATCGCCGCGATCGGCCACGCGCTGGCGCGGGCAGGCCTGACAGCGGCCAACATCGACTACGTGAACCTGCACGGCACCGCCACGCCGCAGAACGATGCGATGGAAAGCCGCGCGGTCAGCACGGCGCTCGGTACCGATGTGCCGGTGAGTTCCACCAAGCCGCTGACCGGCCACACGCTGGGTGCCGCGGGCGCGGTCGAGGCCGGCCTGTGCTGGCTGGCGATGGTCGACAATCCCGGCCACCGGCTGCCGCCGCACTGGTGGGATGGCGAGCCGGACCCGGCGTTGCCGGCGCTCGCCTTCGTGCCTCCCGGTGCCACCGCCGCACGGCCGCTGCGCCACGTGCTCAGCCAGTCGTTCGCGTTCGGCGGCAGCAATGCCGTGCTGGTGTTCGGGGAGGGGTGATGCACGATCTGTACGACATCGAACGGGTGGTGCCGCACCGCGGCACCCTGCGCCTGGTCGACCGGCTGGTGGCCTGGGACGAGGACAGCGTGGCGGTCGAGCTGCGCGTGCCTCACGAAGGACCGTTCAGTCATGCCGAAGGCGTTCCGGCCTGGGTGGGCGTGGAATACATGGCCCAGGCCATCGCCGCCTGGGCGGGATGCCGTGCGCGCAGCGCGGGGCGCGAGCCGTCGATCGGCTTCCTGCTGGGCACGCGCCGCTACGAAAGCCGGGTGACGTGGTTCGTGGCGGGCGCATTACTTCGGGTGGAGGCGACGCGCGAGCTGCTGGGCGACAATGGGCTGGGAATGTTCCGTTGCCGCATCCTGGAGGACGGCGACGAACTGGCAACCGCCAACGTGTCGGTGTTCGAACCGCCGGACGCCATGGCTTATCTGGAGAGCACGCCGCAATGAGGGGAGAGACAACGGTCCTGGTCACCGGGGGGAGCCGGGGCATCGGGCGCGCCATCGCGCTGGCGCTGGCGCAGGATGGCTTCGATCTGGTTGTGCATTGCCGCAGCCGCGTGGACGAGGCCGAAGCCGTCGCCGCGCAGGCGCGTGCGCTCGGGCGCGAAGCCCGCGTACTGGCCTTCGACGTGGCCGACCGTGCCGCCGCCGCGCAGGCGCTGGAAGCCGACGTGGCCCGACACGGCGCGTACCACGGGGTGGTCTGCAATGCGGGCATCGCGCGCGACACCGCGTTTCCGGCCATGAGCGGCGAGGACTGGGACGCCGTGCTGCACACCAACCTGGACGGGTTCTACAACGTCCTCAACCCGTTGATCATGCCGATGGTGCGCCGGCGCAAGCCCGGCCGCATCGTCACGCTGTCGTCGGTGTCGGGCCTGGTCGGTAATCGCGGGCAGGTCAACTACAGCGCGGCGAAGGCCGGCATCATCGGCGCCAGCAAAGCACTGGCGCTGGAACTGGCCAGTCGCGGGATCACCGTCAACTGCGTCGCGCCCGGCCTGATCGATACCGAAATGGTGAGCGGCGAGGTGGTCGACGAGGCCATGAAGATGATTCCGATGAAGCGCGTGGGCAAACCGGAGGAGGTCGCGGCCGTGGTGTCGTTCCTGATGTCGCCGCAGGCGTCCTATGTCACCCGCCAGGTGATCTCGGTCAACGGAGGACTGGTCGGATGAGCCGCATCGAGCGACGTGTGGCAGTCACCGGCGCGGGCGCGATCAGCCCGCTGGGGCACGACTGGGCCAGCGTGCACCTGCGCCTGCGCGAGTGCCGCAATGCGGTACGGCACATGCAGGAGTGGGACCGGTACGAAGGCCTGAACACCCGCCTGGCGGCACCGGCCGAGCCCTTCGAACTGCCCGCGCACTACAACCGCAAGACAACGCGCAGCATGGGCCGGGTGGCCATCATGGCCGTGCGCGCCACCGAACTGGCGCTGGAACAGGCGGGCCTGCTGGGGCACCCGGTACTGAAAAGCGGGAAGGTAGGCGTGTCCTACGGCTCGTCGGCGGGCAGCCACGAGGCCATCGGCGACTTCGGCCGCATGCTCAACGAGCACACCACCGAAGGCATCAATGCCACCACCTACCTGAAGATGATGAGCCACACCGCGCCGGTGAACATCGGCGTGTTCTTCGGCCTGACCGGACGCGTCTACACCACGTCCAGTGCCTGCACGTCGGGCAGCCAGGGCGTGGGCTCGGCCTTCGAGGCGATCCGCAGCGGCAAGCAGGTGGCGATGATCGCCGGCGGCGCCGAGCAGCTGGATGCGACGGCGGCGGCCGTGTTTGACACTCTGTTCGCCACCAGCGTGCGCAACCACGAACCGGACAGTACGCCGCGTCCGTTCGACGCCCACCGCGACGGCCTGGTGCTGGGCGAGGGCGCCTGCACGCTGGTGCTGGAAGACCTGGAACATGCGCTCGCGCGCGGTGCGACCATCCTGGGCGAAATCGTCGGCTACGGCACCAACAGCGACGGCCAGCACGTCACCCAGCCCAGCGCCGACACGATGGCGCAGGCGATGCGGCTGGCACTGGAAGACGCGGGCCTGCATCCCGATGCGATCGGCTACGTCAACGCGCACGGTACGGCGACCGACCACGGCGACATCGCCGAGACCACGGCCACCGCGTCGGTGTTCGGCCAGCGCATGCCGATCAGTTCGCTGAAGAGCTACGTCGGCCACACGCTGGGCGCCTGCGGCGCCTACGAGTCCTGGATCACGCTGGAGATGATGCGCGAGGGCTGGTTCGCCCCCACGCTGAACCTGGAGGAGCGCGACCCGCGCTGCGCCGACCTGGACTACATCACCGGCGAAGGTCGCGAACTGCAGACCGACTACGTGATGAACAACAACTTCGCCTTCGGCGGCATCAATACATCGATCATCTTCAAGCGCTGGAAAGATTGAACACCCGCTATCCCAAGGAGCCCACCATGAAACGAATTCTCGCCACGGCCGCGTTGGCCCTGCTCACCGTCCCGACCGCCTTCGCCGCCGACACGCGCCTGGAACTCCCGTTGCGTGAGCTGATCAACTCGCCGCAGGCCAGGGCCGCCGGCATCGATGGCAGCGTGCGCTTCTACCTTGCCGGAGAAAAGACACCTGCCGTGGCCGCCCGCATGGGCGAGGACGTCACCAATAAGAAGACCAACGGCGTGGGCAAGTCGGACGTGGAGTCCTGCAACTGGGTGGCGCTGTCGGCGCTGAAGGCGCTGCAGGAAGGCGCCAAGGACCGCGGCGCGAATGCCGTGATCGACATCGTCAGCTACTTCAAGAAGAACGAGTTCCGCAGCGCCACCCACTACGAATGCTACGCAGGCAACATCATGAGCGGCGTAGCCTTCAAGGCGACCTACGCCAAGGTCAAGTAAGCGGCGCGCGCATCGACATGCGGCCGCCCTCGGGCGGCCGCATGCGTGTCAGTCGCCGGAGATCGTCGCGTGCCGCAGGCGCAGGGCGTTGCCGACCACCGAGGCGGAACTGAGGCTCATGGCCAGCGCCGCCAGCATGGGCGACAGCAGCGGGCCGCCGAACAGGCCCAGCAGGCCCGCTGCCACCGGCACGCCCAGCGCGTTGTAGACGAAGGCGAACGCCAGGTTCTGCCGCATGTTGCGCACCGTGGCCTCGGACAGCGCCTTGGCGCGCGCGATTCCGCGCAGGTCGCCCTTCACCAGCGTGACCTGCGCGCTGGACATGGCCACGTCGGTGCCGGTGCCCATGGCGATGCCGACATCGGCCGCGGCGAGGGCGGGGGCATCGTTGATGCCGTCGCCGGCCATGGCGACCCGGTGCCCGGCCTGTTTCAGGCGCGCCACCAGGGCCGCCTTGTCGGCGGGGCGCACGTCGCCGTGGACCTCGTCGATGCCCAGGCGCGCGGCGACCGCGTGCGCGGTCCGTTCGCTGTCGCCCGTGGCCATCACGATGCGGAGCCCGCCCTCGCGCAGGCCGCGCAGGGCCTCCGGCGTGCTGGCCTTCACCGGATCGGCCACCGTGATGCTGCCGGCGGGCGCGCCGTCGACCGCGAGGAACATCACGCTGCCGCCTTCCTCGCGGGCGCGGCCGGCTTGCGCCTCCAGCGCCTGCACCGGAACCCGTTCCTCCTGCATCAGCACGGCATTGCCGAACGCGAGCCGGTGGCCGTCGACACGGCCGCGCACGCCGATGCCGCTGCCGGATTCGAAATCCTGCGCTGGCGAGAGCGTCAGTCCGCTACGGCGCGCTTCCTGCACGACGGCCTGCGCGAGCGGATGTTCGCTGCCGGCATCCAGGCTGGCGGCTAGACGCAGCACTGCATCCTCATCGAACGGCGCCAGTGCGTGCACGCCGCTGAAGACCGGTCGGCCTTCGGTCAGGGTGCCGGTCTTGTCGACGATCAGCGTGTCGACCTTGCGCAGGGTCTCGATCGCCTCCGCGTCGCGGAACAGCACGCCGGACTGTGCGGCGCGACCGCTGGCCACCATCACCGACATCGGCGTGGCCAGCCCCAGCGCGCAGGGACAGGCGATGATCAGCACCGACACCGCATTGAGCACGGCATGCGTCCATGAGGGCTCAGGACCGAACAGGCCCCAGCCCAGCAGGGTCGCCAAGGCCGCGCCCAGTACGGCCAGCACGAACCAGAACGACACCCGGTCCGCCAGCCGCTGCATCGGCGCGCGCGTGCGCTGCGCCTGCGCGACCAGCTGCACGATCTGGGCCAGGACGCTGTCGCTGCCCAGCTTCTCCGCGCGGATCACCAGGCTGCCCGCCCCGTTGAGCGTGGCGCCGATGACATGGTCGCCGGGCGCGCGCGGCACGGGCATCGGTTCGCCGGTCAGCATGGATTCGTCCACATGGCTGCGGCCTTCCACCACCACGCCATCGACCGGCACCTTCTCGCCGGGCCGCACGCGCAGGCGGTCGCCGACGTGCACATGCGACAGTTCGACATCCTCTTCCTCGCCATCCTCGCGCAGGCGCCGCGCCGTCTTCGGCGCCAGCCCCAGCAGGGCGCGGATGGCGGCGGAGGTCTGCGAGCGCGCCTTCAGCTCCAGCAGCTGGCCCAGCAGGGTCAGCGAGACGATCACCGCGGCGGCTTCGAAGTACACCCCGACATGGCCGTGGTCGCGGAACGAGGGCGGGAACAGCTGCGGCGCCAGCACGGCCACCACGCTGTAGCCGTAGGCGGCGCCCACGCCGGTACCGATCAGCGTCCACATGTTGGGGCTGCGGTGGCGGATGGACTGCGCCCAGCGCTGGAAGAAGGGCCAGGCGGCCCAGAGCACCACCGGCGTGCTGAAGGCGAATTCCAGCCAGGTGCGCACGGTGGGCGGGATGATGTCGAGGTACATGCCGCCCATGGCCAGCAGCAGCGTGGCCGCGCTGAACGGCAGCGTCCACCAGAAGCGCCGGCGGAAGTCGGTCAGCTCCGGATTCTCTTCTTCCTCCAGCGAAGGCAGCATCGGCTCCAGCGCCATGCCGCACAGCGGACACGTGCCCGGACCGTCCTGCACGATCTCCGGGTGCATCGGGCAGGTGTACTGCGTGCCGGGTGGCGCCTGCGGAGCGGCCGCCTGCGGGGAAGGCTGCAGATAGCGTGCGGGGTCGGCGACGAACTTCGTGCGACAGCCGGCCGAACAGAAGTGATAGGTCTGGCCCGCATGTTCGGCGTGATGCGGGGTGGTGGCGGGGTCGACCCGCATGCCGCAGACCGGATCCAGGACGCGGCCATCGTCGGCCTTGGGCGCATCGCGGTGCCCGCTGCAGCACGCATGCGTCGCGGTGGGCGGCGCGGGCCGGTCGGCAGGGGAGTGGGGCGTGTGGTTCATGCCTCACCTCCCAGTGCACCGACGATGGGGCACTGGTCCAGCGCACCGTGGCCGGGGCAGGCCTCCACCAGGGTGCGCAGACCGTCGCGCATGCGGGTCAGTTCCGCCAGGCGCCGCTCCACATCGGCCAGCTTGTCGGCCGCGGCGGCGCGGATGGCGGCCATGTCGCCGTCGCGTGCGCTGCTCAGTGCCAGCAGGTCGCGGATCTCGTCCAGGGTGAAACCCAGCACCTTGGCGCGGCGGATGAAGTTCAGTCGCAGCACGTCGTCGGCCTCGTAATGCCGGTAGCCGCTGGCGCTGCGAGTGGGCGGGGGCAGCAGACGCTGCTTTTCGTAGTAGCGCACGGTGTCGATGGGGATACCGGTGCGGCGGGACAATTGTCCGATGTTCATGCGGGGACTCCTTGAAGTACCTGCAGTCTGCACCCTGGAGTACGCTCCAGAGTCAAGGGGTCGGGCGGCGTCCGTGCCGCCCTTTCCGGATCACGGCGAATGTTCCGCGTAGGGCGTGGTGCTGCCGTCGCGGTTCAATGCCAGCACGGTGTAGGCAGGCGCATCGACGCCTTCCACCTCCATCCCCGGAGAACCGACCGGCATGCCGGGCAGGACCAGGCCGCGGATCGGCGGCTTCTCACGCAGCAGGCGGCGAATGTCGGCGGCCGGCACATGGCCTTCGATCACGTAGCCGTCCACTTCGGCGGTGTGGCAGGACGCGTGCTGGGGCAGGATGCCCAGCCGGTCCTTGACCGGGCTCATCGCGTCCTCCACGCGGTCTTCCACATCGAAACCTGCGGTGCGCAGGTGTTCGACCCACAGGTGGCAGCAGCCGCAGTAGGCATCGCGATGGACGGTGATCTTCGGCGCGGCAGGGGCCACCGTCTTGCCAGGCACAGGCGCCGCCATCGCGGCGCGTGCGCTTTCCACCGGTGCAGGCACCGCTTGCGAGCAGGCGGCGAGGGTGACGACGAGCAACGGCAGGAGCAGGCGGGGCAGGGCAATGAAAGGTTCCATGGTGTCCTCCGTCAGAACCAGATGCGGACGCCCGCGACGACGCGGGTGTCGCGCGTGGGTTCGCCTTCAGCGCGGCGCAGATCGGCGGTATCGCCGAGCGCGCGTTCGTGCACCATGCCAACGTACGGCGCGAAACGGCGCGTCACCTCGTAGCGCAGGCGCAGGCCCGTTTCGATGCCGGTGAATCCGCGCGCGGTACCGTACTCCGGGTCGTCTTTCGCGGCGAGGTCCACTTCGACCAGCGGCTGCAGGATCAGGCGGTTGGTGATGCGCAGCGTGTACTCGGCCTCGACGTTGGCGGCGACCTGTCCCCCTTCACCGACGTAGGCGGTCGCCGAGACTTCGAAACGGTACGGCGCCATGCCCTGCACGCCGAACGCGGCCCAGCTGCGTGCGTCGCCGGGCTTGAAGTCGTGCTTCACGCCGGCCACCACATCCCACCAGGGCGACACGCTGTGTCCATACAACGCTTCCAGGTCGGCGCTTTCGGTGTGGCCGCCGACGCGCTCGCCTTCGCTGCGCAGCCACAGGCGGTCGGTATCGGTGCCGAACCACGCCACGCCTTCCCAGGCCTGGCCGGTGCCTTCGTCGGCGTCCCAGGCTTCGAGCCGGTTGAAGGTCACCTTGTGGTTGAACGCGGGTGCGTGCTGCATGGCGTGGTGGTCGATGTCAGGAAACGCGGCTGCCAGGTCCTCCGCGGTGACGGCGGGGATCGGGTCGCGCGGCGCCGCGGATGCTGCCACGGGCGTGGCTTTGGGCATGGCGCCGTGGTCATGATGCGCGTGCTCTTCAGGCGTGGAGGTGGGCTGTGCCTGCGTCGCATGCTGCCCATGGTCGGGATGCTGCGCGATGGCGGGCGCAGCGGCGCCGAGCATGGCGGCAAGGACCGGAGCGAGGCGGAGCGGGACGGGGGAGAAGATGTTCATGCCTCGATCCTCACTTCCCGCATCATCCCGGCTTCCATGTGGTACAGCAGGTGGCAATGGAAGGCCCAGCGCCCCAGCGCGTCGGCGCGCACGCGGTAGCTGCGTCGCGTGCCTGGCGGCATGTCGATGGTGTGCTTGCGCAGCTGGAAACCGCCGTCCGCATCCTCCAGGTCGCTCCACACGCCATGCAGGTGGATAGGGTGCTGCATCATCGTGTCGTTGACCAGCACGATGCGCATGCGCTCGCCGTACGTCAGCTTCAACGGTTCCGCGCTGGCGAACGGGATGCCGTCGAACGACCAGGCGAACTTCTCCATGTGACCGGTCAGGTGCAGCTCCACGGTGCGCCCGGGTTCGCGACCATCCGGATCATCGAACAGGCTGCGCATGGCGCCATAGGTCAGTACCTGGCGACCGTTGTCGCGCAGGCCGATGCCGGGATCGTCGAGTTTCGGTTCGCTGGCCGACGACTGCATGTCCACCAGCGGATTGCCGGTTTCGCTGGCGGGATGGTTCGGTGCGTTCGACGGTGCGCCGTGCGCGCTGTGGTCCATGGCGCCCATGTTCGCGCCGCAGCCACCTTCGCCCATCATCGCACCGCAGCCTCCCTCCATGCCCTTGTGTGCACCGTGGCCACCCATGTCGTGGCCCATGTCGGCCATCGTCAGCAGCGGACGCGGGTCGCGCGCCGGGATCGGCGCTTCCAGTCCGTCGCGGATGGCCAGCGTGCCGCGCGCATGGCCGGTGCGGCCCATGTCCTGCGCGAAGATCGTGAAGGCCTCCTGGCCCGTGGGTTCGACGAGCCCGTCGAAGGTCTCGGCCACGGCGATGCGGAACTCGTCCCCGCTGACCGGGTGGATGTACTGCCCGTCGGCGGCCACGACGGTCATCTTCAGGCCCGGGATGCGCACGTCGAAGTAGGTCATCGCACTGCCGTTGATGAAGCGCAGCAACACCTTCTCGCCTGGCTTGAACAGGCCCGTCCAGTTGCCGTCCGGCGAGGCGCCATTCACCAGATAGGTGTAGGTGTGGGCATTGATGTCGGAGATGTCGGTGGGTGTCATCCGCATGCGTCCCCACATGCCGCGGTCCTCGAGGGTCTCCTTCAGTCCGTCGCGTCGCGCGTCGCGCACCAAATCCACCAGCGTGCGCTGGTAGTAGTTGTCGTGCTCCGGCATCTTCTTCATGCGCCGGTACAGTGAGGCCGGATCCAGGTCGGTCCAGTCCGACAGCAGCACCACGTGCTCGCGGTCGTGGTGGTACGGCGGCGGATCGCGCGGGTCCACGATCAGGGCGCCGTACAGGCCGGCCTGCTCCTGGAACAGCGAGTGGCTGTGGTACCAGTAGGTGCCCGACTGCTTCAGCTGGAAGCGGTACTGGAAGGTTTCGCCCGGTCCGATGCCGTTGAAACTCAGGCCCGGCACGCCATCCATGTTCGACGGCAGCAGGATGCCGTGCCAATGGATGGAGGTCATGTCGCGCAGACGGTTGCTGACGCGCACGGTGACCGTATCGCCTTCGCGCCAGCGCAGGGTGGGCGCGGGCAGACTGTCGTTGACGGTGATTGCGGGCCGGCGGCGGCCGGTGATGTCGACCGGCATCGCGCCGATGCTCAGGGCGAACGCGGTGCCGGCCATCTGCGCGGCGCCGCCGCGACGCGCAGGTGTGCCGGCCGATGCCGGCATGCGCGCCAAGCCGAAGCCGAGCGCAGCGCCGCCGCTGGCCAGTCCGGTGACGAACTGGCGGCGTGTGGGACGGAACGCGCCCAGGCGTCCCGCGGTGGGTTCATCGTGTTTCATGCAAATGCATCCTGTCGGTCAGGACGCACGGTCGCCCGCGCGGCGAGCGCCGTCCGTCGTGTGATGGAACCGGTGCGCCGTTGCGCGCCCGGTCTGCGGCATCAGGCCGCCAGGATGGGAGGTCGGTGCCGGTGCGAAAGGCGCACCGAGGCATGGGCCGCAGGGAGGTAAGCCGGTGTCTCCGCCTGCAGATACCTGGGCGCTGGCAACGACGCCGGCCACGCCAGCGCGGGTGCGTGCTGGGCGCAGAAACCATCGCAGCTGCCGGCCTTGCAGCAATCGGGCAGGCCCGCATCGCCGTCGGGATGGCCGGCGGGAGTGGCGCCTTCCTCGTCCACCTGCATGGCCATGTCCATGCTCTCGTGGCACGGCGGCACGTCGTCGTGTGCCTGTTCCATCGCCGCCGTGCCCCCCATCGCCATGCGCGTGGCGGCATGCGCATACGCCGTGCCATTGAGCAGCAGCACCAGGCAGAGCAGGGCACGGAGCAGGGGGGCGAACCGGGACATGCCGGCATGATACGTCATGGCCAGCGAGCGTACGTTTACGTAGGGTGAGTTGCGCCGTGTGCTGCACCGGGTGGTGCCCGGATCAGGCGACGACACGCTATCCTTGGCGCGTACTTCAGGCATTGGGTGGCGTGGTATCCGCATGGCAGGCACGGCAATGAGGGGCAGGGTGCCGACAGGCGATCGCACGGATTCCTCCCAGGATGCCCCGGTGTCCAACCGCATCATCGTGGCGGATGTCGGCGGTACCTATGCGCGGCTCGGCTGGATCGACGCCGACGGCGGCAACGAGATCCACGACTACCGCCGCTACGCCTGCGCCGACCATCCGGACCTGGCCTCCATCCTGCACGACTATGCGGCCGGCACGCCGTGCCGCGGCGCGGTCGTGGCCATCGCCGGCGTGCTCGAAGGCGACCGGCTGATCAATTCCAACCTGCCGTGGCCCGTGTCGGTGGAACAGACGCGCGCGGGCGCCGGGCTGGCGTGGGTGCAGCTGATCAACGATTTCGAAGCCGTGGCCAATGCGGTGCCCACGCTGGCGCCCGATACGCTGTCGCCGCTGACCCCGTCGATCGCGTCGAACGCCTCATCGCCGGCGCTGGTGATCGGTCCGGGCACCGGGCTGGGCGCTGCGGTCTGGATCGAGGGCCAGCCGCCGCGGGTACTGCCGACGGAAGTCGGCCAGGCGTCGCTGGCGGCCGGCAATGCGCTGGAACTGGATATCGTGCGCCTGCTGTTGCGGGACCGCCCCTACCTGCACAACGAGCATGTGCTGTCCGGCCCTGGCCTGATGAACCTGTACCGCTGCCTGTGCGAACTGCGCGGGGCCTCGCCCGTGCATGCGGATGCCGGTGCGCTGGTGGCCGCGGCGGCGTCGGACGCGCTTGCGCGGGAAACGCTGGAAACGTTCTGCGGCTGGCTGGGCAGCGTGGTCGGCGACCTGGCGATCATCTTCGGCGCGCGCGTGGTCTACCTGGCCGGCGGCGTGACAGCGCATATCCCGCAGTTCCTGCACGACGGCCGTTTCCTGCAGCGCTACCTCAACAAGGGCGTGATGACCGAGCAGTTGGAACGGGTGCCGGTGTGGCGGGTGGAGCATGGGCAACTGGGGCTGCTGGGGGCCGTGGCCTGGTATCGGCAGAACTGGAAGGCCTGAGCGCGGTTCACGGGGTTGATCCGGATCAACGCGCGCCGGCTGCACGGGCCACCATAATCGGTCTGGCCCTTTGATTGGACGGACCTGACATGCGGCTCGGTTCGCGTTCCCTGATCATTCCCGTGGTACTGGCCAGTTTCGGCCTGACGGCATCGGCGGTTCCCGGCAGCACCTGGCCGACCACGGCGATGCTCAGCCTGGGTTCGGGTGTCGCGGCCGTGTCGCTGATGGCGCTTGCGGCCGTCCTGGGAGCACGCTGGAAGGCGGTCGAATCGCTGTTCGGCGGTCTGGACCGCGTCTACGAGACGCACAAGTGGCTCGGGGTGTGGGCGCTGGTGTTCGCGTCTGTCCATCTGGTCTTCAAGGCGGGCACGCCGGAATGGCAGACGGCCGCCATCCTGCTGCTTCCCGGAGCGGCGACGCGGCTCGTCCGGCAACTCAGCTTCGTGTCGCTGATGCTGATCGTGTTGCTGGCACTGAACCGCAAGATCCCGTACCGGACCTGGCGGTGGTGGCACAAGCTGTCCGGTCCGCTGTTCCTGATCGTCATCGCGCATTGGGCCAGTTTCAAATCGCCCATCGTGCTGGCCAGCCCGGCGGGCGCATGGCTGGCCGTGCTGTCGTTGCTGGGCGTGATGGGGGCGGCCTACAAGCTGGTGCTGTATCCCCTGTTCTCGCGGCATGCGCGGTACCGCCTGCGCGCGGGGTCGGCCAACGGCAGTGCCGTCCATCTGCAGCTGGTGCCGGAAGGCCGGCGCATTCCCTTCCTTGCGGGGCAGTTCGCATTCGTGTCCTTCGAGCACGACTGCCTGCGTGAGCCGCATCCGTTCACCATCGCCAGCGCGGGGGACGCCGATGGCGGGATCGCCTTCACGGTGCGTTCGCTGGGCGATTACACGGAACGGCTGGTGAAGGAGGCCCGGCCGGGAATGGTGGCGCAGGTCTACGCACCGTTCGGCCGGTTCAAGCGTGTGCCTGCAGGGCGGAAGGAGATCTGGATCGCCGGCGGCGTGGGCGTGACGCCGTTCATCGCGTGGCTTCACGATGCCGATGCGACCGGGCTGGACGGCGTGACGTTCTTCCATTTCTTTACTCCGGGCCGCCAGCTTCCCGAGGCCGTGGATCTGCCGGGCATGGCGCGTGCGCGGGGCGTGGAACTGGTCGACATCGCGACGGGGCCGTCTTCGGCGGGGTTCCGCCAGCAGTTCGCGCAACGGGTCGAGCGCGCGGGCGCATCCGGCGTGCAGATCAGCTTCTGCGGCCCGCAGGGCCTGCTGGACCAGGTGCGCCAGCTGATGCGCGAAACCGGCGTGGCGGAAGACCGGTTGCAGCACGAACTGTTCGAGTTCCGCTGAGGCGGCGGCATTCATGCGCTGCCCGGGAAACTCCGGCGGCGCCACACCGCTTCCGCGCTAAGGCGCCCGGGCGTCTTCCGCGAGGAAGGCCTTGATCGCCTGCGCATACGCGTCAGGCTGTTCCCACCACAGGATGTGCCCGGCACCGGCGACGAACCGGTAACGCGCGTTGGGGAACAGGTCCACGTACTCGTACGCTTCGGCGTAGGGCATGAAGTCGCACTGTCCCTGCAGTACCAGCACGTTTCCCGGAAAGCGGCGCATCTGCGGGCGGGGATCGGCGACATCGCCGAACCAGTTCGCACCGGTGCGTACATACAGTCCCGCGCCTCCTTCTTCGGGCTGCACGTTGCGCGGATCGCAGACCATGTTGCGGGTGAAGCGCGCGGCCAGCGTATTCAATGCGGCATCCGCTTCCATGTCCGATACGGTCTTCACGTTGAAGGCCATGGCGATCGCCTGCGCCAGGATCACCTTGGGCGGCATCGCCGACAATGCCGTGTCGCGGCGGTACTGCTCCGCATCCGGCGGACGGAAATCCAGCGCCTCAGGAACGGGAAACCTCGACTCCACCACGGCGCGTCCCTGATCATCGTACTGCGCAGGCTCCAGGTTCCCGGGTGCGCTCAACACCAGGTGCGTGACCGTGCCCGGGTACCGGGCTGCGTAGTACGCCGCGACGCGGGCGCCGTGCGAATGCCCGATCAACGCCACGCGCCGGTCGCCGAGATGCCGGACGATGATCTCCCGGAGATCGTCGATCTGATCGTTGAATCCGCTGTCCTTGGGGTGGAGGAGGCGGTCCGAAAGACCGGAGCCGTGCTGGTCGTAGAGGTAGACCTCATGTCCGGCGTCGGCCAGCGGCCGCAGTGCCTTGATCACCGACGAGTGCACGTAGCCACCCGGTCCGCCGTGCAGGAACACGACCGGCATGGCGCGGGGAACGTCGGCCGGCGGCGCCAGTCTCGTGTACGCGATGCGGTAGCCGCCCCGCATGCGCCAGTACTGCGTGTCCGCACGCGGTTGCAGCGCGGGCACGGTCGGTTGCACCGGCACCAGGTACACCGCCGACACGGCCAGCACCAATAGCGCCAGGCACGCGCCGGCCGCACGGAACAGCCATCGCAGCCAACTTTTCATGCATCACGCTCCTTCATGTCCACCTGCGTCCGGCACTGGAAAGATCGCATCAGACGGAGCCCGCCGCCGCAGGACGGCGCGCCGTGACCGTGAGTTTCCCGTCGAGCAGCCTGCCGATCACCGTATGTCGCACCAACGCCTGATAGCTGGCAAACGAAACCGCCAGCGTGCACACGGTGGCGAGTGCTAACTTGACACTCCAGTGCAGTCGCACGTCCAGCAGCCCGTACTGGATCGCGAACAGCACCGGAAGGTGCACCAGGTACACCCAGTACGAGGCGTCGGCGAGCCAGCGCAGGGTCCTGTTCCTCACGTCCAGCCATCTTCTCGCCACGAGCACGCACCACAGCGTCAACCAGCACCCCGCATACGCCTGAAGCAGGGCGTGTCCCCAGGACGAGGGCCGGACCGCCGCGGTGAAGCCACGGCTCGACCAGAACAGCAGCGCATAGGCCGCGACCGCGCCGTACAGCAGCCATGACGACAGCGGACGGAGGCGATCGAGCAGGTCGGCGCGCGTGTACATGCCGTAGCCCAGCGCGAAGTACGTCCCGAAGAACACCAGCGCCCACAGTGAGGGGAGCAGGGCGTCGGGCGCAGGCCAGGGGACACCGGCCCAGACCAACGGCAGCGCCAGCCACACCGGCAACACGGCGGGCAACAGGGCCGCCGGCAGCGACGCGAGCGAGTCGCCGATGCGCCGCAGTTCCAGCGCGGACGCAACCCAGACAAGCACCGTGAACAGCATCAGGTAGAACAGGAACCACAGATGCGCCCAGCCGGGCACGAAGGGCATTGTGTCGTGCTGATCGATGTAGGTACGCAGCCAGGTCAGCACCGGCGATGGATGCAGGACCGTGGCAGCGGCGTGCTGTGTCAGCCCGTACATGCTGGCGGTGACCAGGGGCAGGAACAGCAGCAGCGGCAGCAGCACACGCGCGCACCGGTTGCGGAACAGGCCTCCCAGGCCGCTGCGCGCCACCAGCAAGGCCGCGAAGAAGCCCGCGACGACAAAGAACAGCGGCATGCGGAACAGGTGCAGGAACCAGGCGGCGCCATCGACGACAATGGATCGCCCCGTATCGGCCGTCGGCCAGATCGGGTGCATCAGGGGGCTGTAGGCTAGCGCCGCATGGAACACCACACCGGCCAGCATGGCCAGCGCCCGCAGATGGTCCATGTAGTGGAGGCGGTCCTCGGCCTGCATGGCGATGCCCTCAAAGGAACGAGGTCTTGCGGGCGTGGATCCAGCTGGTGACCAGGATCGCGACGGCAATCGCCGCAAGCTCGGCCGCTACGATCCCCAGCACGGGCGCGCTCCAGACGATCTCGTCGGTCTTCAGGTGCTGGACGATGCCGTCGAGGCGGCTCACCCAATAGATGAATGGCCCAATCAAGGTCATCAGCACGAGCATGGTGAAGATATTCCAGCCTTCGGAATCCACGGCGATCGCCACGCACAGCGAGACGCAGAAGTTCGCCAGCAGGAACAGCGCGACCACCACCACCCAGGGCACGGTGCCGTCCGGGCGCGGCGTGGTCAGGATCATCGCCAGCAGGCCGGCGACGACCAGCAGGAAGGGCACCAGATAGATGACGAGGTTGGCGAGCAGCTTGCCCCAGTACACGTCCATCGGCGTGACCGGCAGACTCAGGATAAAGGGCACGGTCTGCTGCTTGCGTTCGGCCGTGATCGAGGAGTGGATGGCGTAGGAGCCCACCACCAGCAGCAGTACCAGCAGCAGCAACGCGCCGGCCGCGGCCATCAGCGGCGTGCCCATGCCGACCAGGCCCAGCGCAAGCAGCAGTGCGGCGACGTAGCCGGCCAGCTGCTTCTGGTACACCTGCCAGTCCTTGATGATCAGTTTTCCGACCATGCCGGCATCGGATGCGAGCCAGTTCATGCGTTGTTGCCTCCGCGGACGGTAGTGACGAAGATGTCCTCCAGCGGCATCGGTTCGACCGAATGCACCGCAAGGCCCAGCGCCTGGAGCGCGGGCAGGGTGGCCTCGTCGAATGCGCGCGTCTTCAGCTCGATCAGCGGCGCGCTGTTGCGCGCGGAGACCACGCCCGGCAGGTGCCGCAGGCCTTCGGTCCACGCGCCCTGGCACAGGATCCGTCGCCAGCTGTCCAGGAACGATTCCTTGTCGCGCGAAGCGACGATGCCGCCGCCATGGATGAAGGTGATCGTATCGGCGATCTGTTCGATGTCGGCGGTGTTGTGCGAGGAAAACAGCACCGAGCGTTGTTCGTCGCGCAGCACATCGGCCAAGGCTTCGAGCACTTCGCCCCGCGCGACCGGATCCAGCCCCGTGGTCGGCTCGTCCAGCAACAGCAGGCGCGGATGGCGGGCGAAGACCAGCAGCAGCAAGGCCTTGACGCGCTGTCCGTGGGAAAAGCCGCCGAGCTTCTGTTGCTCTCGCAGGTCGAACCGCGTGAGCAGATCCTGGGCGTAGCGCTCATCCCAGCCCGGATAGATGCGGCGGATGAAATCCATGTGCCAGCGCAGCGTCTGCCCGGGGTACAGGCGCATGTCGTCCGATGCGTAACCGATGTCCCGCTTCACCGCGACCTGCGCCTGCGGCAGGGGCTGCCCGAGCACTTCGACCTCGCCGCCGTCGGCGCGGATGAGTCCCATCAGCAGGCGCATCAGGGTCGACTTGCCCGCGCCGTTCACGCCGACCAGGCCCATGACCTGGCCGACCGGCAGTTCCAGTTGGATGTCGCGCAGGGCGAACCCGTCGTACTGCTTGTGCACGCCTTTCAACGCGATGGCGGAACTCATTTCGGCGTCCTTTCGGTGGGGTCGGTGGGCGGTTGGGCGGCGTGCGGCGGGTCGGACAGTGCATGTTCGACCCGATCCAGGATCTCGCGTGGGCTGAGGGCCAGCTTCCTGGCCGCGTCCAGCAATCCCTTCAACTGCAGCTCGAATTCTTCGGTGGCCAGCGCTTGTGTGGCATCGAGCGTGTCGGCGACGAAAGACCCCTTGCCCTGGCGCGTGACGATCACGCCCGCGCGTTCCAGTTCCAGGTAGGCGCGCTTGACGGTGATCACGCTGACCTGGCTGTTGCCGGCGAGTTCGCGGATGGAGGGCAGGGCATCGCCGGCCCTCCACTCGCCTGTCATCACCTTGGCGACCACCTGCTCCACGATCTGGGCATACATGGGCGTGGCCGAGTGCGGGGACAGCAGGAGTTCGGTGGACATGCGATCCTTCGAATCACGTGTGCATAGTCAATATACACAGCTATTCACGGTCGTCAAGCCGGGCCATGCCCGAGTTGGGTCCGGGAGGAACGGTCTGCCGCCCGATCCGGCCACTCGATGTGGAACGGGACGATCCGGATCTATCCTGAAGCCGGAAGCAGAGGGTGTGCCTACACGAGTGGGCAGATGTGGAGTCATTGGCCGACTGTCGGGGACACAGCCGAGGCGGCTTCGGCAGGCATGTACATTGGGCAGATCAAGGACTTGGACTCGTGCGGTTTCCGGGCGGGCATCCGTGGATCAGTTGCGCCCGCCATCCTTGGCTCGTATTTACATAATAGGCATTGAGCCGCTGGTCACAGCGTAAGCCTTTGAGATAGCAGGGCCTGCCTGCATAGCCACCGCGCATAAAACAATCGCGGTGGTCGCCGTCAGCTTCTTCCAAAACGTCCGCTCCGGCGAGGTGAGCGCGGCGTTCTTCATGATTTCAATTGCCGCCTTCTCCGGGGTCGGATGACCCTGGATTTTCAGCGCGGCCGCGACTACCCAGACCTGAGGTACGCGCCGCCCTTGGCGGTAGTGGCCGATCGCTCCGTCTGTGATTTCCAGCATGGGGGCCAGCTTGGAAAAGCTCTCTACCCCAGCGGCTACGCGCGTGCGCTCAAAGAATTCTGCCCAATCCATATCCGCCTCCGGCCGTAGTTGACGCCCGTAGCCTACAGGTGTTGACGCCTACGGGTGTAGGGGCGTATAACACGCCCATCGCCTACACCCGTAGGCGGTTCCCGCCCCCGGTCGCCCTAGGCCGGCGTGGCGGGGTCTAGGGCGCTAGGGCAGGGGATTCGCCATGTACCACGTACAGGACACGCTAGCCGGTTACGAATCGGTCTTCGCCTCCAAGTCCAAGCGCGCCGCAATGGCTGCGCTTCGTCGGCTCCAGGTGGCCTACGCCGCCCGCGACTTCCGCCTCGTACGCGACGACGGCGCCTGCTGGACGGTCCTCGCATGAGCGCTTTGTTTCTCACTGTCTCGTTGCTCGCGCTGGGGCTCGCTCTCTACCTTCTCGGTGAGGGCTACGCATGAGCCCGGCCGAAACCCAGGCCTTGGCCGATGCCGTCGCGGAAGCGGTCTACGCGGGCATGCTCGCCGCCGCCGTCGTCGGCGTCGTCGCCTTCATCGTCACCGAGAAATTCGTTGACCTGCTGACCCTCCACGTGCCGCGCTGGATTCGCGCGCTTCGTCGTGCGCGGGGTGCTGCATGATCGGGCTCATCATAGTTCTCGTGGCCGGTGGCTTCTGCGGTACTGCCGCCATCCAAGGTGACATGCCCTGGCACGTCGCCGCGTCCATGTTCTCCGGCGTGCTGTTGATCTTCGGCGCAGTGCTGGCCGGTGGGTATGTTGCGGACTATCGCGAACGCTCGCGCATCAACCGTGACGCGTTCGTGCGTGAGGTCATCGCCGCGCATCAGCGTCGCCGCGAAGCCCGCGAGGCATGCGAACGTGCCTGACGGGTACTGCATCGAAGAAGTCGGCGGCATGGGCATGGTCGCGTGCTACGGCATGGACGAGCCCGCCGCCATCGCCAACTGCCGTTGGTACAACTTCCTGACGCGCGGCCGTCGCGTGTTCCAGGTCGTACTGCACGTTCGCGGTAGCTCGGCGGTGGTCTATGGCTGAGGTCTTCGGGACGGGACTCCCCTCGTCTAACAGGGGAGTCAGTGAAACTGAACGGATCGGGGTGGTGCTGGACTGGGTAGCCGCTTCTTTCGATCTTTCTGCTGTTCTCGATGCCTACGGCTACCTCGATGATCCGCAAGCCGTGTTCGATGATCTGGACGGTCGTGTCGGCGTCTGTGTGCTGGACGTGGCGTCCATCCTTACGCGGCATTTCGTGCCTGACCTGTTCGACCTGGGCGAACCCTCACGCGGCCGATTCTTCAACTGGCGCGTTGCGCTCCGTTCCTGCGATCAACACGTGGGCCTGTTGGAGTTCGGCGGCACGCACACGATGCGTCAGGACGGCACGCGCACAGGACGGATCGAGCTTACTGGTGATGGCTGCCGCCTGTATGAAGCCAGCAGCGGCGGCGACCATGCGCAGCGGTGGTCGTCGCTCGCTTCGCTGCTGGGCGCTGTCGATGCGCGCTTGACGCGCGTCGATATTGCGGCAGACGACTTCGCGGGTCACTGGCCGATTAGCTGGGCCATCGAGCGATACAACGAAGGTGCGTTCGATCGTCGCGGCCAACGTCCTAAGGCGCGCTTGATCGATGACATGGGCAACCGCACCGGTAAGACGTTTTACGTCGGTAGCCGCACCTCGGAAAACCAGTTGCGCGTCTACGAGAAGGGCAGGGAGCAGGGTGACCCCGAATCGCCGTGGGTCCGCTATGAAGGCGAGTTCCACGCCAGCAACCGCCGTGAATTGCCGCTCGACATGCTGGTCGATCCGGCGCCCTACCTGGTCGGGGCGTACCCCGTGCTGGATTTCGTGGAGGGCATCGGCGAACGCCTGCGCATCGCGGCGGAAAAGGTGCTGGCTAACTGCAAGCGTGCGGTGATGAATTTCCGTCGCCAGTACGGCCCGATGCTCAACGCGATGTTGCATGCCTCCGGTGGTGATGAGGCGACGCTATCCAAGCTGGTACTGGGCACGGCGCGTTCCTCGCTGCCGGCCTGGTGCCCGCGTCCCGAAGATGCCGCCCAGTTGCTCGCGGCAATCCTTTTCGCCCCGGTGGGGCATATCGAAGGCCAGAAAGGCCAGGAGTGATGAAGATGAGCCTGCAAGTCGAAGTCCGTGACGCCAACATCAACGTGAAGAGCGGCGTCAGCCGCAAGACCGGCAACGCGTACAGCATCCACGAACAGCCGGCGTACGTGAAGCTGCCGAACGGCGAGACGCGCCGCATCACGTTGCAGCATGAGGAGGGCGATGCTCCGCTTGCTGTCGGCGACTACCAGCCCAAGCCCTCGGCCTACTGGGTCGGCGATTTCGGTGCGCTGTCCATCAGCAACCGCGCCAAGCATTGGGAGCCGGTCCCGACGCAGGCGAAGAAGCTGGCTGCCTGAGTCATGGCCCTGTGCGTAGCCCTGCAACCTGACGGCACCCTGGTCCCCACGGGCCAGGCTGTCGATGCCTGCACGGGCTACGTACTGGTGAGCAGCAGCGAACACGCTGTGTATGGGCTCATCAATCAAGCATTTGCAGTGCCCACGCCCGAACAAGCCGCAGGGTGGTTCGTCGGGACTTTCGGGTTCGTGGTCACCATGTATTTGGTCGCCCGCATGACCGGCGCGGTCGCCAATTTCTTCCATTAGCCGGTCACCAACAGAGGAGCAATGCAATGGATTTCTCGGGCATCCTGGAAGGCCTCAGCGCCGCCACCGCCACCGCCGCCGTGATCGGTGCGGGTTCGATCTCGGCCCTGGTGGGCTTCGTGGTGTGGGGCACGCGGAAGGTCGCCGGCTTCTTCGGCCGCTGATCGGGGTGGGGGAGGGGATTCCCTCCCCCTTTCTGCATGATCCCCTTCATCAACATCATCAACGGCCTGGAGCCGCAACACATCGTCTGGGCACTATTCGGTGCCGCGATGACCTACGCACATATTCGCTTCGCGCTGTGGGCAACGCCCATCGTCGCCAAGTTCTTCCTCGGTCGATACATCAGGGGCAAGCTGTGATCCTGTGCCTGTTCTGCGGCCTGTTCGGATTGCTCGCTGGCGTCGCCGTCGTCAAAGGGCTGGATTCCAAATGAACGCGATTCTGCGCCTTATCGTCCTCTCCGCCTTTTTCGTCATTGCGCCGCTGGCCGTCGCTCAATCTGTTCCTTGGGAAACGAGCTACCCTAACGAAGGGCTTGCGTATCAGGGCTGCATGCAGGCAGCCGCGGGCGCTGCCGGTGGTGGCACCTGCAACAAGTCTGGCAATGGCTATTCCTGCGTCAGTAACTCTG
The DNA here is from genome assembly GCF_010093385.1 of Pseudoxanthomonas mexicana. GTDB lineage: Bacteria > Pseudomonadota > Gammaproteobacteria > Xanthomonadales > Xanthomonadaceae > Pseudoxanthomonas_A > Pseudoxanthomonas_A mexicana. Next base: position 61,521 of record NZ_PDWV01000020.1, read on the forward strand.
GCTGGTCGTGTTCGCACAGCATGGCCGGCATGTCCGGATCGAGCTATCACCGGTTCACCGTCGCGTGTTCGGCTATGCCGCCTCTCGGCGCCGGTTGGTTCTCTCTCGATGGTGGTAGCGCCATCTGTAAGGATGGTTGCTCTTATGGCGGCGCTGGTTCCTCCGGTGGGACGACCGTAACGATCCACTCGGGCACTCCCGGCGCCTTCTCAATCAAGGAAGGCCCTGGCGGCAACTCGCCAGACGGCGGCGTTTGCGATAGCGGCACCGGGCCGTCACAGATAACCTCGCCGTTCTGCAAGACGCAGGGCGGCTTGACGCAGTGCGTTACCCAGGATGGCAAGCATTGCGCGCAAGCCAGTACCGGCAAGCTGTTCTGTTGGTCGCCCAATGAGACCGGCACGAAGGTTAGCGGCAACGAAGGCGCTACGAAGTCGCCGCAGGGCAAGCCCAACAATCCGCCGCCGATCCCACCGCCCAACAACGGCAATTGGGAAGTCACCGGCAGCGGCACCACGTCGATCACCAACAACAACGGTGATATCACCAACTACACGACCAACAACTACACGTCCAGCAACGGCACCGAGGGCAACGGCGGCGGAACGACGAATCCTGATGGCAGCGAGAACCCCGGCGACGACCAAGGCGAGGATGACGGTCCCGGCACGCCCGGCAGCGGGGTAGGGGATCTGTATGACGGCAATGGCGACAAGACGGTGGGGAGCGTCTTCAACAACTTTCGGAGCCGCGTCGGTGCGTCACCGATCATTTCGGCGGTCGATTCGTTCTTTACCGTCAACGTCGGTGGTGCGTGTCCGGTGTTCACCGTCCCGGCGTCGGACTATTGGGACAGCATGACCCTGGATCAGCATTGCTCGGGCGGCATTGCTCAGTCCCTTAGCTATATCGGCTGGGTGCTTCTTGCGGGCGCAGCTATCGGAGCGGCGATATGGGCACTATCGTGATGATGCGTGCCGGGTGGCTCAGTGATCTGACCGACTGGATCAAAGAGCAGATTCAGCGCGTGTGGGACGCCTTCGAGGCGTTCGTCATGGACATGGTGATCTACGCCCTTGAGCAGGGTTTGGAGCTTGTCGCGCTGGCTTTCGAAGCATTGCCAGTGCCCAGCTTTCTCACCAATTACAGCGTCGGGTCGCTGCTCGCCAACGCAGGCCCCGAAATCGGCTGGGCGGTCCAGACCTTCAAGATCGGCGAGTGCTGCGCGATGTTCGCCGCTGCGCTCGCCTTTCGTATCAGCCGCAAAATTCTGACCTTCGGGAAGTGGTGACATGCTCGTATTCAACGAAGGCGTACCGCGCGCCGGCAAATCCTACGACGCGGTGAAGAACCACATTCTCCCGGCCCTGAAAAAGGGCCGGCGTGTTTTTGCCCGTCTCAATGGCCTGCGTCACGACTTGATCGCGAAACGCCTGGGCATGTCCGAGGCGGACGTGCGCTACCTGCTGGTGCACGTCGAAACGAAGGACGTAGTGTCCACCTTCAAGTGCGTGCCGGACGAAACTGGCAAGTGGACAATTCCCGACGAATTCAAGGATGCATTGATCGTCGTGGATGAGGTGCATGAGTTCTACGTCAAGAGCCGCGCGCCGCTGCCTGATCCGGTCGAGAACTTCTGGGCGCTGCTCGGCCAGAACGGCGGCGATGCGGTCATCATGACTCAATGGATCAACCGCGTGCACGATGCCGTAAAGGCCCGCATCGAGCGCAAAACGGTGTTCCAGAAGCTGACCGCCGTTGGCATGAAGAATCGCTATCGCGCGACGTTGTATCACTCGGTCGGGCCGATGAAGTTTGAGAAGGTCGGCGGTAAGACGTTCAAGTATGAGCCTGACATTTTCCCGCTCTATGATGGCTACGCACCCGGTGCGGAGAACACCGAGGTTTACGAGGAAGGCGGCAGCAACGTTTGGAAGCTGCTGGCGGCAAAGGGCGTCGTGATGGGTGCTGTTGGCCTGGTCGGCGCCTACTTCTTCCTGAGCTACTTTTTCAACGGCGTGACCGCCAAGGAAAAGGAACCCGAGCCCGCCAAAGTCGAGACGGTGCAGTCGTTCGACCTGGAAGGCAATCATGTCGGCACGGAGACGATTTCCGCGCCGGCTGCCGTCGAGCCTGAGCCGGCCCAGGCCGAGCCCGTCGAGGTGGACCCATACGAAGGGCTGACGCCCGAGCAGCGTTTCGTTGCCGAGCTATCGGACAAGGGCAGGGCGCGCCTGGCCAGCCGCGCCGATGTTGGCCACCGTATCCGTGGCTGGGTCAGTGGGTCGATGACTCAGGCGTCACGCTTGAAAGCCTTGAAGTCTCCGCGTTGGAGGAGCTGGGCTATACCGCCACATGGGCCAGCTTCGGCGTGCGCTTGGTCGCCGGGAAAAAGACCATCATTGCCACGCCTTGGCCGCGTGAAGTGCGCGTGCGCGAATCCGAGCCCCGCCTCTACCGGCTGGACGGCGGCGGCGGTGCTGGCGTTGCGAGCGCAGCGAGTGAGGCCGGCACTGCCGCCCCTGGCGGCGTTGTGGAATACACCCCCGGTACCCGTGGCGACGTGTTCCCGCGCAGCCCCGGCTACACGACAGACACGTGGACCGGTGAGGTCAAAGGGCTCTAGCGGGGTGTAGGGGCAAGGCCCCTACGCAGAACGCCCCACACGCGGCCTAGATGTCTGCAAGCTCTGGCCAACGATGCTCACGCGCGGGTCCCGTTCCGAAGGCCGGTCGCCACCCTGCCCACCGGCTGTGCTAGCCTCGCTCCCGTCGTCACGGAGGGATGGCAATGGGGAAGGGGATAGCAATACTGCTGCTGATCGCCGTTATCGCGCCGAGCTTGGCGCAGACGCGCGCCGCCCAAGGGAAAGGTGTGCCACGAGTCGCACCAGCTACGAAGGCGGCTTATAACTCAACTGCGAAGGACACCACACCCTTCAACTGTGAGAACTACGCAAGTCATCCTCACCCTATGATGAAGCCACTCTGCGAGGAGTGGGAACGGAACCATATTCAGTCGGAGGCGCGCCGAGCCGGCCGCCCCGGCCCATCATCTAGCATCGTTGATTTGCCGCCTTTAGGCTCACCGGAAGGCAGGCGAACTGGAATCATCTGTATCGGCGGCCAGGCCATGCGGAAGCTTTCGAATGGGTGGCAGCAACTTTGGGGCAATGACGGTTGGCAGAGATGCCGCGGAGGCTGAAGCTATGTTGGGCTTTCTTGCGAATTTTCCATCCTCTTTCTTGAGCAGTCTCGCCGACGCATTCAACTCGTTATCGGACACGATTCAGGGCGTTGTTATTGCCAGTGTCTTTTCCTTTGTTAGTGGATGCTTGGCGCTGTTCGTTACTTGGATACTGAGCAATCGCAGGGCGGACTTTGAGCGCGAGCAAAGCGCATCAACGCGAACGTTTGAGCTTAGACGAGAAGCATTGATGCACGCGGCCGAGGGCGCAATTGAGGCTATCGGATCACTCACTTTGCTTAGTAACGAAACTCTCTCTGAGACTGACATAGCGAAGAAGTTTCAAGACGGAACAAACAAGGCGTTGCGTGCATATGTGGTCGCGAATAGGGAAACTGTTGAGATTCTCACTGGCCTAATCAAAGATGCCGGACATAGGTTCTTCGAGCTGGTGCCTCGAAGAATTCAGTTGATGGATGCGTACACCGATCACTCCATACCACTAGAACAGTCTAGGAGAGCTATGGAGAAGGCTGACCAGTTAGTTGCTCAACAGCGCGCTGCCGTTATTGCTGGGACAACTGAAAGAGAGATGGAGAGCCTAAAAGGATTCATTGATTTTCAGATGCAACAGCATGAGAAGTTCTCACAAGAAGCGAATGAGGCATTCCCCAAATTTTTGGCTTATCGATCTCAGTACGCTTACGACTGCCTGTTAGCGCATATAGAGCTGCAAGGCAAGTTGAATCGTCTAATCTCGTCTTTGCGTCAGGATGTTGGCGTCGACAAGCCGGGCGATTGGTCATACTTGGAGTACGCCCGCATCGATGTGGAGGACATCAAGCAAGCCTATCGCGACGGGATGAAGCACATAGATGTTGATGTGGATTAGCCGCAACGCACTTCAACCTGCGCGGGTTCCGAAATGCTGTGCATGCCAGTCGGCAAGGTCCACAACGACGACCTTCACCGGTCCACACCGAACGGGCTTTTCCGCCTCACGACGCGAGCGCAGCCCCGCACGTCGCAGTTCCATCGAGTCACGCCAGAGGATGCCGGCCAGGCGCTCTGGCGTGATCCTGTAGCGTTCTGGGCTGACTAGGTGTGATCTCTCGGTAGGTTGTTCATCCGGGGCATCTCTGGAAGATGGGGGTTGCGAAGCCAACCCAGCCCCCAGGAGCCCCGGATGAACCTGCATAAACATGCCCGTTTGAGCCCGCGCGGTCGAGC
>NZ_PDWV01000021.1 GCF_010093385.1 Pseudoxanthomonas mexicana
TGTTCCCCTGCGGGTGATGGCCCGGGGCCAGTGGCGCGCCGCGGTGGTGGTCCCGCCCGTGCGGCCGTCCGCATCCTTTTTCCCCTCCCTGCGGTTGCGGGCGCCCGGTCAAACCGCAACCCGGAGGAGCCTGGGTGGCTTGGCGACCGCCACCGGCGTGTTGGGGGCCGCGGCCGGGGGGGGGAAACGGCCCCCGGCCCCGGGGCGGTGTGCGTTGCTGGGCCGGCCGGCGGCGCGCCCCGGCGCACCCCCCCCCCTTTCCGGCCCCCCCCATGCCTTTTCCCCCGGCGCTGCCGCCCCCGCCACATCACAATGCCAGCCCACCGCGGCGGTGCGTGCGGCCATGACGCAGGCGCCCGCCCTGTTCCCGTTGCTGCCCAGCGGCCTGTTCGGCCCCCTGGCGTCGCCCAACCGGGAACACTACTGGCTGCTGCTATGCCGGCTGTTCGATGAGTTCTTCGGGCCGGACGCGCCAGTGCCACCCAGCATGGGTTTCCAGCGCCGCGAGATCACCGCGGCGCTGGAGCGCTATCTGCTCGCCGATGACCCCTGGGAAGACGAGGACGGCGATACCCCGGACACGCCACTGCCGGTCAGGGTCAACAACATCTACGACCGTTTCCGTGGCGCGGGCTGGCTGCGGCAGGAACGGGTCGGCGCGCGCGAGATGGTCACCATGCCGCCGGTCGTGCACCAGTTCCTCTCGCTGCTGGTCGAGTTCGCCGAGCATGGCCCGACCTTCGTGTCGGCGAAGATGCGCTCGATCGAACACCAGCTGCAGCAGGTGGCGGAGGGCAAGGCCGCCGGCGACGCCCTGGACGAGGCCGCCGACCAGGCGCGTCGGCTGCTGGTATCGCTGTCCTCGATGAGCCTGCAGGTCCGCGACCTGATGCCGGAGCTGAGCAAGGCCGAATCCACCGCGCAGTTCGCGCGCCAGTGGTTCGAGCGCTACGTGAGCGACTTCTTCATCGGCGACTACGCCGAGCTGCACAAGGGCGATCACCCGCTGGCGCGGCGCAGCGCGATCCTGTCGATGGCACAGCAGATCGAGACCGGCGAGCGCCGCACGGCGCTGCTGGCCTGGTACCGCGAGCATGTCGGCGGCGGCGACGCCGGGCGCGGCAGCCAGCGCTTCGCGCGCAGCCTGCGGCGCCTGCGCGAACTGGACCGCATCGACGAATACCTGGGCCGGCTGGACGACGACATCCGCCAGGCCAACCGGCGCGCGCTGGCCTTCCTCGACTATCGCCTGCGTGCGCCCGACAAGCTGGACATCCTGCTGCGCCGTGCCTGCCGCGGCGTGCAGCACGCGCCGGAAGGCGAACTGCGCCTGCCGGTGGCGCCGGGCGCGCTGATGGACGCCAGCCGCCTGCGCCCGCCGCGGCAGAAGCCGCAACCCATCCCGCGCAGCGCCAACGCCACGCATCCGCCGACGCCGGAACAACTGGCCCGGCTCAGCCTGCTGCGGCGGATGAAGCGCGCACGGCTGGTCACCGCCGAGGACATGGCCCGCTACATCGGCCCGCCCCTGGAAACGACGGACGCCGTCGAATCGGGCGCGTTCTCCATCGCCAGCATCGAGGACCTGCGCGCCTACCAGACCCTGCTCACGCTCGCGCTGCGCAGCCATCGCGCAGGCGGCCTGCGGCGCGAAGACCCGCTGGGCCGCCTGCTGCGCGGCTACCGCGTCGAACTGCTCGACGCCGGCGGGCACGACGACAACGGCTACCTGCGCGCGCCACGCTTCGTCGTGCGCCGCATCGGTACGCCCTCACGGAAAACCGCATGAAACGCAGCTGGAACACGCTCAGCCAACTCTCCAACGGCGTCTACGCCGTGCAGGACTTCGAACGCGCCGCCTACCGCCTGGTGGTGGAACAGGTGCTGTATGCGAGCGACCGCGGTACGCGGCTGGCCTACCACCTGGTGGAAGACCACTTCGACGATTTCATCGCCGCGCTGGCACCGCTCGGCATCCGCCTGGAACGCAACGCGCACTACCGCTACGTGGTGGCGCTGCCCGCCCACGCCGAGGGTGTGCCCGTGACCCTGGCCGAGACCCTGTTGCTGCTGGTGCTGCGCCAGCGCTACGACGAAGCGATGCGGCAGGGGATGGTGGAGGACGAAGGCGTCGTCACCGTCGAACTCCCGGAGCTGCAGGAGGCCTACCAGGCCCTGGCGGGACGGCCGATGCCCGATGTCGGCACCCTGCGCGAACTGGCCCGTACACTGAAGCGCTGGGGTACGTGCCGGCTGGTGGAGTCGCAACCGGACGATCCCCAGCCGTTCCACTTGCAGGTGCGGCCCGCCATCGTCGAGATCGTCGGCGAACAATGGCTGCAACGGCTGGACCAGCACAACCGCGACGACGATGCCGACGCGGCCGACAACGACGACGTCATGGAGGACGGCGATGCAGCAGCTTGAGCGCGTGCACCTGGTGCAGTTCTTCCTGTTCGAGGCGCAGACCCTGGAGCTGGACGCCACCACCGCCATCATCGCGCCCAATGGCGCCGGCAAGAGCGCCTTGCTCGATGCGCTGCAGATCGTGCTGCTGGGCGGCGACCGCAGCCGCATCCGGTTCAACGCGCAGGCCGGCGGCAGCCATCGCGCGCGCACCATCCGCGACTACTGCCTGGGCGTGTTCCGCAGCGGCGACGAAGGACGCAAGCGGCGTACCGCCACCACTTACATCTCGCTGGTGTTCCGCGACACCGATACCGGCGAAGCACTGACTGCCGGCATTGCCCTGGGCGCCTCGGTGGACGAACCCGACCATCGGCTGCACGGGCTGTACCTGCTGCCGGGCGTAGCGCTGGACCTGGCCGACCACGTGGAACAGGTCAAGGGCAAGGAACTGCCGCTGGCCTGGGCGACCTTCCGCGAGATGGCGCTAAGCCGCTGCAAGGCGGCCGGAGGCGCGCCCGAGTTGCACACCGTCGCCGAGCGCTTCGTCAAGGACCTGCTGCTGCGCCTGCGCGCTTCGCCTACCGCCAGCCCGGACATCAACGCCTACCGCAAGGCCTTCCTCAACGCGCTCAACCTGCAGCGCGTGGAGGACGTGGACCTGTTCGTGCGCACGCTGGTCGCCGAGGACCGGCCCACCGACATCGCCCGCTTCCGCGCCCTGCTGGAGAGCTTCCGCCAGATCCGCGACCGCATCGAACAGGTGCGCCAGCGCATCGAGGCCGCCGAAGGCGTGGAGCGGCAGTACGAGCGCATCGCCACCCAGGCCGTACGTGCCGCGTCCTACCGCGCACTGGCGGCCGAGTACGCGCGGGATCTGTACGGCGAACAACTGGAACGGGCCGAAGGCGCGGTCACCACCGCGGAAGACGCCCTGGCCGACACCCGCCGCCGCCTGGTCGATGCGCGCGCCGAGCGCGACACCCTGCGCGATGAGCAGGCACGCGCCAACGCCCGCCTGCAGGGGAACAGCGGCTATGGCGAACAGGCGCAGCTGGACGAACTGGCCGGCCGCGACCGCGAACGCCTGGCGCAGTTGAACAAGGAACTGTTGCGCGAGATCGGATTCGTGCGCGACACCTTCCGTCAGCTCGACGAGCTCGCACTCGGCGGCATCGAGGCGGGCGCCGTGGATGCCGCGCGCGCGGACTGGGATGCCTGGCACGCGGCGCTGTCGGCGCTCGCGGACGGCGATGCCCTGCCGTGGACGCCGGAAGACCTGTTCGCGCGCGCACGCCAGGCGCTGCGCGCGGCAGAACCCTTGCGCGAGAAGGTCGACCAGCACGCCCGCCAGCTGCACGCCGCCCACGACAAGGCACGCGATGCGCTGCTGGCCGCGCGGCAGAACCAGAAGCGACTGGCCGCCGGCCAGGCGGAGCTGCACGCCGACACCGTGCGGCTGATGAGCTATCTGCGCGAGGCCGGCATCGATGCCCGCCCGGTCTGCGACCTGGTGCGGGTCGCCGATGCCGCCTGGCAGCCCGCCATCGAAGCCTACCTGCGCAGCAACGTCGAGGCGCTGCTGATTCCCGCCGCGGATGAGGAGCGCGCGGTCAAGCTGTATCGCAGCCTGTCCGGCGGGCGCTCGGTCTATGGCGTGAAACTGGCCCTGTCCAGCCAGGCGCGCGATGTGCGCGGCAAGGAGGCAGCGGCCGGCAGCGTTGCGGCGCTGCTGGATGGCGTCAACGCCGACGCCCTGGCGTTCCTGCGCCGGCAACTCGGCGAACTGCGTTGCGTGGACACCGAGGCCGAGCTGGTGCGCAGTCGTCAGGGCCTGACGCGCGATGGCCTGCTGGCACGCGGCGGCAGCATCGAGCGGCTGCGCCTGCCTGCCGCCGGCGAGCTGCGCATCGGCGCATCCGACAACCGGGCCCGTTTGCGCGTGCTGCACGAAGAGATCGAAAAGGCGGAGCGCGAAGTGCGCGAGATCGAGCCCCTCCTGCGCCGCGCCGACGACAGCCAGCGCAGCCTGGCGCGGCTGGCCGATGCCGATGCGGTGGCGCAGGCGCTGCACGAGCGCGCGATCGAGCACCGCCAGGTCGCAGGACGCTACCGCACCGCGCAGGAAAGCCGCCTCGCCGCGCTCGATCCGGACCTGCTACGCCTGTCCGACGCGGTGCGCACGCTCGCCGCGCAACTGGGCGAGTGCGAGACACGTACCGACGCGCTGGTCGGACAGGAAGCGGTGGCGGTCGCCGATCTCGATCGCAGCCGTCGTCTGCTTGAAGGCCTGCGCCAGCAGGAGGAGCTCGTCGCCCGCCGTGCGGTGGATGCCTTCAGGGATCCCGATGTCGACCCCAACCTGATCGAACGGCACCGCGACGAACTGGACGCGAAGGTCGATTCGCTGGAGGAGCGCGGGGCCACCTGCGAACGACGCGCCGACGAGAGCGACCGGCAGCTCGCCAAGCTGCTGCCGGAAGCCTGGAGTGCGCTGGCACAGTATGCGCGCGACCACAGCCTGGACGTTGACTTCGACGCCAACGCCTGGCGGCCGGCGCTGGCGCTGCTGCAGCGCGAGCTGACCCAGCTGCGCGACACCGACCTGGTGCGCTACGAAGGCGAGGCGCGCCAGGCCTACGACACCGCCGTGGACACCTTCCGCGCCGGCGTCGCCGCCGCGCTCAACGACAACTTCATCCGCCTGCGCCAGCAGATCGCCACGCTCAACCGGACGTTGCGCAGCAGCCCGCCGTTCTCCAACAACGAGCGCTACCAGTTCCACTACGACGTGGTACCCGAGTTCCGCGACCTGGAACGCTTCATCCGGCGCGCCGTGGATGTCGGCGGCGAGGACCCCCTGTTCGGCACAGCCGGGGAAGTACCGGCGGCGTTCCGCGCCCTGATCGAGGACGGCGCCGCCGTGCGTCCCGCCCCCTCGCCGCTGGACGACTACCGCCGCTTCTTCCGCTTCGAGGTGCAGATACGCCAGGACGACACCATGATCGGCACGCTCAGCGAGCGCATGCGCTCCGGTTCCGGTGGTGAGCACCGCGCGCCGCTGTACGTGATCGCCGGTGCCGCGCTGGCGGCGGCCTACGGCAAGAGCGAGGCGCATCCGGGCGGCATGGGGCTGATCCTGCTGGATGAGTTCGGCGACAAGATCGACGCGCAGAACGCGCGCGCCACCACCAACTACCTGCGCTCGCTGGGGCTGCAGCTGGTGCTGGCCGCACCCGACACGGCGCAGGGCACGCTGAGCGGCGTGCTGGACAGCTACATCGAACTGTTCCGCGATGGCGACCTGCTGCAGGCCGAGCGCATCGAAGTGCAGGCCGCGGCGCGCGCGCTGCTGCTGTCCGACCAGTTCGACCTGCATCCGCAACTGCTGGCCGAGGAGACCGCCCGCATCGAAAGGCAGCAGGCGCCGGCGTGAGCGACGCCCGGCGCGTGCTGGAGCGGCTGCTGAGCAAGGGCGAACGCGCCCGGCTGCGCTGCGATGCCCTGCCCGCCCGACTGTCACCCACCGACCTCGCAGCGCGATGATCGTCGCCACTGCCCGGACCGCGCTTGCGTGCCCCCGTGTTTCACGGCATCGTGCGTCCACCCATACGCTCGCGTATCCACTGCCCGCATGACGTCGACCGCCGCCACCGACTCCCCGCCCTACCCCCACCTGTTCACGCCGTTGGACCTGGGTTTCACCACGATCCGCAACCGGGTGCTGATGGGCTCGATGCATACCGGGCTGGAGGACCGGGCGAAGGATTTCCCGCGGCTGGCGGCGTACTTCGCCGAGCGCGCGGCCGGCGGCGTGGGCCTGATCGTCACCGGCGGCTTCTCGCCCAACCTGGTGGGCTGGCTGAAGCCGTTCGGCGGCAAGCTGTCCTGGCCCTGGGAGGCCCGGCCGCACAAGTTCGTGACCAAGGCGGTACATGAACACGGTGCCAAGATCTGCGCGCAGTTGCTGCATGCGGGGCGCTATGGCTACCACCCGCTGACGGTGGCGCCGTCGAAGATCAAGGCGCCCATCAATCCGTTCACCCCGCGCGCGTTGTCGGCGCGCGGCATCGAGCGCCAGATCAACGCCTACGCCAACGCGGCGAAGCTGGCGCGCGACGCCGGCTACGACGGCGTGGAAATCATGGGTTCGGAAGGCTATTTCATCAACGAATTCACCGCGCCGCGCACCAACAAGCGCGACGACGCCTGGGGCGGCACGCCGGAGAAGCGCATGCGCTTCGCGGTGGAGATCGTGCGTCGTGTGCGCGAGGCGGTGGGCCCGGACTTCATCATCATCTACCGGCTGTCGCTGCTGGACCTGGTCGAAGACGGCAACCAGTGGGACGAGATCGTCCAGCAGGCCAAGGCCGTGGAGGCCGCCGGCGCCACGATCATCAACTCCGGCATCGGATGGCACGAGGCGCGCGTGCCGACCATCGTCACCTCGGTCCCGCGCGCGGCCTTCGTGGACGTGACCGCCAAGCTCAAGCCGCACGTGCGTGTGCCGCTGGTGGCGACCAACCGGATCAACATGCCGGAGGTGGCCGAGGGCATCCTGGCCGCCGGCAAGGCGGACATGGTCTCGCTGGCGCGTCCGCTGCTGGCCGACCCGCAGTGGGCGGCCAAGGCGCGCGCCGGCACGCCCCAGGCCATCAACACCTGCATCGCCTGCAACCAGGCCTGCCTGGACCACGTGTTCGAGAACAAGCTGGCCAGCTGCCTGGTCAATCCGCGCGCCTGCCACGAGACGGACCTCGCCTACAGGAAAACGTTCGCGCCGAAGACCGTCGCCGTGGTCGGCGCGGGCCCGGCGGGACTGGCCTGCGCGACGGTCGCCGCCGAGCGCGGCCACCGCGTGACCCTGTTCGATGCGGCCGACGAGATCGGCGGACAGTTCAACTACGCCAAGCGGATTCCCGGCAAGGAGGAATTCCACGAGACGCTGCGCTACTTCCGCCACCGGCTGGAGGAAACCCGGGTGGACGTTAAGCGGTCGACCCCGGCGACTGTGGCCGACCTGACCGGCTTCGACGAGGTCGTGCTGGCCACCGGCATCACCCCGCGCAGGGTCGCCTTCCCCGGCGCCGACCACGCCAAGGTCGTCAGCTACGCGGACGTGCTGTCCGGCCGGGTGACGGTGGGCGCGCGCGCCGCACTGATCGGGGCCGGCGGCATCGGCTTCGACGTGGCCGAATACCTGACCCACGAAGGCCATTCCCCCTCACTGGACCCGGCCCGCTGGATGGCCGAATGGGGCGTGGACCCGACCTTCGAGGCCCGCGGCAGTCTGGTGAAGGCGCAGCCGGAACCGCCGGCCCGCGAGGTCTGGCTGCTGCAGCGCAGCCCCGGCAAGCCGGGCGCCCGCCTGGGCAAGACCAGCGGCTGGGTGCACCGGGCCACGCTGAAGGCCAAGCAGGTGAAGATGCTGGGTGGCGTGGAGTACCTGGGCGTGGACGACGTCGGCCTGCGGATCAAGGTGGACGGCGCGGAGCACCTGCTGCCGGTCGACCACGTGGTGGTCTGCGCCGGCCAGGAACCGCGCCGCGAGCTGCAGGCCGACCTGATCGCGGCAGGCAAGACGCCCCATCTGGTCGGCGGCGCCGATGTCGCCGCCGAGCTCGACGCCAAGCGCGCCATCGACCAGGGCAGCCGGCTGGCCGCCCGCCTGTAAGGCCCTCGGCCTACCAGGCAGCCGGCACACCGCCCGTAGGAGCGCCCCTTGGGCGCGATGCTCTTCGCGTACCCTGAGCAACGGCATCGCGCCCATGGGGCGCTCCTACAGGGGGTAGACGGCACCGTCAGGCAACGCGGCTTCGCGCTTGTCGCATCCGTCGCGGGTGGTACAGGTGCGACACCGCTCACACTTTCCAGCCAGATCGAGCCCCCCGCCGTCAAGCCTGCCCGTTCAGGCCAAGTTGGGACGCCCCCCCCTACCTTGCGCGCACTTTCCGGCCCGCCGCCCAGTTCAGGCGGGCTGAGCCCGGCGCTCGGACCCCCTCGGGGTCAGGCCTTGCCGGTCCCCGGGCAGCCCGTGTGAAGGCTGCCTCCCCATGACGCCCTGCCGCATGTCCCAGGTTTGCCGCTCCCAGCGTGACGGGAGAGGCAGGGGTGCGGGAAAGACGGAGCAAGGAGTTCCCATGAAACTGGCCTGGATCCTATGGCTGTCGCAGATGTTGCCGCAGCCGGCCGCCGATTCGCTTTGCCTCAGCACCACCGTGTACCTGGAAGCCCGCGACCAGACCCTGCGCGGCCAGCAGGCCGTCGCCGAGGTGGCCCTGCGCCGCCGCGACAGCGGCCTGTGGGGCGATTCCGTCTGCTCCGTGGTCACCGCCCGCAAGCAGTTCGCCCCGACCATCGTCGGCCCCAATACCCGCCTCAGGAATTCCGACGCCTGGGCCAAGTCGGTCAGCGTGGCGCTCAACGCCGAGCGCAACTGGGCCCTGCCGCCCGGCCAGCGCAAGGAGATCGTGCCGGGTGCCAGTCACTTCATGGCGCATCAGATCGCCAATCCCAGCTGGCGCAACGCATACCACGTGGCCACGATCGGCGATCACACCTTCCTGCGCGTGCAGAAGCTCAAGCCCCGCTCCTGAAAGTAACCCAAGCCCTTCTCTATCCGGGCGCGTTGCGACGCGTTTGAATTCACCATAGCCATTCCTTCAGGGGGGCGCCCCTGCGGGAGAGGGCAAGGGGTGAGGGCCGACAGCAGCGATGCAACCGAGCACATCGCCCTGAACGCGACGATCCGTTGCACCCCGCATGACGCTGTGACCCTTGAAGGCCCGCGATAATCGCGGGCCTTTCTTTTTCCCAAGGGGACACCATGAAGCTCTATACCAAGCCCGGCGCGTGCTCGACCGCCGACCACATCGCGCTGCAGTGGACGGGCCAGCCGTTCGACGTGCAGGTGATGACGGCCGCCGAGATGAAGGAGCCGGCGTACCTGGCGATCAATCCCACCGGGGCGGTGCCCGCCATCGTCGATGGCGATTTCGTGCTGACCCAGAACGCCGCGATCATGGGCTACATCGCCGATACGTATCCTCAGGCACACCTGGCCGGCGATGGTTCGCCGCAGCAGCGCGCGCAGGCAGCGAAGTGGCTGGCCTTCGTCAATTCGGACCTGCACCCGGCGTTCCACCCGCTGTTCGGGCCGGCGCGCTTCATCGGCGACCAAGCGCAGTTCGAGGCGGTGAAGGATGCGGCGCGCCGGCGTCTGCGCGGCATGTACGAAACCGCCGAGAAGCGGCTCGAAGGTCGCGACTGGCTGGCCGGGTTCCGCAGCTTCGCCGACCCGTATTTCTACATCACGCTGCGCTGGGCAGACCGCACGGGCGTGGACCTGTCGGGTCTGCCGAACATCGCCGCGGTCAAGCAGCGCATGGAGGCCGATGCCGGCGTGCAGGCCGCGTTGAAGGCCGAAGGCCTGGCCTGATCGCGGACGGCGCGCATCAGGCCACCGACGCGCGCACGTCCTCCAGCCAGCGGGTGGCGAAGGTGTGGTCGCGCGCCTTCGTCATCGCGGTGGCGATGTCGGGCAGCAGGGCTTCCAGGTCGTCCGCGCTGGCGCAGCGCTCGACCTTGAGCTGCAGGAAGTAGCCCTTCAGGCCGATGTGCGCGCGGATATCGTCGGTGATGCGCGAATACAGCAGGTTGTAGCGCTCGGCGGGGGTCATGGCCAATGCGGACGCGCCGTCGTTCGATTTCGTGGCAGCCACTGCGGCCAGCATCGAGGCGGCACCGGAGCGGCGTTCGATCAGGCCATCCGCCGCCAGCTGACCCAATGCGTCTGCGGGCGCATGCAGGCCGCTCATCATGGCCTGCAGTTCGTCGTCGCTGCGCTGGCCGTCGACCAGCAACAGGATCGAACGCAGTCCCGCCGGCAGCTTGCGCGTGCGCTGCTGGATCTCGTTGCGTCCGGCCTCGGTCTTGCACCATCTGGTCTGCATGGCATCCCCCCACGCCGCGCGGTGGGCCCCTCCCACGGCTACGGCGTTCCCCTGTCCGCCAGTAGTACCGCGGCGTGGCCGCCCGGGGCTGCCACACGGGTCACACAAACGACCCGGGGCCGCCCGACCTTGGTCGAAACGGCCCCGCGGTTCGGCGGCGCGGACCTCAGCGCTGGTCCAACGGAACGAATTCCAGATCCTCGGGACCCGTGTAGTTGGCGCTGGGGCGGATGATCTTGCCGTCGATGCGCTGCTCGATGACGTGCGCACTCCAGCCGCTGGTGCGCGCGATCACGAACAGCGGCGTGAACATCGCTGTCGGCACGCCCATCATGTGGTAGCTGACCGCGCTGAACCAGTCCAGGTTGGGGAACATCTTCTTGATGTCCCACATCACCGACTCCAGCCGTTCGGCGATGTCGTACATCTTCATGTTCGACTGCTCGGCCGACAGGTCCTTCGCCACCTGCTTGATGACTTCGTTGCGCGGGTCGCCGACCGTGTAGACCGGATGACCGAAGCCGATCACCACTTCCTTGCGCTCCACGCGCGCCTTGATGTCGGCTTCCGCTTCGTCGGGCGACTCGTAGCGTTTCTGCACTTCGAAGGCCACCTCGTTAGCACCACCGTGCTTCGGGCCGCGCAGCGCGCCGATGCCGCCGGCGATGGCCGAATACATGTCGCTGCCGGTGCCGGCGATGACACGGCAGGTGAAGGTGGAGGCGTTGAATTCGTGCTCGGCGTACAGGATCAGCGAAGTATGCATCGCGCGCACCCAGGACTCGCGCGGCTTCTCGCCATGCAGCAGGTGCAGGAAGTGGCCGCCGATGGAGTCGTCGTCGGTTTCCACGTCGATGGCGCGGCCGTTGTGGCTCCAGTGGTACCAGTACAGCAGCATCGAACCGAGCGAGGCCATCAGCTTGTCGGCGATGTCGCGCGCGCCCGGATGATTGTGGTCGTCCTTCTCCGGCGACACGCAGCCCAGCACGGACACGCCGGTGCGCATCACGTCCATCGGGTGCGCGGACGGCGGCAGTTCCTCCAGCGCGGCCTTCACCGCCGCCGGGATGCCACGCAGCGCCTTCAGCTTGGCCTTGTAGGCCGCCAGTTCGGCGCGGTTGGGCAACTTGCCATGCACCAGCAGGTGGGCGATCTCCTCGAACTCGCTGGTCGTGGCGATGTCGAGGATGTCGTAGCCGCGGTAGTGCAGGTCGTTGCCGCTGCGGCCGACCGTGCACAGCGCGGTATTGCCCGCAGCGGTGCCGGACAGGGCGACGGACTTCTTCGGCTTGAAGCCGGGTGCGGGTGTGGTTTCGCTCATGATGGACTCCCTACGTCACTTCTTTGCGGAAAACAGGGTATCGAGCTTCTGCTCGAAGGCGTGGTAACCGATGCGGTCGTACAGTTCCTCGCGGGTCTGCATGCTGTCGACCACGTTCTTCTGGTGGCCGTCGCGGCGGATCGCTTCGTACACGGTCTCGGCGGCCTTGTTCATCGCGCGGAACGCCGACAGCGGATACAGCTGGATCGCCACGCCGACCGAGGCCAGTTCCTCGCGGGTGAACAGCGGCGTCTTGCCGAACTCGGTGATGTTGGCCAATACCGGCACCTTCACCGCATCGACGAAACGCTGATAGGTGGGCAGGTCGTAGGCGGCCTCGGCGAAGATACCGTCGGCACCTGCCTCGACGCAGGCGATGGCGCGCTCGATGGCGGCGTCCACGCCTTCGACCTGGATGGCGTCGGTGCGCGCGATCAGGAAGAAATCCGGATCGGTCCTCGCATCGGCGGCCGCCTTCACGCGGTCGACCATCTCGCCGGCCGACACGATTTCCTTGCCCGGGCGATGGCCGCAACGCTTGGCGCCGACCTGGTCCTCGATGTGGCAGGCCGCCGCGCCGGCCTTGATCAGCGACTTCACCGTGCGCTCGATGTTGAACGCGCTGGGACCGAAGCCGGTGTCGATGTCGACCATCAGCGGCAGGTCGCAGACGTCGGTGATGCGGCGCACGTCGATCAGCACGTCTTCGAGCGTGTTGATACCCAGATCGGGCAGGCCGAGCGATCCTGCGGCGACGCCGCCACCGGACAGATAGATCGCCCGGTAGCCGGCGCGCTTGGCCAGCAGGGCGTGGTTGGCGTGATGGCGCCGATCACCTGCAGCGGCGATTCGGCGGCGAGCGCGGTGCGGAATTTCGCGCCAGCGGAAACGGAACTCATGGGAACTCCTCTCGATCTGGCGCCCGCATGTGCCGGCCGCCGGAGGTGCGTGAAGGGTACGCCCCTCTTCGGGAAGCAAATCTGGCACCATCCGCAGGGTTGATCAATCTTGATCGAACGAATCAATATTTCCACATGGCCTCTGCGACCGACCTCCTGTCCGCCCGCGACACCTGCCGGCTACTGGGTATCAGCCAGGCCACGCTGTATGCGTACGTCAGCCGCGGCCTGCTGGAGTCGCGCCCGGGCAAGGACCACCGCAGCCGCCTCTACCTGCGCCAGGACGTGGAGCGGCTGGCCCAGCGCAAGCAGGTGGGGCGTGGCGCGGCCCGGGGCGCGGCGCAGAGCCTGGACCGGGGCCTGCCGGTGCTGGAGACGCAGATCTCCCTGATCCGGCCGGATGGCCCGTACTACCGGGGCCGGTCGGCGATCGCCATGGTCCACGACGGCGCCACGCTGGAAGACGTCGCGCGGCAACTCTGGGATTGCGGGGAGGACGACCCGTTCACCGCGCCTTCGCCGACCCAATGGCCGGCGGTGGTCGCGCCACTGGCCACCGATGCCTCGCTGCCGCCGTTGGAGCGCGCGATGGCGACCATCCCGTTGTTGGCGCTGGACGTGCGCCACTCCTTCAATTCGGCGCCCCGCGTGCGCCACGAGATCGCCGCGGGGCTGCTGCGCCACAACGCCGCACTGCTGGTGGCCCAGCCGCCGTCCGGTGCGCCGGTGCACCGTGTGCTCGCGCAGGCCTGGCATCCGGGCGACGACGGCTTCGCCGACCTCGTGCGCGCCGCGCTGGTGGTCTGCGCCGATCACGAATTGAATGTCTCCGCGTTCGCCGCGCGCGTGGTCGCCTCCACCGGTGCGCACCTGCACGCCACCGTCTGCAGCGGCCTTGCCGCGCTGTCGGGGCCACGCCACGGCGGCGCCACGGCACGCGCGTACGCGCTGATCGCGGACGCGCGCGAGGCCGGGCATGCGCGCCGCTTCATCAGTGAACGCTGGCAGCGCGGCGACGATCTTCCCGGCTTCGGCCACGCGCTGTATCCGCAGGGCGATCCGCGCGGCGCCGAGCTGCTGGCACGCGCACGCGAACGCCATGCAGGCGAGCGCGAAATGGCCGCACTGGAAACGCTGATCGCCGCCACCGAAGACATCAGCGGCCTGCGACCGAACATCGATTTCATGCTCGCCGCGATCTGCCACCTCAACCGGCTGCCGGCGACGCCGGCGCTGGTGATGTTCGCCGCAGGCCGTCTGGCCGGCTGGCTGGCGCATGCGCTGGAACAGCAGGCGCAGGGCCGCCTGATCCGTCCGCGCGCCCGCTACACGGGCATCACGCCGGCGGCGTGATGCGCGCGCGGGTTTGACATCGCGGACGCATGCAGGGACCCTGCGGATGTCCGTCCACCGTGTCGCCCGCAATGCGCCCTGCCCTCCTCCTGTGCCTGCTGTTGACGATGATGACGCCCACCACCATCGCCGGGAATGCCGACAATCCTCACGCACCGACCGCGGCAGCCACGCCGGTGCCGCCCCCGCCTGCCTGGTTGCCCGTCCTGGAGGCGCGCTACGACGCCGAGTTGCGTGCTACCGGGCTCGACGACCGTGTGTTCACCGCTGAGCACTGGTGGACCGTGACCACGCCGCTGCTGGAGCGCACGCGCGGTTTCCATGTGGAAGAAATCGGCCGCAGCGTGGAGAACCGTCCGCTGCGCCACGTGCGCTGGGGCGAAGGCAGGACGCAGGTACTGCTCTGGTCGCAGATGCACGGCGACGAGAGCACGGCCTCGATGGTGCTGTCGGACCTGTTCCGCTTCCTCGGCGAACACCCGGACGATCCGCAGGTGGAGGCGCTGCGCGCGAATACCACGCTGCATTTCCTGCCTATCCTCAATCCCGACGGCGCCGCGCGTTTCCAGCGTCGCAACGTGCAGGGCATCGACATCAACCGCGATGCGCGCATGCTGGCGACACCTGAAGCGCGCACGCTGAAGGCGCTGTACGACAAGGTAAAGCCGATGTACGGCTTCAACCTGCACGACCAGCGCGTCGGCTACCGCGCCGGCGACTCCGACCGCGGCACCGCCATCGCATTGTTGTCGCCGCCGTACAACCACGCCGCCGACGTCAACGACGTGCGCACGCGCGCCATCGAAGTGGCGGGCGTGATCCGCACGGCGCTGGAACCTTACCTGGCCGGCCATATCGCACGCTGGGATGAAACCTTCGATCCGCGCGCGTTCGGCGACCTCACCACGCAGTGGGGCGCCAGCACCGTGCTGATCGAGGCCGGCGGCATCGAGGGCGACGTGCAGAAGCAGCGCCTGCGCAAGCTCTACTTCCTCGGCCTGGTGGCGGCGCTGGACAGCATCGCGACGGGGAGCCACCAGGGCGTATCGCCTGCGCTCTACCGCGAACTGCCGGAGAACGGCGACGTGTGGCCCGACCTGCTGGTGCGCGGCGGCACGCTGGCCGTGCCGGGCCGGCCGCCGATGAAGGCCGACCTGCTGGTCAACTTCCGCAACCCATTGATGGAAACCGACGGTGCGATCGCCGATGTCGGCGATCTCGGCAGAAAGAAGGCGCGCCGCACCATCAACGCACGCGACCTGTTCATCGTGCCGATCCCGGGACATGCGGGCGAACGCACGCTGATCGAAGCCAACGACGACGGCGACAACGACGAGCCGCCCTCGCCTCTGCCGCTCACGCCGGGTGCGAGCGCGCACTTCGTGCTCAGCCGCGATCCGCAGGGCCGCGACGTGGTGTGGACGCTGGATGGCAGCGTGGATCCGGCGGCGCCCTCGCCACCCGCACGCTGATCTTCAGCTACCGACTTCCGGCCCGCGCTGCAGCGCGCGTTTCACTTCCTCCAGCGCGTTGGGATCGTCCAACGTGGACAGGTCGCCGGGATCGGCGCCCTGCGCCAGCGCCTGCAGCGAGCGCCGCAGCAGCTTGCCGGAGCGCGTCTTCGGCAACGCATTGACGATGTAGACGCGCGCCGGCCGCGCGACCGCGCCCAGGCTCTGCTCCACCGTGCGCCGCATGCCATCGGCGGCCTGCACGCGCTCATGCGGTTCGTCGGTGGCCTGGCGCAGCGTCGCGAACACCACCGGCACCTGCCCTTTCAGTTCGTCGGCCACGCCGATCACGGCGGCTTCCGCCACGGCCGGGAAGCCGGAGACGGATTCCTCGATCTCGCGCGTGCCCAGGCGATGCCCGGCGACGTTGATGACGTCGTCGGTGCGGCCGAGGATGAAGGTGTAGCCGTCCTCGTCGCGGATCGCCCAGTCCAGCGAGCTGTACAGCAGTTCCTTGAAATGGCTGAAATAGCTGGAGAGAAAGCGTGCGTCGTCGTTCCAGATCGTCGTCATGCACCCCGGCGGCAGCGGCGGCTGCATGACCAGCACGCCCTTCTGACCGGGCCCGACGTCCTCGCCGGTGCTTTCGTCGATCACCTTCATCCTGTAGCCGAGATTCGGGAACCCGGGCGAACCGAAGCGCACCGGCTTCATGTCCAGGCCCGGCAGCAACGTCAACGCGGGCCAGCCGGTCTCGGTCTGCCAGTAGTTGTCGATCACCGGCTTGCCCAAGGCATCGGTGATCCAGTGCGCAGTAGGCTCATCCAGCGGCTCGCCCGCGAGGAACAGGTATTTCAGCTCGGACAGGTCGTGGCGCTTGATGAAGTCGATGTCGTGCTTCTTCAGCACGCGCACCGCCGTCGGCGAGGAGAACATCGTGCGCACGCCGTACTGCTCGCACAGCGCCCACCAGATGCCGGCATCCGGATGGGTCGGCAGACCCTCGTAGAGCACCGAGGTCGCGCCGACGATCAGCGGGCCGTACACGTTGTAGGAATGACCCACCGCCCAGCCCACATCCGAGGTGGAGAACATCACCTGCCCGGGCCCCACGTCGAACACCGTGCGCATGGACAGCGCCATGGCCACGGCATAGCCGCCGACATCCCGCTGCACGCCCTTGGGCTTGCCGGTGGTGCCGGAGGTGTAGAGCAGATAGCTGGGCTCGTTCGACTCCAGCCATTCGACGGGCACCTCGGCGTCGCCGACGGCGGCGCGCAGCGTGGCGTAGTCTTCGTCGCGGCCGGCGACCTTCGGCTCGGCCGCATCCAGCCCGCGCGAGACGATCAGCACCCTGGCCGGCGGCGTGGCGGCCTTCGCGCAGGCTTCGTCCACCAGCGGCTTGTACGGGATGACCTTGCCCCCGCGGCTTCCCGCATCGGCGGCGATCAGCAACTTGGGTTGCGCGTCGTCGATGCGCAGCGCCAGGTTGTGCGCGGCGAAGCCGCCGAACACCACCGAATGCACCGCGCCGATGCGCGCGCAGGCCAGCATCGCGAACACGGCTTCGGCCATGTTGGGCATGTAGATGACCACGCGGTCGCCGCGGCCGACATCGAGCTTCTTCAGCACCGCGGCGAAGGCGTTCACTTCGCGGTAGAGGTCCCGGTAGGTCAGCTCGCGGGTGACATCGGTCTCGGTGGACACCGCCACCAGCGCCAACTGATCGCCGCGTTCGGCGAGGTGGCGATCCACCGCGTTGTAGCAGAGATTGGTCTGCCCGCCGACGAACCAGCGGCGGAACGGGGGGTTGGAATAGTCCAGCACCTGCTGCGGCGGCACATGCCAGTGGATGGCCTTCGCCTCCTCGCCCCAGAAGGCCTCGGGCTGCTCGATCGAGCGCCGGTAGACGTCTTCGTATGCCATGCGATCCTCCCAGATCCGACAGCCGACACCAGCATAGACCTGCCCCGTCGCGGCCACCTTCCTACCTTGGTCGCATGGCGCCCCGTGGAGGCATCAACGCACGTCGCTCGTCACGCGTCGCGACGCGCCCGGATGGTGAACCATGGGAGTGGCGATGCGCGATGCCGCAAAACGAACGCCGGGCATAAGCCCGGCGTTCTTCGCACTCATTGCAGGCGGCGATCAACCCAGCAGGTGCGCGACGCCACTGCGCTCTTCTTCCAGTTCGCCCAGGGTCTTGTCGATGGCGGCCTGGCTGAAGTCGTCGATCGGCAGGTCCCTGACCATCGTGTACTCGCCGTTCTCGGTGGTGACGGCGAAGCCGAACATCACGCCTTCCGGAATGCCGTAGCTGCCGTCGGACGGGATGCCCATCGTCACCCACTTGCCGTTGCTGCCCAGCACCCAGTCGCGCACGTGGTCGATGGCGGCGTTGGCGGCCGAGGCGGCCGAGGACAGGCCGCGCGCTTCGATGATCGCGGCGCCGCGCTTGCCGACCTGCGGGATGAAGGTGTTGGCGTTCCAGTCGGCGTCGTTGATCTTGTCCTTCAGCGACTGGCCGTTGACCGTGGCGAAGCGGTAGTCCGGGTACATGGTCGGGCTGTGGTTGCCCCACACGACCAGCTTCTCGATGTCGCCCACGGCGACGCCCGCCTTGTTGGCCAGCTGCGAGAGCGCGCGGTTGTGGTCCAGGCGCAGCATGGCGGTGAAGTTCTTCGACGGCAGGGCCGGCGCGGACTTCATCGCGATGTAGGCATTGGTGTTGGCCGGGTTGCCGACCACCAGCACCTTGACGTTGCGGCTGGCGACCTTGTTCAGCGCCGCGCCCTGGGCGGTGAAGATCTTGGCGTTCTCCAGCAGCAGGTCCTTGCGCTCCATGCCCGGGCCGCGCGGACGCGCGCCGACCAGCAGGGCCACGTCGGCATCCTTGAACGCGACTTCCGGATCGTCGGTGCCGACGATACCGGCCAGCAGCGGGAACGCGCAGTCTTCCAGCTCCATGATCACGCCCTTCAGCGCGGCCTGGGCCTTCTCCAGCGGCAGCTCGAGCAGTTGCAGGATGACCGGCTGGTCCTTGCCCAGCATTTCGCCGGAGGCGATGCGGAACAGCAGCGCATAGCCGATCTGGCCAGCAGCGCCGGTGACGGCAACACGGACGGGGGTTTTCATGGTGCGGACTCCTTTGGAAAGCGGGAACGGGGACCTGGGAACGGGAAATGGGACATCGCGGGCAGCGTCGCGCGGAACCTTCTTTCCCGGTTCCCCGTTCCCTGTTCCCGCCGTACTTGTTACTTCAACTCGGCAAAGAATTCCTGGAAGCGTTGCAGCCCCGGCGCCAGTTGCGGCGTCGGGCAGGTGTAGCTGATGCGCAGCGCGCGCGGCTCGCCGAATGCCGAACCCGGCACGCAGGCCACGCCCTTGGCGTCGAGCAGCGCATTGCAGAAGTCGACATCGTTCTCGATCTTCACGCCGTTGTGCGACTGGCCGAAGGCGCAGCTGATGTCCGGGAACACGTAGAACGCACCCTGCGGACGCGGGCAAACCACGCCGGGAATCGCATTCATCGCGGCCAGCACCTGGTCGCGCTTGGCCTGGAACTCGGCGTTCTTCGCGACCGGCACGTCCTGCGGACCGGTCAGCGCGGCGATCGCCGCAGCGGTGACGACTTCCGGCACGTTGGTGATGTGGTTGGAGTTCATCGTAGTCAGCGCCTTGGCGACCACCTCGGGGCCGGCCATGAAGCCCACGCGCCAGCCCGGCATGCCGTAGGTCTTGGACAGCGAATCGACGAAGACCGTGCGATCACGCAGTTCCGGCCGCGCCTGCACGAAGTTGGTGTAGGCCAGTCCGTCGAACAGCATGCGGTTGTAGATGTCGTCGGTGATGATCCACGTGTCCGGGTGCTTCACCAATACATCGGCCAGCGCGGCGACTTCCTCGCGCGTGTAGACCATGCCCGTCGGATTGGACGGGTTGTTGAACAGGAAGACCTTCGGCTTGTGCGTCGCCAGCGCTTGGTCCAGCTGCGCCGGCGTCAGCTTGTAGTCCTGGCTGGCCGGACACGGCAGCGGCACCGCCTTCGCGTTGACGATGTCGGCGATGTCGGCGTAGGTGGTCCAGTACGGCGACGGATAGACGATGGTGTCGCCCTCGTCCAGCAACGACTCGGCCAGGTTGTACAGGATGTGCTTGGCGCCGATGCCGGTGGACACGTTGGCACGCGTATAGCCGGTCAGGCCCAGCGCCTCGATGTGCTGCAGGAAGGCGTCCAGCAGCGCGTCGGTGCCGCGGTTGCTGCCGTACTGGCCGGAGTCCTTCGCCAGCGCGTCGCGCGCGGCCTGGTAGACGTGGTCGCCGGGCAGGAAATTGGGAACGCCGATCGAGAAGCTGATGATGTCGCGGCCTTCGGCCTTCAGCTTCTTGGCCTTTTCGGCCACTGCCATGATCGCACTTGGCTTGGCGCGACCGATGCGCCGGGCAAGCAGGGGCATTGCACAACCTCGCGTGGAAAGGTCAGGGAGGGTCGCCGCCGTCTTTTTTTGCGGCGCAAAATGGTATCACGACCCCTCGCCGCGACCGGATGCGCCAAAGGTCCAAGGCGGCGGGTGCCGCCGCCTTGGATGGAGCCCAGGATCAGGCGCTCAGGAAGCGGTTCCACTCCGCCACGCGCTCGGCCTTGGCGGCCAGCACGGCGTCGGCGTCGCCATCGATCGTCACCTTGTTGATCAGGTCGCCCTGCTTCACGGCATCGACCACGTCCAGGCCTTCGGTGACCTTGCCGAACACGGTGTGCTTGCCGTCCAGCCACGGCGTGGGCACATGGGTGATGAAGAACTGGCTGCCGTTGGTGTTCGGGCCGGCATTGGCCATGGACAGCACGCCACGCTCGTGGCGCACGCCGTTGGTGGTTTCGTCCTCGAAGCGGTAGCCCGGGCCGCCACGGCCGGAGCCTTCCGGGCAGCCGCCCTGGATCATGAAGTCGGCGATCACGCGGTGGAAGTTCAGGCCGTCGTAGAAGCCACGCTTGGCCAGGCTGACGAAATTGGCCACCGTCAGCGGCGCCTTGTCGGGGTACAGCTCGATCTTGATGGGGCCGCGCGAGGTATCGAAGGTGGCGGTCAGCTGACTCATGGGGTGGTTCTCCGGGGTGAAAAAAGGGAAACGGATGGTGGCGTACCGCGCCGGCAGTGGCTACCCGGGTGCGGCCAAGCCCGACATCGGGTGGGCCACGAGACCATGGAAGCGCCAGACGCCCCCTCCCCGCCCACCACGTGGCCGGATGGGGGAGCGGCGACAGGTCAAGGCCGGGGATGCGGGCCTACCCTTTGCCAGATCACGGCGCCAGCCCGGGCTTTCAAGGGAAGACCGTCGTCGGCGGCGCTCGTTCAGTGTTCTCCGGCAAATCAGGTGCTTAGGGCTCGATAGCCCGCTATAATACGCCGCCTTCTTTCCTCCCCGTCCTCGCGCCCTGCCCCTTCGAAGGGGGTATCCGGGTGCGTTTTTCCGATCCCAGAATCCATGTCCATCCAAACCCTCCGCAATATCGCGATCGTCGCGCACGTCGACCATGGCAAGACCACCCTCGTCGACCAGCTGCTGAAGCAGTCCGGCACCCTCTCCGAGCGCACCGTGCTGGCCGAACGCGTGATGGACAGCAACGACCAGGAAAAAGAGCGCGGCATCACCATCCTGGCCAAGAACACCGCCATCACCTGGCGCGAGAACCGCATCAACATCGTCGACACCCCCGGACACGCCGACTTCGGCGGCGAGGTCGAGCGCGTGCTGTCGATGGTGGACACCGTGCTGATCCTGGTCGATGCGATGGACGGCCCGATGCCGCAGACCCGCTTCGTCACCCAGAAGGCCTTCGCGATGGGTTTCAAGCCGATCGTGGTGGTGAACAAGATCGACCGCCCGGGCGCGCGCCCGGAGTGGGTCGTCGAGCAGGTGTGGGACCTGTTCGACCGCCTAGGCGCCACCGCCGAACAGATGGATTTCCCGATCGTCTACGCCTCGGCGCTGAACGGCTATGCCAGCCTGGACCCGGAGGTCCGCTCCGGCGACATGACCCCGCTGTACGAAGCGATCATGCAGCACGCGCCCAAGCCCGACGTGGACCCGGAAGGCGCCTTCCAGATGCGCATCAGCCAGCTGGACTACAACAACTTCGTCGGCGTCATCGGCATCGGCCGCATCCAGCGCGGCACGCTGAAGAAGAACATGCCGGTCGCCGTGATCGACCGCGAAGGCAAGAAGCGCCAGGGCAAGGTGCTGCAGGTGCTCGGCTTCCTGGGCCTTGAGCGCATCGAGCAGGAATCGGCCGAGGCCGGCGACATCGTGGCCATTTCCGGCATCCAGGACCTGACGATCTCCGATACGGTCTGCGCGCTGGACGTCCCGGAGGCGCTGCCGGCTTTGACGGTGGACGAGCCGACCATCAGCATGACGTTCCAGGTGAACAACTCGCCGTTCGCCGGCCACAAGGACCTGTCCGGTGGCAAGTTCCTGACCAGCCGCCAGCTGAAGGAACGCCTGGAGCGCGAGACCGTGCACAACGTGGCGCTGAAGGTCGAGCAGCTGGAGGATGCGGACAAGTTCCTGGTCTCCGGCCGCGGCGAACTGCACCTGTCGGTCCTGATCGAGAACATGCGCCGCGAAGGCTACGAGCTGGCCGTGTCGCGCCCGGAGGTCATCATCAAGGAGATCGACGGCCAGCTGATGGAACCGATCGAGCAGCTCGTCGTCGACGTGGAGGAAGCTCACCAGGGCGGCGTGATGGAGAAGCTGGGCACCCGCAAGGGCCAGCTGAAGAACATGGAACCCGACGGCAAGGGCCGCGTGCGCCTGGACTATGAAATCCCGGCGCGTGGCCTGATCGGCTTCCAGAACGAGTTCAAGACGCTGACCCAGGGTTCGGGCCTGCTGTTCCACGTGTTCGACCACTATGGCCCGAAGGAACAGGGCGCCATCGCCAAGCGTCTGAACGGTGTGATGATCGCCAATGCGCCGGGCGCCACGCCGGCGTACGCGCTGGGCCCGCTGCAGGAGCGCGGCAAGCTGTTCGCCGCCGAAGGCGACAACGTGTACGAAGGCCAGCTGGTCGGCATCCACTCCAAGGACAACGACCTGACCGTCAACGCCATCAAGACCAAGCCGCTGACCAACATGCGCGCCTCGGGCAAGGACGACGCCATCCAGCTGACCCCGGCGATCAAGTTCTCGCTGGAGCAGGCGCTGGACTTCATCGACGACGACGAACTGGTCGAGATCACGCCGAAGGAAATCCGCCTGCGCAAGAAGCTGCTGACCGAGAGCGACCGCAAGCGCGCCTCGCGGGCGGCGTAATTGCCGCCCGCGCCTTGGACGACGCCACCTACAACCCGGACCCCAAGGCGCATCCCGGCCTGCACGCCATCGCCCTGTTCGAGGGCGCCAAGGGCGTGCTGGCCCTGGCCTTCGCCGGCGGCCTGCTGGCGTTCGGCCCGGACCGCCTGCGCGAGAGCGTGCAGGCGATCGTCACCCGCTTCATCCCCGACGCCGGTCCTGGCGTGGTGAGCCAGTGGATGGCCCGCATCAATCCCGAATCGGTCCACGTGGCCGCCCTCATCATCGCCGTGTATGCTGGCATGCGCCTGCTGGAAGCCTGGGGCCTGTGGCGCGCACGCGCCTGGGCCTCGTGGCTGGGCTGCATCGGCTCGGCCGCCTACCTGCCCCTGGACGTGTACGCGCTGTACCACCACCCGGGCTGGCATACCTGGGCCCTGCTCGTCGTCAACCTGGTGATCGTGTGGGTGCTGTGGCGCGATATCCGTCGTCGCCGGTCGATTTGACGCGCGGTGCGGGGGCTGCGTAGCCTGCACACTGATGTGACAAAGGTGTCCGCATGCGTCGATCCCTGCTGCCGCTCGGCCTGATGCTCGCCCTGGCAGCCTGCCAGCAGGCGTCGCCGCCGAATGCCACCGCGCCCGCAGCCCCGACCGACTTCATCTATGCCGAACTCGACATCGCCGACCTGCAGGCGCGCATGCAGGCGGGAGAACTGGACAGCCGGAGGCTGACACAGGCTTACTTGGACCGGATCGCTGCGGTCGACAAGGCCGGGCCCCAGCTCAACGCCGTCATCGAACTGAACCCGGACGCGCTGAAGGAAGCGGCGCTGCGCGATGTGGAACGCCGCGCCAATGCAGTGCGCGGCCCGCTGCATGGCATCCCGGTGCTGCTGAAGGACAACATCGACGCCGTACCCCTGGCCACCTCCGCCGGCTCGCTGGCACTGAAGGATTTCCGGCCCGGCCGGGATGCGTTCCTGGTGCGGCGCCTGCGCGAGGCCGGCGCGGTGATCCTGGGCAAGGCCAACCTGAGCGAGTGGGCCAACTTCCGTTCGTCGCATTCGACCTCGGGCTGGAGCGCGCGCGGCGGGCAGACCCGCAACCCCTACGCACTGGACCGCAATCCCTGCGGCTCCAGCTCGGGCAGCGCGGTGGCGATATCCGCCAATCTGGCGGCCGTCAGCGTGGGCACCGAGACCGACGGCAGCATCCTGTGCCCGGCGGCGATCAATGGGGTGGTCGGCCTGAAGCCCACCGTGGGCCTGGTCAGCCGGCAAGGCATCCTGCCGATCTCGCACAGCCAGGACACGGCGGGCCCCATCGCGCGCACCGTCGCCGATGCCGCGCTGCTGCTCGGCGTGCTGGCCGGGCGGGACCCTGCCGACGCCGCAACGACCAATGCAGCCTGGAACACCACCCTCGACTACAGCGCGCGACTGACGCCCGGCGCGCTGAAGGGTGCGCGCATCGGCGTGCTGCGCAGCAAGGCGGCCATCCATCCCGACGCGGCCGCAGCGCTGGAGGGCGCCATCCAGGTGATGCGCGAGGCCGGCGCGATCGTGGTGGATGCGGAGATCCCCACCGACGGCCAGTGGAGCGCTGACGAACTGGAGCTGATGCTGTACGAGTTCAAGCATGGCCTGGAACGCTACCTCGCCGAGCGCAACGCCCCGCTGACCACGCTGACGCAGTTGATCGGCTACAACGAACAGTACCGCCTGTCGGAAATGCCGCATTTCGGCCAGGACCTGTTCGAACGGGCCAACGCCAAGGGCGGACTGGGCGAATCGGCCTACATCGCCGCCCGCAGCCGCGCCCGCCGCCTGGCGGGGCCCGAGGGCATCGACGCCGCGCTGAAGGCGCAGCAGCTGGATGTCCTGATCGCCCCCACCACGGGTCCCGCCTGGCTGACCGACCACAAGGCCGGCGACCACTTCCCTGGCGCCGGTTACGGCGCGGCCGCGGTGGCCGGCTACCCCAGCCTCACCGTGCCGGCGGGCCACAGCGACGGACTGCCGCCGGGCATCGTGTTCATGGGGCCGGCATGGAGCGA
This sequence comes from Pseudoxanthomonas mexicana, assembly GCF_010093385.1. Lineage (GTDB taxonomy): Bacteria > Pseudomonadota > Gammaproteobacteria > Xanthomonadales > Xanthomonadaceae > Pseudoxanthomonas_A > Pseudoxanthomonas_A mexicana. The sequence goes on from NZ_PDWV01000021.1 coordinate 24,734, forward strand.
AGCCCGGCTGATCGCGCTTGGCTACGACTACGAGCAGCGGACACGGGCACGCAAGCCGCCCGAGTACTGGCCCACATTGCCGCCGCGCGCCGCTCGGCGCTGAGACCCAGGCCGACCGCCCCGTTCCGCGGGCCGCGGGCCGGGCCGCTTGCAGCCGCGCCGTGTTCGTGGCGTCATAGCCGGCAACCAGCAGGTGGGGATCGCACGCGTGGAGTCAGGCGCGGACCGGGCATCGGAACTGCGTGCGTTGAGTGGATCGGTCTCCACGGCACGACGACGTCAGCGGAACCTGAACTCGCTGGCGTGGGGCGTGCTGGTCGCCGCCTGCCTGCTGTCGCTGTGGGCCGGTGCCACCGCCTGGCGGCAGGCCCGCGATCATGCGCGCGCCCAGTTCGACGCCCGCGCCGACGCCATCGCCACTGCCGTCTCCACCCACATGAACGCCTACGAGGACACCGTGCGCGCGGCCGCCGCGGTGCTGGAAGGGCGGCAGGACATCGAACAGGACAGCTTCTACGCATTCGTCGAGAAGCTGCAGGTGCCCACGCGCCAGGCCGGCGTGCACGGGCTCGGGTTCGCGCGCCTTGTGCGCCATGACGAGCGCGACGCCTACCTCGCCTCCCAGCGCGCACGCTACGGGGATGCCTTCGCCATCCATCCCGCTGGCGACCGCAGCGAATACGTGGTCGTGGACCTGCTGTATCCGGATGCCCCGGGCATGCGCCCCCTGCTGGGGAAGGACGTCATGGCGGAAACGGTGCGCCGTGGCGCCATCGAATCCGCGCGCGACAGCGGCGAACTGGCCGCCGCGCCGCTGGTCGCGCTGGGCGATGCCTCCCGGGGCAGTACCGGCCTGCCGGGCTTCCTGCTGTACGCGCCGGTCTACGCCGATTCCGTCGCGGCGCGCGCCGGCGTGGACGCCCGGCGGCGCCTGCTGCGTGGATTCGCCACGGCCGGCTTCGGCTGGGAGCGGGTCATGGAGGACGCCATCGGCAGGAGCGCCGGCGACGAGTTCGACCTGCAACTGCGCGCGCGCGACTTCGGCGATGAACCGATCTTCCAGATCCGCGCCCTGCAGGATCGCCACGGCGAAGGTTGGCGACCGGCCTTCACGGCCCAGCGCAACATCCGCCTGCTGGGCAGCGAATGGCAGCTCGTCCTGCAGTCTCCGCCCCTGCGCGATGCCCTGTCCGGACTGACCACCATCGTCTCGCTGACGCTCTCCGGCATCGGGCTGGGAGGGCTGCTGTTCCTGTTGCTGCGCAACCTGGCACGCACCGAGCACCGCAGCCGTGCCCTGCTGGACGCGGTCGCCGACCACCTGCCCGCCCTGATCGCCTATGTCGATGCCGGCGGGCGCTACGGGTTCGCCAACCGCGCCTGCCGGGAGTGGTCGGGAACGGAAGAGGAATGGCGCGAGCGGCACGTGGACGAGGTGCATGCGGGCGCGCCGGCGTTCCTGGCCTCGCTCAAGCGGGCCATGCGCGACTGCACCCCGGACCGGTGGATCGCGTGGGACGCCGAACTCGGGCAGCCCCCACGTGCCGTCCACCTGTACCTCGTGCCCGACGTCGAACCGGGCCGGCGGATCGCCGGCTGGTACCTGATGGGCAACGATGTCAGCGAACAGCGTCGCACGCATCGCGAGCTGGCGCTGGCGCGCGACCACCTCAAGCGCGTCACCGATCGCCTGCCCGCGCTGATCGCACAGTTCGACGTCGAGCACCGGCTGGTTTTCCACAATCGCGCGTTCGCCGAGCAGGTCCGCTGGCGCGTGACGCCGCAGGCGGGTCGGCACATGCGCGAGCTGTTCGGCGAGGACGCCTACCTGCGTCGGTTGCCGCAGATCGAGGCGGCCCTGCAGGGGCGCGAGGGCGAGTTCGGGAGCAGCCCCGCCCCGGGGGACGGCATACGCAGCCTGCACAGCTTCTACACGCCCGACATCGACGAGACCGGCAGGATCGGTGGATTCTTCGTCATGGCGATCGACATCACCGAGAAGGCCCGCCTGGAACATGCACTGCACGAGGCGAACGAACTGGCCGAAGTCACGCTGACCTCCATCCGCGAAGCCGTCATCACCGTCGACACCGAGGGACGGGTGACCTACCTGAATCCCGCGGCCGAGGCGCTGTGCGGATGGAGCCTGGACCAGGCACTGGGCGAGGCACAGGACCGCGTCGCGCCGCTGGCGAGGGTCGAGGCGCAGGATGAGGACGACATGTCGCACTCGGCGGGCCAGCCGGGCGACCTGCGGCTGGAGCGGAAGGACGGTTCGTACATGCTGGTGGAGCGCTCGCTGTCGTCCATCCACGACCGCGACGATCGCTTGGTGGGCACGGTGATGGTGCTGCGCGACATCACCGAATCGCGCGCGTTGAGTTCGCGCATGACGTTCCTGGCCCACCACGATGCGCTGACCGGGCTCCCCAACCGCCTCCAGCTCAACGAGCGCCTGGGCCAGGCCATCACCCATGCCACCAACCACGGCAACGGCATCGCCGTGCTGTTCCTCGACCTGGACCTGTTCAAGCACGTCAACGATGCGCTGGGGCATCACACGGGAGATGAACTGCTGCAGCAGGTGGCGCGCCGCCTGCAGCGCAACGTGGGCAACCTGGGGACGGTCTACCGCACCGGCGGCGACGAATTCGTGGTGCTGCTGCCCAATGTGGTGACGCGCGACAGCGTGCTGCAGGTCGCGGACCGCCTGCTCGCCCTGTGCGGCACGCCGTATACCGTGGCCTCGCACGAACTGCACCAGGCCTTCAGCATCGGCATCAGCCTGTTCCCCGACGACGGCTACGATGCCGGCACACTGATGATGCGTGCCGACGCCGCCATGTATCTGGCCAAGCGCAACGGCCGCAACGCCAGCCGCTTCTACACGCGCGAGCTGGCGTCCAGCGTGGACGCGCGCATCGAACTGGAGAACAGCCTCCGCCGCAGCCTGCGCAACGGCGACCTCGTCCTGCACTACCAGCCGCAGATCGACAGTCTGAGCGGGCGGATCGTCGGCGTAGAGGGCCTGGCCCGCTGGCAGCGTGGCGACCGGCTGGTACTGCCGGGCGAATTCCTGCCCATCGCCGAAGAAACGCGCCTGATCGTCGACATCGACCAGTGGGCCATCCGCGCAGCGTGCAGGCAGAACCGCATCTGGCAGCAGGCGGGACTGCCGCCAATCCGGGTGTCGGTCAACATCGCCGCCGCCAACTTCGACACCGACGACCTGGTCGACACGGTGGTCGAAGCGCTGCAGGACAGCGGGCTGCCCGCCGAGTTCCTGGAACTGGAAGTCACCGAGACCACGCTGATGCGCGACGTGCAACGGACCGACCGCACGTTGCGCGCCCTGAAGGCCCTGGGCGTGCGCATCGCCATCGACGACTTCGGCACCGGCTTCTCCAGCCTCAGCTATCTGGGCAACTACGGCTTCAACGTGCTCAAGATCGACCAGACGTTCGTGCGGGACGTCGGCGAGCCGAACCAGGCCGCCATCACGCGCGCCATCATCGGCCTGGCGGCGCAATTGCAGTGCCGCACGATCGCCGAGGGCGTCGAAACGGCCGCGCAGGCAGCCTGGCTCGTCGCCAACGGTTGCGACGAGTTGCAGGGCAACTACTTCAGCCTGCCGGTGCCGGCCGCGGAGTTCGCGCGCCTGTATGCGCGGGGGAAGACCTGGCACCTCCCACCGACCGCATCAGCCGCGCACGCGCACGGCTCGTGAGGCCGTCCCGGTGCCGCCGTCAACGCGTGGCCGGCGTGGCCAGCTGGTTCTGCTTGCGCACGATGCACATGGCGATCTCCAGCGACTGCTCGTAGTTCAGCCGCGGATCGACGGTGGAACGATAAGCGCGCTCCAGATCCAGGTCCGTAAGTTCCCGCGCGCCTCCGGTGCATTCGGTGACGTCCTCGCCCGTCAGCTCCAGATGCACGCCACCCAGGCGCGTACCGGCCGCCGCATGCAGGTCGAAGGATTGCTCGACTTCCCCGCGCACGTTGTCGAAGCGGCGGGTCTTGAACCCGTTGCTCGTGCTTTCGGTGTTGCCGTGCATCGGGTCGCACACCCACAGCACGCGACGACCGTCCCGACGGACCGCATCCAGCAGCGGCGGCAGCTTGTCCGCGATCTGCGTCGCCCCCATGCGATGGATGAAGGTCAGGCGGCCTGCTTCATCTTCGGGATTCAGTACGTCGATCAGCCGCAGCAGCTGGTCGGGCGTAACCGAGGGTCCCACCTTGATGGCGATGGGATTGCGCACGCCGCGCAGGTACTCCACGTGCGCGCCATCCACCGCCGCGGTGCGCATGCCGATCCACGGATAATGGGTGCTGAGGTTGAACCAGCCCCATTGGCGGGGCACCTCGCGTGTCAGCGCTTCCTCGTACGGCAGCAGCAGCGCTTCGTGCGAGGTGTAGAAGTCGATCCGGTTGAGGTTGTGCACCTCGGAGCCCGACAGGGTCTCCATGAACCTCACCGCATCACCGATCGAGGTGACCATGTGCTGGTACTCGTTCGCCAGCGGCGAATAGCCTACCCAATTGAGGTTCCAGTATTCGGGGTGGTGCAGGTCCGCGAAGCCGCCGTCGATCAGCGCACGCACGAAATTCATCGTCATCGCCGAGCGCGCGTGCGCCTTGATCATGCGCCGCGGGTCGGGCACGCGGGCTTCGGGCGTGAACTCGGGCGCATTGACCAGGTCGCCGCGATAGCTGGGCAGCGTGACGCCGTCGCGCGTTTCCATGTCCGCCGAGCGCGGTTTGGCGTACTGCCCTGCGAAGCGCCCCACGCGCACCACCGGCAGCCGCAGGCCGTGCACCAGCACCAGGCTCATCTGCAGGAGCACTTTCAGCCGGTTCGAGATCAGCCCGGACTCGCAGTCGCTGAAGCTCTCGGCGCAGTCGCCACCCTGCAGCAGGAAGCGCTTGCCTTCCTGGGCCTCCGCCAGTTGCTTCTTCAGCGAGAAGATCTCCCACGACGTGACCAGGGGCGGCAGCTGGCGCAGTTCGCCGAGTGCGGACTCCAGCGCCGCCGCATCCGGGTACGTGGGCATCTGCACCGCCGGACGCGAGCGCCAGCTTTCCGGCGCCCAGTTCGGCGGCAGGGTGACGGCGCGTAGGTTGCGGTCGGACGGATTCATGGTGGACTCCTGGGGGCCCACCATCCTGCCAGATTGGTGCGCCGCGTCAAATCAGCGGAAGGTCGAGGTCCTGCGGGCGCGGAAGCCGATCCAGAGCGCCCAGACCGCCAGCAGCACGAACCACACCAGGCTCCACATCGGCATGGTCAGGCCCAGGAAGCTCCAGTCGATGGTGCTGCAGTCGCCCTTGGCGGTCAGCACCTTCTGCACCACGCCCAGCCAGGTGTTGGTCTCGATCATGTAATCCCATCCGGGGCCGCAGCTGGGCATCAGCGGCGGGGACAGCTGGACCCACACGTGCCTGCCCGCGATGCCGATGCCGGTCGCCGCGCCGAGGAACGCCAGTACGCCGTACCCCTTGCGACCACCGGGCCGGCGGGGTCCATGCAATGCGCCGAGCAGGAAGAACACCCCGGTCGCGGCGAAGGCCAGCCGCTGGAAGATGCAGAACGGACAGGGTTCCAGCTGCTGCACGAACTGCACGTAAAGTGCATAGCCCAGCAGGCCCACGCAGATCGCGAAGCCCAGGAAACACTGCGCACGGAAACTCCAGCGAAGAGGATTCATTGGCACCGGTGGCATGAGGTCGTGCCCGCATTATCCATGCGTGGCGGGGCCGACGTCACCCTGCGGCGGTCTGCCGCGCCTCCTGGATCACCGAAAAAGCAAAAACCCCGGCATTTGCCGGGGTTTCTGGGGTCGCGCGGTAACGCGGCGCTTACTCGGCCGCCGCTTCCGGACGGTCGACCAGCTCGACGTACGCCATCGGCGCGTTGTCGCCGGCGCGGAAGCCGCACTTCAGGATGCGCAGGTAGCCACCCGGGCGCGACTGGTAGCGCGGGCCGAGGGTGGTGAACAGCGTGCCGACGGCTTCCTTGTCGCGCAGGCGCGAGAAGGCGAGACGACGATTGGCGACGCCATCGATCTTGCCGAGGGTGATCAGCGGTTCCGCGACGCGGCGCAGTTCCTTGGCCTTCGGCAGGGGGGTCTTGATCAGGCCGTGCTTGATCAGCGAGGCGGCCATGTTACGGAACATCGCTTCGCGATGGGCGCTGGTGCGGTTGAACTTGCGACCGGCTTTCTGGTGGCGCATGGGTGTGATTCCTGTTGAATGGTGGGTCGTTGTACTTCGCTGTCGCCTTCCAGGCGCTGGAACAGTGGACTGCGGGTGGTCCGTACCGGCCATCCCTGACCGGAGCGTCGCGGGCCTTCAGGTCCGTCGACGAGGGTGTTGCAGCGAAGCTCCCGCGCGATGGCGGGAGCTTCGTGTTGCATCATCAGCCGAGCATGCCGTGCTGGGCGACACCGGCCGGCGGCCAGTTCTCCAGCTTCATGCCCAGGGACAGGCCGCGCTGCGCCAGGACTTCCTTGATCTCGGTCAGCGACTTCTTGCCGAGGTTCGGGGTCTTGAGCAGTTCGACTTCCGTCTTCTGGATCAGGTCGCCGATGTAGTAGATGCTCTCGGCCTTCAGGCAGTTGGCCGAACGCACCGTCAGCTCCAGGTCGTCGATCGGGCGCAGCAGCACCGGATCAACGCCGCTGGCAGCCTGCTTCGGCGCGCCGCGGTCGCGATGCGTGAAGTCACCGAACACCGACAGCTGGTCGCTGAGGATGTCGGCGGCCGTGCGCACGGCTTCCTCGGCGTCGATGGTGCCGTTGGTCTCGATGTCCAGGACCAGCTTGTCCAGGTCGGTGCGCTGCTCGACGCGCGCCGATTCCACCGCGTACGCGACGCGACGGACCGGCGAGAACGAGGCGTCCAGCACCAGGCGGCCGATGGCACGGGGCTCTTCGTCCGGACGGCGGCGGGCAGCGGCCGGCTGGTAGCCGAAACCACGCTCGATCTTCAGGCGCATGTTCAGCGCCGTGTCCTTGGTCAGGTTGCAGATGACCAGTTCCGGATTCAGGATCTCGACGTTGTGGTCGGTCTTGATGTCGCCGGCGGTCACCACGCCCGGGCCCTGCTTGGCCAGGCTCAGCGTGGAGGAGTCGCCGCTGTGGATGCGGATGGCCACATCCTTCAGGTTCAACAGCACTTCCAGCACGTCTTCCTGCATGCCTTCGATGGTGCTGTATTCGTGCAGCACGCCATCGATCTCGACTTCGGTGATCGCGAAGCCGGGGATCGACGACAGCAGCACGCGGCGCAACGCGTTGCCGAGCGTATGGCCGTAACCACGCTCAAGCGGTTCAATGACCACCTTCGCACGGTTGCCGGTCAGGCGCTCGATCTGCGGGCCGCGGGGGCGCAGCACTTGCTGAGTAATACCCGTCATGTTGCTTTGTCTCCTGCGGTCCCCCGGTCGCCCGGGGGTGCGTGAATGAATTACTTCGAGTACAACTCGACGATCAGCGCTTCGTTGATGTCGGCGGGCAGGTCCGAACGCGCCGGCACCGCCTTGAACACGCCGCTGAACTTCTTCGCATCGACTTCGACCCACGACGGGTTCAGGTCGAGCTGCTCGGCGACCGTCAGCGACTCCTGCACGCGGAGCTGCTTCTGGGCCTTCTCCGACAGCGCGATCGCGTCACCGGCCTTGACCTGGTAGGAAGGCAGGTTGACCGGCTTGCCGTTGACCAGCACGCCGCGGTGCGAGACCAGCTGGCGCGCGGCCGGACGGGTCACGGCGAAGCCCATGCGGTAGATGACGTTGTCCAGGCGGGTTTCCAGCAGCTGCAGCAGGTTCTCGCCGGTGTTGCCCTTCTTGGTCGAGGCCTTCTTGTAGTAGTTGCGGAACTGGCGCTCCAGCAGGCCGTAGATACGCTTGACCTTCTGCTTTTCGCGCAGCTGGGTGGCGTAGTCGGACAGCTTGCCCTTGCGGGCGGTGGCGCCGTGCTGGCCGGGCTTCTGCTCCAGCTTGCACTTGGAGTCCAGCGCACGGGCCGGGCTCTTGAGCGACAGGTCGGCGCCTTCACGGCGCGCGAGCTTACAGGTAGGACCGATATAACGAGCCATTTCTTATCGCCCCCTTAGACGCGACGCTTTTTCGGCGGACGGCACCCGTTGTGCGGGATCGGCGTCACGTCGATGATGTTGGTGATCTTGTAGCCCACGTTGTTCAACGAACGCACGGCCGACTCACGACCCGGACCCGGGCCCTTGATGCGGACTTCCAGCGACTTCACGCCGTAGTCCAGTGCGGCACGGCCGGCCTTCTCGGCGGCGACCTGGGCCGCGAACGGCGTGGACTTGCGGGAACCGCGGAAACCGGCACCACCCGAGGTCGCCCAGGAAAGCGCATTGCCCTGGCGGTCGGTGATGGTGACGATGGTGTTGTTGAAAGAAGCGTGGACGTGGGCGACGCCGTCGGTGATGACGCGCTTGATCTTCTTCTTGACTTTGGCAGCAGCTGGCTTGGCCATGATGGTCGCCCCTTACTTCTTGATGGCTTTGCGCGGACCCTTGCGGGTGCGGGCGTTGGTGCGGGTGCGCTGGCCACGCAGCGGCAGGCCGCGACGGTGGCGCAGGCCGCGGTAGCAGCCCAGGTCCATCAGGCGCTTGATGGCGATGCCGACTTCACGGCGCAGGTCGCCTTCGACCACGTACTTGCCGACTTCGGCGCGCAGGCGCTCGACTTCCGGCTCCGACAGGTCGCGGATCTTGGTGGTCGAGGCGACGCCGGCGGCTTCGCAGACCTTCTTGGAACGGGTACGGCCGATGCCGTAGATGCTTTGCAAACCGACCCAGACATGCTTCTGGGCAGGCAGGTTGACACCTGCAATACGCGCCATGACGCGGTTCTCCAACTGTGAGTATTGGCCCGTGTACGGTCGTCCCGGGCGGGATTCGCGCAGACAGGCGGAGTGAACTGGAAAGTATAGCCCGATCCGGTGTTCCTTGGAAGTCCGTGCCGGCGAAGCCGGCCGCAGACCCGGCATGGGGAGTGTGCCCATGCTCCGGCGCCGGAACCTGCCTGGTGCGGGACCGGGGTTCCCCCCTGCCCGCCCCGCCCGCGCTACTCTGGCGCAGGGACTGGCCGGTTCTCACCCCCGCACCGGATCGCTGCGGGGGCCGCCCATCTAAGTCAGCCGGCCATGAGGGCCGGACTGGTGCGGGAAGCCCGCGATTATACCTCAGCCACGGGGGGCAAGACCGCCCCGCGAACCGCCTTTCAGATTGGCCTTCTTCAGCAGGCTCTCGTACTGGTGGGACATCAGGTGCGCCTGGATCTGCGCGATGAAGTCCATCACCACCACCACCACGATCAGCAGCGAGGTGCCGCCGAAGTAGAACGAGGTGCCCAGCTGCGTGCGCATCACTTCCGGCAGCAGGCAGACCGCCACCAGGTACAGCGAACCGATGGCCGTCAGGCGGGTCAGCACGCCGTCGACGTAGTCGGCGGTGGCCTTGCCGGGGCGGATGCCCGGGATCAGCGCGCCCGACTTCTTCAGGTTCTCGGCGGTTTCCTGCGAGTTGAACACCAGCGCCGTGTAGAAGAACGCGAAGCCGATGATCATCGCTGCGAACACGATCATGTGCAGCGGCTCGCCCGGGGCCAGGGCATTGGAGATGCGCTGCAGCCAGGTGGTGGCACCGCTGTTCTCGCCGGACCACATCGCCAGCGTGGCCGGGAAAGCCAGAATGCTGGACGCGAAGATCGGCGGGATGACACCGGCCATGTTGAGCTTCAGCGGCAGGAACGAGGTCTGGTTCATGTACGCGTTGCGACCGCCCTGGCGGCGCGCGTAGTTCACCGTGATCCGTCGCTGCCCGCGCTCCACGAAGACGACCAGGAACGTGAAGCCCAGCACCACCACCGCGATGACCAGCAGCGAGATGAAGCTCAGCGTGCCGTCACGGAACGCGCCCACCGTCTGGATGACCGCACCCGGCAGGCCGGCCACGATGCCGGCGAAGATGATCAGCGAGACGCCGTTGCCGATGCCGCGCTCCGTCACCTGCTCGCCCAGCCACATCAGGAAGATGGTGCCGGCGGTCAGTGCGACCACCGCGGTCAGCACGAAACCCATGCCCGGCGCGTACACCACCGGCATGCCGCCCGGCGCGACCTGGTTCTGCAGCGCGGTGGCGATGCTGCCGCCCTGCACGACCGCCAGCAGCACGGCGCCGATGCGCGAGTACTGGGTGATCTTGCGGCGACCGGACTCGCCTTCCTTCTGCAGCGCCTTGAGGCTGGGGAAGATGTGCACGCCCAGCTGCATCACGATCGACGCCGAGATGTAGGGCATGACGTTCAGCGCGAAGATGCTGAAACGATGCAGGGCGCCGCCCGAGAACATGTTGAACATGTCCACGATGCCGCCGCCCTGCGCCTGCATCATCGCAAGCATGGCATCGGGATTGACGCCCGGGACCGGAATGAAGCAGCCGATCCGGTAGACGATCAGCGCACCCAGCACGAACAGCAGGCGCTGGCGGAGTTCGGTGAACTTGCCTGCGCCTGCCAGCGCACCGGCGGCATTCCCCTGCGCCATGCGTCCGTTACCCCTGCACGCTGCCGCCGGCAGCCTCGATGGCGGCCTTGGCACCGGCCGTGACGGACACGCCCTTCAGCACGAACTTCGTGGTCAGTTCGCCCTTCTTCACGATCTTGGCGCGCTTGGCGGTGCTGGGCACCAGCTTGGCGGCACGCAGCGCGGCGAAGTCGATCTCGCCGGCTTCCAGCTTTTCCAGCTGGTAAGACAGCACTTCCGCGCAATCCAGCTTCAGCTTGGAGCGGAAACCGACCTTCGGCAGACGCTTGATCAGCGGCATCTGGCCGCCTTCGAACTTCGCCTTGATCTTGCCCTTGCCGGCGCGCGCGAACGAGCCCTTGTGGCCACGACCCGCGGTCTTGCCCAGGCCGGAACCGATACCACGGCCGACGCGGGTGCGTTCGGTACGGGCGCCGTCGGCGGGCTTCAGTGTGTTGAGACGCATGTTGATTACTCCTCGACCTTGACGAGGTAGTGGACCTTGGCGATCAGGCCGCGCACCTGCGGGCTGTCCTTCAGTTCACGCACGTCGTTGAGCTTGTTCAGGCCCAGCGCCTTCACCGACAGGCGGTGACGCGACTGGGAACCACGCAGGCCGCGCACCAGGCGCACCTTGACGGTCTTGTTGGACTCGTTAGCCATTGAGGAGTTCCTCCACCTTCTTGCCGCGCTTGGCCGCGATGCGGGTCGGCGACTGCATGTCGCTCAGGCCCTTCAGCGTGGCGCGGACCAGGTTGATCGGGTTGCGCGAACCGACGGCCTTGGCCAGCACGTTCTTCACACCCACCGCTTCCAGCACGGCGCGCATGGCACCGCCGGCGATCACGCCCGTACCTTCCGAGGCCGGCTGCATGAACACGCGCGCCGCACCGTGACCGGCCTTCACCGGGTGCCACAGCGTGCCGTTGTTCAGGTCGACGTTCAGCATGCCCTTGCGGGCGTATTCCATCGACTTCTGGATGGCGACCGGCACTTCACGCGCCTTGCCGTACCCGAAACCGATCTTGCCGTTGCCGTCGCCCACCCCCGTCAGTGCGGTGAAGGTGAACTGGCGACCGCCCTTGACGGTCTTGCTGACGCGGTTGACCGCGACCAGCTTCTCGATCATGCCGTCGTCGACTTTCTCTTCGCGGTTGCGGTCGCGATCGCGACCCCGCGGCTGACGTTCTTCTGCCATTGCTTGAATTCCTTGGTTGATGAGGTATGTACGGCGTGGCCGCTTATGGTTGTGGTGTGGAGCGGTGACGCATCGGCCGCTGCAGAAGAGCGACCGCGCCCGGCGCAGCCCGCGCCGGCAGGACAAGGCATGGGGTCGCCCCCATGCCTTTCAGGATTAGAACTGCAGGCCGCCTTCGCGGGCCGCGTCGGCCAGGGCCTTGATGCGGCCGTGGTAACGGTAGCCCGAGCGATCGAACGCGATCTTCTCGATGCCCGCGGCCTTGGCGCGCTCGGCGATGACCCGACCCACGCGCGCGGCGGCGTCGCTGTTCTTGCCGTTCTTCAGGCCATCCTTGACGTCGGCCTGCAGGGTGTTGGCGGAGGCGATGACCTTGGCGCCGTCGGCGGTGAACAGCTGGGCATAGATGTGCTGGCCGGTGCGCAGCACCGACAGGCGCGGCACGCCGAGCTCGCGGATGTGCGCACGGGTCGACTTGGCGCGACGCAGGCGGGCGGTGTTCTTGATGCTCATGATCTGGTTCCTCGAAGCCGAAAGCCCGGTTAGGCCTTCTTCGCTTCCTTGCGGATGATGGTTTCGTCGGAGTACTTCACGCCCTTACCCTTGTAGGGCTCCGGCGGACGGAAACCGCGGATCTTGGCGGCGACTTCACCCACGCGCTGCTTGTCGGCGCCCTGCACCAGGATTTCGGTCTGGGTCGGGGTGGCGATGGTGATGCCTTCCGGCGTCTTGAACAGGATCGGGTGGGAGAAACCCAGCGACAGGTTCAGGTCCTTGCCCTGCATCGCGGCACGGTAGCCCACGCCCACCAGCTCGAGCTTGCGCTCGAAGCCTTCCGACACGCCCTTGACCATGTTGGCCAGGATCGCGCGGATGGTGCCGGTGATGGCGTCGTCGGCCGGGGTGGCGGGCGACAAGTTGGCCACGCCGTTGTCGACATTCACGTCGACGCCGGCCGGCTTGGCGATGGACAGGGTGCCCTTCGGGCCCTTGACGTTAAGGGTCTCGCCCTGAGTGCTCAGTTCGACGCCCTTGGGGAGATTGATCGGCTTCTTGGCTACGCGGGACATGTTCTGGGCTCCTTCGCTTAGGCCACGAAGCACAGGACTTCACCACCCACGCCGGCCGCACGGGCCTGCGCATCGGTCATGATGCCCTTGGAAGTGGAAATGATGGCGACGCCCAGGCCACCGAGGACCTTGGGCAGCTCGGCCTTGCCACGGTACTGGCGCAGGCCCGAACGGGACACGCGGCTCAGCTTCTCGATGACCGGCTTGCCTTCGAAGTACTTCAGGACGATCTCGAGCTCGGCCTTGTTGTTCTCGGTCTTCGTCACGCGGACGTCACCGATATAGCCTTCGGCCTTCAGCACGTTGGCGATCGAGGTCTTGATCTTGGAGGACGGCATCTTCACCGTCGGCTTGCCCACAGCGGCGGCATTGCGAATGCGCACCAGCATGTCGGCGATGGGATCAGTCATGCTCATTAGAGTCTGCCTTATGAGTAGCACCGATATCCGCTTTCGCGAAAATCTTGTGTTGTCCCTGGAACCCCCAGGCGGGCCGCCGGCGGACCGGCACTCCCCGGCCAGGCCACGGGAGCCGAACATTGTACAACAACAAGTCCGGCCTGTGCCGGACTTGTCGCTTCACTCCATGCGACCGCCCTCGCGGGCGGCGCGGGAGACTGTTACCAGCTGGCCTTGCGCAGGCCGGGCACGTCACCGTTCATGGTGGCCTTGCGCAGCATGTTGCGGCCCAGGCCGAACTTGCGGTACACGCCACGCGAACGGCCGGACAGCTCGCAGCGGTTGCGCTGGCGGCTCGGCGAGGAGTCGCGCGGCAGCTTCTGCAACTTGGTGACCGCCTCGATCTTCTCTTCGTACGACGCAGTCGTACTCGAGATGATCTTCTTCAGCGCATCGCGCTTGGCGGCGTACTGCTTGGCCAGCTTTTCCCGCTTGATGTCGCGGTTGACCATCGAGGTCTTTGCCATGATGTCTTCTTCCTAGCGAATCAGTTGCGGAACGGGAACTTGAACGCTTCGAGCAGCGCCTTGGCTTCGGCGTCATTCTTGGCGGTCGTGGTGATGGCGATATCCATGCCGCGGATCGCGTCGACGGCGTCGAAGTCGATTTCCGGGAAGATGATCTGTTCCTTCACGCCCATGTTGTAGTTGCCGCGACCGTCGAACGAACGGCCGGATACGCCACGGAAGTCGCGGACGCGCGGCAGCGAGATGCTGATCAGGCGGTCCAGGAACTCGTACATCTTGGCGCGACGCAGGGTGACCTTGCAGCCGATCGGCCAACCGTCGCGGATCTTGAACGAAGCCACCGACACGCGGGACTTGGTCGTGATCGGCTTCTGGCCGGTGATCTTGGCCAGGTCGGCCACGGCGTTTTCCAGGATCTTCTTGTTGGTAGCCGCTTCACCCACACCCATGTTGATGGTGATCTTGGTGATCTTCGGCACTTCCATCGGATTGGTGTAGCCGAACTTCTTCATCAGAGCCGGCGCCACTTCTTCCTTGTACATTTTTTCGAGACGGGTGGTCATGACCTCATTCCTCAGGCGTCGAGCGCCTCACCACTGGAGCGGAACACGCGCAGTTTGCGTCCATCCTCCAGCACCTTGAAACCGATACGCTCGCCCTTACCCGTCGCCGGGTTGAACAGCGCGACATTGGAAATGTGGATCGAGCGCTCGCTCTCCACCACGCCACCCGCGATGCCGGCCTGCGGGTTCGGCTTGGTGTGGCGCTTGACGACATTCACGTTGGAGACGACCACGCGGTCGCCGTCCACGCGCACAACGTCGCCCTTCTTGCCCTTGTCCTTGCCGGTGATGACGACGACCTGGTCGCCCTTCTTGATACGGTTAGCCATTTCTATGTCCTCCGCTCAGAGCACTTCAGGCGCGAGCGAAACGATCTTCATGAACTTCTCGGAACGCAGCTCGCGGGTCACGGGCCCGAAGATGCGGGTGCCGATCGGCTCCTGCTTGTTGTTGAGCAGCACGGCGGCGTTGCCGTCGAAGCGGATCAGCGAACCGTCCGGGCGGCGGACGCCCTTGCGGGTACGCACGACCACGGCGTCGTAGACTTCGCCCTTCTTAACCTTGCCGCGCGGAATGGCGTCCTTGACGGTCACCTTGATGATGTCGCCGATGCCGGCGTAACGGCGCTTGGAACCGCCCAGCACCTTGATGCACATCAGTTCCTTGGCGCCGGAGTTGTCGGCCGCGTCAAGGTAGCTCTGCATCTGGATCATGATTCAGATCTCCTCTTTATTCGGCCGCGCGGGTGATGATTTCCACCACGCGCCAGTTCTTGGTCTTGGACATCGGGGCGATCTCGGTCACGCGCACCACGTCGCCTTCCTTGCAGCTGTTGTCCGCGTCGTGCGCGTGCAGCTTGGTGGAACGCTTGATGTACTTGCCGTACAGGGCGTGCTTGACCTGACGCTCCACCAGGACGGTGACCGTCTTGTCCATCTTGTTGCTGACGACGCGGCCTTCGATGGTGCGTTGCGCTTTGTCT
Source organism: Pseudoxanthomonas mexicana (assembly GCF_010093385.1). GTDB lineage: Bacteria > Pseudomonadota > Gammaproteobacteria > Xanthomonadales > Xanthomonadaceae > Pseudoxanthomonas_A > Pseudoxanthomonas_A mexicana. The sequence goes on from NZ_PDWV01000021.1 coordinate 40,028, forward strand.
TTGTTATCGCTCATCTTGGTCGCTCCTTACTTCTGGCTGCCCAGCAGGGTCTTGACGCGAGCGATCTCGCGACGGACCCGGCGGGGTTCATGCGTCTTCGGCCGCTGGCCGGTCACCTTCTGCATGCGCAGGGAGAACTGCTCCTTGCGCAACTCGGTCAGGTGGGCCTTCAGCTCGTCAGCCGATTTCTCGCGGAGTTGCTTGAGTTCCATTAGCGCACCGTCCGGGTCACGAAAGTGGTGGTGACCGACAGCTTGGCCGCGGCCAGGCGGAACGCCTCGCGCGCAATGTCCTCGCTGACGCCTTCGATTTCATAGATCATGCGGCCCGGCTGGATCTGGGCGACCCAGTACTCGACGTTGCCCTTACCCGAACCCATTCGGACTTCGATGGGCTTCTTGGTGATCGGCTTGTCGGGGAACACGCGGATCCACATCTTGCCGCCGCGCTTGACGTAGCGGCTGATCGAGCGGCGGGCCGCTTCGATCTGGCGCGCGGTCAACTGACCGTGCGCCGTGGCCTTCAGGCCGTACTCGCCGAAACTGACGAGGTTACCGTTCCAGCTCAGGCCTTCGTTCCGGCCCTTGTGCATCTTGCGGTATTTGGTTCGCTTGGGTTGCAACATGACTGATTACCTCGCGTCGCGGTCACGAGCCGGGCGCGAAGGACGCTCGCTACGCTCGGGGCGCGCGTCGTCCTGCTTCTCCTGACCCACCTGGCTGAAATCGAAGATTTCGCCCTTGTAGACCCACACCTTGATGCCGATGATGCCGTAGGTGGTCTTCGCCTCGGCAAAACCGTAATCGATGTCGGCACGCAGCGTGTGCAGCGGCACGCGGCCTTCGCGGTACCACTCGGAACGGGCGATTTCCGCACCGTTCAAGCGGCCTGCCACGTTGACCTTGATGCCCAAGGCACCCAAGCGCATCGCGTTGCCCACGGCGCGCTTCATGGCGCGGCGGAACATGATGCGGCGCTCCAGCTGCTGCGCGATCGATTCGGCCACCAGCTGGGCGTCCAGCTCGGGCTTGCGCACTTCGGTGACGTTGATGTGCGCCGGGACGCCCATCAGGTCGCTCACTTCCTTGCGCAGCTTCTCGATGTCCTCACCGCGCTTGCCGATCACCACGCCCGGACGGGCGGTGTGGATGGTCACGCGGGCGGTCTTGGCCGGACGCTCGATCAGGATCTTGGAAATGCCGGCCTGGGCCAGCTTCTTGCGAAGCATCTCGCGCACCTTGAGGTCCGCGGCCAGATAGTCGGCGTAGTCGCGCTTGTTGGCGAACCACTTGGAATTCCAGTCCTTGGCGATGCCCAGGCGGATACCGGTCGGATGAACTTTGTGACCCATACTTATTTGCCCTCGCCCACGACCACGGTGATGTGGCTGGTGCGCTTCAGAATGCGGGTGCCACGGCCCTTGGCGCGGGCCATGAAACGCTTCAGCATCGGACCTTCGTCGACCATGATGGTCTTGACCTTCAGCTCGTCGACGTCGGCGCCCTGGTTGTTCTCGGCGTTGGCGATGGCGGACTCCACGACCTTCTTGATCAGGTGGGCAGCCTTCTTGTCCGAGAACTTCAGCAGGTTGACGGCGCGCTCGGCCGGCAGCCCGCGCACCTGGTCGGCGACCAGGCGGGCCTTCTGGGGGGAGATGCGCGCGGTGCGCAGGATGGCTTTCGCTTCCATGATCATCTCTCCTTACTTCTTGCCGCCGGCTTTCTTGTCGCCACCGTGACCCTTGAAGGTACGGGTGACGGCAAACTCGCCGAGCTTGTGGCCGACCATGTTCTCGTTGACCAGCACCGGAACGTGGTTCTTGCCATTGTGGATGGCGATCGTGAAACCCACCATTTCCGGCAGGATCATCGAACGGCGCGACCAGGTCTTGATCGGCTTCTTGCTACCGCCCGCGGCCTCCACCTTCTTGACGAGGTGGTGATCGACGAACGGGCCCTTCTTGAGTGAACGTGCCATGGTCGATTAGCCCCTACGATCGCGGACGATGAATTGCTGCGTGCGCTTGTTCTTGCGCGTCTTGTAACCCTTGGTCGGCACACCCCACGGGGTGACCGGGTGCGGGTTGCCCTGGCCGGCCTTGGCCTCACCACCACCGTGCGGGTGGTCGACGGGGTTCATGGCCGCACCGCGGACGGTCGGCTTGACACCACGCCAGCGCTTGGCGCCGGCCTTGCCCAGCTTCTCCAGGCTGTGCTCGTCGTTGCCCACTTCGCCAACGGCGGCGCGGCACTCGACCTGCACCTTGCGCATCTCGCCGGAGCGGAGGCGCAGCGTGGCGAAACCCTGCTCGCGGGCGACCAACTGCACGGCGGCGCCGGCGGCGCGGGCGATCTGCGCGCCCTTGCCCGGCTTCAGCTCGATGCCGTGGATAGTCGTACCGCCCGGGATATTGCGCAGCGGCAGCGTGTTGCCGGCCTTGATCGGCGCATCGCTACCGGCGATGACCTGGTCGCCGGCCTTCAGGCCCTTAGGGGCGATGATGTAGCGGCGCTCGCCATCGACGTAGCACAGCAGCGCGATGTGCGCGGTGCGGTTGGGATCGTATTCGATCCGCTCCACGCGCGCCGGGATGCCTTCCTTGTCGCGCTTGAAGTCGATGAGACGGTAGTGCTGCTTGTGGCCACCGCCGATGTGGCGGGTGGTGATGCGACCGTGGTGGTTACGACCACCGGTCTTGCTCTGCTTCTCGAGGAGCGGCGCATGCGGCGCCCCCTTGTGCAGATCGGGCGTCACCACGCGGACGGCGGAACGGCGGCCGGCGGAGGTGGGTTTGAACTTCATCAATGGCATGTGGGTCTACCTCAGGCCTTGGCCGACACGTCGATGGCCTGGCCATCGGCCAGACGCACGTACGCCTTGCGCCAGTCGCCGCGGCGGCCGGCGCGGTTGCGGAAGGACTTGTTCTTGCCCTTCACGTTCACCACGTTGACCGTCTCGACCTTGACGTCGAACAGCTGCTCGACCGCGGCCTTCACATCGGCCTTGGTGGCATCGTTCGAGACTTCGAAGACGTATTGGTTGGAGAGTTCCTGCAGGCGCACGGTCTTTTCGGAGACACGCGGAGCGCGCAGCACGGCAAAAATCTTTTCGTTGCTGATCATGCCAGCCACTCCTCGATCTTCTTGATGGCGTCGGCCGTGATCAGCACGGAGTCGGCACCGACCAGCGCCGCCGGATCCAGGCCCTGCACGTCGCGCACTTCCACGTAGGGAAGATTGCGGGCGGACAGGTACAGGTGCTCGGAGGCATCCTCGGTGACGATCAGCGGACGCTTGCCCAGATCCAGGCCCTTCAGCTTCTCGACCAGGGCGCTGGTCTTGGTGGCGTCCACATCGAACGCTTCCACGACCGTCAGGCGGTTCTGGCGGTTCAGCTCCGACAGGATCGAGCTGATGGCCGCGCGGTACATCTTGCGGTTCACCTTCTGCGCGAAGCTGCGCGGCTTGGCCGCGAAGGTCACGCCGCCGCCGACGAAGATCGGCGCGGTCAGGGCGCCGTGACGGGCGCCGCCGCCCTTCTGCTTCTTGGACTTCTTGGTGGTGCCGTTCACTTCGGCGCGGGTCTTCTGCGCCTTGGTGCCGGAACGACCGGCGTTGCGGTAGGCAACGACGACCTGGTGGACCAGATCCTCGCTGAATTCGCGGCCGAACACGTCGTCGGAGACCGACAGCTTGTTGGCGCTACCTGTAATGGCTAGTTCCATGGTCGTTCTCCTCAACCCTTGCTTGCCGGACGCACGATCACGTCGCCACCCGGCGCACCCGGCACGGCGCCGCGAACGGCGATCAGGCCGCGCTCGGCGTCCACGCGGACGATTTCCAGGTTCTGCGTGCTCTGCTGCACTGCGCCCATGTGGCCGGACATCTTCTTGCCCGGGAACACGCGACCCGGCGTCTGGCGCTGGCCCAGCGAACCCGGCGCGCGATGCGACAGCGAGTTACCGTGGGTGGCGTCGCCCATGCGGAAGTTCCAGCGCTTGATGGTGCCCTGGAAGCCCTTGCCCTTGGTGACGCCCTGGACGTCGACCTTCTGGCCCACTTCAAAGATGTCGGCCTTGATTTCGCCGCCGACGGTGAAGTCGCCCAGCTTGTCGGCTTCGATACGCAGCTCCCACAGGCCACGACCGGCTTCGACCTTGGCCTTGGCCAGGTGACCGGCGACCGGCTTGGTGACGAGCGAGGCGCGACGGCTGCCCACAGCGACCTGCACGGCGCTGTAGCCGTCGGTTTCCGGGGTCTTGATCTGGGTGATGCGGTTCGGGGTTGCTTCGATCAGCGTCACCGGAATGGACTTGCCATCTTCGGTGAACACGCGGGTCATGCCAGCCTTGCGGCCGACGAGACCCAACGAATACTTCTTCGCGGTCATGGTCGTTGGCCTCAGGTCAGCTTGATCTGAACGTCGACGCCGGCAGCCAGTTCGAGCTTCATCAGCGCGTCCACGGTCTTGTCGTTGGGGTCGACGATGTCGAGCACGCGCTTGTGCGTGCGGGTCTCATACTGGTCGCGCGCGTCCTTGTCGACGTGCGGGGACACCAGGATGGTGAAACGCTCGATCTTGGTCGGCAGCGGGATCGGGCCGCGCACCTGCGCGCCGGTCCGCTTGGCCGTCTCAACGATCTCGCTGGCCGAGCGGTCGATCAGACGATGATCGTACGCCTTGAGCCGGATTCGGATCTTTTGGTCCGCCATGACGGAAATTTCCTTCGTTAAAGAGCGACGGGCGCGGCCTCTGGGATGCCTTGCCCCGGTTAGTCCAAGCTGATCCATTTCCCCACTGCCCGCGAGGACTCCACGAGCGGAAAGCACCTGAATCGGCTGGGGATTCTTCCTGAAAAACAAGGCAGGCCGGTAAACCGGCCCGCCCAGACATGAAAGTATAGGACGCGTGACACACCCCGTCAACCACCAGGGCGCCCTGCCCGGCCGAAGCCTGCAGGATGGCACGCGACACTCCGTGTCTGGCGAACACGAGGCGCATCCTGCACCTCTTTTCGCGGTAGGCCGGCCTCCTCCCAGGGGGCGCCGGCAGTTATTGCGATCCTGAATAGCGGGTCGCCATTCGGGGGCCGGCATTGTAGCCGTTCAACACTCTTGCCGCAAGCGTTTCGCGCCTCCAGCGGATGCACCCAAAAGGAAGGCCGGCGTTACCGGCCCTCCCGGGTTGCGGGGCGCGCCCGGAGGCGCGACACGCGGGACCGCCGGGGCCTTACTTGATGATTTTGGCCACCACGCCGGCGCCGACCGTACGGCCGCCCTCGCGGATCGCGAAGCGCAGGCCTTCGTCCATCGCCACCGGGTTGATCAGCGTGACCACCATCTTCACGTTGTCGCCCGGCATCACCATCTCCACGCCTTCCGGCAGCTGCACCGCACCGGTGATGTCGGTGGTGCGGAAGTAGAACTGCGGGCGGTAGCCCTTGAAGAACGGGGTGTGACGGCCGCCTTCGTCCTTGCTCAGCACGTACACTTCGGCTTCGAACTCGGTGTGCGGGGTGATCGAACCCGGCTTGGCCAGCACCTGGCCACGCTCCACGTCGTCACGCTTGGTGCCGCGCAGCAGCAGACCGGCGTTGTCGCCCGCCTGGCCCTGGTCCAGCAGCTTGCGGAACATTTCCACGCCCGTGACCGTGGTCTTCTGGGTCGGACGGATACCGACGATTTCGATTTCGTCGCCCACCTTGATGATGCCGCGCTCGATACGACCGGTCACCACGGTGCCGCGGCCGGAGATCGAGAACACGTCTTCCACCGGCATCAGGAACGGCTTGTCGACGTCACGCTCCGGGGTCGGGATCCAGGTGTCCAGCGCGTCCACCAGCTTCAGGATCGCCGGCACGCCGATCTCGCTCTGGTCGCCTTCCAGCGCCAGACGGGCCGAGCCCGAGATGATCGGGGTGTCGTCGCCCGGGAACTCGTACTTGCTCAGCAGTTCGCGGACTTCCATCTCCACCAGCTCCAGCAGCTCGGCGTCGTCCACCATGTCAGCCTTGTTCAGGAACACGACGATGTACGGCACGCCCACCTGGCGCGACAGCAGGATGTGCTCACGCGTCTGCGGCATCGGGCCGTCGGCGGCCGAGCACACCAGGATCGCGCCGTCCATCTGCGCCGCACCGGTGATCATGTTCTTCACGTAGTCGGCGTGGCCCGGGCAGTCCACGTGCGCGTAGTGGCGCGTGGCCGATTCGTATTCCACGTGCGCCGTCGAAATCGTGATGCCGCGCGCCTTCTCTTCCGGCGCCGCGTCGATCGCGTCGTACGCCTTGAACTCGCCACCGAAACGCTCCGCGCCGATCTTCGTCAGCGCCGCCGTCAGCGTCGTCTTGCCGTGGTCAACGTGGCCAATCGTGCCCACGTTCACGTGCGGCTTGGTGCGTTCGAATTTACCCTTTGCCATTGTCTTCTACCTTGTTATGCGTGATTCATGACGGGAGCGCCGGGCATCGCACCCGCGATGCCCGGCCCCCAACTCTTAGTTCTTCTTGACGACCGCGTCAGCGATGTTGGCCGGCGCTTCCGCGTAGTGGTCGAACTCCATCGAGAACGTGGCGCGACCCTGCGACATCGAACGCAGCGTGGTGGCGTAGCCGAACATTTCGCCCAGCGGCACCATCGCGTTGATCACCTTGCCGGACGGACTGTCGTCCTGACCCTGCAGGATGCCGCGACGACGGCTCACGTCGCCCATCACGTCGCCCAGATAGTCTTCCGGGGTGACGATCTCGACCTTCATGATCGGCTCCAGCAGGACCGGCTGGGCCTTGCTGAAGGCTTCCTTGAACGCCATCGAGCCAGCGACCTTGAACGCCATTTCGTTGGAGTCGACGTCATGGAAGGAGCCGTCCACGGCCTTGATGGCGATGTCGACGACCGGGAAACCGGCCAGCGGACCGCTCTTCATGGCTTCTTCGATGCCCTTGCCCGCCGCTGCGACGTATTCCTTCGGCACGACACCGCCGACGATGGCGCTCTCGTACGAGAAGCCCACGCCGCGCTCGACCGGCGACATCTCGATGACGATGTGGCCGTACTGGCCGCGACCGCCCGACTGGCGCACGAACTTGCCTTCCTGCTTGATCGCCTTGCGGATCGTCTCGCGATAGGCCACCTGCGGCTTGCCGACGTTGGCCTCCACGTTGAACTCGCGCTTCATGCGGTCAACGATGATATCCAGGTGCAGCTCGCCCATGCCCGAGATGATGGTCTGACCCGATTCCTCGTCGGTACGGACGCGGAACGAGGGATCTTCCTGCGCCAGGCGGCCCAGCGCCAAACCCATCTTCTCCTGGTCGGACTTGGTCTTCGGTTCCACGGCCATCGAGATGACCGGCTCCGGGAAGCTCATGCGCTCGAGGATGATCGGAGCGTCCTGGGCACACAGGGTGTCACCGGTGGTGACGTCCTTCAGGCCCACGGCAGCCGCGATATCGCCGGCCAACACTTCCTTGATCTCGTCACGGTTGTTGGAGTGCATCTGCAACAGACGACCGATGCGCTCCTTCTTGCCCTTGACCGAGTTGAAAACCTGATCGCCGGCATTCAGCGTTCCCGAATACACGCGGAAGAAGGTGAGCGAGCCGACGAACGGATCGGTCATGATCTTGAAGGCCAACGCCGAGAACGGCGCCTTGTCGCTGGAATCGCGGGTCAGCTCCTTGGATTCGTCATCCACGTCGGTGCCCTTCACCGCCGGCACGTCCACCGGCGACGGCAGCAGCTTGACCACGCCGTCCAGCATGGCCTGCACGCCCTTGTTCTTGAACGCCGAACCGCAGAACATCGGCACGATCTCGGTCTTCAGCGTGCGGGCACGCAGCGCGGAATAGATCTCGTCCTCGGTCAGCTCCTCGCCACCCAGGTACTTGTCCATCAGCTCTTCATTGGCCTCGGCGGCCGACTCGACCATGAACGCACGAGCCTCCTCCGCCACGGACTGCAGGTCAGCCGGGATGTCGCGGTACTCGAAGGTCATGCCCTGGGTCTTGTCGTCCCACGCGATGGCCTTCATCTTGACCAGGTCGACCACGCCGACAAAACCATCCTCGGCACCGATCGGCACCTGCATCGGCACCGGCGAGGCGCCCAGACGCGACTTCAGCTGGTCACGGACCTTGAAGAAGTTGGCGCCCGTCCGGTCCATCTTGTTGACCAACGCGATGCGCGGAACGTGGTACTTGTTGGCCTGACGCCACACGGTCTCGGACTGCGGCTGCACGCCGCCCACGGCACACAGGACGAACACCGCGCCGTCGAGCACGCGCAGCGAGCGCTCCACTTCGATGGTGAAGTCGACGTGCCCGGGGGTATCGATGATGTTGAAGCGGTGCTCCGGCATGGACTTGTCCATACCCTTCCAGAACGCGGTGGTGGCGGCGGACTGGATCGTGATGCCACGCTCCTGCTCCTGCTCCATCCAGTCCATGGTCGCGGCACCGTCGTGCACTTCACCGATCTTGTGGCTCTTGCCGGTGTAGAACAGGATGCGCTCGGACGTGGTGGTCTTGCCGGCGTCGATGTGCGCCATGATGCCGAAGTTGCGGTAACGCTCGATGGGAGTGGTGCGAGCCACGACAGTCTCTCTTTTCTGATGGAGGGCCGGCGGGATGCCGTGGCCTTCCGTGGAGGGCGGATCTTCAGATGGCCGAATGCCGCCTTTCGGCGGCCTTCGGGATCGGGACGCCGGAGCGCGTCCCAGGGGCACCTAGATGGTGCCGAGGGCCCTTGATCGCAAGGGCCCGCAGGCCGTTACCAGCGGTAGTGCGCGAACGCCTTGTTCGCTTCCGCCATGCGGTGGGTCTCTTCACGCTTCTTGATGGCGCCACCGCGGTTCTCGGAGGCATCCAGCAGTTCGGCGGCCAGCTTGCGCGGCATGGAGTTCTCGCCGCGCTTGCGGGCGGACTCGATCAGCCAGCGCATCGCCAGCGCCATGCGACGCGAGGAACGCACTTCGACCGGCACCTGGTAGGTGGCGCCGCCGACGCGGCGGGACTTCACCTCGACGGCCGGAGAGACGTTGTCCAGCGCCTTCTCGACCAGTTCCAGGGCGTTCGGGTTCTTTTCGCCGATCACGTCCATGGCGCCGTAGACGATCTTCTCGGCGACGGACTTCTTGCCGCTCAGCATCACCATGTTGATGAAGCGGGCGATCGTCTGGCTGCCGTGCTTGGGGTCCGGCAGGATTTCACGTTGGGGGGCAGAGCCTTTGCGCGACATGTTCGTTTATTCCTTAAGCCTTGGGACGCTTGGCGCCGTACTTGGAACGACCCTGACGGCGCTTGGCGACGCCCGAGGCGTCCAGCGAGCCGCGCACGGTGTGGTAACGCACGCCCGGCAGGTCCTTCACGCGACCACCGCGCACGAGCACCACGGAGTGCTCCTGCAGGTTGTGGCCTTCGCCGCCGATGTAGCTGATGATCTCTTCCTGGTTGGTCAGGCGCACCTTGGCGACCTTGCGCAGGGCCGAGTTCGGCTTCTTCGGGGTGGTCGTATAGACACGGGTGCACACGCCGCGACGCTGCGGGCAGTTGTCCAGCGCGGGCGACTGGCTCTTGTACGTGGGGGCCTGCCGCGGCTTGCGGACCAGCTGATTGACGGTTGCCATAGTGGATTCTTCGTGTGAAGGCCGGAGCCTTGTTTGACATGAAAACGAAGGCAGGCCGCAAGACGGCCCACCTAGACGGAAAAGTATAGCCGGCCACCCGCCCTACCGTCAACGCGACGGGGGTGGGTGCCTGCCAACTGACTGCGATCCCGCCCTTCCTGGGCCGAAAACGAGGCGCGTCCTGCGCCTCTTTTCGTGGTCTGGGACGGCCCGGGGGCCGTCGGGTGGTACGAATTTAGCTGGCGCTGGACTCCTCGCCCGCCTCGTCCGAGGCCACGGCCGCCGGGGTGACCGGCTCGCTGACGACGCCGGACAGGGCGTCGACCTCGGCCTCGGTCAGACCGGAGGCATTGCGGCGGCGCTGGTTGTGGTACGCCAGACCGGTGCCGGCCGGGATCAGGCGACCGACGATGACGTTCTCCTTCAGGCCACGCAGGGGATCGCGCGTACCACGGACAGCCGCCTCGGTCAGCACGCGGGTGGTCTCCTGGAAGGAGGCCGCGGAGATGAACGATTCGGTCGCCAGCGACGCCTTGGTGATGCCCAGCAGCACGGGATCGTACTTGGCGGGCAGCTCGTTACGCGCGGCCAGCTTGGCGTTCTCCTCAATCACGCGCTGCTTCTCGACCTGCTCGCCCGCCAGGAACTTGCTGTTGCCGGCATCGGTGATCTCGACCTTGCGCAGCATCTGGCGGGTGATCACCTCGATGTGCTTGTCGTTGATCTTCACGCCCTGCAGGCGGTACACGTCCTGGATTTCCTTCACCAGGTAGGCGGCCAGCGGCTCGACGCCCAGCAGGCGCAGGATGTCCTGCGGGCTCGGCTCGCCGTCCACGATGGTTTCGCCCTTGGCCACGTGTTCGCCTTCGAACACGATGATCTGGCGGAACTTCGGGATCAGCTCCTCGTGCTCGGAACCATCGGGGTCCTTGATGATCAGGCGCTGCTTGCCCTTGGTGTCCTTGCCGAAGCTGATGATGCCGGAACGCTCGGCCAGGATGGCCGGGTCCTTCGGCTTGCGGGCTTCGAACAGGTCGGCCACGCGCGGCAGACCGCCGGTGATGTCGCGCGTCTTGGACGCTTCCTGCGGCACCTTGGTGACCACGTCGCCCACGCCGACGGGCGCGCCGTCCTGCAGGTTGACGATCGAGCGCGGCGGCAGCAGGTACTGCGCCGGCAGGTCGGTCCCGGGAATGCTCAGGTCCTTGCCGTCCTTGTCCACGATGCGGACGATCGGACGCAGGTCCTTGCCCTGCGAACCGCGACGCTTCGGATCGGTGATCTCGCGCGAGGCCAGACCGGTCAGTTCGTCGGTCTTCTCGATGACGGTGACGCCGTCGACGAAGTCGACGAAGCGCACGAAACCGGCCACTTCCGACACGATCGGGTGGTTGTGCGGATCCCAGTTCGCCACGGCCTGGCCGGCGGTGATCTGGTCGCCGTCCTTGACGTTGATGGTGGCGCCGTAGGGCAGCTTGTAGCGCTCGCGCTCGCGGCCGTGGCCGTCGAGCACCGACAGTTCACCCGAACGCGAGACGGCGACCAGGCTGCCGTTGGCGTGTTCGACGAACTTCAGGTTGTTGAACTTGATCGAGCCGGTGGTCTTGACGGTGATGTTGTCGACCGCCGCCGCACGCGATGCCGCGCCACCGATGTGGAACGTACGCATGGTCAGCTGGGTGCCGGGCTCGCCGATCGACTGCGCGGCGATGACGCCGACCGCTTCGCCGATGTTGACGATGTGGCCACGGGCCAGGTCGCGGCCATAGCAGTGGGCGCAGACGCCGAAATCGGACTCGCAGGTGATGGTGGAGCGCACCTTCAGCGCCTGCACGCCGGCGTCTTCCAACTTCTGCACCCAGGCTTCGTCCAGCAGCGTGTTGCGGGTGACGATCGGATCCTCGTCGTTGCCCGGCAGGAACACGTCCTCGGCCACGATGCGGCCCAGCACGCGGTCACGCAGCGGCTCGACCACGTCGCCGCCTTCCACGATCGGGGTCATCATCAGGCCTTCCGACGTACCGCAATCGACCTCGGTGATCACCACGTCCTGCGCCACGTCGACCAGGCGACGGGTCAGGTAACCGGAGTTCGCGGTCTTCAGCGCGGTATCGGCCAGGCCCTTGCGGGCACCGTGCGTGGAGTTGAAGTACTCCTGCACGTTCAGGCCTTCGCGGAAGTTCGCCTTGATGGGCGTCTCGATGATCGAGCCGTCGGGGCGGGCCATCAGGCCGCGCATGCCGGCCAGCTGGCGGATCTGGGCCTGGCTACCACGGGCGCCGGAGTCGGCCATGATGTAGAGCGAGTTCATCGACTTCTCGTTGATGGTCTCGCCCTTGGCGTTCTTCACCTTGTCGGTGCCGATGGTGTCCATCATCGCCTTGGCGATGCGCTCGTTGGTGCGCGACCAGATGTCGACCACCTTGTTGTAGCGCTCGCCGGCGGTGACCAGACCGCTCTGGTACTGCTCCTGGATCTCCAGCACTTCCTGCTCGGCTTCGCCCAGGATGCCCTTCTTCTCGGCCGGGATCAGCATGTCGTCGATGCCGATCGAGACGCCGGCGCGCGTGGCGTACGCGAAGCCGGTGTACATCAGCTTGTCGGCGAACACGACCGTGTCCTTCAGGCCCAGCATGCGGTAGCTGGAGTTGATCAGGCGGCTGATGGCCTTCTTGTTCAGCTCGGTGTTCACCAGGGCGAACGGCAGGCCTTCCGGCAGGATCTCGGCCAGCAGCGCGCGACCGATCGTGGTGTCCACGATACTGGTCTGCTTGCTGCGGCCACCTTCCTCGTCGATCACGGTGCCGCTGATACGGACCTTGACCTTGGCGTGCAGCTCGACGGCGCGGTTGTCGTAGGCGCGCTTGACCTCGGCGATGTTGGCGAACGCCATGCCCTCGCCCTTCTTGTTCTCCAGCGCGCGGGTCATGTAGTACAGGCCGAGCACGACGTCCTGCGACGGCACGATGATCGGCTCGCCGTTGGCGGGCGACAGGATGTTGTTGGACGACATCATCAGCGCGCGCGCTTCCAGCTGGGCTTCCAGCGAGAGCGGCACGTGCACGGCCATCTGGTCACCGTCGAAGTCAGCGTTGAACGCCGTACAAACCAGCGGGTGCAGCTGGATGGCCTTGCCTTCGATCAGCACCGGCTCGAACGCCTGGATGCCCAGGCGGTGCAGCGTCGGCGCGCGGTTCAGCAGCACCGGGTGCTCGCGGATGACCTCTTCCAGGATGTCCCAGACGTCGGCTTCTTCGCGCTCGACCAGCTTCTTGGCGGCCTTGATGGTGGTGGCCAGGCCACGGCGCTGCAGCTTGGCGAACACGAACGGCTTGAACAGCTCCAGCGCCATCTTCTTCGGCAGGCCGCATTCGTGCAGGCGCAGGGTCGGGCCGACCACGATGACCGAACGGCCGGAGTAGTCGACGCGCTTGCCCAGCAGGTTCTGGCGGAAGCGGCCCTGCTTGCCCTTGATCATGTCGGCCAGCGACTTCAGCGGGCGCTTGTTGGTGCCGGTGATGGCGCGGCCGCGGCGGCCGTTGTCCATCAGGGCGTCCACCGACTCCTGCAGCATGCGCTTCTCGTTGCGCACGATGATGTCGGGCGCGTTGAGTTCCAGCAGGCGGCGCAGGCGGTTGTTGCGGTTGATGACGCGACGGTACAGGTCGTTCAGGTCGGAGGTCGCGAAGCGGCCGCCATCCAGCGGCACCAGCGGACGCAGGTCCGGCGGCAGCACGGGCAGCACGGTCATGACCATCCATTCAGGACGGTTGCCCGACTCCAGGAACGCCTCGATCAGCTTGATGCGCTTGGTGAGGCGCTTGAGCTTGGTCTCGGAGTTGGTGCTGGCGATTTCCTCGCGCAGGTTCACCATCTCGGCCTGCAGGTCGATGGTGCGCAGCAGGTCGTAGACGGCCTCGGCGCCCATGGCGGCGTCGAAGTCGTCGCCATGTTCCTGGCGCGCCTGCATGAACTGCTCTTCGGTCAGCAGCTGGCGGCGTTCGAGCGAGGTCAGGCCCGGCTCGGTGACGACATAGGCTTCGAAGTACAGCACGCGCTCGATGTCGCGCAGGGTCATGTCAAGCATCAGGCCGATGCGCGACGGCAGCGACTTCAGGAACCAGATGTGCGCGACCGGGCTGGCCAGGTCGATGTGGCCCATGCGCTCACGGCGCACCTTGGCCAGCGTCACTTCCGTGCCGCACTTCTCGCAGACCACGCCGCGGTGCTTCATGCGCTTGTACTTGCCGCACAGGCACTCGTAGTCCTTGATCGGGCCGAAGATGGCCGAGCAGAACAGGCCGTCGCGCTCGGGCTTGAACGTCCGGTAGTTGATGGTTTCCGGCTTCTTCACTTCGCCGAAGGACCACGAACGGATCAGGTCCGGCGAAGCCAGCGCGATCTTGATCGCGTCGAAGTCCAGCGTCTGGCGCTGCTGGTTGAAGAGGTTGAGCAGGTCTTTCATTTTGTTTCTCCGTCAGGAGGAATCTTTGTCGGGGGCGGGATGACGTGCTTCGCAACGCGGGCGCAGGGAAGCGCCCGCGCGTCGCGATCAGTCTTCCAGTTCCATGTTGATGGCGAGCGAGCGGATTTCCTTCACCAGCACGTTGAAGGACTCCGGCATGCCCGCGACCATCTCGTGGGCGCCATCGACGATGTTCTTGTACATCTGGTTGCGGCCCTGCACGTCGTCCGACTTGACCGTCAGCATTTCCTGCAGGGTGTGCGCCGCGCCGTAGGCTTCCAGCGCCCAGACTTCCATTTCGCCGAAGCGCTGGCCGCCGAACTGCGCCTTGCCGCCCAGCGGCTGCTGGGTGACGAGCGAGTACGGACCGGTGGAACGCGCGTGCATCTTGTCGTCCACCAGGTGGTTCAGCTTCAGCATGTGCATGTAGCCGACCGTGGTGTGGCGGTCGAACGCCTCGCCGGTGCGGCCGTCGTACAGCTGGGTCTGGCCGCTGATCGGCAGATCCGCGAGTTCGAGCATGTGCTTGATCTCGGTCTCCGCCGCGCCGTCGAACACCGGGGTGGCCATCGGCACGCCGTCGGTCAGGTTCTTGGCCAGCGCGATCAGTTCGGCATCGCTGAACTGGTCCAGGTCCACGCGGTCCTCGCCCAGCTTCTGGTCGTGGTTGTAGATCTGGGTCAGGAACTTGCGCAGGTCGGCGACCTTGGCCTGGGCTTCCAGCATGTTCTGGATCTTCTTGCCCAGTCCCTTAGCCGCCCAGCCCAGGTGGACTTCCAGCACCTGGCCGATGTTCATACGCGACGGCACGCCCAGCGGGTTCAGCACGATGTCCACCGTCTCGCCGTTGGCCATGTACGGCATGTCCTCGACCGGCACGATGGTCGACACGACGCCCTTGTTGCCATGACGGCCGGCCATCTTGTCGCCCGGCTGGATACGGCGCTTCACGGCCAGGTACACCTTGACCATCTTCAGCACGCCCGGGGCGAGGTCGTCGCCGGCGGTGATCTTGCCGCGCTTGTCGGCGAAGCGGCGCTCGAACTCCTTCTCGTGCGCCTGGATCTGCATCTGGGCGCGCTCGATGGCATCGGAGGCGTCGTCGTCCTTCATGCGCAGGGTGAACCACTCGGACTTCTTCAGGCCGTCCAGGTACGCGTCGGTGATCGCGTCGCCCTTCTTCAGCCCGGCCGGACCTCCGTTGGCGACCTTGCCGACCAGCTGCGAACGCAGGCGGGCGTAGATGGCGCCTTCCAGGATGCGGAACTGGTCGTCGAAGTCCTTCTTGACGCGCTTGATCTCGTTCTCTTCGATCTGGCGCGCGCGCTTGTCCTTCTCGATGCCGTCGCGGGTGAAGACCTGCACGTCGATGACGGTGCCGTCCATGCCCGGGGGCACGCGCAGCGAGCTGTCCTTCACGTCCGAAGCCTTCTCGCCGAAGATCGCGCGCAGCAGCTTCTCTTCCGGGGTCAGCTGGCTTTCGCCCTTGGGCGTGACCTTGCCGACCATGATGTCGCCGGCGCGCACTTCGGCACCGATGTACACCACGCCGCTCTCGTCCAGGCGGTTCAGCGCCTGCTCGGAGACGTTCGGGATGTCGGCGGAGATTTCCTCCGGCCCCCGCTTGGTGTCGCGCGCGACGCAGGTCAGCTCTTCGATGTGGATCGTGGTGTAGCGATCCTCTTCCACCACGCGCTCGGAGAGCAGGATGGAGTCTTCGAAGTTGTAGCCGTTCCACGGCATGAACGCGATCAGCATGTTCTGGCCCAGCGCCAACTCGCCGATGTCGGTAGACGGACCGTCGGCCAGCACGTCGCCGCGCGCCACCACGTCGCCCACGTTCACCAGCGGACGCTGGTTGATGCAGGTGTTCTGGTTGGAGCGCGTGTACTTGATCAACGAGTAGATGTCGACGCCGGCATCGGTTTCGCCGGAGATCTCGCTCTCGTTGACCTTCACCACGATGCGGCCGGCGTCGATCTGCTCGACCACGCCGCCACGACGGGCGTTCACGGTCACGCCCGAGTCGCGCGCCACGGCGCGCTCGATGCCGGTACCGACCAGCGGCTTCTGCGCACGCAGCGTCGGCACGGCCTGGCGCTGCATGTTGGCGCCCATCAGTGCGCGGTTGGCGTCATCGTGCTCCAGGAACGGCACCAGCGCCGCCGCGACCGACACGGTCTGCATCGGCGAGACGTCCATGTAGTGCACTTCGCTCGGCGGCTTCAGCAGCGATTCGCCCTGGTAGCGGCACGGCACGAACTGTTCGGTCAGGCGGCTCTTGGCGTCGTGCAGCGCGTTGGCCTGCGCGATGACGTACTCGTTCTCCTCGATCGCCGACAGGTACTCGATCTCGTCGGTGATCACGCCGTCCACGACCTTGCGGTACGGCGTCTCGAGGAAGCCGTAGCTGTTGGTGCGCGCATACACGGCCAGCGAGTTGATCAGGCCGATGTTCGGGCCTTCCGGCGTCTCGATGGTGCAGACGCGGCCGTAATGGGTCGGGTGCACGTCGCGCACTTCGAAGCCGGCACGCTCGCGGGTCAGGCCGCCCGGGCCGAGGGCCGAGACGCGACGCTTGTGCGTGACTTCCGACAGCGGGTTGTTCTGGTCCATGAACTGGGACAGCTGCGAGGAGCCGAAGAACTCCTTGATCGCGGCCGCCACCGGCTTGGCGTTGATCAGTTCCTGCGGGGTCAGGCCCTCGGACTCGGCCATCGACAGGCGCTCCTTCACGGCGCGCTCGACGCGGACCAGGCCCACGCGGAAGACGTTCTCAGCCATTTCGCCGACCGAACGCACGCGGCGGTTGCCCAGGTGGTCGATGTCGTCGACGGTGCCGCGGCCGTTGCGGATCTCGGTCAGGACCTTGATGACGTCCAGGATGTCCGAGGTCTCGCCCAGGCTGGCGACCAGGCGCTTGGCTTCTTCATCGTTGCGCGCGCCGAAGTACTTCTTGTCGTACAGCACGGCTTCGCCGGTGGTTTCCTTGCGGCCCACGCGACGGTTGAACTTCATGCGGCCGACGTTGGACAGGTCGTAGCGCTCGAAGGTGAAGAACAGGTTGTGGAACAGGTTCTGCGCGGCATCCTTGGTCGGCGGCTCGCCGGGACGCATCATGCGGTAGATCTCGACCAGGGCCTCGAGCTGGGTCTTGGTCGGGTCGATGCGCAGGGTGTTGGACAGGTACGGACCGCGGTCCAGGTCGTTGACCCACAGCGTGCCCACGGCATCCACGCCGGCCTTGCGGAACTTGGCCAGCTGGTCGTCGGTGATCTCGTCGTTGGCGGCGGCCAGCAGCTCGCCGGTGTTGGCGTCGATCACGTCGTGCGACAGGATGCGGCCCACCAGGTATTCGTCCGGCACGGCCAGGGCGGCGATGCCCGACTGCTCCAGCTGCTTCACGTGGCGCGCGGTGATGCGCTTGCCGGCTTCCACGATGACCTTGTCGCCGTCGGCCAGGTCGAAGTTCAGCGTCTCGCCGCGCAGGCGCTCGGCGACCAGTTCCAGCTGCACGCCTTCGGGCAGGATGTGGAACGTGTTGACGTCGAAGAACTCGTTGAGCATCTCCTCGTTGGAGTAGCCCAGGGCGCGCAGCAGGATCGAGACCGGCAGCTTGCGGCGGCGGTCGATACGGGTGAACAGCGCATCCTTCGGGTCGAACTCGAAGTCCAGCCACGAGCCGCGGTAGGGAATGATGCGGGCGCTGTACAGCAGCTTGCCCGAGCTGTGCGTCTTGCCGCGGTCGTGGTCGAAGAACACGCCCGGCGAACGGTGCAGCTGCGAGACGATGACGCGCTCGGTGCCGTTGACGATGAAGGTGCCGTTGTCGGTCATGAGCGGAATCTCGCCCAGGTAGACCTCCTGCTCCTTCACGTACTTGATGGCCTTGGTGGACGACTCGCGGTCGTAGATCACCAGGCGCACGGTCACGCGCAGCGGGGCGCCGTAGCTCAGGCCGCGGTTGCGGCACTCGCGCTCGTCGAACACCGGCTCGCCCAGCTTGTAGCCGACGTATTCCAGCGCGGCGTTGCCGCTGTAGCTGGCGATCGGGAAGACCGACTTCAGCGCGGCGTGCAGGCCACGGTCCTCGCGCTTGGCGGGATCGGCATGCTCCTGCAGGAATTCGCGGTAGGAGTCGACCTGGATGGCCAGCAGGAACGGGACTTCGAGGATCGAGCGCTGCTTGCCGAAGTCCTTGCGGATGCGCTTCTTTTCGGTGAACGAATATGTCGTCATGTGACTGTGCCTTTGGCAGCGTGGGGCGCGCGTCCGCGACCGCACGGGGGACATTCTTTCGAACGGGGGAATTTTCAGTTGGAAGTCGCTGGTATTGCCGGCACCAGCACGCCCTCTGCTGCTACTTCCAACTACAAACTCGCATTTACATCGCTACGTCTTGAAACGACCGAAGGCCAGGGGCTTTCGCCCCCGGCCTCGGGTTGTCGCCTGAGTGGACCGGCGACGGATACGGCTTACTTGACTTCGACGCTCGCACCAGCGGCTTCGAGGTCCTTCTTGAACTTCTCGGCATCTTCCTTCGACACGCCTTCCTTCAGGACGCCGCCGGCCTCGGTGAGGTCCTTGGCTTCCTTCAGGCCCAGGCCCGTGATGGCGCGGACGGCCTTGATGACGTCGACCTTCTTCGCACCGGCGTCCTTCAGGACGATGGTGAACTCGGTCTGCTCTTCGACCGGGGCGGCGGCAGCGGCCGGGCCGGCAGCGGCGACGACCGGGGCAGCGGCGGAGACGCCGAACTTCTCTTCGATGGCCTTGACCAGCTCCATCACTTCCATCAGGGTCTTGCCGGCGATGGCGTCGACGATCTGTTCGTTGGAAAGGGACATTGTGTTTACCTTTGGAAATTATCTGGGATTAGGGTTCGTAGAACCGTAGAAGACGTCGGATCAGGCTTCGGCCGGGGCTTCGGCGGCGGCTTCCGCCGGCGCTTCGCCACCACCCTGCTTGTCGGCCACGGCCTTGACGGCGCGGGCGAACATCGAGGCCGGTTCAGCCAGCACACGGGCCAGCATGGCCAGGGCCTGGTCGCGGGTCGGCAGCGACGCCAGGACTTCCACATGGCTGGCCGGATACAGCTGGCCACCCACGGAGACGACCTTCGGCTGCAGCTTGTCGTTACCCTTGGCGAATTCCTTGATCAGGCGACCGGCAGCGCCGGGCTCCTCGGTCGAAAACGCATACAGCAGCGGACCGACGAGCTTGTCCTGGACAACCTCGAACTCGGTACCGGCCACGGCACGCACGGCCAGCGTGTTCTTGACAACCTTCAAGTACACACCGGTCTCGCGGGCCTTCTTGCGCATCGCGGTCATCTGACTGACCGTGGTGCCTGCGTATTCGGCGGCGACCAGGGAGTGCGCCTTGGCGGCGACGTCTGCCAGCTCGGCGACTACTTCTTGCTTCTGGGACAGATTGAGAGCCATACACTCCTCACTTATTGACTCCGCTCGCGACTCCTGCCGCTTGCGGTCCTGGACGGCACCCGTCCGTGGGTACCGGGGACACGGAGGTCCCGTCGGTGGCCTGTCTGACTGGCGACCCTGCGGTCGTGCTCCAGAAAACTTCCAGAAGGCGGCACCATCTGCGCAGGCGCATTCCCGGGGGAATGGATTAAGCGATCCCGCTAGCCACGACGGCGATTCCCTGCCAGCACGAGCTTCCCTGCCCGTCGTCGTTGCGCGCTGACCGCACCTGCGGTCTTTGACGGCTGTCGCTTGCACCGGCATCCCGGCCTGGGCGACTGCCCTCAAAATTTTTGCCGTCGTTCCCGCGAAGGCGGGAACCCAGCGACTTTGCTTTCTTCCAGTTGACTCAGACTTCGAGTCACTGGATCCCCGCCTTCGCGGGGATGACACGCCAGCAAAGGCGCTCGCGCGATGCGCGAGCGCGCCGGCGCGTCACTTCAGGGACAGCGAGGACTGGTCGACGGTGACGCCGGGGCCCATGGTCGAGCTGACCGAGATCTTCTGCAGGTACTGGCCCTTCGAGGTGGCCGGCTTGGCCTTCACCAGGTCGATCAGCAGCGCCTGCAGGTTCGACTTCAGCGCTTCGTCGTCGAAGCTGGCCTTGCCGATGGTGCAGTGGATGATGCCGGCCTTGTCGGTGCGGTAGCGCACCTGGCCCGACTTGGCGTTCTTCACCGCCTCGGCCGGGTTCGGCGATACGGTGCCGACCTTCGGGTTCGGCATCAGGCCACGCGGACCCAGGACCGTACCCAGCTTGCCGACCACGCGCATCGCGTCCGGCGTGGCGATGACCACGTCATAGTTGATGTCGCCGGCCAGCATCTTCTCGGCCAGGTCGTCCATGCCGACGGCTTCGGCGCCAGCGGCGGCGGCTTCGTCGGCCTTGGCGCCGGCCGGGGCGAACACCGCCACGCGGACCGACTTGCCGGTACCGGCCGGCAGCACGGTGGAACCGCGCACCTGCTGGTCGGACTTCTTGGCATCCACGCCCAGGCGCACGGCCACGTCGACGGACTCGACGAACTTGGCCTTGACCGCGGTCTTGACGATCTTCAGGGCCTCGTCAATGGCGTACGCCTTGCCGGGGGTCACGGCGGCCAGGATGGCCTTCTGTCGCTTGTTCTGTGCCATCTCTTAACCCTCTACCGTCAGGCCCATGGAGCGGGCCGAACCCGCGATCGTACGCACCGCCGCGTCCAGGTCGGCCGCGGTCAGGTCGGGTTCCTTCGCCTTGGCGATGTCCTCGAGCTGCTTGCGGGTGACCTTGCCCACCTTCTCGGTGTTCGGGCGCTTGGAGCCGGACGTGATGCCGACGGCCTTCTTCAGCAGGATCGTCGCCGGCGGCGTCTTGGTGATGAAGGTGAACGTACGGTCGGAATAGGCCGTGATGACCACCGGAATCGGCAGGCCCGGCTCCAGCTTCTGCGTGGCGGCGTTGAACGCCTTGCAGAACTCCATGATGTTCAGGCCGCGCTGACCCAGCGCAGGACCGACCGGCGGCGAGGGGTTGGCCTGACCGGCCTTCACCTGCAGCTTAATGTAACCGACAACTTTCTTTGCCATGTGAGTACTCTCCGGGTGCTAGCGCCTGTGAAGGCTCCCCATCGGACCGGGAAAATCACGCGTCCCGGCATCGCGTATCTCGAATGCGCCGACGGCCGCCCGAAGGCGGCCATGGCCCCCGCCGGCTCAGCCGTTCAGGGAGCCGCGCAGTATATCAGGCTTTCGGCAAGGCCGCCTGGGCGCCCCTGCCGACCGGCTCAGGCCTTCTCGACCTGGCCGAACTCCAGCTCCACCGGGGTGGAGCGGCCGAAAATCAGCACCGCCACGCGCAGGCGGCTCTTTTCGTAATTGACTTCCTCGACCACGCCGTTGAAGTCGTTGAACGGGCCGTCGGTGACGCGGACCATCTCGCCCGGCTCGAACAGGACCTTGGGCTTGGGCTTCTCGACGCCTTCCTGGACGCGATCCAGGATGGCCGCCGCTTCTTCGTCGCGGATCGGCAGCGGACGATCGGCGGTACCGCCGATGAAGCCGAGCACCTTGGAGGTGTCCTTCACCAGGTGCCAGCTCTCGTTGTCCATGCGCGGGATGCCACCCTCGTCATGGGTTTCGATCTGGACCAGCACATAACCCGGGAAGAACTTGCGCTCGGAACGGCGCTTCTGGCCGGAGCGCATCTCCACGACCTCTTCGGTCGGGACCAGCACATCGCCGAACTTCTCCTGCATGCCATCGCGGACGATGCGGTCGCGCAACGCCTGCGCCACCGACTTCTCGAACCCGGAATAAGCATGGACGACATACCAGCGCTTCACTGAGCGACTCTCCTCAACGGCCAAAATTCAGGAACCACTCGATCAACGCCTGGATGGCGAAGTCGAAACCGGCCAGGATCAGGCTGAGCACGATCACCACGGCGATGACCACCCAGGTGGTCCGGGTGGCCTCCTCGCGCGTCGGCCACACCACCTTGCGCAGCTCGAAACGCGACTCGGCGAGGAATTCGCGGGTATCGCGCCCCTTGCCGGTCTGCAGGAACACCAGCGCACCCAGCACCAGGCCCGCGACCACCGCCAGCGAACGCAGCGGCGTGGCCCATTGACCGTTGAACCACCACCACGCGACCAGACCACCCACGACCAGCGCGAGCGCCAGGACGTACTTGGCGATGTCGGCCGCGGGCGTGCCGGCTTTGGATTGTTCGACCTTGCTGTTCAAGTCAGTTGTCGCTCTTTAGCTCGAGGGGAGCACGGCAGAGCCGGACTCCGCGGGGAAGGAAGTGGCACGCCAGGAGGGACTCGAACCCCCAACCTGCGGTTTTGGAGACCGCTGCTCTGCCAATTGAGCTACTGGCGTATCGATTTGCTACAACCTTCCCTTAGACGGCGAAGGCGGACCGAGGTTCCGGCCCGCCCTTCGCGCTGTCCGGCGAACCCGTCGCCGGGACCGCCGGGGCCTTACTTGATGATCTTGGCCACCACGCCGGCGCCGACCGTACGGCCGCCCTCGCGGATCGCGAAGCGCAGGCCTTCGTCCATCGCCACCGGATTGATCAGCGTGACCACCATCTTCACGTTGTCGCCCGGCATCACCATCTCCACGCCTTCCGGCAGCTGCACCGCACCGGTGATGTCGGTGGTGCGGAAGTAGAACTGCGGGCGGTAGCCCTTGAAGAACGGCGTGTGACGGCCGCCTTCGTCCTTGCTCAGCACGTAGACTTCGGCTTCGAACTCGGTGTGCGGGGTGATCGAACCCGGCTTGGCCAGCACCTGGCCACGCTCCACGTCGTCACGCTTGGTGCCGCGCAGCAGCAGACCGGCGTTGTCGCCCGCCTGGCCCTGATCCAGCAGCTTGCGGAACATTTCCACGCCCGTGACCGTGGTCTTCTGGGTCGGACGGATACCGACGATTTCGATTTCGTCGCCCACCTTGATGATGCCGCGCTCGATACGACCGGTCACCACGGTGCCGCGGCCGGAGATCGAGAACACGTCTTCCACCGGCATCAGGAACGGCTTGTCGACGTCACGCTCCGGGGTCGGGATCCAGGTGTCCAGTGCGTCCACCAGCTTCAGGATCGCCGGCACGCCGATCTCGCTCTGGTCGCCTTCCAGCGCCAGACGGGCCGAGCCCGAGATGATCGGGGTGTCGTCGCCCGGGAACTCGTACTTGCTCAGCAGTTCGCGGACTTCCATCTCCACCAGCTCCAGCAGCTCGGCGTCGTCCACCATGTCAGCCTTGTTCAGGAACACGACGATGTACGGCACGCCCACCTGGCGCGACAGCAGGATGTGCTCACGCGTCTGCGGCATCGGGCCGTCGGCGGCCGAGCACACCAGGATCGCGCCGTCCATCTGCGCCGCACCGGTGATCATGTTCTTCACGTAGTCGGCGTGGCCCGGGCAGTCCACGTGCGCGTAGTGGCGCGTGGCCGATTCGTATTCCACGTGCGCCGTCGAAATCGTGATGCCGCGCGCCTTCTCTTCCGGCGCCGCGTCGATCGCGTCGTACGCCTTGAACTCGCCACCGAAACGCTCCGCGCCGATCTTCGTCAGCGCCGCCGTCAGCGTCGTCTTGCCGTGGTCAACGTGGCCAATCGTGCCCACGTTCACGTGCGGCTTGGTGCGTTCGAATTTACCCTTTGCCAT